>JBHPGR010000011.1:0-34463 GCA_042570405.1 Candidatus Omnitrophota bacterium
CTGCAGGTTGTGCCGCCGGGAAAGAGAGAAGCTGTTTTTAAAGGGTGCTAAGTGCTCGGGTCCTAAGTGTGCCTTTGCCAGGAGGGAATATCCCCCGGGACAGCACGGACAGGCGAGAGTGAAACTTTCCAACTACGGCCTGCAGCTTAGGGAGAAGCAGAAGGTAAAGAGGATCTACGGGGTAATGGAGAAGCAGTTCCGCAGGTATTTCGCAATTGCCTCCAGGTCAAAGGGCGTCACCGGAAAGATCCTCCTGCAGTTGCTGGAGCGCAGGCTCGATAATGTGATCTTTCGTATGGGGATCACGGTCTCTCGCGCCCAGGCAAGGCAGTTAGTCGGGCATAATTTCGTTTACGTTAACGAAAAGCGCGTGAATATACCGTCGTTTATGGTAGACAAGGACGATCTGGTCCAGGTCAAGGCGAAGAAAGAAAAGACTAAGATCAAGATCAAGGAAGATATGGATATCACCAAGGAGAGGACTGTTCCCTCCTGGCTTGAGCTTGACCATGCAAACCGCAAGTGTAAAGTCTTAAGGCGGCCTGAGAAGGACGATATTCCAAGCGCGATTCAGGAACAGTTGATCGTAGAGTTGTATTCAAAGTAAGTTGGAAATAGTTAAACCTTTAAGGGGAGGATATAGATGGGGATAAAATGGAGAGATTTTCAGTTACCGAAGCGGCTGGAGTGCGACGAATCGACCTACACTAACCTCTATGGAAAATTCTCTGCTGCTCCATTTGAGCGAGGCTATGGCGTAACGCTCGGTAATTCCTTGCGCAGGGTCCTGCTCTCTTCGATCGAGGGCAGCGCCGTTACATCGGTCAAGATCCAGGGGGTGCAGCATGAGTTTTCTAATATCGCCGGAGTCCTTGAGGATGTGCCGGAGATCATCCTGAATATCAAAAGCCTGGTGCTTAATTCGCACTCCAAGATACCTAAGACGATTTGCGTCAAGAAGGATAAGAAGGGTGAAGTCAAGGCCGATGACCTGGAGCTGGACGATACGATCGAGCTGATCAATCCCGATTTACACATCGCCACCCTTTCCAGGGATGCAAAATTCAACATCGAGATGGAAGTGGCAAGAGGCCGTGGCTATGTACCCGCTGAGATGAACAAGAAGGAGGAGCGCTCCATCGGAGTGATCCCGATCGACGCGACTTTTAGCCCGGTAAAGAAGGTCAATTACTATGTCGAGCATACCCGTGTCGGCCAGAGGACCGATTACGACAAGCTGATCGTAGAGATCTTCACTAATGGCGCGATCACGCCAAAGGATGCCCTGCTCTACGCCTCCAACATCCTGCAGCGGCACCTTGATATATTTGTAAGTTTCGGCCAGCTCCCTGATGACATTGAGGAGGAGCCGGAGATGAGCAAGGAAGAGGCGGTGCTTTATGAGAAACTCAGGCTTCCGATATCAGAACTTGAGCTGTCGGTTAGAAGTTCTAACTGTCTGCGAGAGGCTAATATCAAGACGATCGTAGACCTGGTAAAGAAGTCTGAAGACGAGATGCTCAACTTCAAGAATTTCGGTAAGAAGTCACTGAACGAGATCAGCCATCTTCTTGCCGGGATGGGTTTGGCGTTAGGGATGCAGGTAGACACCAAGAAATTAAAGAGGTCATAATTCATGCGCCATAGGATAAAAAGAGGCCGTTTGAACCGTTTTACAAGCTGGAGGAAGGCCACGCTTAAGGCGCTTTTCAGGAGCCTGCTCTTGAATCAGTCGATCCGCACTACGAAGGGTAAGGCATTAGCGGTAAAACCGCTGGCTGATAGGATGATCTCTCTGGCCAAGGCCAATACGCTGGCGGCAAAGAGGCGGGCCTATACGGTACTGGGAGACCATGCTTTAGTTAAATTGCTCTTTGCTGAAATCGGCCCGCGTTTTGCAAAAAGGAACGGCGGATATACCAGGATCATTAATCTTATCCCCAGGCGCGGCGATAATGCACCGATGGCGATACTTGAGTTTACTGAGATCGTGAAGAAAGATTTTCCGAAGAAGGCAAAAGCAAAAGCTGCGGCAGTAAAGGATACCGGCCTAAAGCAGCCGGAGGCGCCGCAAAAAGACGGCGGTAAACTTGCCTTGGAAGAGCCGCCTAAGCCGGCAATTGCGGTCAAGGAGAAGGAAAAAAAGAGGCCTCCGGAGAAAAAGAAGCCTAAGAAGAATTTCCTCGGCGGAATAAGAAAGATCTTTAAGAAGGAAAGGGATTCCCTATAATAGAAAAGGATGTGCCGGCGTGCGTATTGACACAAGGTTGCTTGCCGAGCGGATGAATAAAGTGAAGCGTTCCGCGACCCTGGCGATTACCGCAAAAGCAAAGAAGTTACGCGCTGAGGGAAAAGACGTCACCAATTTTGCCTCCGGAGAGCCGGATTTTGATACCCCCGATCTTATAAAGCAAGCCGCAAAGCAGGCGATCGATTCAGGATTTACCAAGTATACCCCCTCCGCCGGGATACCGGAATTAAAAGAAGCGATCAGCCAGAAATTCAAGAACGACAACTCCTTAAACTACGAGCCCGGCCAGATCGTCGTATCCTGCGGGGCAAAGCACAGTATCTATAATACCCTCACCGTCTTAGTCAATAAGGGCGATGAAGTGATCATACCTTCGCCCCACTGGGTAAGCTATCCTGAGATGGTCCACCTCTGTCAGGGTAGCCCCAGGTTCATAAAGACTAGAAGTCAAGATGGTTTTAAGATCTCACCGGAAGAGCTAAAGAGAAATATTACCTCAAAGACAAAACTCCTGATCCTGAACAGCCCCTCAAATCCTACAGGCTGCCTTTACAGTAAGAATGAATTAGAAAAAATCGCAGAGATCTGCGTGGCAAGGAAGGTCTTTGTCTTAAGTGATGAGATCTATGAAAAGATCATTTATGACGGCTTGTCTTGTACCTCGATCGCCTCGCTTGGTAAAGATATAAATGATTTTACGGTTACGGTAAACGGTTTATCAAAGAGCTCCTCCATGACCGGTTGGCGCATCGGTTACCTCGGCGGGCCCTACGACATAGTTACAGCGGTGACTAAGTTGCAGGATCATAGTACCTCTTGCCCCTCTTCGATCAGCCAGAAGGCGGCAGTGGCGGCACTCAGCGCGCCAGGGGATGTTTTAGAGAAGATGCGCGCAGAGTTTCAGAAGAGAAGGGACTGCATGAGCGCCGGCTTAGAAAGAATCGATAAGCTGGGATACTTCCTGCCGCAGGGAGCTTTCTATATGTTCTGCGATATCTCAAAGACGCAGCTTGATTCTTTGACCTTTGCCGACCGCCTGCTTGAGGAGGCCTCGGTGAGCGTTATCCCGGGAGTAAGCTTCGGCAGGGATGACTACGTGCGGATGAGTTTCGCAACCGGCACCCCGGAGATCGAGAAGGGTATCCGCAGGATCAAAGATTGGATCACACCTCTCCATGCATCAGACCATCGCTGAAAAGATATTAAGTAAACACGCCGCAAGAAAGCTTAAGGCAGGGGATTTTGCGCTTTGCAAGGTCGATTTTGCCTTTGGCCAGGATGGTACCTCTTCGATCATCATCGACAGGATAAAGGAGCTAAAGGTAAAGAGATTAAAGACGAAGTTCTGCATGGTGATCGACCATAGCGCCCCATCGCCGAGTGAGCCGGTCTCCCGGATCCATAAGAGGATGCGCTCTTTTGCGCATGATTATAAAGCAGGGTTATTTGATGTCGGCTGCGGTGTCTGTCATCAGGTGATCCCTGAGTCCGGAGAGGTCCTTCCCGGGGACCTGGTGCTGGGCGCTGATTCGCACACCTGCACCTATGGTGCGCTGGGGGTATTTTCTACCGGCGTAGGATCAACGGATCTTGCTATCGCCATTGCTACGGGTGAGAATTGGTTTAAGGTGCCTGAGACGGTAAAGATCTCGCTTTGGGGAAAGATCCCCAGGGGCGTCTACGCCAAGGATATTATCCTGAAGATCATCGGGGATCTGGGGGTTAACGGAGCGACCTACAAGGCGGTGGAATTTTACGGTCCGGTGATCAGGAATCTGGACATGGCCGGCCGCTTTACTATCTGCAATATGCTGGTTGAGATGGGGGCAAAGGCGGGCTTCATGCCGCAGGATAAGAAGGCTATCGCCTGGCTGAAGAAGAACTCCCCTGGAAAAGCGAGGGTCAGGCCGGTAAGGGCTGATAAAAATCCACAATATTGCCGGGTTTTAGAGTATAATATATCACAGTTGACGCCGCAGGTCGCCTTACCGCATGCTGTGGATAAGGTAAAGCCTATCGGTGAAGTGAAAGGCATCAGGATCGACCAGGCGTTTTTGGGCACCTGCACCAATGGAAGGTTATCAGATTTAAAGGTTGCAGCCAGTATCCTTAAAGGTAGAAGGGTGGCTGCGGGAGTAAGGTTGATCGTTGCGCCGGCATCGCGGCGCATATTTCAGGAAGCGTTAAATTCAGGCATTATCGATGTATTTATAAAGGCGGGCGGGGTAGTGGTAGCTCCCGGCTGCGGGCCCTGCGTGGGTACGCATAACGGCGTTCCTGCTGACGGCGAGGCAGTGATCTCAAGCGCCAACAGGAACTTTAAGGGCAGAATGGGAAGCCCTGAGGCACTTATTTATCTCGGTTCACCGGCAACAGTAGCCGCTTCTGCTTTAGAGGGAAGGCTTGCTGACTGCCGGCGTTACCTATAAAAGGAGGAATAAAATGGCGTTCACTAAGAGTAGGGAGTCTGGCATGGATATACACGACCTGCTGGCGATGTGTATCGACAAGAAAGCATCAGATCTGCATCTTACCGAGAAGGAACCGCCGATACTGCGTATTGACGGTGTGCTGCACCGTATGGGTGATCATCCGCTTGAGCGGGAGAATCTCAAGAAAATGATCTACGGGGTCCTGACTAATACGCAGAAGGAGATCTTTGAGCGGGACCTGGAGCTTGATCTTTCATTGGCCCTTCCTGATATGGATAGATTCCGCGTCAACGTGCATATGCAAAAGGGCGCTGTTGAAGCAGCCTTTCGGCGTGTCCCGATAGAGATCCCCAGTATCGGTGACCTTGGGTTACCTGCGATCGCAACAGACCTTGCCAGAAAAGCAAACGGCCTGGTGCTGGTTACCGGTCCCACGGGGGTGGGAAAGACCACCACCCTGGCGGCAATGGTCGATCTGATCAACAGTGAGAGAGAGGATGTATTGATCAGCATCGAGGACCCGATCGAGTTTATCCATAAGAATAAGAAATGCATAATCAAGCAAAGGGAAGTCTATGCCGATACGCATTCTTTCGCCGAGGCATTAAGGCACTGCTTAAGGCAGGATCCGGATGTGATCATGGTCGGTGAAATGCGTGATCTGGAGACGATCTCTACTACTCTTACCGCAGCCGAGACAGGCCACTTAGTACTTGCCACGCTGCATACTCCGGATGCACCGCAGACCATACAGAGGATCATTGATGTTTTTCCGCCGCACCAACAGCAGCAGGTCAAGCTGCAGCTTTCCGATTGCATCCAGGGAGTAATCTCCCAGCTATTGCTCCCCAAGGCGTCAGGCCAGGGGCGCGTGCTTTCTACCGAAGTAATGGTGGCAACTCCCGGGGTCAGGAACTTGATCCGCGAGCTTGAGGTCGAGCAGATCCCGACGCTGATGCAGACCGGGGCCCAGTTCGGGATGAAGACGATGGACAAGTCATTAAAGGAGCTTTTCAAGAAAGAGCAGATCACTTTAGATGTTGCGATGTCTAAAGTCAAGAATCAGGATGAATTCAAGCAGCTATGAGGATAAAGGGGAGAGCCCTGAAACTCGGAGACGATATAAATACTGATTCGATCATCTCCGGGCGCTACAAATTCTCGATTACGGATATAAATGAATTGGCAAAACATATAATGGAGGATATCGATCCGCATTTCACTAAGAAGATCACTCCCGGCGCATCGATAATCGTTGCGGGAGAGAACTTCGGAATGGGCTCATCGCGTGAACAGGCGCCCTTAGCGATTAAGGCAGCAGGGATCACGGCGGTATTAGCCAAGAGCTTCGCCCGGATATTCTTCCGTAACAGTTTCAATATCGGCCTTGCGCTGGTCGAAACCGATACCTCCAGGATCAAGGCGCGCGATAGATTAGATATAGACCTGGATAAAGGTTTAGTAAGCGATAGCTCACGCAACCTGCGGCTAAAAGTAAAACCTCTGCCTAAGTTTATGCAAAGATTCTTAAAAGAGGGTGGCGTGGTTCAGTATATTAAGAAGCATAAGGAGTTAAAATTCTAAATCTCAAACTTTAGAATTTAGTGCTTAGAATTTGTTTAGGATTTCGTGCTTAGAATTTAGGATTTAAAAAGATATGGCGCACAAAATAACTCTAATACCTGGTGACGGGATCGGACCTGAGATCACCGAGGCGACCACAAGATGCATCGAAGCTAGTGGTGTCAAGGTCGAGTGGGAAGAGGTGACCGCAGGAGCAGATGCTCTTAGCGCCACCGGAGAACTACTTCCTGAGAAGGTCCTGGATTCGATCAGGAAGAATAAGGTCGCTATAAAGGGGCCGATCATTACGCCTATAGGGGAGGGTTTCCGCTCCGTAAACGTCGCTATAAGGCATGCCCTTGATCTCTTCGCCTGCGTACGCCCTGCAAAGTCATACCCGGGGGTACGTTCACAATATAAGGATATAGATCTGGTCATCGTCAGAGAGAACAGCGAGGATCTATATGCAGGGATCGAGCTGGAGGAGGGAAAACCTGATACAAAGAAGTTCATCCAGGATGTAGAGAAATATACCTCTAAGAAGATCCGGCCTGATTCCGGGATCTCCATAAAGCCGATATCAAGGTACGCCTCAGAGAGGATCGTCAGATTCGCCTTTGAGTATGCGATAAAACTCAAGCGCAAGAAGGTCACTGCGGTGCATAAGGCGAATATCATGAAATTTTCCGACGGGCTCTTCTTAAAGTGCGCCCGCGAAGTAGCTAAAGAATACCTTGGCAAGATCGAGTTCAGCGAGGCGATCGTAGATAATATGTGTATGCAGCTGGTGCAGAAGCCGCATAATTACGATGTTTTAGTCCTACCTAACGTCTACGGTGATATAATTTCAGACCTCTGCGCCGGCCTGGTGGGCGGCCTGGGGGTGGCACCTGGCGCAAACTTAGGGTGCGATATGGCGGTATTTGAGGCAGTGCATGGCGCAGCGCCAAAATATAAGGGTCAGAATAAGGTCAATCCGATGGCGATGATATTGTCCGGGGTCTTGATGTTGCGCTATATTAAAGAGGAGAAGGCCGCAGATAGATTAGAGGCAGCGGTAAAAGAGGTCTTGAAGGAAGCAAAGTCTGTTACCTATGACCTAAAGGCAGACCGTAATGATCCTACCGCAGTAGGTACTCGCCAGATGGCCGATGCCATCATCCAAAAATTAAAATGAAGATCAGCATAATCGGTGCAGGACAAGTCGGGGCGCACGCAGCAATGCGTATCGCAGAAGCAGGTTTAGGCGGTGTAGTTTTAGTCGATATCGTCAAAGGCCTTGCTAAGGGGAAGAGCCTTGACCTTGAGGATGCCGCAGCCGGATTCAAATCTGATTACAGGATCGAAGGTACCGATGATCTAAAAAGAATAAAAGATTCAGATATTGTGGTGGTTACGGCAGGCCTGGCGCGTAAGCCCGGGATGAGCCGCGAAGAGCTCATCGATAAAAACAGCGGGATCCTAAAGAGTGTCTGCGCAGAGGTAAAGAAATCAGCGCCGGCAGCGGTGCTGATTATCGTTACTAACCCGCTGGATATGATGACATACCTGGCGCTTAAAAATACCGGTTTTAAGCCGAATAAAGTATTCGGTATGGGGGTCACTTTGGACGCTGCAAGGTTCACTAACCAGATCAGCAGAGAATTAAATGTTCCTAACGCAGAGATAGAAGCGACTGTGATCGGGAGCCACGGAAAAGGCATGCTGCCGCTATCCAGATTCACCAGGATCAAGGACGTTACCCTGGATAAGTTTGTCAGTAAGGAACAGGTTGAAAACCTGGTCAAGAAGACAGTTGACAGGGGGGCGGAGATAGTTTCGCACTTGGGTAGCGGCAGCGCCTATTTTGCGCCGTCAGTTGCAATAATGGAGCTAGTCCGGGCGGTTGTAAAAGATGAGAAGCGCGTCTTAGCCGTATCAGCCTATCTTGACGGCGAGTATGGCCTTAAAGGCCTCTGTATAGGCGTTCCCTGCAGGCTCGGCAGGACCGGGATAGAGGGGATAGTGGAACTCAAGCTGAACCCAGAGGAGAAGGCAGCACTCCGGGCTTCCGCCAAGGCGATCCTCGACGTAATTTCAAAGCGTTTCTAAATATGGATTATGATTTAGTAGTCATCGGTGCAGGATGGGCAGGTTTTACCGCCGCGCTCAAGGCAAAGGAGTTAGGCCTTAAGGTCGCTCTTATCGAACAGAAGGATATCGGAGGAACCTGCCTGAACCGGGGCTGTATCCCCACCAAGGTATTAGTCCAATCCGCAAAAGTCTATTCTCTTGTAAGAAAATCAAAGATATTCGGCATAGATACTGTTGATCCTAAGGTGAACTTTGGCGAGATCCAGAGGAGGAAGGATAAAGTCATCCAGCAACTCCGTACAGGGATCGAGTCCATGCTTAAAGGTATTGATCTCCTGTATGGCGGGGCTCAACTTTCCTCCTGCGATACAATAAAAGTCAATGATAAAGAGATCAAGGCAAGATCTATCATTATCGCAACCGGATCAAAGCCGCTGGAGCTGCCTCAAATAAGATTTGACCATGAGAAGATCCTCTCAAGTGACGATATCCTGAATTTAAAAGACATTCCGGGCAAGCTCCTGGTCATCGGGGGAGGAGTGATCGGTTGTGAATTTGCCAGTATCTTTTCAAGCTTAGGGAGCCAGGTACACATCGTTGAGAAGATGCCGCAACTTCTTCCCCTGGAGGATAAGGATATCGCCAGGAGACTCGAAACTGCCTTTAAGAAGCGAAAGATTGGGGTTTGCACAAACACTGACGCCTCCACGGTAAAGCCCGATGATTACGATAAGATCCTGCTTTGCGTAAGCAGAACCCCTGATACGGCAGGTTTAGGCCTGGAAAAGTGCTCCATAAAAACCGAAAAAGGCAAAATCCTCGTCGATGAACACCTGGCGACCAATGTTTCCAATATTTATGCCGCAGGAGACTGTACCGGTAAGGTGATGCTTGCCCATTACGCTGCTTACCAGGGAAAAATCTGCGCGGAGAATATCGTAAATTCAGAGAGCCCCAAAAAGGCTGACAACACAAACATCCCCAACTGTATCTTTACCGATCCTGAGATCTCAAGTGTCGGTTTAAATGAAGAGCAGGCAAAGAACAAAGGTGTTGATGTTGCCATACACAAATTCGACTTTTTAGGCTCAGGTATGGCGCGTATATTAGATGAAACAGATGGTTTTATCAAGATCGTCTCTGACAAAAAGAGCGACCAGATCCTGGGCGCATCGATAATCGGCCCTAAGGCAACGGAATTGATCGGTGTTTTGACTTTAGCCGTCTCTTCGTCCATGAAGACCTCGCAGGTCAAAGAGGTCATTTTCGCCCATCCCACGCTATCCGAATCCATAAAAGAAGCCTTAGGATAATTCATGCAGCTTGAAATCCGCGATTTAGGCTTAGTAGATTTTGAAAAGGCCCGGGATCTGCAAAAGGATATATTCAGAGCGGTCAAGAACGCAAGATGTGTATCTACATTGATCTTTTGCCGCCATCACCCTGTGATCACCATGGGCCGTAGAGCAGAAAGAAAGAATATATTAGCTGATGACAACGCGCTGCGCGCAAAGGGGATCCGGGTGCATCAAATAGAGCGGGGAGGAGATGTGACTTATCACGGGCCCGGTCAGCTGACTCTCTATCCGGTAATCGACTTAAGTAAATTTAAGAAGGATATTCATCTGTACCTGCGTACGCTGGAGGAGATCGTAATAGACTCACTCGGTGACTTTGGGGTCAGAGGCAAAAGATGCGCCGGCAGGACCGGTGTCTGGGTCGAAGGAAAAAAAATCGCCTCCATCGGTATTGCGATCAGGAACTGGATCGCCTTTCATGGCATCAGCATCAATATAAAAGCCGGTGATTTAGCAAACTTCAGCATGATCCGCCCTTGCGGAATGGATATAAGGATGACTTCACTTGAGAGCATCCTGGGCAGGGAAGTATCATTCGATGATATAAAGGAAAGATTGATCCATAAATTCACTTCCACACTAGGGACACCCAATCAACTAAAGCTGGGGGTGTCCCCTTTATAAGGAGGAGAGGATGAGTAAGGTGGTTTTACCAGAGCTTGGGGAGGGAATCGAGAAGGCAACGGTCTCATTCTGGTATTTTAAGGAGGGGGACCAGGTAAAGGAGAAGGATGATCTGGTTGAGTTTACTACAGATAAAGCCACTTTTAACCTGCCCTGTCCCTGCACGGGGATACTTTCGCAACTTGTTATGCATGAAGGAGATGAAGTAAGGGTAGGGGAGGTTTTAGCAGAGATAGACGAGCAAAAATAAAGCTATGCTTTCAGGTTCGGTAAATTCAGGCACGCCAAAAGCGTGCCTTTTTTCGCCTGAGGGAAATTCTTCTTGACAAGCCATAGTTTTATTAGTATAGTAATTGTTTGTCTAGGTATGTCTAAATTATAAGCGGGGTGATAGTATGGGTAGAGATAAAGAAATCATGACAACCAAGGATGTTGCCGAGTACCTTAATCTCCATCCGCTCACGGTGCACCGCTATGCCCGCGAGGGCAAGATCCCGGCCTTTAAGATCGGGACTGACTGGCGGTTCCACAGAAAGTACATCGAGAGCTGGATCAGGGATAAGGTAGATCGTAACACCAACGGAAAAGAGCGCAGACAGCCTCTTTCCGGTAAAACTGGTTAAACTAGAAGGCGGCATAATCCATGGGTTACTATTTATTAAGGTTAATACTGCTGGTCATACTAAAGGCGATGTTCAGGCTTAAAGTAGAGGGCCTGGAGAATCTGCCGCAAAAGACAAATTATATAGTGGTTGCTAATCACTCAAGCTATCTGGACCCATTGGCACTGGGAGTGGCTATTCCTAAGAAGATCTATTGGCTGACCTTCAGGGGCCTTTATAATCAGCCGTGGCTGAAGTGGTTTTTGAAGGCAACGCAGACCCTGCCAACCGGAAGCGCATCGGAGAAAGCGCTGTATTTATTAAATAGAAATAAGAATGTCGGTATCTTTCCGGAGGGCTCGCGCAGCCATGATGGTAAGTTGCGGGATTTCAGGAGTGGAGCAGCGCTTCTGGCGATCAAGACCGGTAGGCCGATCGTCCCCTGCGCGATATTTGGAACTCATGATGCGCTTCCTAAGTCGGCTAAATTACCGAGATTAAATCCTATAAAAGTCAAGATCGGCAGGCCGAGGTATCTTTTGAAGAAATATGAAGACCGCATCGATGATATGGATCTGCAAGACGGTATCTTCAAAGTCAGAAACTCGATCAAGGAGATGATAAATGCCGGATAAAAAACTTATCGAGATAAAAGTGACCAGGATCATTCCTGCTCAGAAGTGGAAGGTCATCCGCCGGATCACAAAGGTCTGGGAATTTCCTTCCTATATTCCATGCGTTAAAGAGGCTTCGGTAATAAAAAAAGATAGGCACAAGATGACCACGAAGTGGCGCGTGCAGGTCGATAGCGTACCGATCAGCTGGACAGAGGAGGATACCATTGCGCTTGACCACGACACGATATATTTTAGAGCGATCAAGGGTGACCTGCGCGAATTCAAGGGGGAATGGACCTTCCGTAATCATCCGCAGGGCACGGAAGTCATCGTCACTGTATATTTAAGTGTCGGCGTGCCGGCGATAAAGGATTTTGCCGACGAGTATATCAAGGTCTTGCTCGCCAAGAATTTCGAAGCGATACTGGAAGCGGTGGAGGACCGGTTGATCTCTGTGACCTACACCAGCTTTAAGAACGGCCACAATAAAAAGATCGCCGGCTTTGGGATATTAGGGCATTTTTACAATTTTACTCATATGACCAAATGCCTGAAGATGATGGATCCTACCTTCAAGCTGCCCTCAAAGGAATTCCTGCAGAAACTATTTACGATCACCCCGTCTTTTAAGATGTTTGAGATGAAAAAATTTAAATCAAAGACCGGCGCTACAACGGATGGGTGTTTTATTCTCTGCACCTTCATCCCCGATATGGTCTCCCAGGATATGTACGGTGTTTATTCAAAAGTAGTGCGCGCCTGCAAGCTGGCTGAAAAATGCGGGGTGGGGATCGTAACCTTAGGAGGCTTTACCTCTATCGTAGGAGAGCGGCTCGGCCATCAGATCAGCGAAGACGTCGATATCCCTATTACTACAGGGAATACCTATACTGCTGTATTGGCGGTCCAAGGTGTTGAGCGCGCGGCAAAACTTTTAGGTAAGGAATTAAATCGCTTAAAGGTCACTATAGTCGGCGGAACCGGTGATATCGGCAGCGCCTGCGCCAGGGCATTATCCGGGAAAGTAAGGCAATTAACAATAACCGGCAGGACAAGATCAAACTTAAGCAAGCTAAAAGCAGAACTTAAGAAGAAGCGTAAGGCGAAGATCGCGGCTACCACAAGGAACAAAAAAGCAGTCAAGGACGCCGATATAGTCATCGCAGCGGCAAATTCTTCTGCGTCAATACTAGATGTAGAATGGTTTAAGCCCGGGGCAGTTATCTGTGATCTGGCGTATCCAAAGAATATTTCCTATGCGCCTATAAAGAGAAGGGATATTTTGATCTTCTCCGGCGGCCTGGCCTCTGTCCCTACACCGATTGACACCGGTATTGATATGGGGTTGCCTTCGCCGGATGTCGCCTATGGTTGCTTCTCAGAGGTGATCATCTTATCCCTTGAGCGCCGTTATGAAAACTTCAGCTACGGCAGGGGGAATATTACCTTAGAGAAGATGGATGAGATAAAAAAGCTCGGTGAGAAGCATGGCTTTGAACTCGCCCCCTTCTTCTGGGCCGACTGGCAGATCAAGGATGAGGATATCAGGAAGATAAAGAGAGCGGCAAAGAATGCTTAAGCAATTACTAGATTTATCAAATTACAGCTATAATCCACACGCCATACCCGTTATGGTAGTGAGTATAGCTATCTTTTCTATCGGCCTGTTCGTGATCATACAGACAAAGCGCTCTGCCCGGAATACCGGTTTTTTCTGTCTCTGTTCAAGCCTGAGCCTTTGGCTTTTTACGACCGGCCTTGTGTATCTTTCTAATAATCCGCAGACGGCTCTGAATTGGTATAAGTATTTCACATTTTTTGGCGTAGCCAACATAATGCCGAGCGCCTATCTGTTCTCTGCTGCTTCATCAGGATTACTTAAAAAGCAGCGGCATTTTGTATTAGGTTCCTTAATCTCCGCGTTATTCTTTTATATCGCCGCTATTTCTACGGATAAGTTCATCACTATACCCAGCTCGTATTTCTGGGGATATTATCCTCATTATGAGCCAGCAAACTATTTATTCCTGCTATTTTATGTAATAGTATACAGCGTAGTGCAGATTAATTTATGGATCGCTTTCAAGCGCGAAAATATTCCTATAAAAAAGAATCAGATTGGTCTGATAATCGCAGCATTCCTGATCGCCTTTATTGCATCGCTTGATTTTGTAGCTAAAGTTTGGACAATCCCGATTTATCCCTTTGGTTTTATTCCCATGATCTTCTTTGTCTCGCTTTTAGCTTATTCCATTATCAGGTATAGAGCTTTTGATATAGAGACCGTATTTCATAAAACAGCGCTTTGGGTATTCTCTTTCTCATTGATTGTCATCCCGATCTTCTTCCTCTATAGAGCTATTTCCCCGCTTATAAAAGAATCTACGATGCTGCAGTTTGTATTTTGGATATTCAGTTTTTTAGCCCTGACGCTTTATCTGCGCGCTATCCAGCCTAAGATCGACCACTTCTTCCAGAGGCGACATTCAGACTTAGAGGAGATCTCAAGCCGTTTCACGGAGGACCTAGTCCATTTGAAGGGGTTTGATAGTCTTATACAGCGCATAGAAGATACGATTGCTGATACCCTATACCCTCAACAGATAGACATTTTTATTTATAATGATAGTAGGAAGGCCTATAGGCTGGCAAATGCGGTAAATACTGCCCGAGAGATAAGCGAACTAAAGGCTGACGATTTGTTCTTGGTATGGATGGCCAAAAACAATAAGATTATTTACAGGGAATTTGTTGAGATAGATCCGGCATATACATCTATCAAAGAAAATGCAAAGAATTACTTCAGGTTGACAGAAGCCACCGTAGTCGTGCCTTTAGCCCTAAATGAAAAGCTATTAGGCATAATCAATCTTGGAAAAAAAGCAAACCTCAGGCGCTACAACGCAGCAGATTTGCATTTTTTAACGACACTGAAGAACCAATCTACAATTGCTATATCAAATTCATTACTATATGAAAATATCGAAGAACAGGTCAGGCAGAGGACAAGAGAATTAACAGAAGTGCAGAAGCAGCTTGTTCAGGCGGAGAAGCTGGCTACGGTAGGTACGCTGGCAGGAGGTGTGGCCCACGAGATAAATAATCCCTTGACCGCAATATTGACAAATGTCCAGATGCTTTTAGCGGCAAAGTCAATTGATGATAAGCTTGACAAGGAATCGCTTGAGTTAATAGAGGAAGCTACTAAGCGCTGCCGGACCATAGTGCAGAAGCTGATGACTTATGCTAAGCGGCCGCTGGAAACTGCAGAGGTATCTAAGGTAGACCTATTAGACGTTATTAATAAGGTAGTTACTTTTCTTGGATATCAATTAGAGCAGGAAAATATTAAGATAATCACCGAAGTCAAAGAAGGTGCATATTTGGTTTTAGGAAATCATAATGAATTAGAACAAGTAATAACGAATCTGATCTTGAATGGCAAGGATGCCATTAAGCGCATAAAGAAGGAGGGAGTCGTAACAATAGCTGTCTCAAAAAACAAAGATTGTGTAAAAGTTGAGGTCAAGGATGAGGGGGCAGGCATACCGAAAGAGGTAGTTTCAAAGATATTTGATCCATTTTTTACCACAAAAGATGTTGGGAAGGGCCTTGGTCTTGGGCTTTCCATTTGTCAATCTATATTAGAAAAACATAATGGCCTAATTAATGTTCAATCGGAAACTAACAGAGGTACAACATTTACAGTTCAACTTCCCAGAGTGAAAGAAAAAGACGAGGTCAAAAGTAAAGTAAGAATCATCGATTAATTATGGAAAAGAATATTCTAGTAATTGATGACGATAAATTGGTGCTGATGACTTTAAAGAGATTATTAACTAGAGAGGGGTACAAGGTGTCTACAGCTTTTAACGGTGTAAGAGCGCTCAGGCGGATAAGGGAAGCGGACTTTGATTTAATTATTTCAGATATTAAAATGCCTGAAATGGATGGTATGGAAATAGTGAAAAAAATAAGAGAATATTTAGTACAAAATGGCAAAGATCTTCTTCCGGAAATCTTTATCACAGCATATGCCAAAGATGATATATATCAACAGGCCTTAGCGTTAAACGCGGCTGGATATATAGAGAAACCATTTGATGTTAGAACGATACAGATAACAGTTAAGAAAGTTTTAGAGAGGTCGTAATTCAAAATGACAAGGAATATTTTAGTAATTGATGACGACGAATTAATATTGGGAACCTTAAAGAGACTGCTAAGAGGTGAGGGGTATGGTGTTTCTACTGCGCAAAGCGGCCAGGAGGCAATAGAAAAGATAAAAAATGTAAATTATAATTTAATTATTACTGATATTAGAATGCCAGGCCTCGATGGTGTTGAGACAATCAAACAAATAAGAAAAAGTCTGAGTGAGCTAGGGAAGGACCATATTCCAGAACTTGTAATTACCGGTTATGATAGTGAGGACAATCGTCAAAAAACGGGTGATTTGAAAGTTGCTGGATTTCTGACTAAACCCTTTGATTTGAAGGAGCTGTTGTCAAATATTGAGGCACACATAAAGAATGAATAGGGGCAGAGTTATAACTACAAATATTAAAACCAAGATAGAAGATTTTTGGTATAGAAAGATAATTAAAAATATACTATCTTTAAGTAAATTAGGAAGGACTAGCATAAAAGGGGCTGCAGATTCCGGTTTAAATTTTGACCACATGTATAGGGCAAAGCCAAAGGGAATAACGTCTTTTGGGAGGTTTGTTGATAAAGTATTATTAAATTTACCCTCCGTAAAGGCAACAAGAAATAGAAAAGAGATAGTAATTAAAATTCTTCAGAACGAAATTGCAAATAATTTATACTTAAAAAGAAAAACTAGAATAGTAGATGTTGCTTCTGGGCCTGCTAGATATCTTACTGAATTGATAGATGGTTCAAATCAGCACAATGTAGAAGTTTTGTGTATCGATAAAGATATTCGTTCCTTAAATTTTGGTAAAATTCTAGCTGGAGATAAGCCGATAAGATTCACGAAAGCAGATGTTCTCAGAATTAAGCATCTCAAAAGGTTATCAAAAAAGATTGCTTGGATACCAAATATCGTGCTTCTTTCCGGATTACTTGAATATAAAGATGATGATTTCGTTTTGCAAATATTAAGAGATATCCATAATAGTATTAGTTATGATGGTTTGCTTCTTTTTATTAGCCAGGTAGATAATCCTAGCAAAAAATTAATGAGTAAGGTGTGTGTAACTTCAGAAGGAAATAGATGGGAATTAGTCTATAGGAAACCAGAGATTTTCAGGAAGTGGTTATTAGATTTAGGTTTTAAGAATGTTATAATTAGTGTTGATCAATGGGGAATGTATGAATTTTGTACATGTAGAAAATATTCATAAAAATGAATAGATTACCTGATTTAGTAATCGGAGATTTAAGAATCAGTCCGCCGATAATCCAGGGGGGTATGGGTGTAAGAGTTTCTACGGCAAAGCTAGTTGCTGCAGTATCTAATGAGGGGGCTTTGGGCGTCATAGCAAGCGTTGGCCTAGGAGAAGAAGGTAATAATGATTTGCCTTATGAAGAAAGATCAAGGTTAGCCTTTAGAGATTTGATACGAGAAACAAAAGCTCTTACCGATAATCCATTCGGTGTAAATATAATGTACGCTTTAACAAATTATGACGATTTAGCGCGAGTGGCCATTGAGGAGGAAGTAGGTGCTATAATATCCGGAGCTGGCCTTCCGCTCCACTTGCCTTTATTAAGGCAAGATTCAAAAACTAAGCTGATTCCGATTATTTCATCAGGTAGAGCGGCGGAATTGATTTGCAAGACCTGGTTAAGACGGTACAAAATATTACCAGACGCTTTAGTCCTAGAAGGGCCACTCGCGGGAGGGCATATTGGTTTTAAGTACGGTGAACTAATTGGAGACAATCCGCCTTTGTTAGAGGATTTGTTGAGAGAGGTGCTCGATGTAGTATGTAAGTTTGAGTCAAAGACAAAAGAGAAGATTCCTGTTGTAGTAGCCGGAGGTGTTTTTACCGGTGAAGATATCGCAAAAATGTTGAAGCTTGGGGCAAGTGGAGTTCAGGTTGCTACAAGGTTTGTATGTACAGATGAGTGTGATGTTTCTTCTGCTTACAAAGAGGCATATTTAAAAAGTACTAAAGAAGATATAGTTGTAATTTTGAGCCCCGTAGGTATGCCGGCAAGGGTGATTAGAAATAAATTTGTAGATAGGATTGAATCAGGCGAAAAAATAAAATTTATTTGCCCTTTTAAATGCTTAAAGAGTTGCGATCCTTATGCAGCAAATTATTGTATCGCGCAAGCATTAGTAAATGCTTATCGAGGTAATCTTGAGGATGGTTTTGTAATGTGCGGGGCAAATGCTCATAGAGTAAAAGATATAGTTTCTGTCAAAAGCTTAATAAAAGAACTTAGTGAAGAAGCGCTTAATAATTATAATGACTAAGATGTTAAACGGTGTCATATGTTTTGGCGATAGTGTAATTTTCGGAACTGGAGCTTCCAGTAGGAGCTGTGGCTGTGGTAGGGTATTACGTTCTTTGCTGCAAGTGCCCGTCTTAATAAAAGGCCGTAATAATGATACTAGCAGAGATGGCTTAAGGAGATTGCGGAGTGATGTTTTGAATAGGGATGGCTATTCTCATGTGATAATATTATTTGGCAATAATGATTGCCGATTATTTGATGTTGATACGCCCAATATTGATAGTAGAAAATATAAAGAAAATATAATAAAGATGATTCACGCAATTAAAGAAAAGGGTAAAGACCCCTTCATTTCTAATTTACAACCAATTACCTCAAGTGGATTTACTAAGAGTTTGCCTCAGATGAAACAACTCATGAAAAATATCAAATCTCCTTCCGATTGGCATAAGTCATATAGCGATGCGCTAAAAGAAATTGCGCAGGTTTGCAATGTTAAGTTGGTAGATATATTCAATGTATTAAAAAGTCGCATGCCAAATGTAATATGCGAAGACGGCCTGCATCCAAATGATTTGGGACACAAAATCATTGCAGAAGAATTTAAAAAAGCACTAGTCAAATAACATGATTAATCTGTATAGATTAATTACATTTTTTACTGCAATAGGGAGTTGGGCACTCGGTTTCTTCATTTACTTTACTGGTAGAGAAAAGAAGAGTAATAGATCATGGTTCTTCTTTTGCCTGAGCGTTGGTGGATGGAGCTTGGGTTATGCAATAACTATGTTACCTTTTATAAATAAAGATCAAGCAATATGGGCAAGTAGAATATCACATGCTCTAGGTGCACTTATTCCTGCGCAATTCTTGCATTTTATTTGTATCTGGCTGGATCTAAAAGAAATCAAAAAGAAAGTATTAAACATCTGTTTTTTATGTTGTTTATCCTTATTTTTAGTTGCACTAACCCCCCTTATTGTAACTGACTTAGTTTCTAAGTTAGGCATGCAATATTATCCCATTGGAAAATTTGGTTATTTAATTTATGTCTTGAATTTCATTTGGTGGGTAATTTACGCACACTACTTCTTATTCAAGAAGTACAGGACTTCAACTGGATACGTAAGAAGTCAGATGCAATATTTACTAATTGGTACTACGTTAGGTTATTTTGGTGGTGCAAGTTGTTTTCCTTTAATGTTCAATATCAAAGTAATGCCTTATCCGAGTGTGTTAGTATTTATTTATATTATAACAACTACTTACGCTGTTTTTCGTTATCGACTTATGGATATCAAAATTGCTATTACGCGGACGAGTATTTTTGTTGCAGTTTACACTTTAGTTTTAGGATGTCCTTTTGCGATTGCTGTTTGGCATAAGGAAAAAATCATTGGTCTGCTTGGTATTAACTGGTGGATGTTTCCGCTTGTATTGATGGCAGTTTTGGCCACAGCCGGGCCATTTATTTACATTTTTTTCGAAAGTAAGGCAGAAGCACGAATACTTCGAGAGCAGAGACGCTACCAGCAGACGTTAAAAGAAGCTTCAGCTGGAATGACGCGAATACGTAACCTTCATAAGCTGTTAGATTTGATCGCTCACATTATTACGAGAACGGTTCGTATATCATATGTAGCAGTTTATCTCCGTAACAGGGATACCGGTGAATATGTTTTACAGGTAAGCCGCGATAAGGGGAGGGAGTCAGTTGCTAAGTTATCCTCTAATAATCAACTGATCGCCTGGATTACAGAAAAGCGCGAGCCGTTAATTTATGAAGAGATCAAGCGGCTGGCAGAAGATACAAATAGCTCTGTTTATCACCGGTTAGAAGAGGAGATGCGCCAGCTTACTGCCTCAGTAATCATTCCCAGCTCATTAGAGGATAAGTTTATAGGTTTCCTTGTGCTAGGAGATAAGCTCTCGGGGCAGATTTACACGCCTGATGATCTTAACGTTTTTCAAATTCTTGCCAGTCAGGCGGCTCTTGCTATTGAGAATGCCCAGTTTTATGAGGAGACAAAGGAGATGCAGGGGCAGATCGCCCAGGCAGAGAAGATGGCGACAATCGGTACCATGGCTGACGGGCTATCGCATCAGATCAACAACCGCTTCCATGCGCTATCACTGATCGCAGGCGATAGCCTTGATACCCTTAAGATGCTTAATACTTCAAAGTGCACCCCTGAAGTAAAGGAAGCGATCCTGAGTATCAATCATGCCCTGGAGCGTATCAGTGTCAATGTTACTCAGGGAGGAGAAGTAGTCAGGGGCCTTTTGAAATACTCCCGTAAGGGAGATTCCAGCCTTGAGGCCGTGGATCTGAACAAAATCTTAGATGATACGCTGGAGATGGTCCAGTATAAAGTCAAATTATCCGAGATAGATATCAACCGCAACTTCTCCAAGAATATTCCTAAAATAAAGGGGAATATAACTCAGCTGGTAGAGGTGTTCTTTAATTTCATCGATAATGCCTATGATGCGATCGTTGAGCGCCGCACTACGCTTAAAGAGACGGGCTACCGCGGTAAGATCGCAATCAGCGCCAATAATAAAACAGACCGTAAGCTTGAAATTGTGATCGAAGATAACGGTATGGGTATAAAAGATGAGGATAACAAGAAGCTCTTTACGCCATTTTTTACTACCAAGACCTCATCCCGCAAAAAGGGGACAGGCCTCGGGCTTTACGTTATCGGAAAGATCATCACTGACGCCCATAAGGGCAAGATTTCTTTCGAGTCAGACTATAAAGTCGGCACAAGGTTTATTTTGGAGCTGCCGATCGCCAAGTAATAATTGATAACTACGTTGAATAATGGTATTTTAGAGCAAAGGAGAAAGGATGCCAAAACTTTTGATCGTGGATGACGAGCAGGATGTGCGGGAATTTGCCGCGAATTTCTTCCGCAGGCGCAAGATCGATGTTATTATTGCTTCAAGCGGCGAGGAGGCCCTGGGATCAATAGCGCAGAACAAGCCTGACCTGGTGCTGATGGATATCAAAATGGATGGGGTTGACGGGATCGAGACCCTCAGGCGGCTGAGAGAAAAGGATAAGAAGACAAGAGTGATCATGGTCACCGGCAAGAAGCCCGAAGAGGATGGTTCGCTGGACCAGTGTAAACAATTAGGTATTTTGGATTATATCCATAAGCCGTTAGAGTTGGATCAGCTTGAAAAGGTGGTCATGGGGGCGTTGAAGTGAAGATAAATTATAAGAGAGAGCTGGAATCCGCGGCAAAGAGCATGATCATGGTGCATGATCCTGAATCTTTGATGAAGATGATCGTGCGTACGCTGGTGCAGAAGGTCAAGGTCAGCCACGCGGGGATATTATTAAAGGACCAGGAGAAGGATACTTACGTATTGAATATTTCTCGCGGCGCCCCGGGCCATAAGATCCCCAAAGGGTTCCTGCGTACAGATGCCGGTAACCCTCTGATCAGCTTCTTCATTGAGCGCCATGATAAGAAGATCTTTAAGGATGGCGCTATTGTCTTTGAGGAAGCTAAGAAAACATTAAGGAAGGATATCAACGCCAAGAGTAAGGAACTCTTGAAGCAGGTTATGTATCAGATGGAGATATTCGGAGCGAACGTCTGTATTCCGGCATATTTCGGTAAGGATCTTCTGGGGATACTGCTTCTGGGTAAAAAGACTCGCGGGAAGACTTTTGGCCGCGATGAGATGAATTTCTTTGTTGCGCTTGCTTCGGATGTGGCGATGGCGATAAAGAACGCCCAGCTCTTTAAAGAGCTGAACCTGCAGCTTTATAAAAAACAGCGGCTTTTTATCCATACGACAATCGCTCTTGCCGCAGCTATTGATGCAAAGGATCACTATACGCACGGACATACTGCGCGGGTTACTAATATCAGCATGGGGATCGCCAGGAAGCTTAGAAAAACCAGCAATAATGTCTTTGATGAGAAGTTCCTGGAGAATCTGAATATTGCCGCACTCCTGCATGATATAGGAAAGATCGGCATACCGGAGCGGATATTGAATAAAGAAGGCCCTTTGACCGATGAGGAGAGGAAGAAGATCCAGGAGCATCCCAGTATCGGTGAATCGATCCTGAAGCCGATCACGGAGTTGAAAGATTCGATCCTGGGGATAAAATACCACCATGAAAAATATGACGGCACCGGTTACCCGGAGGGCTTGAAGGGTGAAGAGATCCCCTTGAACGCGGCAATAATCGCTGTCGCAGATACATTTGACGCCATGACTACCGACAGGCCATACCGGCGCGCACTCTCAAAAAAGGAAGCCAAGGAAGTGGTCAGGCAACAGGCCGGGAGACAGTTTAATCCACAGATCTCATCGGTTTTCGTAGAACTCTTTGAAGAAGGCGGAATCTAATCCTTATGCCATCCGAACGTATAATCTTAATGTATATCTCCGAAGTCTCCGGCCATCACAGCGCCACGCTGGCGATTGAAGGCGCGATAAGGAGATTATCCCCTGGGGCTGAGATATTAAACATAAATGCGTTCAATTATACCAATCCCTTATCGGAAAAGGTGATCAACCGGCTTTATATCGGGTTGATTAAAAAAGCTCCAAAGATCTGGGATTACCTGTACGATAATCCTGCGGTTGTGCGCAAAATTGAAAATATAAAAAATAAGATCCATAAATTCAATTCGCCGAAATTAAAAAAGCTTTTTGATGAATTCCGCCCCCAGGCAGTCGCCTGCACACAGGCATTCCCCTGCGGGATGGTTGCAGATTACAAGAAGACTTATGGTTCTCGCCTGCCGCTTGTGGCGGTCTTGACCGATTATATCCCGCACTCATATTGGGTCTATAAGGGCGTAGATCATTATATTACCCCTTCCGAAGAGGTGAGTAAACTGTTAGCCGCAAAGGGAGTTGCTGATAAAAGAATAGAGGCTTTCGGGATACCCTTTGACCATAAGTTTAAACAGCGTGCCGACAAGAAAGAAGTCTTATCAAGCCTCAGTTTTGATCCGGATAAAAAAACTATCCTGATCATGGGCGGCGGCCAGGGTTTAGGCCCGATAAAGGCGATGATTAATTCGTTAGATAAAATAAATATAGATTTTCAAATGGTTGTGGTGACCGGGACTAATAAGAAGCTCTTTGCTTATTTAAATAGGAAGGCAAGGAAATATAAGAAAAAGACCGCTATCCTAAGTCGGGCCGGCAATATCAACGAGCTGATGGATATTTCTGATTTTATCATCACTAAGCCCGGAGGCGTGACTACTGCCGAGGCATTAGTGAAGAATTTACCGATGGTGATCATAAAGCCGATCCCGGGGCAGGAGGCGAGCAATACCGTCTATTTGACGGAGAAGGGGGCGGCAGTCAAGATAGACCGCCTGGAAGAATTAATCCCGGTGATCAAAGGATTGCTGGAAGATCCCGACAGGTTAAACAGCATGCGCGCCGCTGCCCGTGCGAGCAGTAAGCCAAACGCCAGCGAGGATATCGCCAGGTTATTATTAGATTCATGCCATAGAAATGTTTAGTTATTTACTTTACAGATTGGGCCAGTCGCTTGCCATGCATCTTCCGTTAAAGGCGTGCTACAGAGTGGCGAGCTTTATTTCGGACTCGCATTATGTGGTTGCCGATAAGGATCGCAAGAGGGTCACGGGAAATCTGAGGGCAATTTTCCCCGGGAAGACGCAAGAGGAGATCGCCGGGATCAGGTTCCGGATGTTCAGAAACTTTGCCAAGTATTTGGTGGATTTCTTCCGCGTGCCGATGCTTAACCGTGGTAATATAAAGGAGCGCGTAAACATAGAGAACCTTCAATATATTGATCAGGCACTTTCCAGGGGCAAGGGTGTAGTTATTTTGTCGGCACACCTGGGAAACTGGGAATTAGGCGGCATTGCAATGGGCCTTGCAGGCTATCCGATATCTGCCGTGGCCTTGGAGCATAAAGATCAGCGGGTAAATGATTTTTTCAACTCCCGCAGGGAGAGCAGGGGGATGAAGGTGATACCTTTTAGCCATGCGGTAAGAAGGTGCCTCGCCGCCCTGAGGAACAATGAACTGGTTGCTTTGGTGGGCGACCGCGATTTTAATGAACATGGGGAGGAAATCGATTTTTTTGGTAAGCCTACGCTTTTTCCGCGCGGGCCGGCAGCTTTTGCTTTAAAGACGGGGGCTGCGATCGTCCCGGCGTTTGTGATGCGTAACGATGATGATACTACGACTTTGCGCTTTGAAAAGCCGATCATCCCTGACGGCACTAATGACGTTAGGACAGTGATCGAACAGTATAAACCGATAATCGAGGATCAGATAAGAAGGTACCCACAGCAGTGGTTTATGTTCAGGAGGTTCTGGATAGGGTGAAGATCTGCGTAGTAATACCCGCATATAACGAGGAGAAGTCGATCGCCTCACTGGTGGATAAGATCCGCCGGCAAAACCTCGAGGTGCTGGTGGTCGATGACGGATCGCACGACAATACCCGTCTTGTTGCCAGCGAGAATGGTGCGACAGTGCTGCGAAATGAGAGGAACCAGGGTAAGGGGGTCTCATTAAGGATGGCGTTTGACTTTTGCCTGGGTAAGGATTTTGATGCGGTGATAACTATGGACGGAGACGGCCAGCATCTGACTGAAGATATCCCGTTCTTTTTACGCCTGGCGCAGTATTCGGACAGCGGATTCCTGATCGGAAACCGGATGCCTAATACCGAAAATATGCCTAAGTTGCGCATTTTGACGAATAAACTGATGTCCTGGTTTGTCTCGAGGGTCGCCAAGCAGAAGATCCCGGATACGCAGTGCGGTTTCCGCCTGATCAAGAGGGATGTGTTAAAGAAGATCGACCTGAGGACTTCCAAATACGAAATTGATTCTGAGTTATTGATCAAGGCTGCGCGGAGCGGCGTTAAGATCGAATCCGTACCGATCAAGAGTGTTTATGGCGGAGAGCGGAGCGAGATCCATCCCATAGTAGATACCCTTCGGTTTTTCAGGTTTGTATTTAATGAAGTATTGGCTTCCCGCAAGCGCAGGTGGTTTTGATGGATTTCGCGCAGGCAAGGAAACAGATGGTTGATCAGCAGCTTGTTCCCCGCGGCATAAAGGATCAGAGGGTCCTGGATGCTTTTTCTAAAGTAGAACGGCACAAATTTGTCCCCGAGGAATTGCAGGAGAGTGCATACGGAGATTTTCCGATTCCTATAGGTGAAGGCCAGACTATTTCACAGCCTTTTATCGTTGCCCTAATGTCTGAATGTCTTGGCTTGTCCGGTAAGGAGAAGGTCTTAGAGATCGGCACGGGCTCGGGTTATCAGGCAGCAATTCTGGCGGAGCTGGCAGGCGAAGTTTATACCGTAGAGAGGTTCGCCGGACTTTCGAATAAGGCAGAAGCAGTCTTTGCAGGGCTTGGCATCACTAATATTAAGGTAAAAGTAGATGACGGGAGCTTGGGTTGGAAGGATCAGGCACCCTTTGACAGGATCATGGTTACTGCTGCCAGCCCCCGGGTTCCCTTGCCGTTGACCGAACAGCTAAAAGATGGCGGCAAGCTGGTTTTACCGTTGGGGGAGACCTTCAGCCAGGTTTTGACCGTAATTGAAAAGAGGGAGGGAAAGATCAAATCATCTAAGGTTTGTGGTTGTGTCTTTGTCCCCCTGGTCGGCAAATACGCCCATCCCCAATAAGTAGGGACACCCAATCACTTGAAGCTAGGGGTGTCCCCTATAAAGAGGAGAGGGGGACACCCCGCCGATTAGTTGATTGGGTGTCCCTTATGGTGATGATAGAGATATTGCTTGAGTGGTTAAAGGCATTACCGAAGGAGTACGCGGTGATGGTGGTTTCAGCTTTGCCGGTCTCTGAGCTCAGGGGAGCGATCCCCCTGGGGCTTTATTTAGATATTCCTATACTGAAGGTTTACTTATTGGCAGTACTCGGCAATCTCATCCCGGTGATCCCGCTATTATTCCTGCTAGAGCCGGTCTCTCAAAGGCTGCGACATTTCAAGCTCTGGGCGCGCTTCTTTGACTGGTTATTTGAGCGCACGAAAAGAAAAGCTGAACTGGTGCAGAGATACGAGGCATTAGGACTGGCGTTATTCGTTGCCATCCCGCTTCCTATAACCGGCGCCTGGACCGGTGCAGTAGCAGCGTCTTTGTTTAAGATCAGGTTTAAATACGCATTCCCTGCGATCTGCTGCGGAGTCTTATTAGCCGGAGTGGTCGTTTCACTTCTTTGCGGACTGGGGATCATGAGCTATAAGGCGGTAATACATTGATACAGGTTTATACAGGCAAGGGGAAGGGCAAGACAACTGCGGCTTTCGGGCTGGCACTTAGGGCGGCTGGAGCGGGCAAAAGGGTATTTATTGCCCAGTTTGTAAAAAGCGGCTGCTACAGCGAGATAAAGGCGCTCAGTAAGATTAAGAAGATCAAGTTCGGTCAGTTCGGCAGCGGGTGTTTTATCAGAAAGAAGCCCAACGTTAAAGAAATACAGCTGGCACAAAACGGCCTTTTACAGGTAAGAAAGTTAATACGCGGGCGTACATGCGATCTATTGATATTAGACGAGGTCAATATCGCTATGAAGCTCGGCATTTTAAAATCAAGTGAAGTTTTGCAAGTGATCAAGGCGGCGCCTAAGAGCGTCGAGGTGGTCCTGACCGGCAGATACGCTCCTGCCTCGATAAAGAAAGCCGCGCATTTAGTAAGCGACATAAGAGAGATAAAACATTATTACAGAAGAGGCGTCAAGGCGAGGAAGGGAATTGAGTTTTAAAGTTTCACTTGACAGGGAAAGCAATTGATATTAATATACAGCAAATAAGGGAGGTAGCGATGTTAGCACTCAGTTTGATACTGATCGGCATACTTTTAAGATTTGTACCGCATGCGCCTAATTTTACTCCGGTGGCTGCGATCGCTTTGTTTAGCGGTGTATACTTGAAAAAGAAATACTTTTTAGTGGTCCCGTTGCTTCTGATGATCTCAAGCGACTTCTTCATCGGGATGCACAACGTGGTGATCTTTACCTGGGGAGGTTTTGTCCTGGTCGCCCTATTAGGCCCCTGGGTAAGAAAGCATAAGAGCGCCTTCAGGGTATTCTCCGCAGCGGTAGCGTCCTCGTTGATATTTTATCTGGTATCCAACTTCGGTGTCTGGCTGATGGGCTGGTATCCGCGCACCATCGATGGCCTGATCAGCTGCTATCTGATGGGGATACCGTTTATCCGCAATTTCACCCTTGCCACGGTCATGTATTCGGCGATATTCTTTGGCGCTTATGACCTGATCGCTGCTAAAGTCAGGGAAACAAAGTTAGCAAAGGTTCTTTTGACAGAGTGATTTTTTAGTTATACGCGGTAAGGAAGTGCCGTTTGAAAGCGGCCACAGTCCCGCTGCTGTAGTCCCGGGGCCCTCGTAAGGGTCAAGCTTTATGGCAGATCAGCCACTGTCCGCAAGGATGGGAAGGCGGTTCATAAAGTCGGGAGAGTCAGAAGACTTACCCGTATAAATAGTCGTACCAGCCTGGTCCGCGGACAGACCGAGGGGATAAATCTGGGATACCCTTGATATCATGGTGATATTAAGGGTTTTTTATTGAAGGTCCGAGAAAGAGGGGAGGCATGTTTAAGAAGTATATTTCCGCAAGCTTACTGGCGTTGTGTCAGTCAGCGTTCTTTGTAGGGGTTGGGTTCTGCCAGGAGGTGCAGACAGAGAGCGGCTCGCTTATGGATCTGGAGCGGATCGTGGTCACCGCATCTAAGCTTGAGCAGCTCTATAAATTTTCCACTCAGAATATCAGCATCATCAACGCAAAGGACGTTGAGTCTACTGGCGTAATAGAGATCGCCGAAGTCCTGGATCTTTTACCGGCAGTTGATATTTTAGAGTACGGAACTATCGGTCAGATCCGCTCTGTCCGTGCCCGGGGCGCGTCGTCTTCCCAGACGGTCACGCTGATCGACGGCAGGCCGATCAATACTGCCCGCGACGGCGTAGCCGATTTCAATCAGATCTCGCTCTCTAATATCGAGAGGATCGAGGTCCTGCGCGGCCCGGCGAGCAATATCTACGGCGCAAACGCGGTAGGCGGCGTGATCAACATCATCACCAAGGCCGGCAAAAAAGACACAGGCACTAGCCTGATGACGAAGTTCGGTTCCTTCAACACAAAATGGAGCTCGCTGACGCACGGAGACAAGATAAATGATTTTGATTACTTCGTTGCTTACGATTATCTCGCTTCGCACGGCCACCGGGATAATTCTGATTACATAAGCAATAACATAAATACGAAATTAGGGCACCAACTCAACGATGATAACCGTATCGCCCTCTCAAGCGGATATTACAACTCAGAGCTGGGGACGCCGGGACAGCTTAACAATATCGATCTTGATGACCGGCAGGAGTCATTTAAGAAGTACATCGATCTAAACTATTACGGTAAATTCTGTGAAGGTCAGGATATATTACTTAAGATTTACCAGAATACTGACCGCTTCGAGTTTATCGAAACATTCGACCCGATGGATAAAGCGACCCATCAGACTAAGCTTTACGGGGCTCAGGCGCAGATCTCTCAAACATTCTTCGAGAGGTTCCGCACCGCAATCGGCGGTAGTTTCGAGGAGAACAGGCTCAACAGCTCTAACAGCGGAAAGCGCACCTTCAGCGTCAAGGGCGCGTATTTTGAGAGTGAGACCGATTTTATAAACCAGGGCTCCTTGAAGTTCGGCGCGCGCTGGGATGATTATTCTAATTTTGGGGACAGGATCAGCCCGAGCGCAAGCTTTAATTTCTGGTTATTCGATAAGATAAAGATTCACGGCCTGGCTGCGAAATCATTCCGCGCACCTACCTTTAATGACCTCTATTGGCCAAGAGAGGACTGGGGTATATTCGGCGGAGTCGAGGGTAATACCGGCCTCACCCCTGAAAAGGCAGTGTCATATGAAGGGGGTATCAGCACTTATCTTTTCGGTAAATTCAAGACGGATATCACTCTTTTTAAGACAAAGTTCGACGACCTTATAGAGTGGACTGTGGATAGCACCTGGTGGTGGAGGCCTGAGAATCTCAGCTGTGCTACCATACAGGGCCTTGAGATCGAGAGCGAGTTGATCGATAAGGAACACCTGAAGGTAAACCTCAATTACACATACTTAGAGAGCAAGGACCGGCACACCAAGAAGTGGCTGATCTATAGACCCCGCCATATGTATAAACTCAAAGTTCTCTATTCGCCGGTCCCTAAGTTGGAGATCGGCCTGAATGCGATCTACAAGACTAAAAGGTTTACCAATGCCGCTAATACGGGGCTGCTCAAGCATTTCGCGATATTAAACCTTAATTCAAGTTTCAGGGTCAATGAGTATATCAAGATACTCTTTGAGGTCAAGAATGTCTTTGACCGGGTGTATCAGGAGCAGCGGGAGTACTCCATGCCTGGCCGGGCGTTTTACGGCGGAGTCAAAATCACCTTCTAAAAAATAGCGTCCCTTTTATTTGGACTTTGGGAGCAGAAACGTTTATGGTAGAATGAGGAATGTTTAGAGAGAGGATATTTCAGGTAACGCTGATAGTCTCGCTGATCGCCCACGGGGTGATTCTTACGCAGAATTCATCGTTTAATGTCTTTGCGCAAAGAAAGAAAGATAATAAACTCCAGATCAGCTATGTAAAGCCACCAAAGGAGAAGCTTCGTCCTGAGAAGTCTACTAAACGAGAGCCGCTCCTGAAGATCCCCTCTAATATCAGCGCAGGCAGGAAGCTCCTGCCAAAGCCGGCAGAAGAGGGTGATTTAGCCGGCAGAGATAAGAAGATCAGGCGCGCCTTAGCCCAGATCAAGAAGCCGGCGCTAGCCAAGCCTGACATCATCGCAGTAAAAAAGAAGATCACTCTCCCGCCCATAGGCACTAACAAGATAAAAAACGTCTCGTACCTCAATTACTACCAGATCGTGCGCGAAAAGATCAAGCGTGCCGCTTACCAGAACTACACCCGTACCGAGACCGGAGAGGTCTTTTTATCTTTTATCATCAGCGATGATGGCTCGTGTAACCAGGTCAGGCTGGTAGAGGAGAAATCATCAAGGAGCGCATACCTGCAGCAGACTGCCTTGCGCAGTATCCGGGATGCATCGCCATTCCCTTACTTCCCCAAGGGCCTGGACTACCCGCAGCTTTCCTTTAACGTAGTGATATCCTTCGAAGTAGAATAAGCCTTTTGTCTGACAGACGAATGTATTGACACATAAAGGGTTAAGTGGTATTATTTATGCACAAAGGAGATGATGTAAAATGCCAGAGATCGAAGTAAGGAGAGACGAACCGTTTGAAGTGGCACTTCGCCGTTTCAAAAGAAAGATCGAGGCGGAGGGTATCTTGAGAGAGGTGCGCGACCGCAAGTATTACGATAAGCCTAGCGAAAAGAAGAGGAAGAAGGCAAGAAGCAGGGGTAGGGGTAAAGGAAATAGATAGTATGGGTTTGGTGCTTTCTACCTCCTGGAACGCATTCCGGCACAAGAGCGGCCACAAGATAGCCTCCGAAATACAATCCCTGGGTTTCAAAGAATTAGAGCTGAGTTTTAATCTTACTTCTTCAATGGTAGAGGAGGTCAGGGATCTAGTTTGCCCTGGAGGGATCAAGGTAGTAAGTTCGCACAACTTCTGTCCGATCCCCGAGGAGGCGCCGAGCCGCGAGGAAGCGCTGCCAGATTACTACTCCATGTCCTCCCTTGATCAGGGAGAGCGCGAAAGGGCCGTTGCCCAGACTAAGAAAAGCATTGATGCTGCGGCAGCACTTGGCGCCAGGGCAGTAGTGCTTCACTGCGGCAGGGTGGAGATCCCTAATAGGACAAAGGAGCTGATGCAGCTCTACACAAAGGGCCTGAAGGGATCCGGGGAGTTTGAATCGATCAGATCAGTGTTAGTCAGAGAGAGGCAGGCAAAGGCCAGGCCGTTCCTTGATAATACCCTGAAGAGCCTTGACGAATTAAATGCTTACGCTGCGGAAAAGCGCGTATCTTTAGGAATAGAGAACCGGGTCTACTACCGCGAGATCCCTTCCCTCGATGAGATCGGCCTGATCCTAAAGATGTTGCGCGGGGGAAGCGTATTCTATTGGCACGACACAGGGCATGCCCAGATCATGGAGAACTTAGGGTTTGCCCAGGCAAAAAGCTATCTGGATCTGTACGCCAAGGATATGCTTGGCATTCACCTGCATGATCTCTCAGGGTGCGATGATCATATGGCTCCCGGCAGCGGAGACTTTGATTTTACCCAATTGCCGCGCCACGTCAAGCAAGAGACGATCAAGGTGATCGAGGCGCATGAGCCGGCGACACCCGAGGAGATCAAGAAGAGTAAGAGTTATCTGGAGTCGATATTCGATGGAAAACTCTAAAGTAAGGATGCCGGTAGTCGCCGGCCAGTTTTATCCCGGTACGGCAGCTGAGCTGACAAAGCAGATAGAGTCTTTCGTCGATAAGAAGGTTAAAAAGCGTGACTGTATCGGCTGCATCCTGCCGCATGCAGGATACATCTATTCCGGAGCTGTAGCTGCAAAGACACTGTCCAGGGTAATTGTAAAAGAAAGAGCAGTTCTTTTAGGCCCTAATCACACAGGATGCGGCGCCCCCTTTAGTATAATGACTTCAGGCGTTTGGAGGACGCCGTTAGGAGAGGTCAAGATCGACGAGGAGCTGGCGGCAGGTATATGTGAAAAGTCAACACGCTTAGAGAGCGACGCAATTGCGCATTTAGAGGAGCATGCATTAGAGGTCGAGTTGCCGCTCCTGCAATTCTTTAAAAGAGAGCTGCGTATTGTCCCGATCAGCTTTCGCTCCCAGGATTTAGATGCCCTTAAACAGACCGGCAGAGCTATCGGGGAGGCGATTAAGGGTTGCGGATCTAAGGATTCGATAATCATCGTCGCCAGTTCGGATATGACGCATTATGAGCCGCAGCAGGAGGCGGAAAAGAAGGATAAAGAGGCGATAGAAGCGGTGCTTGATCTAAACGAAGACCTGCTGATGGATAAAGTCACAAGTCTAAATATATCCATGTGCGGGATTGCCCCGGTGATCGCGCTTCTCTCGGCAGCAAAGGTACTCGGCGCCGAAAGAGGCGAATTAATAGAATACAGGACCAGCGGGGATGCTACAGGCGATAAATCAAGCGTGGTCGGCTATGCCGGCATCACTATAACTTAAAGGTGCGATCTATGGATGAAGCTAAGAAAAAACCGGTTGTCCCCCCGGATCCGGACTTCAAATTCTTTATAACTACCTTAGCGCTCCAGGCATCAATAAGCCTGGGTGCGGTGGCAAACCCGGCGACTAACCAGAAGGAGGAGCATCCCGAGCAGGCAAAGTTTATGATCGATACTCTGGCGATGCTAAAGGAAAAGACCAAGGGAAACTTAACCCAAGAAGAGGCAGATCTCCTTGAGAACGTGCTCTATGAATTACGGATGCAGTATGTCTCAAAAACTAAGGGAGAAGACGCGTCAAATCCTAAATCCTAAGCACTAAATTCTAAAGGTTGGGATTTAGAATTTAGGATTTAAAGGAGGTAAGATGATCGATAAAGAGTTATTAGAGATCCTGGCCTGCCCGGCCTGCAAAGGCGATGTGGAGCTTAAAGAAAACAAGATCGCCTGCAAGAAGTGCGGAAAGAAGTATCCGATTAAAGACGGCGTCCCGGTGATGCTGATCGATGAAGCCGAGGATTAAGCGGAGGTTTTTGATGAAGACAAAAAAGATCCTAGTGATCCACGGTCCTAATCTGAATCTGTTGGGCCGCAGGGAGCCAAAGGTCTACGGTAAGATCACCCTCAAACAGATAAATACCCGGCTGGAGGGCGTGGCTAAGAAGAGGAAGGCGAAGCTGACCATAAAACAGTCAAACATCGAGGGTGAGATCGTCGACCTGATCGGAAGGGCGAAAAAGAAGTTCGACGCGATACTGATAAACCCCGCCGCCTACACGCACACCAGTGTTGCCATACGCGATGCGATTCTCGCAAGCGCCTTACACGTAGTTGAGGTGCACATCTCCAATATTTATTCGCGGGAGGAATTCCGGCGTAAATCCCTGATCAGCCCGGTAGTCAAAGGTTCGGTGATCGGCTTTGGTATAGCAAGTTACACCTTGGGCCTTGAGGCCTTGATCGACCTGATCGAATGACGCACAGGCAGCGTTTAAAGAAGACCTGCAATCTATTAAAGCAAGAGGGGCTGGACGGTATGCTGGTGGCCAGCCCTTCGAATATCTCCTACCTTAGCGGTTACGCCAGCCGCGATTCCTATCTGCTGATTTCACCTAAGGAGAATATCTACATCACTGACTTCCGCTACGCTAACGAAGCGCGCGCCTGCCTGGACAGATCTTTTAAGGTGATGAAGGTCCAGCTATCGATCTTCAAGAGGATCGCTATTCTTTGCGAGGAGCTGAAGCTTAAGCGGGTAGCCTTTGAAGAGAGGGTCATGCCTTTTGCCGAGATCGAAAAGATCAGGGAGGAATCATCTAAAAAATTTGAATTTATCCCTAAGCACGGGATCATTGAGCAGCTGCGCAGGATAAAGAGCGCTGATGAACTACGCAAGCTCAAAGCCGCAGTCAGGATAACCATTGAGGCGATGCGCTTCATCAAGGATTTCATCCAGCCCGGCCGTAGGGAGATCGAGATAGCAGGGGAATTAGAGAGGTTTATCAGGTATAACGGTGCAAAGAGCGCTGCATTTGACATAATCGTGGCCTCGGGTCCAAATTCGGCCTTTCCTCACCACATCGCTTCCCAAAGGAAGCTTAAGAATGACGAACCGGTGCTGATCGACATGGGTGTCGACTATCTCGGCTACAAATCCGACTTGACAAGGATGTTTTTTTTAGGTAGAATAACTCCTCTGGTAAGAAAGATTTACGAAATTGTTCTTGCGGCGCAAGAGAGGGCGATCAAAAGTATCAGGCCCGCTACGAAGATGCGCATAGTTGATTCCGCAGCCCGCCAATATATAACCCGAAGAGGATACGGCGGGTTTTTTGGTCATAACCTCGGCCACGGCATAGGGTTAGATGTCCACGAAGAGCCATGCATATCCAGCCGCGAGGAGAGTAAGCTTAGCGCCGGAATGCTCTTTACGGTGGAACCGGCGGTTTACCTGCCGGGAAAGTTCGGGATCAGGATCGAGGATGTAGCTTTAGTTACCGGCAGAGGTTGTGAGGTATTGAGTGGCGGTCTCGATAAATGAGGTAAAAGCAGGCCTGACGATCCTTGTGGGTGGTCAGGCCTATATGATAGTTGAGGCGCAGCACGTAAAACCCGGGAAGGGTTCGGCTTTTGTGCGCGTGAAATTAAGGCACATAAAGACCGGCGCCATACATGATAAGACCTTCCGGGGGATCGATAAGGTCGAGCGCGCTTTTATAGAGGAGCGCAGGCTGGAGTATCTTTATTGTTCAGGCGATATCTTTCACTTTATGGACCAGAAGAGCTTCGAGGAAGTGGCGATCGA
>JBHPGR010000012.1:0-30621 GCA_042570405.1 Candidatus Omnitrophota bacterium
CCCTCGGCTTGGTTCGACTTCGTCCCTCGACTTCGCTCGGGACGACCCTGAGCCTGTCGAAGGGCCGCTCACCACGAGTCGCTCGGGACTCCCTTCAGTCGAAGGGGACTGTCCCTGATTCTCATCAATCCGCGCCATCATCCCCAAAGGCATAAATAGCCACGAGCGGATGCCAAAGAGATTGGCGGCAAGTGCGCCAACGATAAGTCCAATGACAAAACCGACGCCGCTGAATAAATATAAGCCGGTGAAACCCCCTGCCACCGGATAGGCGATTTGACAAGCAGGGGGAGACAGGTTGCTCTTGAATACCGCTTGACTTCTGCCTGAATTTAAGTTATCATTTCTATCACGGAGGTAATTAAGATGATGAATTATACCGGTTATATAACTATTGACCCCGGAATATGCCACGGCCAACCCTGTTTTAAAGGCACGCGCATAATGGTATATCTGGTGCTGGAGATGCTTGAGGAAGAAGAAACGGCCGAGGATATTATTAAGAAGGCCTACCCACAGATTACCAAAAAGCACATTCAGGCCGCGCTGCATTATGCCGCAGAAGTAATCAAAACCGGCGAATTTATGCCTTTCGCCCAACCCGCCTAAGATGCGATTTCTGGTCGATGAAAATGTACGTAAGGAGGTAGTTGATTTTCTTATCTCTGGCGGCCATGATACCTTGACTGCGGCCTCCGGAGCGAAAGACGAAGAAATTGCCCGTATCGCCAAAGAGGCTAAAAGAATAATACTAACCCACGACCAGCATTTCGCAGATATATTAATGTATCCTCCCGAGCAATACTCGGGGATTATCCGCATCAAAATCCATCCGCCTACCAGCCAGGCGATTATAAATGCCTTAAAATACTTCCTGCCCCAAATCAGCCCGGATAAGTTGGACAAGAAGCTGGTTATTCTTGAAGAAGAAGGCTTCCGATTAAGATAGTTAACTATCCGCCCCCGGATGCCCCAAAGGTTGGCAGCAAGCGCGCCGATTATAAAGCCGATTGCCAGACCAATACCTCCGAATAAAAACGCACCGGTAAATCCTAACGCCACCGGATAGGCGATTTGACAGGTCCCTCGGCTTGGTTCGACTTCGTCCCTCGACTTCGCTCGGGACGACCCTGAGCCTGTCGAAGGGCCGCTCACCACGAGTCGCTCGGGACTTCCTTCGGTCGAAGAGGACTGTCCCTGATCGCCATCCGGGGACACTTCCCGCAGCTGCGGGACACCCGTCGATCCGATACGACGGAGTGCTGCCTTGTAGCCAGCACCGTCCCCGGGTAAATGGATTTCGATGCGCGCGCCGCCAAGGGAGCCTTCATTGTCTAAGCCAGAGCATGCCCTGGACTCGTTATCCTTAGGAACTGCGCGGTATTCCTTTATATCTAAAACCCAGTACTTGCCTCTTTTTATTACTTCGGTTTTAGTAAATTTGATCCTTCTTATAAAAATCGGTCCGTCAGTGACAAGGGTATGGTATTCGCCATATTCTCCGCAAGGATCGATTCGCTTCTTCCTACAGTAATCAAGGAATGCATAATCGATCTTTCTGCCGACCCATTCTTTATCAATCAGGCCTTCCTTAGCACTGACGATACGAATCTCAAATCCCGCCTCAAGCATCTCACGCAGGAGCGCTTCTGTATCCTCTCCCCAGAGCGACTCTATCGCTTCAATGCCTGCGTCCTCGCAGACATCGCTGATCCATCTCCTGTGTTCGTCCACACATATATCACCGAAGACCATGGTATCCACTTCGTAAGGAATAACCATGCTGCTTAGTGCCAAGCTATACTCCTGCTGGTAGGCATCGGGCGTTGTCTCTGTCTGTAATAATGGCGCTCCTAAGGCTGCTGCCTGCAGCCGCAGCAGGCCAGGAGAGATCTCATGGAAACTCACCCGGCTTGACTGGCGGGAGGTAAAATTCAAAAGATAGGCCAGGCGGCTATTTTTGTCCCGCATCACCCTGTAGAGCGCAAGACAACCATCCTTGCCTCCGCTCCAGGCTGCGATGATATTTCTCTCCCGCAGGCCTTCTTTGCTGAACGGATCATGATAACGCTGGGTAACGGCAAAGACTGGCTTCTTTTGCAGGTCTAAATCGGCATTCTCTTCGCTGACGTCCATGTAACCTAATTCTGCCACGGCAAGAATATCCTTATCAGCCTTAAGGGCTTCCTCGGCAAACCTGAGCGCCTCGGCATTGTCTTTTACCGCAGCCAGCACTATCTCCTTATCCCTGCGTAGAGCCTTACTTGCAAATTGCAGCGCAACTCCGTTGCCTCTTACCGCGACAAGGACCAGCTCCCTGTCGGTCTTTAGTAGATCATCCGCATACTTCAGCGCCCAGCCGTTTACCTTGACTGCCTCAAGCACTAAATCCCTATCCTCCCTCAGCGATTGATCAACGAACCTGAAAGCCTCCCCATTTTCTATCAGAACTCCGAGGATAAACTCCCTGTCCGACCAGAGCGAACGGTCAATGCTCGCCATATCCCAGCCGTGCCTCCTGATACCGACCAGGGCGATCTCTCTGTCCTTTCTCAGGGACGGATCGGCATAACGCAAAGCCCAGCGGTACTGCTTAACCGCTGCCAAGACGATTTCTCTATCCCTCTTTAACTCTTGGGATGCGCATTCAAGGGCACTTCCGTCCTTCTCTACCTGCTTCAGGACAAAATCCCTATCCTCCCAGCAGGAAGGATTAGCGTATTCCTTAGGCCAATCGTGCCTGCTTACTGCAGCGGCCAATACAAGCTCCCTCTCATCTCTTAGCGACGAATCAGCATGTTCAAGCGCCCTGCCGTTTATCCGCGCTATCAAAAGGACAAATTCTCTATCCCGCCGTAAAGACTCATCGGCATGCTGAAAGGCGAGCCGGTTTGACCTGACCGCCTCGGCGACGATCTCTCTATCTTTCTTTAGTTTTTCGTCAGCATACTGCAGGGCTAAACCGAACTGCTTCACCGCTGCCAACACCACCACCCGGTCCTTCCTCAGTCTATCGCCGGCAAACCTAAGCAGCCAGCCATGCCTTTCTACTGCTCTCTTTACAAAGCTCTTCCTATCCCAGAGTTTCGGATCAGAATATTGGGGGTGCCAGCCATGATCCTTTACCAAATCTGCCAGCAGCTGCGCCCGACGAGAGATCTGGCAATGAAAGAACCCTAGGTTATCCAACAACCAACCTGTGCCATAAATACCTCTCATCCCCAGTACTTCAAAGGTGCTTGCCTGGCTGGAATACGCGGCATGTTTATCAACTGAAAAAGAACCGCAGCCCATCAACATAGCATGGTCATTACCAAACTCCTGGCCCTGGTCGCCGATCTTAGCTATATCATCAACGGCAACGCCCAGTCTTGAAGCAAAATCCGCCAGGGCTAATCCTTTATTTATACCCAACGGCACTATATCAATGGATGTCCCCGAGGTAAGCGCGACTACCGGCAGACCGCGCATCCTGAAAATGCGGTTGAGCCTCTTTATATCCATCCGAGGATCAAAATTCATCCGATAGCCGTCAGTGCGGTAATGTTTCGCAAAATCAATACGGGGGTATTCCTTTTTGACCACCTTAGCGACCTCAAGCATCAATCCCCTGTCAAATTCACACTCATAATATAGCTCTCTCTTGCCGACATTGCACCCCTTTGCGCCCACATTCGTATAAAAATACAGGTATTCAAGCACGCTTTCATCCTCTAAGTAAGGCTTTATCTCTCTGACAAAGGCATAAATCCACGATGCCCTTCTTCCGGTGATAATCGCAACCGGGACCCCATCATTCAGCAGTGCGGCAATCCTCTGCATCAGGTATACGCAGGATACTTTATCCTTCTCCAGGGTGTTATTGTAATCTATCGCCAGGGCCGCATACCTTCTTGCCGTATATGCCTTAAAATGCATATACTCAAGCGAGGCGTAAGAATGATCCTGCTGCTGCGCAGGTTTAAGGCCCGGGTTATAAGCGTAGATAATATTATTAAGCTCCTCCAGCCCACTTCTTAATTGCTCCAATTTCTCCAGCCTGGATTCTCTTAGCAGGCAACGGCGGATGATTTCTTTTAATTTATTTTCAATCATCGGATGTAGGAGAGCTTTCGACTGATCAAACTTTTCCCAGGCGCCGGCTTCTACCTCTACATTCCTCAATACTTCCAAGCTGGCCGCGCTCTTTACGCGCGCAGGGTAGGCATCATCACGGTAGCCGTAAAACTCCTCCAGGAGGATAGAGCCGACCCTGATCAGCTGCAAGAGATCATACCTGTCCTCAGGCAGTATGTATACGGGATCGATCAACCTGATCCTGCCGTCAGCCTCAATCATCACATTCTCCAGGTTGAATTGCCCGTAGAGGATGCCGTGCCTCTCCTTCAACAGGCAGATATCTATGATTATACGGCTAAGCAGTAGCAGGGACGCAAGCATGACCTCCTCTATCTTTTCGGCCTCCTTAAGTCTCTCCCGCAAGTATTTCCCGTATGTGCGGCCTTTGATGAACTCCATGACGATAATGTTCTTCTGCCTATCGAAGGCTTCATAGGCAGGCAGGTATCCGCCAAACTGTGTCCCTTCGAGCCTTGAACGGATAAGCCCTGCTGCTTCCAGCTCGTTATCAAAATGCATCAGCCCGATCTTCAACACCACCTCCCTGCCGGTGTCACATTCCAGGGCTGCGAAGACCCTTGATTCCTTGCCCAGCCCCTGCAATCCCAAGACCTGGTAGGGCCTTGCGTTTACATAGACCGGCTTGCCTGACCTTAATGATTCAAACATCTCCCCTTCGGTATAATCTTTAAATATCCTGACCTGCCTTACTTCTGTGGGAAAATTGATTCTTCGCCACAGGGAGAGCACCTTCTCTGCCTCAAGCGACTCCAGCTTCATCCCGTCGCCTGCGTTTAAGACCTCTAAAGGCTTCAGGCTGTCGACAAAAGCCAAAGGCACAAGCCGGACGCCTACTTTACTGCCGCCCTTGAATTTCAGGATCATTACCCTGTGCGTCTCCATCTCCAGTATATACTGGTCTGTAACGACATCGGAGCTTACCCTCTTTCTGAACAATTCCCAAATCTGAGTATAAGTATCTTTGTCTTTACCCTCCTGATTAGCCCTTTGCAATGCCTCGCTTAAGAAACCTAAGAGGTTCTTCCTGCCGGCCTCGTCTATATGTTTGATTAAGGAACGCACAAACCTCTCCTGCTGCGTTTCATCCTTGCGGCAGAGAAAGAGCTGCATCGGCGAGGAGATTTCGCCGAATCTTCTATCAATCAGGCCCATCTCTGCCAGCGCTTTGTTCAGAAGTAAGACTCCCGTAAGATAGCAGGCGAGCGTCAATTTACCCGCAGGCTCAGAGGATTTAAATTTGCTGGCGGCAACGGCAAATATATGTATCGCCTCAGTCAACAAGACATGCGCCCTCCATTTCTTTGTATCCTTCAGCCATCTGTCGACCCCGGGATGGCTGGCGTAGATCTCCAGCATCCTTCCTCTGGCTCTTGAGAGGCCGAGGACAAAATCCTCTTTGTCATCGTCATAGAAAAGCCCGAAATCAGGCCTTCCCTGCCTGGTGTCATTCACGCTTATGCTGAAATCCCCGCCCCTGAGGAAACTGGCAAAATAAGAAAGCATCAGCCTGCCAAGTTCCGTCTCCACCGCATTGACCGGCCTCCTGCCATAAGGATCAATCAAAAACAGCCTGTCATCATCGGCCTTTAGTATATTCTTAAAATGCAGGTCTCCGTGGGTGATCTGCGGGATGAGGCTGGGGTTTAACTCCCGATTTATCTGTTCTTCATTTTCATGGATCACCTGAAGTATTGCGGGGATATTCATAAACTCCCTGCCGTTGATCGTTACTGTTTGATGCCCGAATATCTCACGGAAGAACTCGGTTATATCTTTATAAGTCCTTCCTGCAAAGCGGCAACTATGGCCCCTCAAGGACTCTGTATAGATATCTCCTTCGTTATCGGTGAGCAAGCGCGCGCCCTCCCTGAGCCGGTCCAGGTGGAATTTGGAGAGATAGCGCTTGGGCGCCTCTTCGCTGCCAACGGAATATACTCTCTCTGTCAGCATATCCAACAATTTCCTGACCAGACGCTCTGCCTCTGAAACATAGGTATCGGTATCCGCCAACCCGCAGAGATAATCGTCAATACTCTGGGCGTCGTCAAAATAATTCATCACATAGTAAGTCTCTTCCTGGCGATCGCGATAAATCATAACCCTGGGAAATATCTGCTGCCTGCCTGTGCCTATCTTATCTGCGATATTCATTAAACGTATTGCTTCTTTGCGCAGCACAGGCTTGCCGTTGCCGGCAAATCCTTCAACGGAAGAATATTTGATTACTACCGGATTGGCAAATCTGTCTACGGCATGGAATATCCTTGCATCCATCCCGCCCTTACGGCTCCAATCCTTAAGCATGTGATAGCCTTCCCCCTTCAGGACCTCAGGAAATCCGTCCGTCTCACGTTCTTGCAGTAAATCGCGCGGGCGGGTAAATTCAGGGCAATCTGCGTCTTTAAGGATATAGTAAAAAGGCTGTCTGCCCCTTACCTCTTCGCCGGAAAGGTTGACTCCTACGAATTGATCAGGGTAGCAGGCAAGGTCTAAAAGCCCGGTGATATCCCATTTCTTGCCGGTCCAGACGGTGATACCGTGATGGGGATAGGAACTTGCTTCGGGGATAAGTTGGAGCGCATACCTGCGCCGGTCAGCGCGCACGGTTATCGGTATGGCGAAAGGATAATTGGTCAACATCCCCTGCTTCTTTGCGCCGCCGGTGTATTTCAGATTCCTGAACGCGAAATAACTGATTGCGGTCTTGCGCGTCCTCTGGTCTGCGCAGTCTCTGACATGCCTAAAGAGACCCTCTCGGGGAGGAGCATGGTGTATGATTGTAAGCCAATCCTTTAAGCTAAACGGATCATACTGTTCATCCTCCTCCTCCATCAGCCTGTCTAAATTAAGGATGTTCATCGCAAAGGACATGCGCCAGTCTTCAATCTCCCCGGCTATAGAGCTATCCCTGTCCTTACGGCAGATGCGCTCTAGGCGCCTCTCCTCAGCCCTTAGCTGCTTTTGAAATTCATCCCCCAGACCATCGATTAATTCTTTGGCATCGACGATTTCAATAGCCCCGCTTACTCCCTCCTTCTCCTCGATCAGTCGGCAGAAGTCCTTTATCTCTTCAAAGCACCTTCTGACCTCCTCGCCGCTAAACTGACCAAGCTCCTGATAGATCCAGCCTTCATAAGTAACAACGAACCTGATGCCCGGGGGATAAATCTTGCGCACCGCCTTTGCGATATCCGCCAGGTGCTGCAACGCCAAAAGGTTAGATAGATCAGGCAGAAGGTTATATCCGGAGATCAGTGGGCTAGCGAATTTAGGGGAAAAGTTCATAAAGATCAGTTCCACAGGCAGACCAAGGCTGACGTTTTTCCTGATCTGATTACGGTACCTCTCTTCATTTTCTCCGTAGTCCGGCCTGCTGCCGGAATGCCTGATCTCGCCTGCCCGGGAATTCAGGAAATCCCAGATCGCCTGCGATACATTCTCAGGGGAGTAATCGTTAGGAGAGTCTTTGTTGACAGGGAGTTTTATCTCAAATTCCTTACTTGGGAGGCCAGCGATGATCTCTTCAAAGGTGGGGCCATCGACCTCCCGGAATGCCTTCAATGCCTGATATGAGACGTTGGGTTCAAGCTGGTCCAGCCTTGAGCTCTTCTCTACCAACCTCAGCCTCTTTACATAATGCTCCTCAATCGCAGCCTCAAACACCGGGATATCAAGTTTGAATCTTCCCTGCTTAGCCTCGCTGACATCAACCATAGGGACTGCGGATATCTCTGTGCCAAAATCTTGCGATAGCTCTTTTATCCTCTTCTTGCTCGGATAGACGATGAAATCAAAGAGTTCATCCTCACAAGTTACATGGGATATTTTCTCCAGGGCACTGTCCGGTGCCTGGACAAAGACATCGCTGAAACAATCATTGAGGCAGAGTTGATTTCCTGAAAGCTGCCTGACTTCCTGATCAGCCTCCCTGAGCACCTCCTCAACTGTAGCCGTCAGGGGGAGTACAAAAAGCACGCGCGGTATCCCATCCCGGGAACTTAATGCCTCGATGATCTCCTTGGTCAATGCCGGCTTAGGCCTATGCAGGTCATGAGGCATAAAGAATACCCCCCTGCGCGCCAGTCTTATGCCGTTGCATATTGCGGCGCTCATCGCTAAAGAGATCTCTTCGCCGTAAAAGATACCGAGGAACTCTGTCTTCTCTGCAGTGCCGTCGAAGATCTTCTTTTGCATAGCATCGATGAGGTCACACTTTCGCCCCTTCTTGAAATCAACGTAGATGCGCAGCGACGGGTATGACCTGGGAATCTCCGCCTTCTCCTCACCCTCTATCTTCGCCATCAGGCCGAAAGGTAAGATGCGCCTGCTTAGCAGGAAATAGATAATGATCCCTGCTGCCAGCCATAGGAACAGACCCCAGGGGCCAAAGGAATACAACCCAGCCAGCCCGGCGCCGGCAAATACCGGGAGCTGAGCGGCAGGAGCCTGCGGGGACACTTTAGCTTCACCTTCAGAACCGTCCCTCCTTGGGGAGCCGCCGTTGACGAGGGGAGCTTCCTCATCCGGCACGATCCGGGTGCCTTTGCCGGAAACGCCGATATTCTCCGGGCAGGTGATCACCGCCTCCGGGACCAAACCAGCCCTGACCGCCTCGATGCAGGCGAGGATCTTTGGCTTCATCTTCCCTTCCTTAAAATGCCCCTCGTCACAATACCTCTGCGCTTCACTTACAGAAATCACCCCTAGCGCTTGTTGGCATTCTTTTTCAAAATTTATATAGGCACAAGGCACTGCTGTAGAGATGACCATATGGCTGACCGGAACACCTTCTGCTACCAACTCCCCGGTAAGCCGGGAAGTAGCGAAATCCTTATCGACCACTGCATCGGCGCGCTTTAGCCCCTGCGCCGTCCTGATAACCGGTATGCCTCCGCCGCCGTTGGCGATGATAATCTTTCCTGCCTTTATCTTATCTGCGCAGTCTTTGCACTGAATAGTCTCAAGCGGAAGGGGTGAAGCAACCAGCTTCCTGGTGCCATCGGCCCGACTGATGCCTACCGGCTTGGTGGGATTCTTAAATCCCGGGTCATCACCGTCAACTGCTACCTCTGACTTTACCACTTCCACCAGTTCAGCCGGTATGCCTGCCTCGACGAGCACGCGCTTCATATCCTCGCCTATGTCTATTTGGGTCTGCTCTGTACAATCAGCCAGAGAAACAATTTCCTCACCCCTCTCCTCCCTGATCTTCAACTCAAGCCCGACTTGCGGGCCATTACCGTGAGTCAGTACTGCCTGGCCACCACCTTTAACATATTCAATTGTCGCAGATAAGGAAACTCTGAGGTTCCTAACCTGTTCTGCCCTGAGTTCATCCTTAGATTTTCCCTTTGCATTGTCAGGATCGATCAGAGAATTGCCTCCGAGGGCTACTACATAAATAGAGGCGAGTACGCTGCGTAAGGATTTTAGTAAGGATAGGAGGGCTTCTTTTTCTTTTTTCTTGAGCTTTAATGAACTAAGGGAAGGTATTAATCTCTTCAGGCAGTCAAAATCTTCTGTATAGAGGACTCTATTTAGGGCGCTACGCTGATGCAGCGAAGAGAACTCTAATATCCAATCCCTGATCTCTTCTATGCCGCTGACCTCGCTGCTTAGAGCTTCGAATAAGCGGTCTCTCAGTCCAAAATTAGTCACATCTTTTGCTCCTGTAACCAAATCATTAATTTTTCTGGCCTTGGCACTCATTCCGGACTGAGGAGAAGAACGTAATCCCTGATTCCCACTGTCCCGATTGGGTCTGAAACTGTTTCCGCCTTGAAAATGAAACAGGGAGTAAATTACGGCTAAGCCGAGTAATCCCCAGGCTGCAGGCGCGTGAATAAGGCCGTTTAGCAATCCTAAAATATTAAGCATTATTGCCTGCTGCATCACTTGGCCTGAGTGCGGCAGGATGAAGTCCAAAACAGCGGCGGCAGAAAAAACCAGGCCTAATAATAATCCGGTAGCTACGTCTTTGGACCCGGGATTGGCACATGGCTCGGCAGAGGCCATCTGCGTTTCAGAAAGAAGCAGCCTGGCTAAAAGATGTTTTAATTCCTCTAGTTTAGTTTGTACCAGGCCTACATCCTTTTCATCTCTTCCGCTCTCGGCATAGATCAATACGTTTTCCGGAGCCAGCATTTCTTCCAGTTCCCCGATTAGAACTGCTTCGGCAGAGCTTAAGGCCTTCGCTTCCTTTAACTCAGATAAAATCTTCAGCGCCGGCACTTTTTCTTCTACCCCTGCTAAGCCCTCTTCGATCTGCGCATCTTGGCCTGACCATACCTTCAGGATATTGGCAGCATGGCGCATGGCATAACAACTTTGCGTACTCATAGTATGTCCTAAGAGCTCCCGGACCTTTTCGGTCAGGCGGATAGCCTCTTTAATCTTATTCTGCCGGGCTTCTATCACTGCTTGTCTGGCTTCTTCTTTGGCTGTTTCCTCCTGACGGAGCCTTTCCGCTTCCTGCCTGACGGTACTAAAGATGGCCTCCTGGGTCATCTTGGGCTGAAGCAGGCTGCGGATAGCTTCGGGGGTAATTTCAACTTTTTCCTTTTGCTTAAACTCTTTAGCTATTTCCCGGCAGAAATCCATCAGCAAACCATCAAATAATTCTTTAAAGAGCGCTTTTAAGCCCTCTAAAGAAGCCAATCCTCCAAAGGCAAGATACCATTGCTGAAATCTATGTGTAGTAAATAGATTCCAGTGTTTAACCAACCGGTAATCTGCCTTGATATATCTGCATAATAGGCAGACTAAAATATAGGAGCGCATCATTAGCGCCGACTCTTTCTCTATTGCCCGCTCCAGGATCCCTACGTCATTTTCCGGATAAAGTTCCTCCAGTTCTGCGCGGACAGCCTGCATAAACTTTTTTAATAATCCTGCGCGTAAAGCCTGCATAAATGCACTTAGGCTGGCCGGGAAAGGCGTTTTAGGCCGGACGATCTTTTCTATCTCGGCTAATAACGCCTCTTTTTGCGCCGGCTCTATTTTAGCTCTTTGCAAAGCAGGGCTTAAAACCGCTTCCAACTCCTGCTTATCCTTGCCTGCTCCTAGGTTAATCACATTCAGCACTACCGCGGCAATTGCCTCGAAATCACCTTTCTCTAGCAAAACGACATATTGCCGCGTGGTCATCCCTCCGCGCACCGCGGGAGAACCAGCCTTTTTATCGCTAGGAGTTTCTTTAGGCTTTATTAAACTCTTTACTAAGTGAGATGATGAACCCTTGGGAGACACCCTATCCTGCGCTCCCAGCGGAAGATTGAATTCCGCAAGAGAAGTTAACTGCGCGTACTCCAGTTCCTGGGGATGACTACCAGGGTTGCGGTTGATGCGCGACTGGACATGCCAGACGCCATTTTCTAATCTAAAGCCCAGATGCACTTTCCTGCCGCCGTTATCGATAGCTACTGTAAAGCCGTCAGATCCAAGATAGGCAAGGTTTTTTTGCCCGTAAATCTTAAGGCTTGAGCCGTATCTTTGCTGCAGCATATTGATGTATATAGATAAGGGGAACTTAGCGTCCTGGATCTGCTCTTCCTTTAGGCCGGCGGCCTTTAAAAGCCCTATCGCATCTGCTGCCTGCAGGCCTAATTTTTCCTGCGCAACTTTCAGGCCGCAATTGCCTTTCAGGGAGTCGGAAAAATTAAATTCAAACATTGAGAGGTCAGTCTCTCTCTCGGCTGCGGCAATTTTACTTTGCACTTCTGCCTGCGCCATCAATGCCAGGTGCGGACTTTTTACCGTTGGCACTGCGGCAGCTTCCGCCACTCCAGCCTCCATCCGGCTTTTTCCGGTTTCCTGATCTATAGCATTGATCAATAAAGCCTGTGCTCCCATCACGCTGCCAAAGGTATCGGCCTGTTCCTCGTCAAGCATACGCACCCAGACTTCATCGTTATATACCGTCAGCCTAAGTTCGGGAATATTTAATCCTTCTTTACCGTCTGGGGCTTGCCCGTTAGCTCCGTAAGCGCTCTTAGGGGCCATAAATACCAGGATCTGCCCGTCGCTGACCATTACCGGCTTATCAAATCTGCACTGGAAACCGTCGCAGGCATCATAAGGAAGGAAACGCTCCTTACCCTGAGGCATCTCACAGAAGTTATTGGGGTCAGGCACCGGTTCAAACTTGACTACTCCGTAAGACATCCCCAACATTTCTATTCCGCGAGGAGTATGGCCCAGGTTGGGATCCCAGATCATTAATCCCAATACTGCCGGAGCGCTCAGGCGGACTAGATTGCCGGCCACAGCACCCATGATAATTTCCACCGGCCGCGGACAGGATATTACCAGCGATTCTAATGCCCCCATCTTTGCCAATGGACGCCAAACCCTCCTGAATCCAAGATGGGAAAAATTAAGCGCCATTACCATTACCGGCAGCCAGTCATCTACCGGCGAGAGACCGTATTTGGGGTTTTTGGTTTCGTTCAATAATAATCTTGCCTCTGCCTGCAGGTGATCGGGATAGTCGTTGAGGATGGAGAAGAAAGTGGTGTGGTCATCGGTCTGGTTTTCCAAGAAATGAACGAATTCATCTAATAAGGCATCCCAAAGGAGTTTCTTTAATCGGGGGTCTTCTTCTTTACCCATCAAATAATTCCAGAAAATCGGATGTAATCTAATGATTGCCAGGGAGGATTTAGTGGCAGGAATAAATTCGGCAATATATCTTGCACCTGTTTCGTCTATTTGGGTGGTTTGCGCAATCTCAATAACTACTCTCTCTTTATCTTCTTGTTTCTGCCGTAACGCGTCCTCTAAAGGCGGGGCGTGAATCAACACCGGCAGCAATTCTTCCAATAAGACCCGGCGAATACTTTCTGTTTCATCTTGGCTTAAATCGTTGGTGAGCGCCTTTAAACCTACCTGCCAGTTGCTGCCTATCTGCCCAAATCTACAGCGAAGTTTTCTGGGAGTAAAATCATCATATCGAGCATCCCGCTCAATCCCGACCGGGTGGTGGCCGGTTGCCGGGCCTAATACCAATCCCGGGTAACGCGTTTTTAGCTGCGCGATTTCTCCGGCACCCAAACTGCGATCTGTTGCCAGTTTATATTGCCGCTTCATCACCGGGACATCGCAAGACGGCCAGCTGAACTCATCTAATACATGCGAAGACAACCTTTCCAATACCAAATGCGGCGTATACCAAGCTATTTCTTCATCTACCCATTCTTTAAGCTTACGCTTAAAAACGCTGAATTGAGTCAATAAATCATTTAATTCCCGGATCACCCCTAAACAATGCAGTAGTTTTATCCTGCAGACCTGCTGCATAACCCAGATAAATAGCCTAAAAAATCTCCTTACCCGCGGCCTGATTTTTGACTTGACAAAAGGGGCCCTAAGGAACCATCTTAATGCACTGTCTATTCTCAATTTCCAAAAGATCTTCATCCGCGTCATTATGATCAGCCCGATTATTTTTTGTTCTATTTCAGATAACGCCCCCTCCGATATCCTTAAAACCAATCGATCCTTAACCACATCCTCGCGGGTATGATAAACAATCTGATCAAACGCCTTATCCTTATAAGCCCTAATATAATCATCGAGCAGGCGGCGGATCATTTTGGAATTGACCGCCATAGATAATGCCCTGGATCTCCTGCTGGCCTGCTGCTTTCCATCTACAGAAAGTCCGTATATTTTCTGGCCGTCTCTATGGACAATATCACAGATATACTGAACTAACCCTTCCTTTAACTCCAACAGCCGGCCCCTGATAAAACATATGTTCGTATGATACCCTCCTATTTTCTTTAAACACAAATCATCAAAAACAATTGCCGCGTAGTCGCCTTTTTCATCCACTGATTTTTCTGTCTCGGCTAGCGCACTTTCTACAAACTCTGCCAATCTTTCGCCGTCAGGGGCGATTGTCCTGTTTAGATCGTAAGAGAATGTCTCCAGCGCCCGCCTTAGGCCTGCTCTCTGGAATGCGCGTTTACGCGCCTTTCTCTCTGGGCTATCTCCAGGGTAGTAAATCCTTCTAAAGTTGCGCGCCATCCTCAGCTCAACGCGCAGCCGGGTTAAAATTATCTTCATATCCCGTAAACCCTTTTTAGTAAGGTATGCCGAACTTTGCCCCCCGGATATCTGCAGGATAAGCGTGCTTAGCGACGGGATATCCTCGCGCGCTTTTTTCATCCTCTCTATCTCCGGCGGTTCAGTATATAAATATAAGATCCGAAAGGCCTTTTTTATTTTTTTCCGGATCAGCTTAATGATGATTTCTTTAAAATCGGAGCGCTCCAGCGCTTCCAGCGCGCCCTGAAGAAATCCGTAATCTGATTTTGCCCCGCGGCTGGTGTTTTCTCCCAATTCCCCTAATAACTTAAGCCTCGTTTTATATATGGAATTGGGGCTAGTCACTAGCCGCTTAAAAGTCTCCCGGAAATGTTGTATCTCTTTCTCGATCCTCTCTTCTATACCTTCCGGCTCATCATACTCTTCGGGAACTTCTAATCCGTAAGGGCTCTGCAGGCGCTTTAAAATTGCCCGGCTGTATTTGCCTAATAGCTGAGCGTAAGTCTTAGGGCATACTGATAATTTCTCTTCTATATGCAAGCCAAATGCGCCTTCGGCATTTATTTTATTTTCCGCAATGGACTTCGAAACTTCTCTATGGATATTTTCTAAATCTTCAAGCAATAATTTGATTAAAATCCGCTCCCCCGAATCAGTTAAGGACGCTGCTTCTTCGGTAATGTAAGAAATTGCTTCTGTGATCGCATGATCCAAAAGATGCTGCTGGCCCATGACATTTAAAGCAGTCTCCTGATCAGAAATGTATTCTATAGAATGTAATGCGTAAGGGAAACCGTTGACCTCTCTTAATAATAGAGGCGCAGGATGGGTTTGATCTTTTTTACCTGAGCCATTTACTTTTAATGATCTGATCAAGTCAGGCGTGCAGAGCGTTAATCCTATCCCCACCAGCCACGGCATTTCCCTGCTAACTCCGGATAAGGAAATCAGCCCTGCCGCCAGACCAAGAACAATAAAAAGTAAAACACGGAGATTGCTATTAAACACGCCTGCTACCGGCCGCACTCTACAAACAGGCGGCCCGGTCTTGGGCGTAGATTTTTGATGTGCCGGGCAGGCGTGGTCTTTGATACCGGGGGTGGAATTTTTGATCGCCTGCGATAAACGCTTTAGCTGCGGAAGGGTAATCGAATCATCTACTACCTTCTCAAGCAGCATATTATCCGGATGTTCCAGGCCTCCGGATAATTCACCCGGCACTGAGATAGCGCCTCCCTCATGGGCGATCACCTGCTCAAGGAGTTTGCGGCGGCACTCAGGTTTGAGGTATAGGCTGATAAAGATATGGCGTTTATAGGAGGAGCCGGTTATCTCGCCGACTGGAAAACCCCACATCCACACATCCGTCTTGCTGTAAAACTCCTCCATAAAATCAGGGGAAGCCCAGGATACCGCGGTATTCCTATCGATTAGCTTCTCCGCGATAACTGATAAAGCAGAGATCTCTCTGCCTGCCTCGCTAAAGATCTTCGCCACGCAACCGACAAAATAAGAATCTACCGGATATTTCTGGATAGACCTTAGCAGATCCCCTCGATGCTTTTCTACAAGGCGATCCTTGATTTCTTTCTGCCATTCTGCCAATTCATCCCGCATCCCTCCATCTGCCAGGCGCGCGGCATCGGCTGGCGGCCGGCTGCCAGGCGCCGTTTCGGCTTGTGGCTGACTGGAACTGATAGTTCTTAATTCTGGACTGCGCTGCCGGTATAATTCTTCTAGTCTGCCAAGAATCTCCGCGCGCTGGCTTAACGCCCAAACGTCTGAATCTTCAACGGAACAAGCAGCGGCATTAGTATCTCTAGCCGCCTTAAGAAGAGCGCTGACCTCTGACGGATTTCCTTCTAGAGAAGCCATATTTATAAAAATCTGCGCCTTCTGGGTATAGGCTTTGACATTAGGACGAATCTCAATGTGCCTATTAATGGCTGCCAGGGCTTCTTCAAACCTGCGCAATTTGAGCAAGATTTTTGCCGCCAGGCCAAAGATTTTATAATCCTGAGGACTACATAAATCCAATGCCTGCTTAATCACTAACCGGGCTTCTTCTGCTCTGTTCATTTCGAATAAAATGTAACTGGAGACAGTGTAAGCCTTCAGCCGTAATTCCGGCCCGCGTTCGGTGGACCTTTCTAACATAGCCATGGCATTGCTAATCCACCTCTCTGCTTCTTCTATATTTCTTAATTTCCGGTAAGTATTGGCGATTTTAATAGCAATGTCAATCTGCAATTTGCTGCCTTCTTTTGCTAATCCATAGGCCAGCAATAATAACTTCAGTTTATCCTTCAACTCCTGCGGCAATTTTTGCGCCTGTGCGACTAGTTGTTCCGCAGATGCGGCCTGCCCTGGCTGTGGCTCGGCGCGGGCAGGGGCGGCGGCGCCTAAGCTTCCTATCATTAGCATGCCGGGGATGGCGGATAACACAGGAGCGTGGCTATGGAAAAAGGCTCTGATTACTAATATCAATAAGCCCATGGCCAGTATAATAATCCCCCAGTTTCTTAATGAAGCGAATAATTTGAAACTCAGGCGGGAGTTTAATGCAATTACCACATCAGGTGCTTTTTGATCTCCATAATAGCGCATATTTAGATAATTAAACCCAACAGACAAAACAACCATTATTGCTCCTAAGGCAATTAAGATAAAGCCTGCGGTGATGACTATGCTCGAGCCTGACATAAACAGCGCCGGAAGCATAAAAAGGCCTAGCGCATCGCTTGAGCCGGCTTTCGGCCGGCTGCCAGGCGCCGTTTTAGCTGGCGGCGGGATTAATTGGTAGGCGTGGTCGCGGGCAGGCAGATGCGCAGTACGGATTAAGGCCAGCCTTCTCATCTCTGTTTCTCTTCTGGCGGCAATAAATGGCAGAAAGGCCTGAATTAACTTAGCCAGGATGATATAATCATGGTAGGTAGCTTCTGCCTGGTCAAGATCTTCGCTGTCGCCATAAACGGTCCAGGTTGCCTGTTCCTTAACAGCATCCTCATAGCATTTATCCGCATAATCCTTCTCTACCGCGGTTAATAACGCCTGCTGCCAGTTACCCTCCTTCTGTTCCAGAGAATGATAACAAAGGTAAGCCAAAAACCGGTCTAACTGCTGACGGGTGATCCAGGCCTCGGAATAATAATCCGGATTTTTCCCGGTCATCAGATAAAGGATCATCTGCATTTGCGAGTAAAAGATTTTTACCGGATAACCCAGAGGGGCTAAAGAAATCATCCCGTCCCCGGGATTAAAACGCAAAGCATCCTTACCTTCGGCTTCTGCCAGTATGCCGGCGATTACCGCCTGCAAATAACCATCATCAAGGGCTATCCTGCCGGTTTTCAGCAAACAGGAAAGCTCGCCGATCTCGGGGATGCCTAATTCCGGATTGAGTTCTCCGGTAGCAAAAGCACAGCGTTGCGAATTTTCACAGCTGATTGTAAAACGATATCCGCCATTTTCAAAGCTGACGCTGGCAGTAACTTCTAAAATCCCCTCCGGTATTTTTTCTGCGGCCATCACGGAAAATCCTTCCCGGATATAACCACCATCCGCTAAATGTATATCTACTATAACGCTGATATTCACCTTCAGCCTGAGAGCCCGGTCGATTAATACTCCCTTAGATTCTAAGATCAGGGCGAATAAAATCCTCTGGAATTCGGTTAACTGCCGGGAAGTGATGCTATCCGTTGCCGGATTGGCATTATTTGCCGCGGCTATTACTTTGGCCTCCGCAGTCTTGATTAACTTATTGCCACAATGAGGATAATCCGCCCTTAACTTTCTAACGGGGCGAACTTTCCTTTCAACAGCGCGGTGGATCCGGGTCCTTTCTCCCGGCATTTCTTTAGCTATATCCCAATTCGGATCTGTCACTCTTTCAATAATTTCATATGCCTCATGTATCGCCGGTTTGGCTAATAACAGTCTATTTTTATCCTGCCGATTCTTATCCTGCCAATACTTATCCCGGTCAATACATACCGAGAACCTATGATGACTCATAGATGTCGCGATCGCTATACCGTCATCAAGTATTAGGCCGTATTCATCTACCACTGCTGCGCCACCGAATTTCTTCAGCTCAGCTGAACCTTCAGGAAAAACATAGAAATTCGTATTTAACGCGTGCCCACGGAAGAATTTCGTCTTTATAGAAGGGCGGCTGCCTTGCACCCATTCTAAAATATCATGTATGTCAATATAGATGGCCTGTTTTAAATCAATTCTGTCTTCGGGCCCGACATTATCATTAAGCGCTCCGACTACCGGCAGGGTGCCCGACGCCGGGTCAATATGCGCTTCATCTCCTATACATAATCCTTTTCCATCTTCAACCTTTTCAAGCGCCCTGACTAATGAAACTTCGTGCAGAGTTTTATGCGTGCTTACCTGCTGGTAAATCAACCAGCCAATACAATCACTGGATACCTTAGAATAAGACAGCCAAAGGCTGTTTACTAAATCTGCGAAATCAGAGCATAAAACACTGACTGCGACAACCTTTATCAGCACATTGTTATCAAACCTGTAACGAAACTTCTTTATTCTGCGTACCCAAAGCAGCAGGCTGGCATTAGTTTCTTTCATCGCCTGGTCAAAAGGATAATACCTTAAAATATAATCCAATCTTTCTAAAATTATTTCCGGATCAAACTCTGAGATCATTAAAGGCCCTGCCTTATCGAGATAATCAAGCGCATCCTCGATGGCGTGGATATGCGTATCAAATATCCAGCCCTCTTGCTGATAGGCCTGGAAAATCTCCTGAAAATAATCGAATTCCGTAGTCCGGATAACTCCGGGTAATTGCGTTAAAGAGTCAAGCCGTTGCTTTAACCTAAGAATTAACCCTGTAAGCTTCGCCCTAAGGCCTTCCAGGGCCGGCGGCAATGCCGCGCATCCGGCGGCAGGAGAAACCTTCCCGGCACGAATAAGCCGGCGGGAGACTATTTCTAATTCCCTCCATGCTTCGGGGTTGTTGCAATATTTGGCCGTTTTCATCTCTTCTTTTACTGTGCCGTCAACATAACAAGCCAACTGGCAGAATTGCTCAAATAGTTCTTTTGTTACCCACATTCCGCAGCCTTTCCATCCCTTAACCAGGAAATGCACAGTGCGGCGCGCTGCCAAGCCCATCGGGATCTGCTCTCCGCTGGTAATTGCTGCCAAAGAAGTCTCTATTGAGGCGATCCTTGCCTTCAGCGCTGCGGCAGTATAAAAAAGCAGCCCGCTGCCCGCTAAATACTTCTCAATGCGCTGCGCGAATTCATGCCAAAACTTCATGTCGGAAAAAACTCCTTGCGCGCCCAGCCTCCCTGATTTCTGCAATACTTCCTGCCAATTAACCTGGCTGGAGTAAAGCGGCCCGTCCTTAGCAAGCTCATCCAGATAATCCGTTAATTCCTCTATTTCTTCTGCACTTAAAATTATACTCTCTATATCTATTGCGCTGGAAACTTTGCAGAAACGTACAAATTCCTTGGTATGAACAATTTCTTCTGCGCTGCCCTTGCTTTGTCTTTGTTTTTCCAGCCAGGCGTTCATCTCTTGAATTAAGTAACCCGGATTGCCCCGGCCGGTAGCGATTATTCCGCGCGCTTCTTCTTTATTCCCGCCGCAGGCGCGTAAGAAGACTTCGCGCTTCTCGGCGCGTTTACGGATTTCCTCTGCTAAAAGCTGAATAGCAAGATCGTGATCCCGGTGTTCTTCGTGCTTGCGCACCAGTTCTCTTAAGGGCAGCGGTATAAGCTCTTGCTGGAGGTACCAAATGACCTGCTTAAAACCTTTATAGAGGGCAACTCTAAAATTTTTAGGCTCGCCTCTGTATTTTACTAGATTCTTCAATCTACCCAGCTTCTTCTGCTTAACTACTTCTGCGGCTAACCGCTCTTCTAAATATAGGAAGTATTCTGCCAGATCCGGATAATCCACTGCTGCCTTCCCCCAATCGCTGGCCCTCAGGGCATGGCCGCGCCCAGGGCTATCCAGAGGTGTTTGCTTTTTTAAGCGCCCTAAAAAATCGCTGATCAAATGAGAGAATCTTACTACTTTCTTTTCTATACCGGAGGATTCCCAAGGCAGGGGTATTTTGCCTAAATAATAATTTATGAACAGCCCTTCTAAAGAGCTAATCTGCGTAAGGTCAAAATTATCGCGGAAATAGGCTAACACTATGGATCTTTCTTCTTCGGAAAGCACTTTCCATAACATTAATAAAGCAGCCCAGCATCTATTCCATGCCTTTCTATATCCGCTATCCATTATATCCGCGTTGGCTAATTCCGTATCATCCAGCGCTTCCTTTCCTAAGACCCTAACATGATTTACGGTTTCCGCTAAGGTCAACGCTTTTAATCCTAGCTGCGGAAAGATATTGTTATCATAGACTACTGTACCGAAAGTATCCAGTTGCGTCATTAAATGAACCCTGGCCCTAGAATAACCCTTAAGATATGCGCTGCTGCAGAAAGCCATATCTACGGGGGGCAGCTCGTCCGAAAGAATAAACGGCTTGTTTCCATGACGGTAGGCCCCGGTACCCTCATATATCACCAAGATATCTAAGTCGCCGGGGCGATCTGCTGCGAAATGCCATAAGTAATTGCCGCAGACCACAATGGCGATATGCTCCGGATCCAGGATATTGATCTTACCGCTGGCAGACAATTCCTGTATTTTTGCCCGGACTAATTCAGGGAAGCTAAGCTGTTTTAATAAGCAGTACAATCTTGAATTGAATTCCGCCTTTGCCTGCCGGCTGGACTGAATAAAAGACCAGAAGAGATTATCGTAGGCCCGCATTCTCTGCGAGATGGTTTCTTTATTTAAAGGAGCTAGCGGCTGCGCGCGCTTATCCGCGCCCTGAATACGCTGACCAATAAATTCCACGATTAAATCCGCGATGGAAACCTGGGAGGTTCCGGAGATCACCGTATCCGTAGAAAAAATACCGTCAAGCAGCTTTCTACCTTTGGCGTCGGTCAAGCTTAAGAATTCAGCTAAGCCTTTTTCGGATTGTTTTCCGTGTACGGTAGCGCTGAATAACCGCTTTACGCCGTATCTATCCTTTAATAACGGCCAGAGCTTTCTAGGCGTGCTGCCGCCGGAAACTACGTCGTCCATGACCAGGGCATCCCTATCGATTAACTTAAATACGTCTGAAGGAACAGCGAACTCTACATCCATGATGCCGTGCCTGACTTTATCAAAAGCCACAAAAACCCAGCCAAATTTTCTGGCGATGGGCTCTAAAAACTTAGCTACCCCCTTATCGGGAGCAACCAGAACCAGATTCCGGTGCTCATAGTGAGCGATAAAATATCTGGCCAATAATTCAAAGGCATTTAAATTAATAATCACCAGTTTTTCTACGCCGGGAAAATAATAGGGTTTTTCTCCGGGCTCTTTGATAAAATGAGTGTTTACCGTATAGATGCGGCTACAATATTGCGCGATCAGCTCTAAAATCATCTTTATGCTGTTGGCGCTGATGCCGATCGGCGCGCCGCCTACCTTATCCTTGAGCGTATAATTTTCATGCATCCGGTCATAGCCGACAAAGAATAAAAGCACGTGAATATCTGCCGCGCCCTTAAGCCTTAGCTCTTCCAGCATCAATAAAAGCTCTACCAGGCCCTTGGCAGAGCGGGTGGAATGAATAATCAAACAGTCTTTGCCGGCCACATCTTCAGGTACCTGCACCTTTATTTGGCCGTCAGTAAAAGTATTGACCGCGATGGTGCCGATCTGCAGCCTGGAGATATCATGGGACAGGCCAGCGGCTACCTTTTGTTTTAGCTCAATATATTTTTCCCGGCTGGAGAAAAGGATGTAATCGAACTGCTTCTTGCGCTCTCTGGCGGCGATCTCGTGATTATCCGGCACATAGGATTTCAGCGGGCTGGATAAGGATAGGTCCATGGAATAGATCCTGGCAAACCCGGAAATAATATTCAGAAGCCGGCGGTTTTTCAATATTGCCTCGTTGACTGCGCAGGATATCTCCCGGGCAGCAAATCCCTTTGCCCTTAAGGCGGCGATCTCTAAAATCAGCTCTACATAGTCTTCGTCGCTACGGATCCCCTGAAAAATCAATACCCGTTTATCCTTGATTTTTTCCGGCTGAGGCAGAATCACCCTTATTTCTCCGTCCGGAAAACGGCCGTGAGGATCGGACTTACCGATAAGTGCAAAATATTCCACTCCCAGGCAGCGCGCCAGATTTTGCGCCAGGAGACGGCTCCCGCCGGTAGAAACAACTAAATCAAACGATACATCTGTATTTGCCGGACTGGCGCAGGCGGTTAAAGCCCGGGCGGCAACAGGGCTTTGACGGCATTTACGACGGGCAGTTTGGTATCCGGCGCGGCTGCGCGGCCCGGCGTAATTTTCCCTGACTAATTTACCTTGGCTTAACGCATACTTGACTATTTTTCTGGGGTATTTGAGGTAAACGCCGGGGTCGGGGTGAGCGAAAAATTCGGTTAAAATCGGCGCGGCATAGGCCGGGAACTGATCGACAATACTGCTTAGGTTGATATAATCGGACTTGACTATTAACGGCGAACTGCTTTCCAGCATCAGGCCTTCGATTTCCACTTCATCTGCCCCTACCCGCCTGATCTGGGTGATCTGCCGGCCGCTATCCGGGTCAGTGATAATCACGCTGTATTTTCTCCATTCATGCCGGTTACAGACCATTCCGGCGCGCCGGGATACCTGTAATTTTACCGGATTACTTGAAACCACGGTAATATCCCCTAAATGCGCAATGATACATTTCCTGCCGGGTTTTACTCTGGTGCGATATGGCTTGTTTAGCCTAAGATCAAATTCCCGTATAGCCTTCGTGGATAAACCTTTTATGTGCCTGGTTTTTCCACAGATAACCGGCAGGGAGATATCTTTATCCTGGGTATCGCCCAAAAGATAAACCTCTGCGCCTTTCTTAAAGAAAATCAGGTGATTATCCGGACAGGCGGTATCTTCTAACGCCAGGATGACGCTATTTAAGGCCAGATCGTGATAAAGCGTAGTCACCCTCCTGCACTGCCGCGGCAACCTGATTACGACTCTATCCTGGCGGTTTCCCCATTCGAGCTTTCTTTCTTTTAAAATACCCTTAACCCCTAACTGCTTTAATTCCTTCATTACTGCCGCAGTAAATTTATCCCCGGGATGCCGGCTGGCAAAAAGGCGTAAGATAAATTCCGCTATCAGGGATTGATGGCTTAAATTCATCCTCGGGAAACGGCAGGGCTGCGGCTGGAGGACAACCTCAAGACGCTCATCTTTTCTGCCCCTAAATGCCGGTAAACTGATAGCTACATTTTTTCCCGTTGCTTTCAGGTCAAGGTAATTATCCGGGGTATTCTTGTCTACCAGACGGACATAATTATGATCGGTCCTGCTGATGATGACTCTGTCTTGTAAATGCACGGTTAAAAATAAGAATGTATCTGCCAGCCTTACTCCCCCCTGTTCGCTGACTAGAACCCTTTGCGGGTCCTGGCCCCATTTCGCCAAACCTAGAATAAAAACCGGCAGGATAAAACTGAGATCTAAATGCGCAGCCGGAGCTGGCGCCTGATTTGCGGCGAATAATAAATCGGGCAGCAAGAGAATTGCGCCGATAATAAACGGCAGGATGGATTTCAGATACCGGCTTGCCTTAAGGCCTTTGCCTGCCGGCGCTAATTCCTCTCTGCTGGCTTCTGCCAATTCATTTTTCCGGGCTTCTACCAGCGGGCGGAACTTGACTAATAAAAGTTCAAGGTGCGGGATTGAATTGCCTACCTTCTGCTCCACCCTCTCTTGCTCCTCCTCCATAAGCTGCCAGAAGAGCCTCGCTGACCACTCTGCTATAATCTCTTCTTCGCGGTAATATAGGCAATAGCCGATGAACTTCCTGATTTCCGCGGCGCACAGGCTGAATCCCCGCGCATCAAAATTTCCTTCGGTAAGGATAACCTTCAGCCAGGCCGCCTCTATGTAACTGAGCTCTAAATCATATCCTATTTCTTTTAATGAAAAGGTAACCTCTGTGCCGGCGGGGGATATCTCCGCGGCATTTTCCGCGTAGAGCTCAAATAAACCACGCAGTTTATTGACAAGATCCTTACGGATTTTCAACGCCGGCACAGCAACCAATCTTTCTTCATCCGCTACATAAGTCCCGTAAGGATTAAAATAATAATTAAACAAAAATTTTGCATTCTGATAGATGCGGGCGAAGGAATCTCTTCTTAAAATAGAAAACTCGGCATCGCACCTATTTGCCTGCGCCAGCGCCTCGTGCATCGCTTTATCAATCCGCCGGTAAAGTTCTCCGGTTAACCGGCGCGAGATTTTATTTTCCGTAACATAAGCCAAGAAAGCCTTTATGCCTTCTAAGTCCAAACAATACGGCTCCCTGCCTACGCCTAACGCCACTGCCTGTTTTACCAAATTCGGATGTTTTATTGCGCCGCCTGCATCCAGCGCCTTTATACCGCAGAGAATAGCGGCAATAACTCTTCTTTCGTGGTCGTAAAGCTTAGCATTGATTGCCTGCTGCTCCGGGCTGGCCTGACTTGCTTCCTGCTCAAGCTCCGCCAGCGCTGCCACTGCTGCCTCATATTTAAGCCGGTCCTCGCCCACACCGCCCGTTCCTACTGCCGCCGCAATAAGCCCGGTCAGCGAAAGCGTTTTCGTGGCAGATAAAATAAAAATAGAAAGGAATAGGCCGATAACAAGCAGGCCGGCGATAATGAATGCTGGAGAAATACGCTTGCAGCTGAAGCGCTCCATTCCTGCATTTATGTCAATTTCAGCAAGATAGGCGGCGAATTCAGCTTTTTCTTCTAAATGCGCCTGTTCGTGACGGATAACGCGGGCCTTAGCAGCGGGTGATAATTTATCTAAGAGGGGATTATTGGTGAGGGTTTGCGGGGTGGCGATGATGCCTTTATTGCGAATTAACTTGGGCCCGGCACGGATTCTGTAGAGCTTAATATAGGCTAGAATAATCTGCAGGTCGGTTTTCATCAACGTATAAATTCCCGCTAAGCCACGCGCGGCAAAAAGCGCCCTGCGGTATTCCCACCAACCAAATGCCCGCCTCATCAGGTCGGTTTTCATCCCAAATGCCCGCCTCATCATTCCTCCCTGCGCCGGCTCTGCTTTGGGTTGGCGGGGCGAACGCTTATCTTTCACCGGCTGGGCCATTTTTATCGCTTCGCTCTCAGAGATAAAGGCCACCGTGCGCTTGCGGCGTATCACCCAATCCTTACCTCCGGTGGCATCTATCTGATCGCTTTTCCGGTATATTTCTAATTCTCCTTCATCGGCGAGCTGGAATTTAGTCAATGATGGTGTCATAGACTGATATGATTCATCCGCAACGACAATATAAAGCCTTTCGCCTTCCTCATCGGAGGTATTTTTCTTAGGATAGATAAACCCTAAAACTGCGTTGGAAGCAAGGAAAATCTCAACCGGTTTAATAAGAGCATTGAACCGGGGCTCCTTACCCATCCTTATTACTGTTGGGATATACTCCCATCTAGCCCCGCTGCCGTTATCCGCAAAAAGGAATTTAAATTCAGCCAAGGTATCTCCGTCAAATTCTTCCTGGCCTCCCGGCCAGCGATGGCCATTAGACAATTCCCCCTTAAGCTCAAACCTGCTACCAGGGCCGAGTGGCTCGCTGCCGAATCGCTCGATCTGGAAATATCCTTTAGGAGACTTCCAGCTGCAGCCCTTGGGAATAAAGATCGTGTCCCCGAAATCCACCGGTGCCGCGGCTCTTACAGGAAGGGAAGCTTGTGCTGCAGGCTGCGCAGGCGCGACAGGCTGCGGCTGGCTAGGGATTATTCTTAATATTACAAGGTGCTCCTTCCCGCCTGCTGTTATCCCAACTGCTACCTTGTCTTCAAAGATAGCTGGATACCAAATCTTTGTAATCTCTCCTTTGATCCCGGGGATGGTTCCGCCTTCCGAGAGGAGCTTCTGCCAGGGCTCACTCCCCTGCCGCAGGATAAGGTGATACTTCCCGCCTGCTGTTATCCCGACTGCTACCTTGTCTTCAAAGATAGCTAGAGACCAAATGTCTGTAATCTCTCCTTTGATCCCGGGGATGGTTCCGCCTTCCGAGAAGAGCTTCTGCCAGGGCTCACTCCCCTGCCGCAGGATAAGGTGATACTTCCCGCCTGCTGTTATCCTGACTGCTACCTTGTCTTCAAAGATAGCTAGAGACCAAATGCCTGTAATCTCTCCTTTGATCCCGGGGATGGTTCCGCCTTGCGAGAGGAGCTTCTGCCAGGGCTCACTCCCCTGCCGCAGGATAAGGTGACTCTTGCCGCCTGCTGTTATCATGACTGCTACCTTGTCTTCAAAGATAGCCGGAGACCAAATGTTTGTAATCTCTCCTTTGATCCCGGGGATGGTTCCGCCTTCCGAGAGGAGCTTCTGCCAGGGCTCACTCCCCTGCCGCAGGATAAGGTGATACTTCCCGCCTGCTGTTATCATGACTGCTACCTTGTCTTCAAAGATAGCTAGAGACCAAATCTTTGTAATCTCTCCTTTGATCCCGGGGATGGCCTCGCCTACCGAGAAGAGCCTTTCATTCCCTAAAGTCAGTATAGGTTCCGGCTGCGGCTGGGCAGACTCCTGCTTTTTCCAAAGTTCGGCTAATTTATTACCTATTTGCCTTAACGCTTGCTCTTCATTAAACTGGGCCCATACCTCGCTGCATCTATTCATGGCAAACGCTAATAGTTCAAAGCCGGTTACCCCTTCTGCGACATAGAAAATATATTCCCGGTCATCTGTAGTCCGGGAAGGCACTCTTTCTTGAACCACGGTAATACGATTACCTTTCAACCGCATATCATCCTTAGCAAGGCCTGTTTCTACCAATACAGAACGAAGATCGCCTCGCCCGCCAACTGTGGTATAGGTTATGGATCTTAAAAGCTTAACCGCCTCCTGAAGCATCTCGGCCTCAGTGACCGGAGCCTGGGCCTGTTGCAGCGCTTCCAGGCGCACCAGCTCTGCCTCTGCCGCGGCGAGCCGGCGGTCAATATCCTGCGGCGCTGACACCTCCTGGAATTCCAAAACATCTTTAAACTCGGCATAGCGCTGGCAGGCTTGAGTTTGCGAGATCACTTCTAGCTCGATACGGTCAGATAGTCCCTTCGGGAAAAGATTACCCCCCTCCTCCGTCATCAATTTGTAAAAGAAATCTGGAGTAATCAGGGTTACCTTTATCCCGCTTGCACCTGCCTTAGGCGTGAATACAACCTCCAAAAGCGGAGATTGCTTCAGGAGAAATGGCACTACCCAATCTTGGCCCAGCCATTTACCGCGCAGACTAGTATTTGGAAGAGGGCTACCCGTAATAGGTGTATATTCTATTATTATCTCAGCGGGATTTTCAGTTAAGCCCATGGCGAGCCTGGAAATAAATTGATCTTGCCAATCAGTATCATCGATGGCCAGTTCGAAATATTGCCCGGCCGTACTTTCATAGCGCAGAATATTTAAGTCACGGCCGTCTACATCTCTGACTACCAGTTTAAATCCTAGCTTTGTCGTTAAATATTCCATGATCCTCGGGGGAGTTCTGGGCCTAAGAATATACTGCGGCTTATCCGCCGGCTGCGCGGCAACAGGCTGGGCAGGTACGGACCGCCTGGCAGCTTGGGCCTGGCTATAGGTAATAAAGGCATAACCGCTGCCGTCGGCAAAGTCCATGGCTGGCTCAATGCCGACTTGCTTTAAGGCAGTAAAGAAAGGCTCTTTTTGCGCATCATCAATCACTACCCACAATTTGCGGGAAGCAGGGTCGTAGATTAGATCCAAAACAAACAATTCCTCAACCTTGGTAGTCATTCTGCCCCCAAGCTTCTCGTGCTGTATCGCCCCACCATCTACAAACCATAATTTCGAGTTTCTCTGCGCATCAAGATAGATAGTCACGATTAAGTCTGAAGGGGGAAACACGATAAACCGTCCATCTGGAGATTGAAGCGTAGGGGGATCATTTGACACAAACCCGTTTTCCCGCAGCTTAGCGATAATCTGCCCGTATCTTTCTGCCGGGGTTAAATCTTTAGGTAAAGGATCCCTGGGAAGAGGTTGGCTTGCAGGAACTTTGCTGTCGGCAGGCGGGTTGCCGCCGAAGTATTTCTCAAAGAAGGCTAATTTAGCTCTTGCCTGGCGCCTGGTTTCTTCTGCGGCATCCGCAGGCACTGTAAAAGCCGAGGCGCCGCGGGCTAGCCAATAAGCCATCGCCGCGATAAAATCACTTGTGGGGCCATTCCTGCCGACATGAACGTATCCATACACGCTATAGTCCAAAGTAAAGGTTGTTTCTCTTGCTGCGGTCTTCCAGGATATGTCCCTAAATTCATCGATTATCGCGCTGAATTTCTGATTCTCTAATGCGAAAAGCTCAAAGTAAATGACTGTAGCAAAGAAGGCTGCGCTATCTATGGAATCGGATGTAGAATAAATATCTACCTTAAATTTATTCTCTCTGTCCATATTATGGTAAATGGTCATTCTTGTGTCTCCTGGAAATGACGAACTTGAGCTAGGCAGAGCTATCCTGTCCAGTCTATCGAGCAGAATCACAGGAATCTTGGTTAAGAAAGGCGCTGGCGGCTGTGCAAACGAGACATTGGCAGGGAGCGTTATTGTTTTGTTAATCCACTGCTCTGCCTGGGCGAGAGTAAAATACTCAGCAGCAGGCGGCTTGCCGCTAAAATATTTCTCAAAGAAGGCAAGCTTTGCCGCTCCCTGTTGCCTGATTTCTACTGTGGTTTCGCCAGATATAACAAAGGCCTCTTTGCCACGGATTAACCAATTGGCAAGGCAAGCGACAAAATCATCCATGGGATTGCGAATATTATAAATGTAATTACGCACGCTATAGCCCAAAACAAAGCTAGTAATACCCTTCAGTAGCCCATTTTCATATTCCTGCTTACTTGTTTTTTGCCAGGAAATCAGATTAAATTCCTCAAGCACCTTTTGATATTTTGAATTATCCGGTGCGTCACTAAGTATAAGATAAATGGAGTAACCAATAAAAGCAGCGGCGTCTATCTGGTTAGACCGGCCTTGGATAGAAAAAATAGTAGCATCTCCCGAAACAAACCTGGCATCATTATCCATACGATAAGGAATAGCGAAGCGGATGAAATTTGGATTCACAGAAGATTGCTTCAACTCGACGACAACGATTCCTTCAAGGAGCTCTGCGGGAATTTTAGTTAATAAGGAAGTTAGAGATGAAGGATCCTCGAAAGAAACAGACAATTCTGGGAAAATTTTTATCCTATCCTTTACCCACTGCTTGGCCTGCTGGAGGGTGAAATACTTAGCGGCGGCTGTTGTCGCAGGCGCGGACGGCTGCGGCTTTGAGCGCGCGCTATCTCTTTGCTGTCGTAATCCGGCAATCTGCTGGCGCAGGCTGGCGATTTGCCTGGTCAAACCTTCTGATGAAAGCGCTTTATCCTGATCTTTTTTAAGCGCAAGTAATCCGGCAAGCTCTCTTTCCAGCCTAGCATACTCTGCACCAAGTTCCTTGATCCGCGCATCGCGACCAGGGACCTGCTTCTTCTTGCCTGCGGCCTTCTTCTTAGGCGCAGCCTTCTTTTTACGCGGGGTCTTCTTCTTTTTGACTTCCCCGCCGTTATCCCCCATCAGCGCCACAAAAGGCAATAATCCAAATTCCTCCGGGGAGAACTCCCCGCTGATCAGCCCCTTAATCACCACCGCCAGCACCATCACCCCTACAGCCAAAACACTTCTAGGGACGCCCAGCCGACTAAAGCTAGGGGTGTCCCTTCTCAAAATGGGGACAGTTTCCCGGTTAGCCGGGGACAGTTTCCGCTTTAGCAAAGAAAGCGTCCCTTTGGCGGTGCATTCGCCAAAGACTATTTTTAGATAATCGCGCGACTGCCAAATAAAAGGTAAGGCGCTAAGCGCCAAGGCCACAGCGAGCGCCAGGTATGGATTACCGAATACGAGCGGCGCGCTGAAGCTGGTTTTAGTGAGTAAGGGCGGAACCAACCCTAAAATATTCGTCGGCGGAGAAGTCATTGGTCCCCGGCCTGCAGGGTCAGGATTATTTTTCGGCGCTTGCGGCTGCGGCTGAGAAAGCTTTCTCTTATCTGAAGTTTTCCTTAAAATATTGCCTAGTGCAAGAGATGCCCAGAAGACCTGCCGGGAATTGCTGCTTCCAAGGCCCTCTTCTCCTTTGAGTGAGGCAAGGATAGCGGCTTTTTCATCATCTGTAAGCTCCTGCCAGAAGTTAGATAGGGCACAAGATGCCAAGAAGACCTGCCGGGAATTGCTGCTTCCAAGGCCCTTTGCTCCTTTGAGTGAGGCAAGGATAGCGGCTTTTTCATCATCTGTAAGCTCCTGCCA
>JBHPGR010000013.1:0-29937 GCA_042570405.1 Candidatus Omnitrophota bacterium
AAGCCACCCGCTAATGGAGAATAAACATGTATGATTTGATCATAATAGGTGCTGGGCCGGCGGGGATTACTGCGGCAGTATATGCGGCGCGCAAGAAGATGAAGATACTGGTCATTACCGGGGATATCGGGGGCCAGGCTGCCTGGAGCGGCGACATAGAAAATTACACCGGATACCAGTTTGTCAGTGGGCCGGAGCTTGCAAAGAAATTTGAAGAGCATATGCGCAAATATAATATAGAGGTAAAAGAAGGTGAGGAGGTTATAGGGCTTAAGCGGGAAGGAGATGCGGTTTCGGTCAAGACGAATAAGGGCGCCTATGAGGCCAGGACTACGATCATCGCCTCAGGTAAAAGGTCAAGAGAGCTTAACGTTCCCGGAGAGAAGGAGTTTAAGAATAAGGGGTTGACTTATTGTGCTACTTGTGACGGCCCGATATTTGCCGGTAAGGATGTCGCAGTGATCGGCGGAGGAAATTCAGCTTTGGATGCCGCCTTGCAGTTAATGAATATCGCCAAAAAGGTCTATATCATTAATAATACTGCCGCGCTAGGCGGAGACGCGATAATGCGCGAGAAGGTCCAGGAGAGTAAGATCGTCACGGTATTTAATCAGGCGCAAGTGACCGCGGTAACCGGCGATAAGATGGTCACCAGTATCAGGATAAATAGGCAGGGCAAAGAAGAGGCATTATCGGTCCAAGGGGTCTTTGTTGAGATCGGCCTGATGCCTAACTCTGAATTCGTGAAAGACCCGGAGAGGAATCAGGTAGGGGAGATCAAGGTAAACTCAAGAAACGAGACAAGCATCCCCGCTGTATTTGCCGCAGGGGATGTCACTGATGTCCCGGAGAAACAGATCGTCATCGCCGCTGGGGAGGGTTCAAAGGCAGCCCTGAGCGCCTTTCGTTACCTGGCGAGGAATAAATTTTAAAATCACTTGACAAGTTATTTTTTTATGCTATACTCTACTAAACTGATAGGAATAGTAGATATAAGACAATGCGCATAACTTATCGGGGAGATTACGCACTAAAAGCAATTTTAGATCTATCCTTACGCTATGGCGGGGGCGTGGTGACTATACACGACCTGGCCAGGCATACTGATACTCCGATAAAATTTTTGGAGCAGGTGCTTTTAGATTTAAAGCGCGGAGGATTCGTAGAAAGCCGACGCGGTAAAGATGGAGGATATTCTTTAGCTAAGTCTCCTGCCCAGATAACGTTGGGTGATGTAATCAGGTATATTGACGGTCCGCTGGAACCTATTTCCTGCATCCATGAGAAGTATAAAGGTTGTAACGAAATATACAAGTGCGTCTTCAGGCCGATATGGCTTGAAGTAGGCAGGGGAATATCCGGAATAGTAGATAACATTACCTTTGAAGACCTGGCAAGACGTTTACAGATTAGCAAAAAATCATTCGTCTATCAGATATAATAAGTCTAAAGAGAGGCGCAAGATATGCCGAAGATAGCCAAAGATATTACCGAACTTATCGGGAATACGCCATTAGTGCGGTTAAGTAAGTTAGCCGGGGATAGCGGCGCTTTTGTGGCGGCAAAGCTGGAGTCATTTAATCCTTGCTCTTCGATTAAGGATAGGATCGGCCTGAGTATGATCGAAGAGGCTCAAAAATCCGCTAAACTTAAGAAAGGCACCGTAATCGTTGAGCCCACTTCAGGCAACACCGGAATCGGCCTGGCTTGTGTATCGGCGGTCAAGGGGTATAAATTGATCCTGACTATGCCTGATACGATGAGCCTTGAGCGCAGACAGCTCCTCTCTACCCTTGGAGCAGAGATCATTTTGACTCCGGGAAGCGAGGGCATGGCCGGAGCAGTAAAAAAGGCGGAGGAGTTAACTAAAGAAAATAAAAATTACTTTATGCCCCAGCAGTTTAAGAACCCGGCTAATCCTGCCATACATCGTAAGACTACCGCAGAGGAGATCTGGCGCGATACCGATGGTAAAGTAGATATATTAGTAAGCGGCGTTGGTACCGGCGGCACAATTACCGGTATCTCCGAGGCGATTAAGAAGAAAAAGCCCGCATTCCGGGCAATTGCTGTTGAACCCAAGGATTCACCGGTCCTCTCCGGAGGAAAACCGGGGCCTCATAAGATACAGGGGATCGGCGCAGGATTTGTTCCAGATGTCTTAAGAAAGGATCTTGTGGATGAAATTATTCAAGTCAGTAATGAGGATGCCAAAGAGACAGCCAAGCGTTTAGCAAAAGAGGCCGGGATCCTCGCAGGCATTTCTTCCGGAGCAGCCGTCTGGGCAGCGCTTGAAGTAGCAAAAAGAGTAGAGAATAAGGGTAAACTAATCGTGGTAATCCTGCCTGATACCGGGGAGAGGTATCTTTCTACAGGGTTATTTACCTAGACTAAGGAGGCCGCATGAAGTTAGACGACATTAAGATCTCAAGGGCGATCATTGAGGGTTATTACAAAAAACTACTTAAGTCTCTGGATGTTGACGTGGCGATCGCCGGAGGCGGTCCTGCCGGGCTAGTCTGCGGGTATTATTTAGCTAAAAAAAAGATCAATACTGTATTATTTGAAAGGAAGCTCTCCACCGGCGGCGGGATGTGGGGAGGCGGGATGATGTTCAATGAGATCGTAGTGCAGGCTAAAGCCAAGGAGATCATGGATGAGTTTGGAATCCGGACGCGTAAATACGAAAAGGGGTACTTCCTATCTGATTCGGTTGAGGCGGTTTCTACTTTTACTTCTAAGGCGGTAAAGAGCGGAGTGAGGATATTTAACTGTATCTCTGCGGAGGATGTGATGATAGATAGAAATTCTATCACGGGATTAGTATTAAATTGGTCAGCTGTGGGGATCGCGAATTTACACGTCGACCCGCTGACGATCAGGGCGAAGTACTGTATAGATGCTACGGGGCATGCGGCCGAGGTATGTAATATTGTAGTGAAAAAGATCGGCCCGGTTTTAAAGACAAAGACCGGAAGGCTCTTAGGCGAAAACCCAATGTGGGCAGAAAGGGGCGAGGAATATATAGTCAAGAATTCCAAGATAGTCTACCCCGGATTATATGTCGCTGGAATGGCGGCTAATGCTGTATTTGGGGGGCCAAGGATGGGGCCGGTGTTCGGGGGGATGTTATTATCCGGCAGAAAGGTAGCCAAAGAGATTTTAAAGAAGATTTAAGGAGGCAGGCAATATGAAGACGATAAAAGAGATAAATGAAAAGATCAGGAAGGGGCAGGTAGTAGTCGTTACCGCAGAAGAGGTAATTGATTTAGTAGATAAGAAGGGGCCAAGGAAGGCAGCTGAGGAGGTAGATGTGGTCACAACCGGAACCTTCGGCCCGATGTGTTCTTCCGGAGCATATTTTAATATCGGTCATTCTAAGCCTAAGATAAAGTTAGGCGGAGGCATATGTAAACTGAATGATATACCTGCCTATACGGGTTTTGCGGCAGTAGATATCTATGTGGGTGCAACCGGTTTGCCGGATGATGATCCGCTTAATAAAGTATTTCCCGGAGAATTTAAGTACGGCGGCGCGCACCTGATACAGGATATAGTCGGCGGTAAGGATATCCGTCTTGAGGCGACATCTTACGGCACAGACTGTTATCCGCGCAAGAAATTAGAGACATATATTAACATCAAGGATCTAAACGAGGCAGTACTTTTTAATATCCGCAACTGCTACCAGAATTATAATGTTGCGGTAAACCTGTCAGACAAGATGATATATACCTATATGGGTACGCTGCGTCCCCAAATAGGCAATGCCAATTATTGCTCTGCCGGCCAGCTCTCCCCGCTTTTAAATGATCCCCACTACAAGACTTTCGGGATCGGTTCCAAGATCTATCTTGGCGGAGGCATCGGCTATATCGCATGGCATGGGACACAGCACAATCCCGCAGCGAAGAGGAAGGAGAACGGTGTTACCTGCGTACCGGCGGGTACGATCGCGGTGATCGGGGATTTAAAGCAGATGAAACCCGAGTGGCTGGTAGGAACGAGCATGTCAGGGTATGGAGTCACCCTCACTGTGGGGATGGGGATACCGATCCCGGTATTGAATGAGGAGATCCTTAAATACACCTCAGTCAAAGATGAGGAGATCTTTGCCCAGATCGTGGATTACAGCCAGGATTATCCAAACGGGGTATCGCGCTCCCTGGGTGAAGTCAACTATAAGCAATTGAAATCCGGCAAGATCACGGTCAAGGGTAAGGAGGTTTCCACCGGAGCCCTCTCAAGCTATTCCAAGGCAAAAGAGATCGCCGAAGAGCTCAAGGGCTGGATTAAAAGCAAGGATTTCCTGCTTACCGAGCCGGTAGCTTCCATACCCGGCGCAGAGTCAGGCTACAGCTTTAAACCCTTGAAAGAAAGGGCGATTGAGTGATATAATCAACGAGGACGAGGCTTACGGAAAGAAGTGAACGTAAGCCTCTGTCCGAGTTGACCCTTGACAATTTTTTTCTAATCAGCTATAGTACTAAAAATGTCAAGGGTTTAATTCACAGACGGCCTGCGGCCTATGAGTTATGTCGCACTTCGCGCTCCATAACTCATCTGCTCATTAAAGTATCCCTTGCCTAAACGCTTGTCCGCTGAGATTCGTGGCGGACTGCGCAGGCTTCGGGATTAATTCGCGCATATAACTTACTCACACTAGCGTGTTCGTAAGTTATGCGCTCATTGAACCATCCCTTGCCTAAACGCTTGTCCGCCACGAATCGTGGCGGACTGCGCAGGCTTCGGGATTAATTCGCCCAGACGATTTACGTCACTAGCGTTCCGTAAGTCGTGGGCTCATTAAGGAGACTGATATGCGTGAACAAGTAGAGAAGGCTTTAGAGAAGATCAAACCTATGCTCGCCGCTGACGGCGGCAGCCTGGAATTGGTGGATGTAACTGATGACGGGGTGGTCAAGGTAAAGCTCACCGGCGCATGCGGGTGCTGTCCGATGAGTCAGATGACCCTGAAGATGGGTATCGAGAAGATGCTAAAGAAGGATGTCCCGCAGGTAAAAGAGGTGGTTGCTGTATGACGTCAAAGCGTATAGTCCTGCACTTTCCCCAGCGCCTGGTGAATCAACCGATCGTCTATAAGCTGGTCAAGGAGTATGATCTGCAGTTTAATATACTTAAGGCTTACGTCACCCCCCAGGAGGAGGGTTTGATGATCCTGGAGTTGAATGGGGAAGATGAGAAATTTAAGAAGGGCATTAAGTATATCAAGTCCTGCGGTGTACGCATCCAGCCTTTAAGCCAGGATGTCAGGCGTAACGAGACCAAGTGTACTGACTGCGGGGTCTGTGTCCCGATCTGTCCTACGGAGGCGCTTGTCGTCGATCCGATCACCCGTAAAGTCAACTTCTACGATAACAAGTGCATCGCCTGCGAGCTCTGCGTCAAAGTCTGCCCCACCCGCGCGATGGAAGTCCATTTCTAAGTGAGGACATAAGTTATGGAGCGCAAGCGACATAACTTATATGTCCGAACTTACCCCGCCTTGGCGGGGTTAATTCGCAGACGCTGGTAGATAAATAAAATGACGGATGCTATAACTTATGTCGCTACTGCGTAGCTCCATAAGTTATCTGTTCATTCAAATGGCTAAACTTAAAAAATTAGAAGGAATCCTAAAGGGGATGAGTTCGGTGCTGTTGGCCTATTCCGGGGGCGTAGACAGCACCTTTTTATTGGCAACAGCACATAGGGCATTAGGAAAGAAAGTATTAGCAGTCACTGCAGTATCAGCTACCTACCCGCAGGAGGAGCTTGATTCTGCCAAGAGGATGGCAAAGAAACTTGGCGCAAGACATAAAGTGATCAAGACCAACGAATTCGCTGATCTGAATTTCCGTTCTAATCCCAGAAACCGCTGTTATTATTGCAAAAGAGAACTTTTCAGTAAGCTTAAGCGTATCGCTGTCAGGGAAAGGTTAAATTTTGTGGCCGATGCCAGCAATATCTCGGATAAGAAAGATTTCCGCCCGGGACGCATCGCCAAGAAGGAACTTGCGGTCCGTTCCCCGCTGCAGGAAGCAGGCCTTGCTAAAGATGATATCCGCAGATTAAGCAAGAAGATGGGATTAGTCACTTGGAATAAACCTGCCCTTGCCTGTCTTGCCTCGCGGGTCCCCTACGGGACGCAGATATCCCGCGATATATTAAGCCGCGTCGATCTTGGAGAGAGAGTTTTGCGGGGGATGGGATTTAAGGTAGTGAGGCTGCGCCATTACAACGGGCTCTGCCGTATCGAGGTAGGTAAAGATGAGATCCCCAGGCTTATAAAAAAACATAATCAAGTAGCAAGGCAGCTGAAGAGATTAGGATATGATTTTATTACTCTTGATCTGCAAGGTTATCGTACCGGCAGCATGAACGAAGTGATTCCGAGGAACTATGCAGGAAAAAATTATTGATCTTCTGATGAGGAAACAGGGTTATACCTCAGGGGAGGAGATCAGCCACCGCCTGAAGATCAGCCGCCAGGCGCTATGGAAACACATCCAGGATCTTAAAGATGCTGGTTACGACATCGCAGCCGTGCCTCATTTAGGATACCAGTTAGTCTCTGCACCGGATAGATTATTCCCTCATGAGGTTTCCCGCCACCTTGACACAAAAGTCATCGCCAAAGAGATACATTATTTCGATAAGCTCGCCTCGACCATGGATCTGGCCACAGAATTAGGCCTGGAGGGCGCTTCAGAAGGGACCCTGGTCCTGGCAGAGACCCAGACAAGGGGGAGGGGCCGCCTGGGTAGGAATTGGTTATCTCCTAAGCATAAAGGAATATACCTCTCCTTGATCCTGCGCCCTGAGGTCGCTCCGGCCCAAGCCTCTATCTTTACCCTGCTTTCGGCTGTGAGTATCTGTGAGGCAATAAAGGAAGTCTTAGGCTTGGATACACAGATAAAATGGCCTAATGATATCCTGCTTGCTAATAAGAAGGCAGGCGGCATATTGACTGAATTGGATGCTGAGATCGATCAGATCCGTTTTGTAGTCATCGGCATAGGGCTGAACGTTAATAATGAGCGCGATACATTGGTAGCCGGGGCCACTTCTTTAAAGCAGCATAGTAAAGAGATGGTAAGCCGCATAGAGTTATTGCAGGCGATATTGCGCAGGATCGAGAAGAACTATTTAGTTTTTAAGAAGCAGGCAAGCCGTCCGATAATTGAAAAGTGGCGCGAGCATAATGCTACATTAGGAAAGAGGGTCAAGGTCGTATCGCACAATAAGCATATCGAAGGCCAGGCAGTAGATATTGATGCTGACGGCTGTCTGTTAGTAAGAAAAGATTCCGGACTCACCCAGAAGGTCGCCGCCGGAGATGTGAGTCATTGACGGTTTATCCCGCCCATTTTATAATAATCCCATGTTTGACTAGAGAAGAACTGTTTTGATTACGGCCTTGGCCGTATTCAGCTGCGCCGCTGTTGAGTATCCTGAGCAAGATACTCGCAGGACCTGGAGCCGATCGTAATAGTAAAAAGCAGGGCCTATTCTTTAAACTTATTCTTTGTAAAGTTTGATTCCTTGTAGAATACCAGGAGATCGAAGGGATCCCTGCGCCGGGAAGGTGGATCGAAGTAGGCTGTAGGTTTGCCTGGTAAGCCAGCCCTTTTAATAAACCGATATATGCGTTATAATATATGATCATGCAAACTAAATACCACAGGCTTCCTGCTTTAAATCCGGAGTTCATCGATACCCAGGAGCATTTCCTGCTCTTTGAGACCGGCCTCTTCAGCCGGGAGGATTTCCAAAGCTATATCTTTACCGATCCGGTGAAGGTGATCAGGGTAAAGCGATATCAGGATGTAAAGCCTGCCTTTGCCAGGATCGAGGAGTTATCCCGCGACCACTATCTTGCCGGTTACTTCTCTTATGAATTAGGTTATTATTTCGAAAATGCCCTCTTCCGGCACAACCAGGATTTCAACTACCCGCTGATCTATCTGTGCGCTTTTAAGCAGCCGCTGGTTTTCAACCATAAGACGGGCAGGATAAACAAGGAGGTTCCCGGGCTTTTTGACCCGGGAGGGAAGCAGGATGATTTCAGTATCAGGCATTTACGGCTGAGTTTTGATGGAACCCGGTACGCCAAGAAGATCCGGCGCCTAAAGGAATATATAAAGTGCGGAGATGCCTACCAGGTCAATTTTACCGGGAAGTATCTTTTTGATTTCCAGGGTAGCGCATTTTCTCTTTATCAGTATTTGAAAAACAGGCAGAGCGTCTCATATGCGTCCTTCTGTAAACTTAAAAGTGAGCACGTGATCTCCCTCTCTCCCGAGCTCTTCTTTAAAAGAAGGGGCCTGGATATCTACTCTAAACCGATGAAAGGTACGATTCAACGGGGGAAGAGCGCACAGGAGGATAAAGAACGCAGAGATAGTTTAAGCAGCAGCCCTAAAAACCGGGCGGAGAACCTAATGATCGTCGATCTTATCCGTAACGACCTGGGCAGGATCTCTAAGACAGGAAGTGTTGCCGTGGCCGGGATGTTCGATATTGAAAAATACAATACCTTATTCCAGATGACCTCTATCGTCAAGAGCAGGCTGAAGAAAGATATCACCTATTTTGAGATCTTCAGGAATATCTTCCCCGGGGGTTCGGTCACCGGCGCCCCTAAGATCAGGACGATGCAGATAATCAGGGAATTAGAGGATTCCCCGAGAAAGGTGTATTGCGGGGCCTTAGGATTGATCTTGCCTGGCAAGAAAGCTGTATTTAATATGCCGATCAGGACGATTACTCTATCCGGGGGCAAGGGTGAAATGGGCACAGGAAGCGGGATAGTCTATGATTCTAAGGCGCAAAGTGAATTCCGGGAGTGTATTTTAAAGGCCCGCTTTCTTACCGAAAAGTACAATTCCTTCTATCTCTTGGAGACGATCGCCTGGAAGGGCAGGTATAGATTTCTTAAAGAACACTTAAAGAGGATGGAAGATTCAGCAAAATACTTTGGTTTTTCCTTTGACCGCAAGAGAATAACCAGCCTGTTGCGCTCTTCGGAAAAGGGATTCCAGAGATGGAGAGGATATAGGGTCCGTCTCTTAGTTGATCAGCATGGGGATCTGCGCATAGAATGTTTTCCGATCGCCAGGGATGCCCTGGAGCCTCAAGAGAAGTATATTGCTTTCTCGCGCTACCGCAGGAACCCGCAGGACGTCTTTTGCTATCACAAGACGACCAACCGCCAGTTGTATGACCGGGAATACCGCAGCCATCTCAAGGAGGGGTATCTTGACGTGATCTTCCTTAATACCAGGGGTGAGGTCACCGAGGGCGCTGTCTCTAACTTAGTGATAAAGAAGGGTAGGAAATTTTTCACACCTCCTGTCTCCTGCGGGTTGCTTCCGGGGATCTTCCGGGATTTCCTGATCAAGAAGTACCGGGCAAAGGAGCAGGTGATCTATCCGGAGGACCTCTTGCGAGCGGATAAGATATTCCTCTGTAATTCTGTGCGTGGATTGACCCAGGTCAAGATCAGGGGGCTTAAGGAATGAAGAAGCGGGTCGCTGTTGCTATGAGCGGAGGGGTGGATTCTTCTGTGGCAGCTCTTCTGCTTAAACGACAGGGGTATGATGTGACCGGGATCACCATGTGCTTTGGCATCCCTGCTTCAAAGCGCAGGAAGCCTGCCTGTTGCGGAGCGCAGGGTATAAATGATGCCAGGCGGGTGGCCAGGAAATTGAAGATCAGGCACTTCGTTTTGAATTTTGGCAAGGAGCTTGAGAGGTTGGTGATCAATGATTTCCTGAGCGAATATTCTCTCGGCCGCACACCAAACCCCTGCATAAGATGCAATCAGTTCATAAAATTTGATATGTTACTGAAGAGGGTATTGGCCCTGGGGATAGGATCACTGGCTACCGGGCATTACGCCAGGATCGTAAAGACAAGAGACGGATTTCGGCTTAAAAAAGGCAAAGACCGCAGGAAAGACCAGTCGTATTTCCTCTACCGTTTGAGTCAAAGACAGATGCAGCATATAATTTTTCCTTTAGGTGGCTATAGCAAGTTGCAGGTGAGGAGGTTAGCGAAAAGGTTTGCCCTGCCGGTCGCGGATAAGCGAGCGAGTCAGGAGATCTGCTTCTTCCCGCAGGATGATTACCGCGGATTTCTGCGTCAGAGGCTAAAGGGCAAGCTCAAGTCCGGGCCGATTGTCGGTAAGGGGGGAGATATCTTAGCCAGGCACCGGGGTATTGCGCTTTACACGATCGGCCAGCGCAGCGGTTTAGGTATTGCCAGGGGGTATCCCGTATATGTGACAAAGATCGAGCCCAAAGGAAACCGGATAGTCGTGGGCAGGCGGGAAGATGCCTGTAAGAGGGTTTTCCTGATCGGGGATAAGCATTTCATAGCAGAACCATTAAAGAAGAAGGTTGTGCTTTCGGCGAGAATCAGATATAATCAAAAGCAAGTTGCGGCAACGCTCGTGCCTTTAGGGGGTAAGATCAGGGTGGAGTTCGAGCAGCCGCAGTTTGCGATCACCCCGGGACAGTCCGCCGTGTTCTACGATCAGGATACGGTGGTTGGCGGGGGGATCATCGATAGAGTGATAGTTTGAAAGGAATAACGCGATGGCAAGAAAGACTAACGATGATTTAGAGGCACGGATAGCGCAGCTCAAGAAGAAGCGCAATGCCGTGATCCTGGCCCATAATTACCAGCTTCCTGAGGTCCAGGAGGTGGCGGATTTCGGGGGGGATTCCCTGGAATTAAGCCGCATTGCCGCCAAGACCGAGGCTGAGGTAATAGTATTCTGCGGGGTGCATTTTATGGCTGAGACTGCTTCGATCCTCTGCCCGGATAAAAAAGTGATCATGCCGGATATAAATTCAGGGTGTCCAATGGCTGATATGATGAACGCCGATGACCTGAGGAAGCTAAAGAAGGAGCATCCTAAGGCGGTAGTCGTGGGCTATGTGAATACCTCCGCAGAGGTCAAGGCGGAATTAGATGTCTGCTGTACCTCGACCAATGCGGTAGCGGTAGTCAATGTCTTTAAGGACAGGCAGGAAGTGATCTTTGTCCCGGATAAATACCTGGCTGATTATGTCTCTAAGCAAACAGGAAGAAAGCTTATCTCCTGGCACGGATTCTGCCCCACGCACATCAGGATATTACCGGATGATATCAAGAGGGAGAAGAAGTTTCATCCTCAGGCAAAGGTCCTGGTGCACCCGGAGTGCCTGCCCGAGGTAGTGGCGATGGCAGATGTGGTATGCTCCACGAGCAAGATGTGTAAGTTCGCCAAAGAAACAGAGGCTAAAGAGATGATCATCGGTACAGAGGTTGGCCTGGTCTACCGCTTGAAGGAAGATAACCCGACAAAGGAGTTTTACCCTGCTTCGGAGCGGGCGGTGTGTCCCAACATGAAGCTGATCACTCAGGAGAAGATCCTTATGAGCCTGGAGGGACTTAAGGAGGAGGTAAGGGTACCTGATGCCATCCGCCGCCGCGCCAGGCGCGCGATAGACAAGATGCTTGAGATAATCTAGCATGGTCAAACTCTCCCCTTCATCATTAAACCGTTTTTTAGATTGCCCGCGCTGTTTCTGGCTGCAGATAAATAAGGAGTTAAAGCGGCCGGGGATGCCGGTGGCGACGATCACCAGTGGTTTAGACAGGGTGGTCAAAGAATACCTGGATGAATTCCGCAGCAAAAATATCTTACCCTCATTCCTGGAGGGTAAGATTCCCGGTAAATTGATGAAGGATTTTCCCAAGAAGGGCTGGTTGGAATATATAGATCCGTTGCCAGGCGCAAAGCTGGGGGGATATCTTGATGAGTGCATTAAGCTCGACGACGGCAATTACGCCGTATTAGACCATAAGACCCGGGGGAGGGCTCCGGATAGCGTACATCCGGCCTACCAGTTTCAGATGGACGCCTATACCCTTTTATTAGAAAAAAACAAATATCCTACCCGCAGGAGCGCTTATCTGGCATACTATATCCCGAAGAAGATAATTTCAGGGTCTGATTTTAATTTTGAGGTCTTGATCAAGGAGATTAGTACCGATCCGGAACGCGCCAGGACCGTTTTTTATAAAGCGCTGGAGGTCTTAAAGGGGGGCCTGCCTTCGCTGCAAAAGGATTGCAGTTTCTGCAAATGGACAGAGACCTCACAGATAAAATAAGTAATATCCCTGTGGCTTTTGAGGACCGATGGCTGGCGGTTGTGGATAAACCGCCGGGCCTATTGACAATACCGGCTCCGGATGATAAGTCGCGCACCTTGACCGGGATCCTGAATGCCTACGTGAAGCAGGCGGGCCTTGCTTACAATTTTCATCCGTGCCACCGCCTGGATAGAGAGACCTCCGGGTTGATCATTTATGCTAAAGGAAAGTCTCTTCAGAAGAAGGTCATGGACCTTTTTAGGGAGAGGCAGGTAAAGAAGACCTATTTGGCCTTTGTGCAGAAGAATCTGCGTCATCCCCGGGGATCTATCAAGCGCCCGGTTAACGGAAAAAACGCTATTACCGATTACAGGGTGATCGAGAAGGCGAATGATTTTGACGTAGTAGAGGTTTCTTGCCTTAGCGGGCGCAAGAATCAGATCAGGATACACTTTAAGGGGATCGGACACCCGCTGGTAGGAGAGTCGAGGTTTGCCTTCCGCAGGGACTTCAGGCTTAAAGCCAAAAGGACCTGCCTACACGCAAAGGTTCTTGAGTTTCCGCACCCAGTTACCGGCGAGCACCTGAAGATAGATTCTAAATTACCAAGTGATATGGAGAGTTTTTTGAAGAAAAACAGAAGGTAAGATGAGACTTTCTTTAAAAGAATGGGTAGTATTTTTCCTGATCGCGCTCTTTTGCTTTGCCCTTTGGTTAAGGTTGGGTTATTCGCGCTTTGCCTTTGTAGACTTAAGCGTAAATAGGGCTGAGGCACAAAGTATCGCAGGGGGGTATCTTGATTCTCTGGGCGTTGATGCCGCGGGGTATTCTAAAGCGATGGTCTTTGTCAGTGATAATTGGGCTGACAGGTATCTGCAAAAGACACTCGGCTCAGATGCCGAAGAAGAGTTCGTCAGGAAGCATGATTACGAACTCTTTGCCTGGCGGATCAGGTTCTTTAAGGAGCTTCAGAAGGAGGAATATTTCGTAGATGTAAGCTCCAAATCCGGCAGGGTGATCGGATTCAGGCATTTTATCGAGGATATTGAACCAAGAAGATCTCCCGGTAAGGCTGCGGCCAGAGCCAGGGGAGCAGAGTTTTTAAAACTCAAGTTTGGCCTGGATATGGCGGATTACACCCTGCACGAAGAAAAGGAGAAGCGTTTTGAGAAGAGGGTCGACTATGCTTTCTCCTGGGAGAAGAACGGCGTATACATCCCCTGGGGCGAGGATCAGGGGGGAGCCAAGCTTTTGGTCGGTGCGACCGTATCAGGGGATGAGGTCAGAGAGTTCTATCAGGGAAATTTAGATATCCCGGAGAAGTTTCACCGTTATATAGAAAGACAGTTGATCTTCGGGGAGTATCTCTCAAGTTTCTCATTCCTCTCCTTTATATTCCTGTTGATGTGCGCCATAACTATAGTGGTCAAGAGAAGATATGCCCTGGCAGTGAGGCTCTCCAAGAAATACTATATATATCTGGGCGGATTTTTGGCGGCGATGGCCTTAGTGTATATCTTCAACAATTTCCAGGAGTTGATCATCAGCTATCCCACCAGCGCCACCCGGGCTTCCTTCATCGGCGTTTACTTTACAAAGCTCTTGATCAATGTCATATTTTTAAGCGTGACCTTCATGTTGCCCGGTATCGCCGGTGAATCACTGCACAATGAGGTCTTTGACAGCAAGAGGAGCGCTTCATTTTTAAGTTATATTAAATCGACTTTCCTTGGCCGCAGCCTGGCGCACTCTATAGCCTTAGGATACCTGATCTTCATTATACTCTTAGGTGTACAGGCGGTGATGTTTCATCTCGGGCAGAAACACCTGGGCGTCTGGACGGAATGGATCAAACTTACCAGGTACTCTTCAGCATATCTTCCCTTTTTGGGCGCATTCATCATCGGCTCCAGGGCTGCTTTAAGCGAAGAGGTGATGTTCAGGCTCTTTGGCCTGAGCCTTGCTAAGAGATATTTAAAGAATACGCTGATCGCAGTAGTATTGATCTCTGTGGTCTGGGGGCTGGGGCATTCTGAATATGCGATTTTTCCCGTATGGTTCAGGGCGCTGGAAGTGAGTATTCTGGGGATAATATTCAGTTTCTTATTTTTGCGCTACGGCCTGATAGCGGTGCTTGTGGCGCATTACCTCTTTGACGTATTCTGGGGGACTGCAGCCTATATCCTGGGGCGCAGCCAGCCGCATCTATTTATCGGCTCGGTCGTGGTTTTAGCCATACCCCTTGTTTACGCTCTCTTCGCTTATTTTGCCAATAAAGATGAGCGGGAGAGGGAGGTGGGGAAGCTGCTGGATCCGATACAGAAGTACAATCTGGGTGTTCTCGAGGCCTTTATATCTGTCAAAAGTTCAGAGGGCTTAAGTCCCGAGGAGATCAGGGGCCAGCTTCTGGCGCACAACTGGGATGTCGATCTGGCGGATCTTGCGCTTGATCATATTTTTAAGAAAGGGTTAAAGTGAGACTGAATAAGGAGAGTTTAAGAAGGCCTTCCCTGATACTCTCCTGGTCGCTGTATGATCTGGCTAACCAGTTTTTTGCTTTAAACGTCGTCTCTTTATATTTTGTCCGCTGGTTGACGCTGGAGAGGGGTCAGCCGGAGATCCTCTATAGCGCCGCATACGGTATCTCCACTTTTCTGATCGCTGTCTCTTCCCCGGTTTTAGGTGCTCTTTCTGATATTAACGGCAGGCGCCGTCCCTTTCTGGTCTACCTTACACTGATCGCGGTGGTCTTTACTATGCTCTTGGGGTTGGGAGACAGCATTTTATTGGGATTGATATTTTTTGTGATCGCTAACTTCGGCTGCCAGACAGCGATCGTTTTTTACAATGCGCTGATGACCGGAATAGCGCCAAGGGCCAGGATCGGCCTTGTATCGGGGTTAGGAAAGATGTTCGGTTATATCGGAGCGGTCCTGGCGCTGTATTTTATCAAACCAGTGGTCTTAAGGAGCGGCTATAAGGCGACGTTCCTGCCAACCGGGATCCTTTTCCTACTCTTCTCCCTGCCTTGCCTGATCTTTGTCAAGGACAGGTTTGTCAAGGCGAATGTATCTTTGAGGTCTTTCTTAAGCAGGGCTAAGGTGCGTCAGGTCTTTGCTGATCTAAGGGCGATGGCCCTGGATGCGCGGCGCTTCCCCGGCCTTGCCGACTTCTTAAGGGCGGCCTTCTTCGGCCTTTGTGCGGTAAATGTGATCATACTCTTTATGTCTATATATGCCACGCGCGCATTCGGGATGAGTGAATCAGAGGTGATCAATCTGATCGCATTCTCGACCCTCTTTGCCATAATCGGCAGTATCTCATCCGGCTTCATCAGCGACTACGTCGGGCACAAGCAGAGCCTGGGCGCGGTTTATATCCTCTGGATGGTCTGTCTTCTGGGTGGCGCCCTGGTCAGGGATCACCGGCTCTATTGGGTGGTGGGGGCATTAGCCGGATTCTCCCTGGGTTCCACCTGGGTAGTGACGAGGGCGCTGGCAATCAAGCTCGTTCCTGAAGCAGAGATCGCAAAAGTATTTGGTCTATTTAGTCTTGTGGGATATCTTGCAGCTATAATCGGAGCTATGTTCTGGGGGATAGCTCTATTATTACTTTCCCCCTTAGGGGCCCTGGGGTACCGCCTGGCATTAGGAAGTCTAGCTCTATTCGTGGCCATAGGGTTTATATTTCTTTTGCGTATTCCAAAAAATAACAAGGTCAATAAAGATGCCTAAGCGAGAAGGTGCGCTAACCATCCCGGAGCTATTTGACCGTGCCGCTTCCGGTAATCCTAAGGGGATCGCCCTGCAGATTAAGCGGGAAGGTCTTTGGCAGAGGATGACCTATGAAGAGGTCAAGGCTGGCGCTATCAGGGTGGCTGGCTTTCTGCTTGCAGAGGGCCTGAAGAAGGGTGATTTTGTCGCGCTGCTCTTGGAGAATCGTCCTGAGTGGGCGATTATCTACCTGGGGATCAGCTACGCTGGCTTAAGTTGCGTGCCCCTGGATATTCAATTAAGCCGCAAGGCTCTAAAGAACTTACTTAGTGATAGTTCGGCCAAAGTAGTCTTCTCCTCCCGGCAGATCATCTCTGAAGGGCTAAAGGAGATCGCCGATGAGTTGCGCCTAAAGTGTGTTGCGGTCGATGCTTCCTTTCCAAATATGAAGGACGCTTTAGGGGGAAAATGTGACCTACCGCAGGTTCTGCCGCAGGATATAGCATCGCTTGTCTACACATCAGGGACGACATCCAGTCCTAAGGGCGTGGTCTTGACGCACCGGAACTTCTGCTCTAACTTTGCGGCGATCACGCAATTAGATGTCTGTTTTGCCTCTGATAACGTGATCTCAATTTTACCCCTGCACCACACCTATGCCTTTATGGGTACGCTTCTGGTCCCGCTTTTATTGGGCGCTAAGGTCACCTATTGCCCAAGCTTAAAGTCTAAGGATATGATCGAGACGATAAAGGAGGGGAGGGTCTCGGTCCTGATGGGCGTGCCGCAGCTCTTTTCGCTTCTTTATAAATCAATAGCCGATAAGATAAGCAGGATCCCATTCTTTTTTAGGCCGTTTGCTTTACCATTTGTAAAGTCAAGCCTGCGCAAGCGCCTGGGCAATGACTTGAGGCTCTTGGTCAGCGGCGGAGCAAGGATCGATCCGGCGGTAGTGCGGGGATTATCAAGGCTGGGTTTCAGAATGATCGAAGGTTACGGCTTGACCGAGACCAGCCCGATAGCAACGCTTAATTCTCATCAAAAAGTGAAGCCCGGCTCGGTAGGAAAGCCTTTGCCGAAAGTCAAGATACGGATACTCAATCCCAATGACTCAGGCGTGGGCCAGGTCTTGATCCAGGGGCCTAACGTGATGCAGGGATATTTCAAGCGGCCGGACTTAACGCGCGAGGCGATAAGAGATGGATGGTTTTACTCCGGGGATTCAGGCTATCTTGACAGAGACGGGTATCTATTTCTTGTCGGCAGACAGAAGGAGATCATCGTTTTGGCCTCGGGTAAGAATATTTATCCTGAAGAGCTGGAGGAGCATTATCTGCAGAGCCCCTATATCAAAGAGATCTGCGTTTTATCTAAAGATGAGAAACTCGCCGCGGTGGTGGTTCCGGATCTGGAATATTTGCGTAAGACTAAAGAAACCGGCATAGGTATAGGTGAGAAGATCCGCTGGGAGCTGGAGAATCTGGGCAAGGAGTTGCCCTCCTACAATCATATTATGGGTTTTAAGGTCGTAAAGGAGGATCTTCCGCGCACCGCGCTTAATAAGATCAAGAGGTACCAGGTGCGTGAACTTTACTTTAGCCAGAGCCTGCCTGATCCTGAAGTAACGAAAGAGCCCCCCGCTGAGAGAAACTTGCCGGGCGTAGACCAGGCGCTCGCCGATAATCTGATCGGTTTTATCAGCAAAGAGTTAAAGAAACCGGTCAATTCGGATAGCCATCTGGAGATCGATCTGGGCATAGATTCATTGGGCAAGGTCGAGTTATTCTTAGGGCTTGAGAGAAAGTTGGGGATAACTATACCCGACGGCTCGTTATCCGAGGCATCGACGGTAAGAGAGGTATTACTGATCGTTTCCGGGATCATCAAGGCCGGAGCTGCCGTGCCCTATACAGGCAGAGAGAAGGATTGGGGGAAGATTATCAGGCAGGCTCTTCCTGATGAGCTCTTGGAAAGGAAGATCAGGCTGCGCATAGGACTTGCGGATAAGCTGTTTAACGGGCTGTTTAAAGTTCTCTTTATGATCATTTTTAAGATCTTCTGGTTTTTACGCATAAAGATGAAGAACCCCCTGCCGGCAGACGGCCCCTATATCATCTGCGCAAATCACGCCAGCTATCTTGATCCATTCGTGCTCTTTTGCGGGATCCCTTTAGGCGTTGTGCAAAAGACATTCTTTTTGGTTTATAGCCAGATCTTTGAGCACCCCTCAGTCAGCTGGTCAGCTAAAATTGCAAGGTTGATCTCCATAGATTCCAGTTCCCAACTCTGCGAGGCGATGCAGGCAGCTGCCCTGGTCCTGCGTAATAATAAAATCATCTGCATATTCCCCGAAGGCCGCCGCGCAGTCGATGAAAAGGTAGCAGAATTTAAAAAAGGAATCGGTATTTTGGTCAAGGAGCTGGATGTTCCGGTGATCCCAGCATATATCAAAGGTTCACATCGCTCCTGGCCGAGAACAGAGCGTCTGCCCCGGCCGTATCCTTTAAGGGTTACTTTCGGCAGCCCCATGAGCGCCAGTGATCTGATCAAGGCAGGCAGCAAGAGGGGCGTATCGGATGATTACCAGGCGATCGCTAATGCTATCAGGGAGGAGGTCTTAAAGCTTTCATGCTGAAGTCAGCAGTATTAGGTATAGTCCAGGGCCTGACTGAATTTCTTCCTGTAAGCAGCTCCGGACACCTGGTGATCCTGCAGAGGATTTTTGGTATGAATGGACAGGAGGTAGAGACCGTGGTTATCCTACATTTAGGTACGGTCTTGGCTCTGGTGATATTCTTCTTTAAGGATATATTGCTGGCACTGCGCAGTTTAAAGCTGCTCAAGTTTATCCTCATCGTCAGCGTGATCACCGGAGTAATCGCAATCGCGGGCAAGGATTTCTTTGAAAGCCTGTTCAGTTCTCCTATCCTGGTCAGCGCCGCATTAGTTTTTACAGGAGCGATCCTTTTACTATCCCGTAGATTCATGGACCAGCGTAAAGATTCTCCCGGGAGCGGGGATTCTTTTATCTTAGGGATCGCCCAGGGCGTTGCGATCATTCCCGGGATCTCCCGCTCCGGCATTACGATCTGCGCACTATTATTTCGGAAACTAAATAGAGATGCTGCATTTAGGTTATCGTTCCTGGCCTCGATCCCGGCTGTTTTAGGGGCGGTCCTGCTTGAGACTAGAAAGATAAGCCTGGTCTGGAATATAGATCTATCCGTCGGCCTGGTATTTAGTTTCCTTACCGGGTTGATCGCGCTTCGGATGTTAAAAACAGTCATAAAAAACGGGAAGCTGTATCTCTTTGGATATTATTGTTTTTTTATCGCAATAATCACATTATTATTTATTAGATGAGCGTATTAGTCTTAGGTACAGTCGCGCTTGATACGGTAAGGACACCTGCGGGAGCGCGTAAGGATATGCTGGGTGGTTCGGCAGCCCACTTTGCCATGTCGGCGCGCTTATTTGGCAAGGTAAATCTGGTTGCCTCCGTAGGAGAGGATTTTCCCCGAAGGCATATCGATCTTCTGCGCCGCAGGGGAATAGATTTGAGTTCGTTGGTCAAGTCACCTGATAAGAGTTTCAGGTGGGAGGGCAAATATTCGGGGGATTTGAATACTGCTGTTACCTTGCGCACCCGGTTGGGAGTATTGCTCTCCTTCAAACCGAAGATCACCCAGAGGCAAAAGAATATAAATTATGTGTTTCTTGCCAATGTCGATCCCGACATCCAGCGCGATCTGCTCTCTCAGGTGCGCTCGCCGGGTCTTGTTGCGCTGGACAGTATGAATTACTGGATAAAACACAAAAGAAAAGCTTTACTGCGCATATTAAAGAGGGTCGATATCTACGTGGCTAATGACCAGGAGTCAAGGGATCTCTCCGGAGAGAGTAATTTAGTCAAGGCAGCAAAACGCCTGCGCTCATTAGGGCCGCAGATGGTCCTGATCAAGAAGGGCCAGCACGGAGTCCTGTTTTACAGCGACAGATTTATCCTTTCCCTGCCTGCATTTCCTATCGCTAATGTGATCGATCCCACCGGAGCAGGTGATACATTTGCCGGAGGGTTTATGGGTTCTTTAAGCCAAGATAAGAGTATAACCGCAGCAAGTATTAAGAGGGCGCTTGCCCTTGGCACAGTCGCCGCCTCCTTTAATATCGAGGGATTCGGAGTGGAGAGAACTGCGCGGCTTACAATCAAAGATTTAAAGGCGAGGCTTAGCCGATTTAAGAATTGTTTTTCATTTTGAGGAGGAGGTAGCCATGCTCGAGGAGAAGATCTTCAATGATTACAAGGAAGCGATGAAGTCCAAGGACGCCTTAAAGAGTTCGGCATTAAGTTTCCTGCGCGCAGAACTTAATAATGTAGCTACTGCCAAGAAGAAGAAGGAGCTTGATGACAAAGAGGTGGTCTCGGTGATCAGAAAGCAGGTCAAGGCCCGCCAGGATTCTATCGAGCAGTTTAAGAAGGGCAACAGGCAGGACCTGGTAGATAAAGAGACCAGGGAGCTTGAGATTCTAAAGGAATATCTTCCTGCGGAGATGCCGCTTGAAAAGATCAAAGAGATAATCGCAGAGGTGATCACTGCCCTCGGGGCAATAGATTTGAAGGATATGGGGAAGGTGATGAAGGAGGTAAACGATAAGATCGCAGGCCAGGCAGATGGAAAAATAGTCAGCGCCTTAGTAAGGGAGAGGCTCGCAAAGCCTGCTGCTGGCCTTGAGAAAGAGGAGGCAGGCGGCTAGGTTTATTTTACTTGACAATCAGAGGCATCCGTAGTAATTTATCTTATCGATTTATTTTTTTTATGGCGTCTTTGTGATTATTTTCACAAAGTAATTACCCACCCACAATTTCCTTACAAAACAGCGGTTTAGATGTCTGAGAATTTCTATATTAATAGACAGCAGTTTGATGAATTCGTAGATTGGCTCAAGGAATCTTTTAGGGTATTTGCGCCCCTGATCAGCCAAGAAAATCCCGCCAAGGAGAAAGACTATTTCTATAAAAAACTGACAGAGAATGACTCCCTCAGCTTCAATCCCTACCGCGCCATTGAACCGCTGAAGAATTTTTTCACCCCAGCAAAGGAAGAGGTATCCGAGTACTTCAACGGGCAAGAAAAAGAGATCGTCAATTTAGAGAAGACGATCGTCTTCGGGCTTAAGAACTGCGATCTAGCGGCTCATAAGATCCAGGACTTTGTCTTCTTAGAGGGCGTCGAGGAAGATACTCTGTACCGCTCAAGGAGGGAGAATACGATCCTTGTCTCCGGAGATTGTAATGGATTTAAGGAAGTCTGTCACTGTCTTGCCTGGGATATCAAGCCTGCACCCAGCGAAGGCTTTGATTTAAACCTTACTCCTTTGAATGATGGTTATCTGGTAGAGGTCGGCTCAGCAGGGGGCAAGGAACTTTTAAAGAAGCATGAGGAGTATTTTGTGCCCGCCAGGGGGGCTCAGCTTTCAGCCCGCCGGGAGAAGAGAGAAAAGTTCCTCGAGCGCCTTAAGGAGCATATAGATGGGCAGGGGCTGGTATCGAAGAATGCCGCGCAGAAGCTGGTCAGAGAAGGGTATACTCTGGATACCTGGGATAAGTTCATGGCTGATTGCGTAGAGTGCGGCGGTTGCAACTTGATCTGTGACACCTGCCATTGTTTTTTGTTGGCCGATGAGAAAGAGGGCAGGAAGAACAGGCGATTTAAGGTCTGGGATGCCTGCCAGTATGCAAACTTTGCCCGGGTAGCCGGAGGGGCGAATCCTCTAAAGACCAGGACCCAGAGGCTGCGTAACAGATTCCTTAAAAAATTTGATTTCTTTGTAGATAATTTTGGGCTACCTGCCTGCTGCGGATGCGGCAGGTGTATCGAGGTCTGTCCGGGAAAGATCGACATCAGAGAAGTGTTGAAGGATTTACAGGAGAAACTGCGCGTAAATTGATGAAAAATATCTACAGGCCTTTTGAGGCGACAATCGAGAAGGTCATCGTTGAGACCCCGACGATCAAGACCTTTGTGCTAAAGCCTAAAGAGGATTTTAGCTTTGCAACCGGACAGTTCATTGAGATCACCGTCCCGGGGGTAGGCGAGGCGCCCTTTACGCCTTCATCAGACCCTAAGTTAAAGGATAGTATCGAAGTCACGATCATGAAGGCCGGCAGGGTCACGGATATCATGCATGACCTTAAGAAGAAGGCATTAGTAGGCATCAGGGGGCCGTATGGTGCAGGGTATCCGTTAGATACATTTGCCGGAAAAGACGTCTTGATCGTCGGAGGGGGCGTGGGCCTTGCCCCCCTGCGTTCCTTATTATTCGCCCTCTTTGGTGAAATCGATAGATTCAATAAAGTGGTACTGCGCTACGGCGCCCGCAGCCCGCAGGATATCGTCTATAAGGATTCCCTGCCTAAGTGGGCGAGGAAGAAGAAGGTTGATGTGGTTACTACCGTTGATGCAGGCGAGAAGCCCTGGCGGGGTAATGTTGGATTAGTCACGACGATCCTAAAGGATCTTCCCGTAAACCTGAAGAAATCGGTGGCGATAGTCTGCGGCCCACCGATCATGATGAAGTTCTCTACCCTTAAGTTGTTGGAGCTAGGATATAAGCCTGAGGATATTTATCTATCTATGGAGAAGAATATGTCCTGCGGGTTGGGGAAGTGCGGCCACTGCCGGATCGGCAAATATTATGCCTGTAAGGACGGTCCGGTCTTTACATACGAACAGTTAAGGGATATACCGGAGATCTGGGATTAAAATGAAGCGCTTATTTATCGACTTAGACCTGTGTGATCGTTGTTCCGAATGCAAGGCAGCTTGCGATTACTTCTATCATCCGCAGAACAACGGCATTACTTCCTTACGCGAATACGCCACCTTCGCTCTTTTCTGCCGTCACTGTGAAGAGGCGCCCTGCGTAAATGCCTGCTATAGCGATGCATTAGAGAAGCAGGAAGACGGGACCCTGAAGCGTTATAAGATGCGCTGTACAAGCTGTAAATCCTGTTCGATCGCCTGTCCCTTTGGCACTATATTTCCTGATTTTATTCCCTACCTTGATTCAAGGTGTGATTATTGCGCAGGGATCGCGCATAAACAGCCTAAATGCATAAGCAGCTGCCCTGAAAAGGCGATAGAGATAAAGGATCTGGAGGAAGATCCGGAGAAAAATATCTATTTTGTAGGGGAGAGCCTTGCTGTGAAATCACGCAAGTGGTCAAAAGAGGATCTACAACCTAAGAGGAAATGAAACATTTAAATCCTAAATCCGAAATCCGAAATACTAAACAATTTCTAAATTCTAGTTTTCAAATTCTAAACAGAATTTGTTTGGGGTATTGGGATTTATGATTTGGGATTTGTTTAGGATTTAGATATTAGGATTTAGAATTTGACATATTTATGAAATTACTATTTAATTATTTAATATTCCCGGGTTTCTTATTTAGCGCGGTGATCGGCCTGATATCCGGCTGGGTAGATAGGAAGGTTACCGCCCGCATCCAGTGGCGCGTCGGCCCTCCCTGGTATCAGAATTTCGTCGATATCGTCAAGCTGACCGGTAAGGAGACGATCCTGCCCCAGGGGGCAAAGCTTACCTTTTTGTTTGCGCCGTACCTGGGGCTTTTGAGCGTTACTTTAGTAGCGATGATTTTAGGGTTGGGAGTGATCTCTCCCCTGGAGGGTTTCAGCGGTGATCTGATCGTGTTGATCTACCTTTTAGTGGTGCCGGCGATCGCCCTGATCATCGGCGGCTCATCCTCCGGAAATCCCCTCGCCTCTGTGGGCGTCTCGCGCGAGATGAAGATGGTGCTTGCATACGAGCTGCCCTTTATATTAGCTATGATCGCTGTGATCGTAAGGTCGGCAGGAGCGATCCGGATAGGTTCGATTGTAACTCATCAGATCAGCGCAGGTTCCAATACTGCTTCTTTTTCCGGAGCAATCGCTTTTATCGTAGCAATACTCTGTATGCAGGCGAAGCTGGGCCTTGTTCCCTTTGATGCCGCTGAAGCAGAGCAGGAGATAATGGGAGGGACTTTAATCGAATATTCCGGCCTGCCCTTAGCTGTGTTTAAATTGACTAAGGCGTTGATGCTTTATACGATGCCGCTATTTTTGATCAGTTTATTTTGGGCCGGTAATTTAAGCCCCCTGGCATTAGCCGGCAAGTACGTAGCATTATTAGTGGTGATCATTCTGATCAAGAATACTAACCCGAGATTGCGGATCGACCAGGCATTGAAGTTTTTCTGGGGACCGGTCACTTTTTTGGCTGTTGTAGCGGTTATTTTATCTCTATTAGGATTATAATATGAATACAAAACTTAAAGCACTTACTAAATCGATCTGGGTATTTCACGCTGCCTGCTCACCGTGTAACAACTGCGATATCGAGATCCTCGACCTTTTGACTCCGAGGTTTGACGTAGAGAGGTTCGGGATAGTGCTGGTAGGGAGCGTGCGGCATGCCGATGTGCTTTTAGTCACCGGTGTCCCCAATATGAAGACAAAGGAGAGGTTAAAGAAGCTTTACGAACAGGCGCCTCAGCCCTGCCTGGTAATAGCTGTGGGAAGCTGCGCCTGCGGCAGGGTGATGTTTAAGGATTCCTATAACAGCCCCTGCAACGTCGATGATATAGTCCCGGTGAGCGCCTACATTCCGGGTTGTCCGCCAAAGCCGGAGGGGATGATCGCCGGGGTGGTGAAATTGATCCAGAAAGTGCAGGGAAAAAAGTGATGAAAGATATTATCACCAGGATTAGAGAGAAATTTGCAGAGAGGATCCTTGAATTCTACGAGCATAATCCTCTTAGGATCTATATGGCTTTTGACCCTAAGGATATACCCGAAGCGGCGCGATTTATCTTCAGGGATATAGGAGCGCGCTTTGTGATTGCCTCAGGAACCGATACGCCGCAGGGCATCGAGATACTTTATCATTTCTCGCATGATGCAACGGGTAAGATGATCAGTCTGCGCACCCTGATCGCAGACAAAAAGCATCCCCAGATCACGTCGATTACCCCGATAATCAGAGGAGCGGAATGGATCGAGCGGGAGATGTGGGAGCTTTTGGGGATCGACTTTGAAGGGCATCCGAACTTAACTCATCTTTTATTGGTCGATGACTGGCCGAAGGGGAAGTATCCCTTAAGGCATGACCAGGATAAGGACTAAAAAATGTCACACAGAGTAATAGTACCTATAGGTCCTTATCATCCGCTGCAGGAGGAGCCGGAGTTCTTCCGTCTTTATGTAGATGGGGAGCGGGTCAAGGATCTAGATATAGTCATCGGTTATATGCACCGGGGAATAGAGAAGCTCTCTGAATCTAAGCATTGGGATCAGGTCGCCTTTTTGGTTGAGCGTATCTGCGGGATCTGCTCCACCAGTCACCCCTTTGCTTATGTGAATGCGGTCGAGGATTTAGCTAAGATCAAGGTCCCGGAGAGGGCACTCTACATCCGTACTATAATCGCGGAGCTTGAGAGGATCCACAGCCACCTTTTATGGTTGGGATTAGCAGGCCACTTTATCGGGTACAATACCGTCTGGATGTGGGCCTGGCGCTATAGAGAGCCGGTACTGGATATGTTCGAGCTGATCAGTGGTAATCGCAACCATTACGCGATGATGAAGCCGGGTGGTGTACGGCGTGATATAAGGGATGAGGATATCCCTACCTTAAAGAAGATCCTCGATGACCTTGTTCCGGTAACGGATATGTTTAAGGGTGCGGTCCTGGATGACCCGGTGATCCACGCCCGGCTTAAGGGGATCGGAATTCTGACTAAACAGCAGGCGATCGATTGGTGTGTGGAGGGGCCGACAGGAAGGGCCTCCGGATTAAATATTGATGTGCGTAAGGATGATCCCTACGGAGCATACGATAAGGTGAAGTGGAATGTGATCGTGCAGCAGGAGGGGGATGTATTTGCCAAGGCAGTGGTAAGGATCCTAGAGCTTTATGAATCGGTCAGTATAATCAAGCAGTGCCTGGATAAGATGCCGAAGGGCCAGATCGACGCCAATGTAAAGGATATCCCTCCCGGAGAAGGTATCGGCCATGTCGAGGCGCCACGTGGTGAATGTTTCCACTATGTCAGGTCTGACGGGACCAACCGTCCGGTCAGGCATAAGATTCGCGCCCCAAGCTATATGAATGTGGCTTCCAATAAAGATGCTGCCGTGGGCGGGACGATATCAGATGCCACGATCACCCTGGCAGCTGTCGATCCATGTTATTGCTGCACTGAAAGAGTAGCGGTGATCAACAAGGCAACTGACGAGAAGGTGCTCAACGGTTGGGATCTGATCAAGTTATCGCAGGAGAAGACAAAAAGATTAAAAAAAGAGATGGGTTTAAATGACTGATTTTATCTCTTCATTATATCCCTGGCTTAAGCTGGACGCCCTGAATGGTTTTGTAGTCCTGGCGATAGGCCTTTTCAGTATCCTTACCTTACTTTATTCTTCTAAGTTCATGAAGGGGAAAGGTTCGCCCCTGCAGTATTATACCTATATTATTCTTACTACGGTTGCCTCCGTAGGGGTTGTGCTCTCCAATAACCTGCTTTTGCTTTTGATCCTTTGGGGTTTCTTAGGGGTAACCTTGTATCTATTGATCAATATGGGGGATGACGCTTCGGCTACCGCAAAGAAGACCTTTATCATCGTCGGCGGAACCGATGCGCTAATGCTTTTGGGTATAGGTATAATCTATTCCTTAGCCGGCAGCCTGCAGATGGATGCGATCAGGCTCGGGCTTGACAATGGCCTGGCGGTCCTCGCCTACATCTGTATTGCTATAGCCTGTTTTGCCAAGGCAGGGTTGATGCCATTTCACTCCTGGATTCCTGATTGCGCAAAAGATGCCCCCGTTCCGGTAGTGGCTTTTTTACCAGCCTCCCTAGACAAACTGTTGGGGATCTATCTTTTAGCGCGCGTATCATTGCATATCTTTGCGATGAACGAAGCAATGCGTATATTCCTGATGCTGATCGGAGCTTTCACTATAATCGCGGCGGTGATGATGGCCCTGGTGCAGCACAACATGAAGCGGCTCTTAGGGTATCATGCCGTCTCCCAGGTCGGATACATGATATTAGGTATAGGCACAGGCATACCGATCGGTATAGCCGGCGGAATGTTTCATATGCTCAACCATGCGATCTATAAGTCGTGTCTATTTTTTACTGCCGGAGACGTTGAATACCGCACAAAGTCAACCGAACTCGATGAGCTTGGAGGTTTAGGCAGGGCGATGCCGATCACCTATATCTGTTGCTTGATCGCTGCCCTATCGATCTCCGGGGTTCCGCCTTTTAATGGTTTTGTTTCAAAGTGGATGGTCTATCAGGGGTTGATCAGCAGGTTAACGCTTAGCGGTATGGGGCCGGTTACGGTGATCTGCCTGGCAGCGGCGATGTTCGGTTCAGGCCTTACTTTGGCAAGTTTTATGAAGTTGATCCATGCCGCATTCCTGGGTGAAGCCTCAAGAGAGAGAAAGCGGATCAGCGAGGTCCCCTGGCAGATGTGGCTCCCGGCAGCTGTATTAGCTGCGATCTGCGTATTCTTCGGCGTATTTGCGCGGCAGTTGCCGCTTAGATATTTTATCCTTCCGGCAGTAGAAGGGGTAGTCTTTGATGGCACCTGGTATGCCGGGTTGTCTACGGCATTGATCGTAATCGGGTTGATTTTAGGGGTATTAATATTTAGGTTAAAAGCAATAAAGCCTACCCTGCGCAGGGATGCACCCTTTACCGGTGCCGAGACCACTGAGGTCGAGCACAAAATGGTCAGTGGGACAGAATTTTACAACAGTATAAAGGAGCTTAAGGTTTTACGTGCGATATATGCCAGGGCAGAGGCGGGCCTATTTGATATCTATACCCAGGGCAAGCGCTTTGTTTTTTCTCTTTCCGGAGTATTCCAGTATCTACATAACGGAGTGCTTCCTACCTATATGGTCTGGTGTCTATTAGGTATGCTGGGGTTATTCTTTACCTTTATTATATTAAAATAATGGAACTGAACATCATCTTACTATTCATGATCATTGCGGCGATCGCGGCGGTTGCGATCGAAGACCTGCTCTCAAGCGTGATCGCTGTAGGCGCTGCCGGATTAGGGTTGTCGATGGCTTTTCTTGTTCTGAAGGCGCCGGACCTGGCGATCGCACAGCTGGTGGTCGAGATCCTCTGCCTGATCATCCTGATCCGGGCAACGATCAAGAAGGACCTGCCGTTACTTAAAGACGGGCGCTGGCATTTTAATACTTTCTCCACCCTTGCTTTTATCGGCCTCTTTTTGATCTGCGCCTACTTTGCCTTGCAGGAGTTGCCCAGGTTCGGCGCTCCGATCATGAGGGTAGCGGGAGAGTACATACGCAACGGCCTTGCCAGGACCGGCGCCACAAACCTGGTCAGCTCGGTGATCCTGGATTTTAGGGCCTATGATACCTTGGGTGAGGCGACTATTTTATTTACCGCGGTGATGGGAGTGTTAGCGGTGGTCAGAAGAGTGGGAAGGATCAAGCGATGAAGAGATCTGAAAGAGGAATGACCCTGATCGTAAAGACGGTGACTAAGCTTACCGTGGGGATAATCCTACTCTATGGCATTTATATAGTCCTGCACGGGCATATTTCTCCGGGAGGGGGATTTGCCGGAGGGGTGATCATCGCGCTCTCTTTTATCCATCTGATGCTGGCTTTTGGCAGGGAGGCAGTGCTTAAAAAGTTGAGTCAGGCGCGCGCTTCTTTTGTTGAAAGCCTGGGCGCAGTGATGTTTTTATCAATCGCACTCTTGGGTTTTGCCGGCGGCTACTTCTTTCTGAACTTTTTTGCCGATAAGGGTGAGCCATTTAAGCTCTTTAGTGCCGGTTTTATTCCTCTAGCTAATATTGCTATATCGCTTAAGGTCGGGGCGGGACTCTTTGCCATCTTTGCAGCTCTGATCTTATTCAGGGCGTCAGGAAAAGAAGAATGAGCGAATATATATTGTGTTTTATCCTGTTTTCTATCGGCCTCTTCTGTGTATTAAGAAAGAGGAATATCATCAAGATCATTATCGGCCTGGGGATCATCGAGTATGCGGTAAATCTTTTCTTTATCTTGGTCGCCTACCGTTCCCATGGCAGGGCGCCTATACTGGCTGAGGGTGAGATAGTCGTGAATATGGTAGATCCCCTGCCGCAGGCATTGATCCTGACTGCTATCGTCATAGGCCTGGCGACCACAGCCTTATTGGTTGCGATCGCAATAAGGATCTACGAGAAATACGGCACTTTTGATATCACTAAGATCCGGAGGTTAAGAGGGTGAAGCTGATACCGTTTTTTGTGATCATACCTTTGGCTGCAGCTTTTCTGGTCTCGCTTTTGGGCAAGAGGCTGCGCGGCCTGGGGGATGTATTAAGTAACCTGGCAGCGCTGGCGCTATTGGCCCTTTCGCTGTATTCTATTCCTTTAGTAAGCGCGCAAAAGGTCTTGGTCTATAAGGTCGGAGGCTGGATCCCGCCTATAGGTATATCGATGGTACTTGACGGCCTCTCCAGTTTTATGCTGGTGACGGTAAGCCTGGTCAGCTTAATGGTGACGCTGTACTCGGTCAGGTATATGGAGAAGTTTACCGATAAGTCTAAGTTTTATACACTATTTATGCTGATGCTTGCAGGGATGAACGGCGTGATCATCACCGGAGACCTGTTTAATCTCTTTGTCTTTTTAGAGATCGCTTCGATCTCAAGTTACGCCCTGGTCGCCTTCGGCACAGAGGCGGAAGAACTTGAGGCATCATTTAAATACGGGGTGATGGGGTCGGTAACATCTTGTTTTATACTTCTGGGGATAGGCCTCCTATATAGTTATACCTCTACTCTGAATATGGCGGATATCTCACAGGTTTTGGCCGAGAAGGGCTCGGGGGTATTAGTCAGTTTCGTAACGGTGCTATTCCTTGCCGGCTTCGGCTTAAAGGGAGCGTTAGTCCCCTTCCACGCCTGGCTTCCCGATGCTCACCCTTCTGCCCCGGCTCCGATATCAGCGATGCTCTCAGGTGTCTTGAT
>JBHPGR010000014.1:0-29352 GCA_042570405.1 Candidatus Omnitrophota bacterium
AGCGTCCTCTATAGAGATCTCTCTTAATCTATTATCTTTGTACTGCCGGATTATCTCCTCGACGGTCTTGACTTCCGCCCTATATGCCTTAATGCCTCCCACTGCAAGCCCCTGGAGCGCCCTTAATCCCATACCTCTACAGACTACCGCATCAATACCCATCCGGCCTATAACGGCAAGCGGATGGCACTTGCCGTGAACATGATCCTTACCTGCATTATCGACGATTTCTACTGCATCCTCTTCTCCATCATAGATCGTAAAATATGGAGCGCTTCCGAAATGGTCAAATACCTTTGCCTTCAGACCTTCATCGTTCTCTGTAGGTATGCAGATCTTCATCATGCTGTCCTTCCACATCTACCCCTGCCCCGGCCATGGCCTTGGCAAGCCCAGCCCCTATCCTGCATTGAGCGGTGGATATTGGTGTTCTTACATTTCGGGCACTCTGCCGGCCTTCCTGTGCCAAAAGCCAGAGTCCATTCGTGTTTACATTCGTAACAGCTAAAATGTCTCTCCGTCATCTTTACTGCGCCTCCTTCGATCTTTAATGCCTTAGAATAGACCAAAGCATCCGCAATCTTCTTATGCGCTGATCTGATAATATTCCCGAAAGTCTGCCTGGAGACCCCCATCTTCTTGGCTGCTTCCTCCTGATACATCTCTTTAGAATCAGCGAGCCTGATCGCCTCCAGCTCATCCAGGGTCAAATTGATCTCCTCGATCATCCTGACCGGTATCCCTGCCGGCTTAAAATAATTCGCATCCGGGCAACATCTTATTCTTCTTCTCCTGTATGGCCTTGGCATTCACGGCTCCTTTATTTATTGGCATATGCTAATTATAATATAACCGATTCTCTCTCTTCTGTCAAGAAAAAATCCCAGGCACTTTCATGCCTGGGATCTGATATACTTTAACGGTCTGGAGCCTTACTCCTCTGTTTTCTGCCCCTCTTCCTTCTCCTTCTTCATCATACACTCTTTCTTCATCTTCATCATCTTCTCTTTCATCACCTTGTAATCCATCTTGACCTCTGCCTCGGCGACCAGCTTTAGTTTCTTATCGTACTTCAGAAGCCTGTTACCGGCCATTACCACTACTCCGCCATCCTTGGTAGCCACCATCTGCTTCTTCATCATCATGCCCATCATACCCATCTTCTTGTGCTTGCGCTCCATCCCCTCTTTTCCTTCAGGCTCTGCAAGGGCAACCACCGGCGCCAGCAAAAGCGCGATCAATGCTACTGCTAATACCTTCTTCATCCTAGCCTCCCTTTTAGGTAATAAGTATGCCACAAATAGTAACTATATCCATCCTTTTTCCTGCCAGTATTTGTACTCCGGCGCCCAGACGTCCTTCATCATCTGCATCAGCCGCTTAAAATGCGATCTCCCCTGCTCGATCACCTTGATCTGCTCAGGAAACTCCTTCTTATCCCGGATATCCTGCGCCAGCTTCTCCCCTAACTTGCAAGCCTGCTCCTTCTTCTTCTCGTTCATCGGCCCCATTTTCGAGACGCCCCCCGAATACTGCGCGCCGCAGATGTGGGCATAGAATTTGATATAGTCCAGGACCTCCTTATCGCTTCCTCCCCCTAATGAGACCACCCCGGCTATATATTTACCCAAAAGCCGCTTGCAGTGGATAAAATGGTTTGAGCGGTCCATCAGCGCTTTCATTACGGCAGTGACCTGATTTATATAATTGGGTGTGGCGAGAATTATCCCCTCCGCCTCAAGCATCTTATCCAGGATCTCCGGCACATCATCCTTTGTCGGACAGGCAAGGATCTCTTTGTGGCAAGTCTCCTGCGCAAGGCAAGGAGTGATCTTCAAGTCGCAGAGCTGGATTATCTCAGATTCCGCGCCTGCGCCCTGCGCGCCCCTTAGCACCTCTTTTGCCAGGGCAAAACTCTGGCTCTTTTCTTTATTCGGGCTTGCAGAAATAAGCATGATCTTCATGGCAGCCTCTCCCCCCTGAGCGTCGGCGAGAGTTTCTGGCAATCGATGCGCAGCCCGCCGTCATGCTCGATCCTTATTATATAGAGCATCCCCGGGATAAATTTTGTCCCCGGCGCCTCCAGCTGGGCATTTTTTATGCCTGCTTTCCTTGACTTCGGTTCATCCAACGCATACTCCCAGAAGGAACCCCATATCTTATTTTCAAGAAGATTATTCTCTCCTGTGACCTCATAACCGCTGGGGACCTGGTTTACCCTGTTTATCTCAAAGACCTCGGTTCCCTTGTCTTTTAGGGTGAAGGCCTTCATAAAAATATAGGCACTCTTTCCCTTAAGGCGGTGCCCTGACTTTACGTAGGAATCGTCGAACCTGATCACCAAAGACTGGAATTGTATCAGATTATCCGAGAACGTGAAGTATTTCGGCTCAAGCGGCCGGTTATTGGTGTCATATTCAAGGAACTTTATGGTGGTAAGCTTTTTTCTTGTAGCAGGATCCTTTCGTACCTCAGTCACCAATACCTCTGCCACCCGGGAATCAGCACTCAGGCGCTCGATCACCTTGCGCAGCATCTGTTTTTCAGCAAAAAAGCCGGCAATATAAAACGCGGCTGCGCCTACGGCGATTATAATGACTATATTTTTCGGGCTGAGCCTGTTTTTCATATCCCCCCCAATGTCGCGTCTATCATTATACCGCACAAAGCAAAAATCCCAAACGAATCTTTCGGAGGATCTGCGCCGGGGATTTTGTGACGACAAGGTTACTATACTTTACAGGCTTAAAATTCGTAATCCTCCAAGGCCTCTTCAAGCGGTTCATATTCGTCTTCCCCGCTCTCATTTTCGTATGTTTCGTTAAGCGCCTCCTCATCAGCCCAACCCTCTTCAGTATCCCCCTGGGTATCGGGATCTATGTAATACTCGTCATCCCCCTCTCCATAATCATAATCTTCGCCTTCATAAGACTCCTGCGCAAGGGCAAGCGAGCAACAAAACAAAACTGCAAAAACAGCGACAATAAACTTCTTCATAGTCCTCCTCCTCCTCCTTTTTATGTCACGCTGGGTTCATTGATCAACAGGCTTGGTTTATCCGCATCCAGCGTAGCAGATACCCCAAACGGCAGCGTTACATTCACTTCTCCCGGTCTCCTGTGGCCCGATGGAAACCCAAAGATTATCGGGACCTTCACATCGGAAAGTATATCGTTAAGGACATCCTTTATAGTGTATTTCTTTCCCGAATGGTCGATACAGTTCATCATCCTGCCGAATACCACGCCCTTAACCATATTGAACTTACCGGCTAATTTAAGGTGCATCAGATAACTATCGATCGTCTCCATGTCCTCCCCCACATCTTCAAGAAAAAGTATCTTTCCCGCAGTATCTATATCATAAGGGGTCCCTATCGCGCTGACGATCAGGGAAAGATTCCCTCCTACCAGTATCCCTTTTGCCCTTCCGCGCCTGATCGCCCTCATATAAGGGAATCTTAATCTTTTCAAGGGGCGCCTTTGCATGACCGCACGCAGAAGATACTTAAAGGTGATCACGTTCATCCCTTCAAATATCTCACCAGAGACTACCGGGCCGTGAAAAACCACCATCTTAGCTGTCTTATATAAATATGAAAGCAATATCGTGATATCGCTGTAGCCGACAAAGATCTTAGGATTACGCCTGATCACCCTTTTATCCAGATAGGGGATCGTCTTAATCGAGCCGTACCCTGCCTTGGCGCAGAAGATCGCCTTGACTTCTTTGTCGGCGAACATCCGGTTGATCTGCTCTGCGCGCTTGTCGTCATACCCGGCCATTGACCAGTGCCTGCTGAAGATCTGCTGGTCATACTTTACCTTAAACCCCAGGCTTTTTAATTTGTCCACCCCCCTGCGGAAATTATCCGCGTCAAAAGACCAGGCAGGAGCTACGATCCCGATCGTATCTCCTTTTTTCAGCGCTTCGGGTTTTCTGATTTTAGATGCTCTCATCTTCAGTAGGCGCCTTATCAAGCCAGATAGAACGGTGGGTCCCAAAGGAAAGCCTCTCTCTCAGCCTGCGGGCGACCTCAGTGATCCTATCGGCTATATGTTCGACGACCTCGGCTACCGGCCCGGGAACAAAACCTTTTGATCCTTGTCTGTCTTTTAAGCTGCGCACATTAAGCTCCGGCTGATCATTGACATAGTCTATAGCGACGAATCTACGCTCATTGCCTTTGCCGGTAATCGCTATCTCTGATGAGAAAAAATCCATATTGGTTATGCGCGCGATCTCGGAGGTGATCCTTGCTAAAGGCAGCAAGCGGTGATTATACATCTGCCTCAGAGATACATGACTGTACCAGCCGTTCTGCGTGCTCCACCAGCAGGGGATGATCTCGCCAAAAAGAAAATATACCCGAAACCATGCTTCTCTTTCCCCGAAATAAAGCGGGTTTATCTTCTCCTGCAAAAGAAAATTATCCCCCCGGTTAAAATGGCGCGCCTTGGCGATCTCAGTGATCGAGCCCCTGGCATCTTTGACCACGCCCTTCTGGCCAAATCCGGAAGCGGGCTTGATGATAAACGGAATGCCTAATTTCTTTATCTCATCTTTAGTCAGCCGGAAATTATCCGGCTCCCAGTTCCGTACCACTACAGTATAAGGAACCGGGATATGCGCCTTTACCAGATCGTAATGCGTGATCGATTTATTTGAAGCCTGGCGCGCATCATCGGGATCGCAGACCACATAACCATGGCAGTCCTTGACCGCATAACACAACCTTGCAAAGATATCGTCCTTGTCGTAGTAATCGGCTTCACAGTCAAGCAGAAAACTGATCGCCAGCTTCCCTTTTTCAAGGCCCTTGATAACGCGCGAGACGTTTCTGGAATCTACCTGAAGCAGCTTCAGCCCCTTTAAATCGCACTCCCGCTTGACCCAGTGCAAGAACCTCTCCCTGCCCCTTCCGTCCCAGGATAAAGCAAAATCGAATCTTTCCATAGTTAAACCGCGTTCAATTTGACCGGCTCTCTTACTATTGCGTATCTGGAAAATGCGCTGTCCAGAATAGAAAAGATCAGCTGCTCGTATTTTAATCCCAGCCGGTAAGACATCAACACTATATCCGAATACACCGGGGAGAGCCCGGGAAGCGGATTAAGCTCCAATAAATATATGTTGCCGTCTTCCGATATCCTGAAATCCAGCCGCGCAAAATCCCGGCACCCGAACTCCCGGAAAGCCGACAGCGCGCATTCCTCCAGGCGCGCTTTTAAAGAAGGAATTATGTCGGGGGGCACGGAATACTCCACCTCCTCCCGCCAGTTCCTTTTTGCCTCAATGGAATATATGAAATTCCCGTTTGCCTTTGATTTTCCAGAGATGCCCATCATACCCAGGACCCGCGCCGGGCTGTTTCCGATCACCGCAACCGTGACCTCCTTGCCCCTGATAAACTCCTCTACCAGGACCGGCTCTTCAGGGTACTTCTCAAGCAAAAGGTTGACGTTCCTCTCTATGGCGCTTCTGTCTTCCGCCTTGGAATCCCGGTAGATCCCCTTACTTGAACCCTCCCAGGCAGGCTTGGTGATCAAAGGATACGTCAGGCATCCTTCGATCCCCGATATATCCTCCTTTTTCTTCACCGTGACATAGCGCGGGGTCAAAATACCCGCCTGAGAAGTGATCTTTTTGGCTATCAGCTTATCCAGGGTCAGGCTCATCGTCAGAGGGTCTGATCCCGAATAAGGGATATTGAACATCTCAAGTATGGACGGGATATGCCCCTCCCTGCTCCTTCCGCAGTATCCTTCGGCGATATTGAAGACGAAATCCGGCTTCTCGGCCTTGAGCTTCTCGATGATATTGATCCCTCCGCCGAGTGCGGACGTGCTAAAGCCTTCCTTGTTCAACACACTGCATATAGCTTCTATTGTCTGGGGAGAATCGAACTCTTCGACCTGCTCGCTATCGAGTTCGCCCTGCGGGATGACGTGCTCTTTTAGATTATAAGTAATACCTATCTTCACCTGTCAAACGGCTCACCTTTGCGGCGCCGGCCCGAAATCTATCCTAAAAGGTGCTTGAATCTTTCGATTTTATAGATTCTATCCAGAAGTTCTTTTACCAAAATAACTTCTTCAGCCTTGTCCTTTGCCATCCCTTTAATGATCAGGCGCTGACGACGGATATATTTTCTGACGCCTTGCGGCAATCTTTTTTTTCCATGATCATCTTTCATAAGCCACAAGCCTATCTTGAGCGGCCTATCCTTGCTGCGTCCTTCTTAAAACCCTCCAGGCCTTTGAATTTCGTAAGGATCAATTTTACGGTCCTCTCCTGGAGAGAATCGGGATTAAGGGCATAATGCACGCGGTTTCCGGATCTTCTGTCGCGCACGATCCTCAAGAGGCGCAGCCTGACCAGGTGCTTGGAAGCGGTTGGCTGCTTGATCCCTAAAATTCCGCAAATATCCTTAACCGTAAGTTCTCCGTACTGCAGGATATTCACCATCCGAAGCCGCGTATCATCGCCAAGCGCCTTTAAAACCTGGCGTAACTGCCTTACATTCGTCATCATTTCTTTGGCGTTTATTCCTTTATGAGCATATACTAATTAAGTAATATATAGCACAAAAAAAGGTCTTGTCAAGCGCTTATTTAACAGCTAAAACCCGGAATAGCTACTGATCGGAATTTAATAATTTAAGGTTTATCTGCGGATCTGACTTAAGGGTGTTGTGTATCGGGCACTTTTTGGCGAAATTAAGCAGCGCCTGCTGCCTGCGCTCTTCAAGCTGCAAACCCTTTAAATCGACAGAGACATTTATCTCTTTAAAACAAAATACCGGTTCCTTGACAAAGTCCGCCTCTACGGAAATTTTAAAATCTTTCAGTTCCAGATTAGCCCCTTTGCAGTACTTTCGTAAATAGACTCCTACGCATGAACCGATACTTGCAAGCAATGCCGCAGAAGGGCTGATCCCGCCCCCTTTTGGATCAAGGACTATCTCATGACCATCTGAGCTTACCTTGAATCCTGATTCACCCTGACCGGTTATATCTACTTTATACATCTTACCTGCTCTTTCCCCTTACCTTGATCCCTTTACTCCTTAAGGCATCAGTCCTTCTTTTGGAACACTCTATGCAGAAGAATTTCGGCTCAGATTGCCTTTTGTCATATTTAGGGGCCAATACCAGCCTCCAAAGACTAGTCATCTTCCCGCATTCATCGCAAGTACCCCTCTCCTTAAAATGCCACATTTCAACTGCCTTAGAGGTAAATATAAAACGGTCGACCCAAAAGAAGATCGTCCCTCCGATCAAATTGGCGATCACCGTAGACCACACCCCCACGCCCAAATTTCGTACCACCAGCCAGAGTATCGGCGTACTCAACTGCCACCTTGCCAGATATAAAATAAAACGCTTCATCTTCATAACGTTCTTTCTTATAGCAGAAATCAGCGCAAAAATCAACTAGATTAAACTTCTAACTCCATGCCTGCTGCTATTTTAAAAAAATCGGATTGATATTCTTCCTGGAAGGATTTGATCTGGCTTTCGCCGGTGCAATGGGTGGGAGCGGCTTTCCTGACCTTTAATTCCCTGAATTTTTTGATTATTGATCTTAGCTGCCTACTACTGCTAAAGGCTAAATGAAACCCGCCAAGTACCAGATAAATATCACCGGGAAGGTTTCTTTTTACCTCCTTGATTATCTTAATTATCCCCGGGTGCGCGCAGCCGGTGATGATCGTCAATCCGTTTTGCGTCCTTAAAACTAGCGCCTGCTCAGGCATGTACCTAAAACCATACCTACCTGCGATCTCCCCGGTTAGATAAATATTTTCTTCTATTTTGGTAAACTTATCCACCTCGAATAATTCACTTCCGTAAAACCTGACTTTTTCTTTAAATTTGCGGCTGAATTTCGGACAGGCATACACTTTGATTCTTGGGTTCAGCTCTAATAATTCCCATAAACCTCCCGTATGATCCCAGTGGTCATGGGAGATAACTACCGATTTTATATCGCTGACCTTAGCGCCAGCGCTCTCTATATTTTTAGAAAGCGGCTTTTCCCCTGCATCAAATAATATCCTTTCATCTATAAGGCAGGAGAACCCCCAGCCGGTAGCAAAGCGCTTATCAATAGCGCTGCTATCAAAGATTATCTTTATCTGCATCTCTTACTTCCTGCCCGCTTACGCCCTTTTTTTGCGTTATAAAGTAAAATTATATCTCCCAGGCTTTGGCCGGTATTCCTGGCGACAACCGGGCACTTGGCCATAAATAAAAAGAAGATCGGTTTCCTCTCTTTTGATAAAGACTCAAAATTACCCTGGCCCTTGCTTACAACCATATCCGCGTTTCTGTATACCTTCAGGAACTCCTTATAACACCATTTAAGCACTACACCCGGAGAATCGAGTCCTGTAGAGATGATCTCTGCGCACTTATCTATCCCGCAACTGTAGGCATCTGTCAAGAGAGCGTCATTGATTATCGGTTTCTCCTTGACCGCATAGATCACTCTTTTCTTTGGATAAAGCCTCTTGATCTCCTCGATCAATACTCGATCAAATAAAATCTCTCCGGCATTATCCCCTAGATAAAGTATCCTCTTTGCCTTCTTAAGCGCGCGTTTAAAATCAAAGTAATCAAAGGCAGCGCCTTTTATCGCTTTATCTTCGGCTGCCAAAATCCTCTTTAATTCCTTATTGACGTTCAGCGTATTCTTGACCCCGAAATCTATTATATTACCTGCGATTGCAAACTCCACCGCCCTAAGTAATCTATCGCGGGATAAGGCTACCTTCTTCTTTAATCTTGGGTATAACCTGACCGCCAACCGATTACTCTTATCCTTTATTTCCCGATAGGGATCTTTGACTCCAGTGACCTCTTTGACAATCTTGTAAAGTACCCTTCCCATCTCAGGAGGTGAAGCATCAAGGGAAAATTTAGGTACTGCCTTCGCCAATCGATCTACGATCTTCTTACGTTGCCTATCGCTTGCCTTAGCGATCCTTGCCGAATCAAGTGCTTGCTTAAAAAAACAGGAAATACATTCCAGATGAGTCTTCATTTAGACCTTACCCCTTCTCTTTAAGGTCTCATTTTTACTGATCGGGATTATCTTTTTTTTATCGCTCTCGTAGACACTGACAATCCTTACCTCTTTGGGGAAAATTTTTCTAAAATTCCCTTTTATTCTATCTAGTTCTACATTTGATAAAGGCAGTACGCGAGAAGGCCTTAGGGGAGTATTCAGCTGGACTTCGTTCGGCCTGATCTCTGCTGCGACCCTAGCTATCTGCTGCGCATATTTTTTATTCGCTTCAATAAACATGATCTGCAGCGCCAACCTTCCTTTAAATGCTCCCCTAAATGCCTTTATCCCATCTTTTATTTTTTTAAATCCAAGCGCCGGCATCGGCTGGTTAATTTTCGCCAATAATTCCTGGGAATAAGTATCGATTTTAGCCACCACTAGATCAGCAAGTAGCAGGTCTCTTTTGACGTCATCTCTATCGATCAGCGAAGAATTAGTCAAAACCGCTATCCTCTCTTTTCTAATTTCCTTTACACCCCTGATCGCCTCCCCTAAATTACTGGCCAGGGTGGGTTCACCGACTCCTGAAAAAGTGATGTAATCGATTTGTATAAGAGGCACAAGTTTAAATTCTTCGATAATCTTATTAGTGGGAACAAAAACCTGCCTTTGGTCGCTGAATATCTCCGTTTTTCCCAGCTGACAATACGTACAGTCAAAGCTACAGATCTTTTTACTCCTTGAAATCGGGTCTATCCCCAAAGAACTTCCCAACCTCCAGGATGGCACCGGCCCGTAGATATACTGAAGATCTATTTTATTCATCGTAAATAGTAACTGTTCTTAGATATGGGGTTTGATTGCGGCTGCAAGTTCATCCGGAGGGACTACCCCTACCACTCTTTCTACCAGTTTTCCCTTCTTAAAAACCGCTAAAGTGGGAATACTCATCACATCATACTCTGAGGCTGTCTCTGGCGCGGTATCTACGTTCAACTTGCACACCTTAAGCTTCCCCTGGTATTCTTCGGCTGTCTGCTGCACAAGGGGAGCGATCATACTGCAGGGCGCACACCAGGCTGCCCAAAAATCTACCAAGACAGGGATCTGGGAATCAAGTACTTCCTCTTTAAAATTTTTATCGTTTAGCTCTACCTCCATATTCTCTCCTTTTTTCCGTGGATTTAACTGATCCTGCGCCAGATCGAGACTATCTCATCCCTTATCGGACCATCTATGTCTTCCACCAAAGGGACTCTTTTAACGATCGACTCACTGACTTTTTTTGAAAACGGGATCTCTCCTGCTACCTCAATCTGCTTCTCCTTGCAGATCGATCTGATCTTTCCGCTGTTCTCGGGATTGAGGTCGCATTTATTAATCACTACTTTTGTCTCGGTCTTAAAATGTCTTGCTACATCTAATACCCGTTGCATATCGTGTATACCGGAAAGGGTGGGTTCAGTCACTACCAGCGCAAAATCTACTCCTGATAAAGAAGCGATTACCGGACATCCTATTCCTGGGGGACCGTCAATAATAATGTAGTCTCTTTTTTCATCTTCTGCGAGCTCTTTTGCCTTTTTTCTCACCAGGCTCACCAGCTTACCTGAATTCTCCTCAGCGATCCCTAATTTAGCGTGTATCATCGGCCCGTATTTGGTCTCGGAGACATACCATTCACCGGAAGTATTCTCATCCATCTTTATCGCACTCACCGGACAGAGCCTGGCGCATAATCCACAGCCTTCGCAGGAAACAGGATCAACAATAAAATCTTCATTGATCGCCTCAAACCTACATGCATCAATGCACTGTCCGCACTGCACGCAAAGCCCCTTATTGATCCGTGCGGTCTTACCGCTCCTGAACTCTACCCTCTCTTTTATGGCCGGATGCAATAAGAGATGTAAATCAGCGGCATCCACATCACAATCCGCCATCACCTTATTTTTGGCAAGCGCGGCAAAGGAAGCAGTCAAAACCGTCTTTCCCGTACCCCCTTTTCCACTAATCACTACGATCTGCTTCATATCAGTTTCTTCACCTCTTCGAATATATCCTTAAATATCATCTTATACCCGGGATAAGCCTCGATCGCCGGAATCCCCTTTGAATATGCGATAGCTACGACTTTATTAAAAGGAATCTTAGCCAATACCGGTATTTTCTCCTTTTCGCAATAACTATCAGTCTCCTGATCTCCTATATCAGAGCGGTTGACCACTACCCCAAAGGGGATCTTAAGCTTACGCACCACCTCTACCGCCAACTTAAGGTCGTTTAATCCAAATGGTGTCGGCTCAGTGACTAATATACAAAAATCGCTCCCCTTCACCGAAGCGATCACAGGACACGATGTCCCCGGAGGCGCATCAATGATCACCGTTTTATCAGGAAGGATCTGTTTCTTTACCTGTCTGATCAGAGGGGGTGACATCGCCTCGCCTACATTCAGCTTACCGTGCACAAATTCTAATTCTCCGCGCTTACCAATTTCGACCACTCCGATCTCACGCTTTACTTCCTGTATCGCCAGCTGAGGGCAAAGCTTACTACAGACACCGCATCCGTGGCAGAGGTGCGCAAAGACTAAAACATTCCCCTTCTTATCTTTTTCTGCTGGTATCACTGCCAGGGCATTGTAGACGCAGATGCGCGAACACTCCCCGCAGTAATTACATTTTGATTCGTCTATTTCCGGTACCGGAATAAAAGCGGGCTTGCTCTCACTGATCTCAGGTTTAAGAAAAATATGGCAATTGGGCTCTTCAACGTCACAATCAAGTAGCTGCGCTTCCTTAAGAGAGAGCGCTAAGTTGACCGCAACCGTCGTCTTACCGGTTCCGCCCTTGCCGCTTGCAATCGAAATGATCATTATATCAGTTGATGGTAGGCGATCAGTACTTCCTGGAATTTCCCCTTATCTCTTGATACGGTAAAATTTCTGGCAAGCAGGTATTTCTCTACATCCGGTAATCCGGTATTGCCTGCCTGATGCTTTCTCCCCTCGCTGGCATGGATCTTATCCATCAACTCCAGGCCCTCACCGGTAAAATCAGCCAAGACCATCTTTCCCTCGAAAGACACGATCCTGGCTAATTCAGCGATGACTTTATAGGGATTCTCCAGATGATGCAGGGTATTGATGGAAAAAATAATATCGAAGCTTTTATCTTGGAAACTTAAGTGTTCCGCGTTCTCGATCTTAAAATCTATTAAATCCTTAAACCCGAAATATTCCAGGTTCAGCTTGGCAAACTTCTGCTCCTCCTCAGAGATATCGATACTCATAAAGCGGTACCCCTCCTGGGCCAGGGCAAGGGCGAAATGCCCCTTTCCCGTGCCTACCTCAAGTATATCCCCGAAGATCGGCTGGGCCCTATCCAGGATGAACTTACGCTCCTGGTCGATATCATAACCAAAGGACTTATAGTACTCCTTTCTCTCCAGGTAGCGCTGATGATTCTCTAATACTTGATTACTTGACATTATTGTTGACCTCTCCTGCCGCGACCTCCTCTGCCCATGCTGCCCCCCTGCATTCCGAATTTTGACCCTACGCTCGGAGCATCTGAGGCGGTAAACCCTCCCTTTTCATACTTCTCTACTGCCTCTTTGACGTTCCCCGAAACCCCCGTAAACACCTTGATCCCCGCTGCCTGCAGGGTTTGAAAAGCATTCGGCCCGACATTACCACTTAAGACCGCCTTTATACCCTTCTCAGCCATAAGCTGGGATGACTGGATCCCTGCCCCGCCCATTGCTTCAGTATTGGGATTCTTCACTGCCTCAAACGTCATTGAATCCGTTTCAACAACTATAAAATACTGGCACCTGCCAAAGCGCGGATCTACCTGCGCCTCCAGATTTTCTCCCTGAGACGTTACACAGATTTTCATCACTCCCCCTTTTTAATCGCAATCCTTCTCATTAGGATGATCGCAAATAGTCTTATTTAGGCCGTATCCCTTACCTGCCCCCGGTTTACAAAGGCTCTCTCCCCCTTCCAGCGTACCATTCTGAAGCTTTTTGATCACATCATCCACCTTACCAGAAACCCCTACGATCGCCTTTATTCCTAACTCCTCAAAGAATCCGGTTGCACGCATACCCATACCGCCGCAGATGATCACCTCTACGCCCTGATCGTTTAAAAACTTCGGTATAAAACCGGGTTGATGTCCGGGATTTGCCACTACCTCCTTCTTGATCAGTTTATCGCCCTCGATATCTGCGATTGTAAAAGAAGGACACCTGCCAAAGTGGGCAGATACAAGATCACCGTCCGTAGATATAGCAACACGCATATTGCTCCCTCCGATTTTTATAACCTTCGGGGATAGGGATCACCCCTATCCCCGGCAGTTATTTGCTTTTTTCTTGTTGTTGAGCCTTCTCTAGCGTACTTATCCTGCCCTGAATATCCTCGAGCTGCTGTTTCAGGATATCAGACTGCTGCTTGAGCATCTGGGCTTCATCCTTAGGCGCTAAAGAAGCTCCTCCCCAGCCGCCAAAAGCCGGCATGCCGTTTGTTGCTCTCGCCCAACCGGGCAACCCCGTTGCATAATACCAGTTGCGTCTTCCTCGGCCTCCTCCACGGCCTGCGCCCCTGCCAAAACCGGCGTTAAAACCTCTACCCGGTACAGGATTCGTATACCCCGGTGTAGGATAACCGGCGCAGAAACCAGCACCCCTTCCCGTCATCGGGCCTTGCCCCATCGGGCCTGTTCCGTCTCCTCTTGGCATCTCATTCACCCCCTTTTTAGAATCATTCATATTCTGATCTATTTTTCCTACACAATACCCCATCCCTCTTCCCGTAAAAGACCCCTTTCCTAAAGGCCCACTCCCGTCAAATCTCGGCATCGTATCTACCCCCTACTCGTTATTGAAAATCATTTCCATTAATATGTAAAAAAATATAATCTACTTCCTGCATTTATCACATAAACCGTAAAACTGGATCAAGTGATTGTTGATCTTAAAGTTATATTTCTTGGAAAGACCCTTTTTTGTCTTATTTAAAAGCTCCACCTCGTCCTCAATAAAATCAGTATAATCTACCACCCTGCCGCATTCAGTACAGACTAAGTGGTGATGGTGAAGTTCCCCTTTAGGACCCTTAGCTAATTCATATCTCGCCCTGCCATCACCGAAATCAAACTTAAATACCAAGCCCATACCTTCTAGCAATTCTAATGTCCGGTAAACCGAGGTCAAGCCGATGTTCGGACATATAGAATGCACCTTCATATAGATATCCTCGGCACTCAAGTGTTTCTCTGATTTCGCCAGGACATCCAGTACAGCCCCGCGGCCCACGGTGATCCTGTGTCCGCATCCTCTGAAATGTCCGTGCCACCAGTGCGGGTTTCTTGCGAACCTTTGCATACTTCCTCCATATTGAAAATGGTTTCCATTAACAAGTATACCTTATGGGAAGACTTTGTCAAGTGCTTTTTATAAAAGATCCCAAGCAGTCATTCCACTTGGGATCTTTTATTTTCTGACTATTTACTCTTTACTTTGAAGCGGATACGTAGCTAGCCAGTGTCTGGTTCTTTTTAGCTGCCAGCATAAACCCCCACCAGCAAACCAATATAGTAGCGGTGATCACCACTCCCAGCATCAGGTCCCTTCCCAGATCCCCTGAGACCAGGAACAGCTCGCCGTTCCACCAATGGTCGACCACGCCAAACAATGCCCCGCCTAAAAACATCAGCATCAGCCAAAATGAGCCTACGCTCCTTGACCTCCTCCAGGCAAAAGTAGTAATGATCGCGCCTGCTGTCGGTACGTAAAAACACATATCACTTCACCCCCTTTTTATCTGCACCCATCCCGCTCATCACCAACTGCCCGTGTTTTATCCCTTTAAGGGCGATCAGCCGGTTGCTCAATTCCTTAAGCTGGCCTGCTTTTCCCTGCAAAGCGATTATCTCCAAGCAATTGTGATGGTCCAGATGGACATGCTGTGTGGACAAAACTAACCCCTGATAATCATGCTGAATATCGGTAGATCTATTGATTAGATCTCTTTTATGATGGTCGTAGATAAGGACTACACAGCCGGCGACCTCTTTATCTGCCTGCCACTTCTCCTCTACGATAGTGTTCTGAATCAAGGCCCTGACTGCCTGGGAACGGTTGGGAAATCTGCGCTTGCGGGCAAAGGTATCTAGAGCCTTTAATAATTCCTCCTCAAGCGATATACCGAATCTTTTGACCTTCTTCATCGTAGCACCTTTCTAAAGAAGGTAGCACTTATAAAATAATTTGTCAAGTAAAAAATATGAATTGTTCGTATGCGATAAGCTAAGTTTGGCGGTTTTCGCAGCGAATGTCGGTTTTAGCCAAAGCATGCTTGAGCTCATTTGCATTCTTTATTACGGGTGGCTTGGCTGTTTTTGAGCAGGGCCTCCGAGGATGCCGAGCGGGCACGGTTCACCCGCTATAAATTCCTGTGAGAGCGAGGCACCACAGGGGAGCGAAGTTTTGGCACGCTGGGCCAAAACGAGCGTCCCTGCGAGAAAATAGCCAAGCCAGGACCCGTACCCTCTACTCGTATCTTAAGGCTTCGATTGGATTAAGGCGGGAGGCTTTTTGAGCAGGCCAGAGCCCGAAGAAAACTCCTATAAACACAGAAAATCCCACAGCTAAAATTACACTATCTAATGCAACTCTCGTAGTCCATCCGGCAATATTGGCAAGCATCCAGGAGGCAGCTATACCTAAACCAACACCCATCAGCCCGCCGTTTAACGTCATGGCAATGGACTCGATCAAAAACTGGGTAAGGATATCTCCCGAGCGCGCGCCCACTGCTTTGCGTAGGCCGATCTCGCGCGTGCGCTCGGTCACCGAAACCAGCATGATATTCATGATTCCGATCCCGCCGACGACCAATGAGATAGCAGCGATACATCCCAACAAGATGCTCATTGTTTTTGTGGTACTCTCGATAGTCTCCTGTATTTCGCTCAAGTTTCTTATGGAAAAGGAATCCTCTTTATCCCTTGCCAGGCGGTGCCGCCTCATTAACGTTTCCCGGATCTCTTCTTCTGCCTCCTCCATCAGCGCGGCGTCACTGACCTCGGCATCGATACTATCCAGATAATCCTTGCCTAATACGCGGTACATCGCGGTCGTCACCGGCATGATCACCAGGTCATCCTGGTCATGCCAGCCGCTGGCTCCTCTGGTCGGCAAAATTCCGATCACCGTAAAATTAATCCGGTTTATCTTGATCACTTCACCGATAGGATCTTTATCGCCGAAAAGTTCGTTTAAAACAGTCAGGCCCACTAATGCCACCTTATCCCTTCTAAGCTCTTCCTCTTTAGTAAACCAGCGGCCGACTTCAGGTAAGGTAGCGCGCATCTTGCCGTAATCAAATCCTACTCCTTCGACCTGGGAATTCCAATTTTTTTCTTTATAGACCGCCTGAACTCTTCCGCGCACAGATGAAGTCACACTTTTGAGCAAGGGGATATTGCGGATCGCTTCCGCATCTAAAAAAGTAAAGCGGGTCACCTCCCCCGCCTGCATCGCCACTCCGTGCACCCTTGAAGAGCCGCTTCTTATGGATAAGATATTTGACCCCAAAGACCTCAACCTCTCCTCGATCGATTCCTTAGCCCCCCTTCCCAGTGCCAGCATCGTGATCACAGAAGCCACGCCGATCAAAATCCCCAGCATCGATAAAAAAGAGCGCATCTTATTGGAGAACATCGCGCCAAAGGCCTGCCTGATATGGTCAAAAAATTCGATCCTCCCCAAAGACGAATGCCTCTCCTGCAGGATCTCGTTTAAAGATAATTTTTCCCTTTTTTCCGCAGCAGCCGCGCCTTTACGCTGATCAGAGATAATCTTTCCGTCCCGCATCAGGATCTGCCGGTCTGCATAATCAGCGATATCCTTTTCATGCGTTACCATGATCACGGTCTTACCCTGGGCGTTCAGGGCCTTTAGGATCCCCATGATCTCTTTTTCGCTTTTAGTATCCAGATTTCCCGTTGGCTCATCGGCAAGGATGATCAAAGGATCATTGACCAGGGAGCGCGCGATCGCTACGCGCTGCTGCTCTCCCCCGGAAAGCTCGCTAGGACGGTGGGATTCGCGGGCCCCCAGGCCCACTTCCTTAAGCTTCTCTTGGGCGCGCAAGGAAAGTTTTCTTTTTCCGGCATAGATCAAAGGGAGCCTTGCATTCTCATGAGCGCTGGCCCGGCGCAGGAGGTGAAACTGTTGAAAGACAAAACCGAAGATCTGATTGCGCAAAGTCGCCAGCTCTTCCTCTTTGAGCGCGGCGATCTCCTGATCGAAAAACTTATAAGACCCGGAGTCTGCCCTGTCCAGAAAACCCAGAACATGCAAAAGCGTGGACTTTCCCGAGCCTGAGGCCCCCATGATCGCGACAAACTCCCCCTGTTCTATCTTCAGGGAGACATCCGCAAGCGCCCGGACTGCGGCCTCTCCGCTGGCATAGGTCTTATTGATACCGCTGATCTCGATCATCTTCTTCGCTGCGGCATAAACGGGCTGCTGCCGCTCTTCTGTTTTGGAGGGATATATCCGTCTTTTTCAATGATTACAATATCCTCGTTTTTTAGGCCGGAGACAACCTCTACTTGAATATTATCTTCAAGTCCGCATTCGACCTTTATCTTTTCCCTTTTATTTGTTTTTGAGTTTTTGATCAAGAGGTAATCTCCGTCCTCCTGCCTGATCACAGCTGCAAGGGGGATGATCAGGGTATCAAGGCTCTCCTTTTCGATTATCTCTATTGTAGCGCTCATCCCGGAACGAAAGTATGCCGGAACCTCGCTTGGGACAATATCGACTTCATAGATCGTAACATTGTTTGCTAACTGCGATTCATAGGCGATGTGGCCGACCACGCCTTCTATTCTTTGCTCGGGGTAAGCATCAAGGCTTAAAAGTGCCTTCTGCCGGACCTTGACCCTGCCGATATCAGTCTCGTCCACCTGTGCCTTGACGATCAGCCGGTCAGAAAGCACCAATACCGCCTCAGATGAGACAACGGTCTGCCCCGGCTCTACTGCCCGCACGATTATCTCCCCGTCGATCGGAGAGATCAAGGGTGTCGCCTTATAGGCATCCTGCCAATAGGCTACTGCCTCCTCCCCCTGCGCGCGCGCCGCATCCAGAAGCGCTGCCCTGTCAGTCGAGCTCATCAAAGCAAGCACCTGCCCTTGCTTGACACCGTCACCCTCCTTTACGTAGATCTCATCGATCCTGCCGTCTATGGGAGGCTTGATCTCAAGCCGGTTTTGCGGCTCGACCACTCCGGTGGTAGAGATCTTGATCTGGAAATCCCCTGCGGTCGGCCGTATCTCTTTTGCCGCCGGCCCGCCTGCCTTTTTAGCGGAGAAAAATTTAAAATACCCGGATATTAAAACTGCCGTTACTACTGCCAAAATCAGGATCTTATTGCGTATTTTCATCTAAGGTCACTCCTTTTGCCTGGAGCCAGTAGGCCTCGGCCACCTGGGCGTCAGCCAACGATTCCAGATATGCTTTTTTATCCCTTGCCAGGTCATCCTCGATTATCGTCCAGTTATCAAATGAGATCAGCCCGTTTGAATACTGCGCCTGAGCGATCTTTGAGCGCTCCTGTGCGGCATTAAGAAACTGCAGGCGCACATCCACCGCATCTGCGGCGTCCTTAAAGACGATCCAGGCCTCCCGCAGAGTAAATACTACCCCGTCCCTGCCGCTCTTCTCCTCTGCCTCGCTCTGCCTGAATTTGGCGCGCGCTTTTTTAAGCTCTGCGAAACGCTTTGCCCCTTCAAAGATCGGAAAGGATACAGTCAGGCCGGCGGACCACTCATCCCCTTCAGGCAAAAACTCAGAGCCGGTCTTTCCTGCCGAAGCGCTGGTATATACCTCGGGGAAAAAATCCGCCTTAGCCGATTGTATGCCTAACCTGGCTGATTCCTTCTTGGCGATGAGCTCCTTCAATAGCGGATTATCCCGGGGGAGCTTGTCAAAGTCCGGCTCCTCCTCCAGGGCAAAAACCATCTCTATTCTGCCGTTTACGGCAACCGGGCTAAAACTCTCCCTGCCTAATTCCTTGACCAGCCGCCTTTGGGAAAGCTCGATATTACGCCTTGCCTGCGCTACCTCAAACTCTGCCTGAGCCAGATTTGCCCGCTCCTTAAAAAGTGAACCGCGGTGCTCCCTGCCCGCATCATAGCGCAACTGGACCAGTTCCAGGTTTTTTCTCCGGCGCCCGGCAATATCATCGGTTATCTTCAAAAGCTCCTCTGCCCTTAAAAGTTCGATAAAAGCTGACCTTAAACGCAGCCTGATGTTTGAAGAGGCGACATCATGATCGTACTGCGATGACTTAATATCCTCTTGCGCAGCCTTTATTCCGCTTGAACTCTTAAATCCGTCAAATAATAATTGTTGCGCGCTTAACCCGTATTTATAGGTACTCGCCGCGCTGCCTGCGCCGCTCTTTGATTTTTTTCCGCTGGCATCAAGGCTGACCTGCGGCAATATATCTCCTACGGCGATCCCCTTATCCTGGATCGCCTGTTCGACTTTTTCTCTTGCCGTGATCAAGTCAGGATGGTTCTCCTTAGCCTCCATGAGGCAATCCTCCCAGGTAAGGGGCTCATCCGCATAGATAGGCGGTGAAAACATAAAAAGACATAAAGAAATAACCGCTGTTTTGAGCAATATTTTCATCCTTTTAAAATTCTTTCTTATATTTTAAATATACGCTGTCGTCTGTTGCCTGCTCTTTACCCTCTGGGGTATCCTGACCGTTATCCCCGGTTTGCGCTATTTCCTTTTCAGCGCCTACGGAAACTCCCCCGGCAACCTGATACTCCCCTCCGATCTTCTGCTTCGGCTTACCATCTTCGGCCTTTGCTTGGGATTGCTCGGTAGAATAGGTGATCTGTGCCTTTTCGGAAATAGACTTTTTTACGCCGACCTTCCTGCTGCCGTTAGCGTATTGCACCGAGACATCAATGCCGTATTGCTCTGAAAGTTTGCTTCCAGCGCCCCCGAAAAAGAAGTAATCGACAAAATCCTTAGCCAGATCCACCGATAATTCTCCCTTTTTTAAGGCCTCTTCGGTACCGCTCCAGCTTTTTCCCGTGGCAAGCATCACCAGCAGCCGGCTCTGCGATGCCTGCGGCTCGGAAGTAAGCTTGATCTCGGGTTTTTCCGGCGTTCCTGTCAGGGCAACCCTTATAATATATTTTCCCACCGAGGCCTTTCCCTTTATATTAAGCCTCGGCTTACGTAAGTCACCTAAAAAATAGACCGTGCTGCGTTCAAGCCTGATCCTTGCTGTCTTCGGCCCGGATATTTCCCCTTTCCCAAAGACCGCCTCACCCTTAATCCGCGGCGGCTGGTTTAGATCTTCGATCTTCATCTTAAAAACTACGGGGCAATCTGAAGCAGAGAACCCCTTATAAGACAGGCTCTCGATAAGCAGATCCCCTCTTATTTCCGGATTCCTTAAAGGTCCCTTTATATACGCGTCCAGGCCGGTAAGCTCACCGGATAAAGGTTTCAGATTTTCCTCTTTGCTGAAAAACCCTAAGGTATGAGCGAGGTTTATCCCCTGCGCATAGATGTTAATATCCAACGCTCCCTTTTTGCAATTCCCCTGAAATAATACCTGCCGCACACCCGCGATATTAAGCCTGGCATTGAATATTTCGAAATTTAACCCGCCCGGACTTAAAGAAGTCATTCTCACGCTGAATTTCTGGATCTTCAGCTCTGAGCCTTCAGGCAACCCCCTGATACCGGCGGCATTGACATCCTGCAGCAAAAATCCGCCCGCTAAACTTCCCCTTGCGCTTTTTATTTCTATCTTGCGCGCTGCGGCGTATTTGCGGATAAGTGATTTAACGATCGTCTTAGCTCCTGCAGCAGTAAAGAATATATAATACGCCAAAGCAGCCGCCGCCAAAATAACCACTATAATTAATCTCTTTTTGTTACTCATTACGCCCATCCTCTTCTTAAGGCCGCAATTCGTAGTTCTCAGCGACAAAGATGAATAATAACAGCAGTAACCCTAACGCAAACCACCCTTTCCGGCGCATTTTCCCTCCCTCCCATAAAAATTCCCCACCAGGCTGTTGCGGGGATCGATTTCACAGCGGATTCTTCCATGAATGGAATCAATTAGGATGATTTCAGGCGTGTCTTGGCGTTTTTGAGCTTCTGCGTAAAGCCGCTGGCCTTAAAGTCCGTAGTCCACTTCTTTAATATCAGCCAGCCGCCGAAACGGATAAGGTCATTGCGCCATGAACGGTACCAGATCCTCCAGCCGGCCTTGATATTGTGCAGAAAAAATACCATCGAAGGAAAAAAGAATATATTCAGGCCGATACGGAACATATGCCGGAAGCGGTAAAACTTACCCATGATCTTCAACGCAGAATCCTGCATCTGTTCGGCGGTCAGGGGCGGATCCGGTTCAAAGAGCGGAAAGTTACCGTCATAATACTCCCAGCCAACGTCCGCTTTGGGATACACCCTGTTTTGCGCCATCAGCCTGCGCCTCAGTTCCGTACCCGGAAGAGGCCCGGCCAACAACACCTGCACGGTGTCAATCCTGGCCTTCGTGATAAAATCCCGGAAGCGCTTTACCCTGAGAACCGCCGGCATACTGAAAGACACATCTTTTAACGGATAGCCGAAGATAAACATCCCGTGGATCAAAAAGCCGTATTTATGGAAGACCCTGGTCATCGCGATCATATCCTGCGCTTTGATATGCTTGTTCATCGCCTTCAATTCTTCATCGATCGGCGACTCAAATCCGATCGCCACCGTATTGATCCCTGCTTCACGCATCGCAGAAAGCAACTCCGTGTCCTGAGACTTATCCAGCCTGATCTGCACAGTCGTATCCAGCCTCCTGCCGATCTTTTTCTGGTAATCACGCAACATCCGGCAGAATCTGACCGTCTCATCGCGCTCTTGGCCGAAGAGGTCATCAACGATGAAAAAATGCCTGGCGTCTTTGGTCTCGACAAGCTGGCTGATCCGCTCAAGCATCCTCTCCACAGAAGCGATTCTCGGCTTGCCCTTGACGGCGCAAAACTCGCAATCCATCCCGCAGCCGCGGATCCTTTCTATGGGGAATATCTTTATCTTTGAGTAACGCTCCAGAGAAAAATCCGGTATCGGCAACTTATCAAAATCGGTGATCGGCGGCCTTGATGGTGTCAGAAAAACCTTGCCATCTTTCAGGTAGGCGATACCTTTGATACCGCTTACATCCTCGCCCCTCTCTATCGCATGCAAAAGCTCTCTGGTCGTCTCCTCCCCTTCTCCGATTACTATATAATCAAGACCCGAAGAGAGCCCCTCGGCAATATTCTCATCCACAAAGTGCTGGCCGCCGGCAATGGTTATCGCGCCCTTACTTTTGTAATAGCGGGCAAGAAGATAAAGCCGGGGTATAGTGCTGGTCAGCCCCCCGTAAAAACCCACCACATCCGCCGGCCTTAATGTCTCCAGGAACTCATGGTTGACATCACCCTTAGGTTCCCTGGGGCCGTACCTGCGCATATTATTCTCATCGATCACCTCGACATCCCAGCCCGGCATCTCATTGACCGCGCTTGCCACACACACCGGGCCCAAGGCCGTAGTCTTATCGGCGATGAAAGAGTAGATATTGAACGCCGGATATGCCGGGGCGATCACCCTTAACCTGTGCCTTTTCTTATTCGTATCAAACATACTTTAATTATACCCCCAAAATCAAAAATCCCAAGTAAAAATAACTTGAGATCGAATATTCTTTCTGATCATTAACGATTTAATGCCTGCGCTGCCGGTAATGCCTTTGCCTATTGCTGCCCTTAGCTTGCATGGGTTGAGGGTGACGGCCGGGTTTGTCGAATTCTTCCGCAGGCATATGCGGATGTTTTGAGACAGGTAAAGATGAGCGGATCAATTTTTCAATATCCTTGACATTGCCTTTCTGATCCGGCGTGGCAAAAGAGATCGCATGCCCCTTGTGCCCTGCCCTGGCGGTGCGCCCGATGCGGTGGACATAGTTTTCCGCATCCTCAGGCAGGTCATAGTTGATCACTACCTCGATCCCAGAGACATCGATCCCCCTGGCCGCGATATCGGTGGCGACCAGCACCTTATATCTTCCGGATTTAAAACCTTCCAGTGCTTCGCGGCGCTGTGGGAGAGTGCGGTTAGAATGTATCTCGGCTGCGCTATAGCGCATCTCGCGGATCGCGCGCCTGAGTTTCTTTGCGTTATGTTTAGTGCGCGAGAATAAAAGCACCGCCCCGTGGTATTGCGCCAGCAATTTACCAAGCAGCTTTATTTTTTCATGTTTCTTGACGATGAATAACTCCTGAGTGACATTCTCGACAGTAGTTCCGGAAGGAGCGATCTCTATGGAAACCGGCAGCTTCATGTATTTGGAGGCGATCTCCATGATCTTTGCAGGTATTGTCGCTGAAAAAAGCATCGTCTGCCTTTCCTTGGGCAGGGCGCGCAGGATCAGGTTTATCTGCGGAGCAAACCCCATATCCAGCATCCGGTCAGCTTCATCTAAGACCAGCATCACTATTTCATCGGTGATCACGTTCCAGCGGCTGATATGATCCAGGAGTCTGCCGGGAGTGGCGATTATCACGCGCGGATTCTTACGCAACGCCTTCTCCTGGGGGTCAAAGGGAGCGCCGCCTATGACACAGACTGTGCGCATACCGAATACATGCGCAATACCCTGAAATGCCTCATCGATCTGAATAGCCAGTTCCCGCGTCGGCGCCAGCACCAGGCCTATCCCCTTCTTCTGCGCCAGGCGCTGTACCATGGGAATTGCAAAGGCATGGGTCTTGCCGGTCCCGGTCTGTGCGATGCCCACGACATCCTTACCTTCGATCGCTAAAGGAATCGCCTTAAGCTGGATCGGGGTAGGGACGGTAAATTTTATCCGCGCCAGGATATCAAGTATCCCGGGAGCTATCCCCATCCCGTAGAAGCTCGCTGCGGGCTGCTCGGGGCTATGCGCTGAATTTCTCGTATTAACAGTCTTATGCGTCATCATAGTTAAGATTTGCGCTGCTTAGAATTGTTTTCGCCCCGGCTGATATGAATATGGCAGTAAGCCTGATCATTATAGATACTTAAGATATGCGGGCAATTACGGTGCTTGCACTTTCTTCCCTTTTTTGAGACATTTATCTTTTTGATCTCTCCCCCTTTTAGGCAGCTAGCCTAACGTATAAAAAAAGCCGCTAAGCTTAGTACTCTCCTCGCGGCTTTAAGATTACTAATCTTTTAATGAGCCCACAACTTACGGAACAACAGTGAACGTAAGTTGTATGGGCGAATTAACACCGGCAGCTGCAAGTAGATTTCGCAAGAAATCTACGCAGCGTATAGCTGGCGGTGTGAATATGGTATTATTATACCATCTTTTTCTGATCTGTCAACTTACCACCTAAAGCCCGCGCCTGCCTGTATGGTGGCCTCACGCTTGGACTTAAGCAGGCGCAAAAAAGCCTCGCCATCCCCCTTTAAGATATCACGCTTAAGCTCTACGCTTCTTTCTATGTCCTGATTCGATCTATCCTTCAATTTGAATAAAACCGTGTTCTTTTCTCCCAATCTTACATCTGCACCCAGCACGATCGCCTGCACCTTTCCCCTTCCCCGCTCTACTTCAAAGACTAAACCCACTCCCGGCTTGATCCTCCACTTACCAAAGAGTTTGACTACGCGCTTAATAGCGGCTTTTCTTCTAGTAAGCCCGATCCCTACCTCGTACTTTATGTAATTATCCTTAAATATGCCTGCGCTGCTCTTAAAATTTAACTCAGAATCGCTGCTTTTATCAATAACGTATGAAATCCTCCGTTTTTTTAGAATATCCCAGTGCCCCCTAAAGCTAAGCGTGTACACACGCTTAGTTTTACGCACCAGGCTTTCTTTTGAGTAGCGGTAGGTGATCTCATAATTCTTATTGATCTGCCAGGCGCCCCTAAAGGTCAAGGTATCATACCTGCCGCTTGCCTTAGCCATCCTGAAGGTGAGCCGGTTATTCTTATCTGCCTGCCACTTCCCTCCAAGCTCAAGGCCGTATAATGTGGCGCTCCCGTTCTTATTGCGGCCGGTCACCCCAAAGAGCAGTGAGTTCTTCTTTGCCGCCAGGATCTCCCCCTTAAGTGTCAACTGGTCCCCGAAAGTCTGCCTCCTCCATTTATCAAAAGTCAGGCGCAGGTCATGCTTCTTGGTAAGTGACCATTCACCCTTTAATTTCACCTGATGCGGCGCTCTTACATCCTTAGGCACCGGCGCCTTGACGTGGTAGGTCAGCGTATTCTTCCTATCCACCTTAAACCTGCCGTCCAGCACCCTTCTAATTCCATAAAAATTCCCCACAAGCCTATTGTGGGGATCGATCTCATACCTGATTTTCTTAAGTTTTCGCTTCGCCATAGCCTATGCTTTTGCCCGCTGATTACGCACCCTGGGCGACTCTATGTAGGACCTCGGAAATAAAGGTCTGGTATTTGACGCCAATCTTGCGCGCTTTCTGCTTGATCTGCTCCAGGTCAAAGCTATTCACGCGGATATTTAAAACCGAGTCTTTCTTTCTGCGCTCAATCGCCTGTTTGATCCTATTAAATTCCTTTTTGCTAACCGGAACAAACTCTTCAGCATGATCCTCAAACCATTGCTCTTCTTTTGTCAATTTAAGCTTTCTCATCTTCCCGCTCCTTTTTTATACATTTTTTGGTATTTACGGCTACGATATAAAGTTTTTAGAAATATATTCTGCCCTTCGATGATAGATGGCACAGCCCATATATAACCGCGATAATTAAAAATCAACATCTGCTGATCCTGGCGGCCGGGATTCTCGCGTATATCCAGCAATTCTCCCTCAAATATTTGTTCAAACGATGCTCCCCGGATCCGCTTTAATCGCGAGCTTTTTGTAGCATTCCAACTAACTGTATATACAATTGTATTACTTTTTTCTTCCTTGTCAAGCTCTTTTTCCTCCATCTTCGCCACCTCCTACCTTAATAGACGCAGAAAGCGGCAAAATCTAACAAAAATCCCAAGCGAATCTTTCTATTGCTTGGGACTAGTCCTGAGCCTCAGGCGAAGGAACGAGTCCTGAGCCTCAGGCGAATGACAAAATCCTATTAAGGATGAAAGCCAATATTAGGTTTATTCTTAACCGAAGGCTTTAATAATTCTCTGATCGCCCTAAATATCGCCTTTATCTTTTCATCATGATTCATATACTTCTGCTCAAGTCTTTTAAGTTTAACCGATAGTTCCTTATGCGTGAGCATGATTTCTCTTAACTTAGTGAAAGCCCGCATGATCATAATATTGACCTGAATCGCCCTTTCGCTGTTTAAAACGCTGGAGAGCATAGCTACACCCTGTTCGGTAAATGCATAAGGCAACTGATAAGAGAATTTAAGCATTTTGAGGTGGTCACAATTTGTGACCACCTTCTCCTTTTCGTCTTTGGACAACTGAAACATGAAGTCCTCCGGGAAGCGTTTAAGATTTCTCCTCACCGCTTGGTTCAAGACTTTGGTCGAAACTCCGTAAAGCTTAGCCAAATCAGCATCCAGCATTACCTTTTTGCCTCTAATTTCAAAGATCTTGGTAGCAATTACCTCTACAGAAACCTTACCAGCCATCTTCACCACCTCCTACCTTAATCCCTCGTCATTTAATTTGTTTTAACCACGACTCGGGATAAGTTCGGGCATGCAATTTACGTCCTTCGACTGCGCTCAGGACGTAATCCTGAGATTATCGAAGGATTACGTCCATTTCATTCCGTAAATTGCGCCCTCACTTAATAGACGCAGGAGGCGGCAAAATCTAACAAAAATCCCAAGCGAATCTTTCTATTGCTTGGGACTAGTCCTGAGCCTCAGGCGAAGGAACGAGTCCTGAGCGACATGTGGTGAGCGAAGCCGAACCAAGCCGAAGGACGATTTTCAGGCTTGGGAATCTGCGCTAGCGGGTGGCGTCCCGCAACAGGACCCGCTAACCTACCGAGAACAGACAGGTTGAAGTTTTCCTGACAAAAAGGGCTGGACAGCTAAGCCCAGCCCTTTAGCGGTGCAAAAAATTGCTTAGAACGACCAGTTGACAAACACCATAAACTCCAACGGATCTTTATTGCCGTTGTAGTTGGCAAGGCCGATCTGCAAGCCGTCGAGAGAATCGGTATGGTTGACAATACCAAGCTGTAATCCGTGCACCATGCCTGCGTGATTGACGATGCCCAGCTGAACCCCTTCAAAATAATTCTCAGTCCAGTTAAGAGCCCCCAGCTGAACTCCTGCGGCATCAGTCTCAGCGATATTCACAAAGCCGCTCTGAAGGCCTTTAAACATCCCCTCGGTCCAACTTACGACGCCACCCTGCCAGCCGGTAAATCTGCCTTCAGTGACAGAGACGATCCCGCCCTGCAGACCCACAAACCTTCCTGCAGTATAGCTGTAAATCCAGGAATCCTGCCAGCCGAAAAAATCTCCTTCGGAGATTCCCACCAGTCCCCATTCTACTCCCTTTACATCTCCGGTAGACTTATGCACGAACCCTAAGCTTAAACCGGTCATGTTTCTGTTGACACCGTAGACTTCCAACCGAAGCCCCTTGATCGAATCGCTCTGCGGAACAAGCTGAATCGTATCAATTAGTGCCAACTGCAAAGGTTTTACTTCTTCTGCCGCGCAAGCGCTGACCAAAGCAAAGATGAAAACACCTAACAGAAATAACGCCCTTCTTGCCATGCCGCCCTCCTTTCGTTATCAATACAGGACTCGAACTCTATTGTGAAACTTGGAATCCTGATAATTACTATATTTATACTCCATATCCTGCATAATGTCAAGTTCCGTCAGCGGGTGGCTTGGCTCCGGAAACTTTTTGCTAAGCCCGGTCGGGAAATAGATGACGGGTCCTAAGACACACCCTTACCAGCATCAGCATCACCGGTACTTCGATCAACACGCCCACCACCGTCGCCAAAGAAGCTCCCGAAGATAACCCGAAAAGCACGGTAGATGTAGCGATCGCCACTTCAAAATGGTTGCTCGCCCCGATCAGCGCAGAGGGCGCGGCGTCCCTGTATGGCAGCTTCAGCCACCGCCCCGCCGCATAGGCTATGGCGAATATCAGACAGGTCTGTAAAAAGAGCGGGATCGCGATCAGGAATATCGTCTGCGGCTGGTCGATGATCAACTCTCCCTTAAATGAGAACAAAAGCACCAGGGTGATCAGCAGGGCAGATATAGATACCGGGGTCAAATAGTGCAGGAATTTTTCCTCAAACCACTTAAAACCTTTTCTGGAGATAACGAACTTGCGCGTATGGTATCCCAATAAGAGCGGAAGGCCCACATAAACCATGACAGACAAAAGAATCGTCTGCCAGGGGATCGGCATCCTGTTGATACCCAACAGCCATCCGCCCAGCGGTGCATAAAGAAACAGCATCGCCAGGGAATTTATAGCCACCATCACCAGGGTATGGCCGTCATTTCCCTTGGCTAAGTGCCCCCAGATCAGCACCATTGCCGTGCAGGGAGCGATCCCCAGCAATATACAGCCTGAGATATAGGACCTGTACAGCTCTACCTGGCCCCCGCCTTTGACTATTTCGAATCCCGGCAGCAGCCCCTTAAAGAACACCCCCAGAAACAACCAGGAGATGAGGAGCATCGTAAAGGGCTTGATGCACCAGTTGATGACTAAGGTCAGGGCCACGGGCTTGGGGGTCTTGCCCGCCTTGATCACCTCGGCAAAATCTATCTTTACCATGATCGGATACATCATAAAGAATAGGCATATCGCTATCGGTATCGAGACCTGGTAGACAGAGAACCTATCCAGTATAACCGCTATCTGCGGAAAGGCCTTGCCCAGCAGTATCCCCAGGCCGATACACCCGATTACCCAGAGCGTAAGATACTTCTCAAAAAGACTTAATCTTTTCTCCTCGCGGATTATCTCTTCCATAATATTTCCTTGATTATACCCTTAAAAATAAAAAATCCCAAGCGAATCTTTCTATTGCTTGGGATCCCTCTTTTAGGGACCAGTTTCCGCTTTAGCAAAGAAAGCGTCCCCTATTCCTGCCATTTTGTGATTTTAAGTGGTAGGCCTAAAATTGCTGGAATATTGTCTGATAATATGTATTTATGGACCGTAGAGACTTAGCAACTATAGACCCTAAATAAAAACTCAAGATGATCACGATGACGCTTATAATTATCTTCTTTTGCTGACTATAGCGGGGATTAAACCAAAGTA
>JBHPGR010000015.1:0-28697 GCA_042570405.1 Candidatus Omnitrophota bacterium
CCGGAGGTTTCTGCACTAAAGCCCCGGATTTATCTGTATCTTGGCTTTGCAGCGGCAATAGGTTTATTTTTCCCCGGCTTTGCTCACCACAGCTTCGCGCAGGCGGAGATGGTGCCGCCGGGCATATTTACCTGGCTGGCACCGCTGACATTTTTAGGCCTGCCGCTTCTGGCGGCGGTAGCGGCTGCAAGAAATTCCCCCGGCCTTCAACGCCCAGGATGGCATATCAATAATATTATGGCTTCCTATGTATTAAAACACAAGGAGCGAGTTTATAGGCTAAGGAGAGATATACAATTTTTCCAACGATATGGCGCTTCCCGGAAAAACATTGCTCCTTATATAAATAAGCTAGCCGAAAAAGAAAGAGCCTTAAGGCAGGCGGAGGCGCGCATTAAGGCATTAAAAAGATTGATGAAAGAGCCGACTGTCTGGGAGTTTATCGGGGCGCTGAGGGAAGTGAAGGGAGGCGGTTTAAAACAATTATCTGGCGCCCAAAGATTCGCGCTTAGGGTGGCGGAAGCCGGACTAAAGCAGAAACATCCCGCTATCAGTTTTAATCGCCAGCAAGTGGTGTTTCTTCCTGCGGTATCATGGTTACGCAGCCTGTTTGACTTTACCGATAACCTTAATGGAAGAGTACCCTTAATTTACGACGGCAGCGATTCTGTAAGTTTAATTATAATTAATGCAGAGATCGCCAATACCTTGAAGACCATAAAAGTGTTGGTTCATGAATGGCTCCATTCCGGCTTAAGGGGAAAATTCTTGTGTCCCTGGCAAGAGACGTGGCTTATGAGCATCTTAGAAGAAGGCCTGGTTGAGAAATGGTCTCTTGAGGCAATAAAATCCATCTGCCGCAAGCATCCCCGCCTGTTGTCCGCTGCCAGAAATAATATCCGGGATACCTTTTCGGTAGAAGAGAGATTAATGGAAGCTATCTTTGCTACGGGTAGCACCTTAGATTTTGTTTTAAAAGATTTCAGGCACTATATTCCAAATCAAGAGTTTTTGGCAGGCATATCACAGCTATGGGGCGCTAAGGGAGAAGAAAGCGTAATGGAGTTTTTAACCCAGGGTAATTCCGTTTCCTTAGGAAGGCTTTTCGGCTCTAGCTGGGAGTATATTATAGCCATAACGCAGCGGATACGTGACCGCAAGGCCACCGTACTCTATCGCCTGGGGATTTATATTATGCGCAGCACCCTCAAGCATAAGCAGAGGAAAGAAAAATTAGCCGCGGGCTTGCTTTTATTAGAAGTTATGGACGGAAACCCTGCTATCACTTCAGGTATATTTGAAGCGATTTGCGCTATTTGCGGGAAAAGTCGTAAAGCATTCGCGAGTTTTATGGCTTCAGGGGGAGGATTTAAAACATACCTTTATCCCGCCGGTCAGAGAGTATTTGACGAGATTCTTAGCGCTGGCGCGATAAAGGCGAAGACCAACCGAGAGAATATTGGGAAGCGTTTGCATAAATATTTGTTGGAGGCATTGCAGGCAGAGACTAAGAGGCAGAAAATGATGAAAAGGCTGGAAAAAGGCACCCTTCCCGCCCTGATCATCGGCTTCTTTGCGGCTCTGGGGGCAGCGCTAGGGTTTTTAGCGCCGGGATTAGGCCAGCATCAGGCAAATTATGCCGTACTGGCGCCGGATGGGGTCGGCTGGCTGGCGGCGCTTGGCCTATCGTTTCTGGTACTTGCTACCTCTTTGCCTACCCCAGCAGCAAATCCTGATAGCTCAAATAATACGATCTTGATTAAAGTTAATCCGCAGAAGAAAGCACAATTAGAGCGCATCATGCAGAGGTTGAAAGCCCTGGATATTGATTATGCGGTTCAAGAGATATGGGAAAAGATTGTCGAAAAAGGAGAAGTGGCTATCAGGCAGAACGAGGCTGAGAATATAATCCTAGGCAAGGTAGAATACGCGCAAAACAGGCAGGATACTTTTAGGAGGATGAATTTTATACCGCCGATGGGGGATTGGATCGATGATTTCATGGATGCTAGTGACGTTGCGTATTCCCTGGCAGAATTTTTTGCTTGCCTTGAGCCGAGATTGATCTCAGTGAAATTATTTGACGCTGTTTTAAAGGAGACTAAGGAATTTATTAAGGAAGACCAGGCCTTTTTGCGCAATCCCGAACCCATGCATTGCAATGCTGCCAGGGGCATTTTTCCGTGGTTGGCGCATAATCCGCAGCACTACGTACAGCTATTAATTACTGCTACTGAATTAGACGGCGCTATTTTATATTGGATGTTAGAAGGAGAATTCGCCTCTGATAAAGCTGAAAAAGAATCCTGGAACTCAACGTTTGATCTTGCTACCGGGAAAAAGAGTACAACCCCTAAAGAGAAAACAGGCCAAGATACAGATAAATCCGGGGCTTTAGTGCAGAAACCTCCGGCGCAAGGCTTAGTCCGGGAGACGGGAAATGACACCATAGACAAGCTTATGGGCCTTATGGGCAACTTCCCTGAAGCCTATAAAAGTTTCTTTGAAAGGATGAAAGCGGAGGCAGATAAAATTGAGATCACCAAGACGACATATTTCACCGCGCAGATATTTTATCTGGTTTCGGAATTCCTGGCTCTGCCGGGTAAAGATGCGCAACGCGCAGAGCTTATTCTGGGTGCGGTTTTTTCATGCGATGTAGACCTTTTTATAGAGGGGATGGCTTTAATCCCTGTGGAAAAACAAAGTATGGTATATGCTTCTATATTTAAAAAAGGTAATAGCCGCCTGCCTCCGGTGACTGATGTCAACCTTATTCGGGAAAGAAAAACGCGCTATGGTTTCCAGTCATTAATGAGCGCCTGGTTTTCCGGAGAAGGAGAGATTAGTCCGGAGAGGGCAGCGCAGATCCGCTTCTGTGAGGAAAAAACAGCAGAAGACGGAAGTTTTTTCCGGCAGCCCTGTTTATTTTTAGCTTGTAGGGATTCTCTTGTTTGGAGCTTAGATCAGCTTAAGCGGCTGGAACAATCAGCGCTTTTCCATCTTTTTTACCGTAAAAGCGTCTTATTGATCCCGGTATTTGCGCAAGGCCCTGGCATGCAGGAGAGCATCCTCTATGTTTTAGAAAATGCCGACCGCCCCGTAGCTAATAAAGGCGAATTTTTCAGAGAGCGGTTTATGTTTGGAAATGAGCTGATGGGGAAATTTAACGTTTTATTTAAACATCCGATGGAAGAATTAGTGCGCAGGTTAAAGCTGCTTAATTCCATTATTTGGTGTTTGCCGGCCGAAGATTATTTTGCCTTGCTGGCTGAGGATAATTTTGCAACGGCTTTAGAGAAATTGCTTGTTAAAGGGGCGAAAGATTCAACCCTGCGGGTTGAATTATCCAGGCAAATAATCTCAGAGATAGAATCCTTTATTAAAAATTACGCTCAACTTGATCCCCGGCTCGCTAAGATCGCTGTCAGAAAGAAGCAGGATAAAGTGAATAGGCAGGGAGCTGTTATCTGGTTTATCGCCTGCTGCCTATTCGGTTTTGCCTTAGACGACCATTGCGCGGTAGGGGGGAAGGTTAATTCAGAGGAGATAAAGGGTAGATACCGTAAATTGGTCTTAAATCCGGAATATAGGCATCCTGATGCGGGCGGTCCAGAAGAAGGCTTTAAGATGCTCACCGCGGCCCGGGAATTATTGGAGAAGGCGGTTGAAGAGGTTTTAAATTACCGTTCTATTGCCGGAAGAGACCAGGCGCAAAGATTAAGCGATAGGCCTGAGGATAGTGGTCACGCTAACCACGACATTACCCCGGCCAGCCAGGATAAGTTGGCGGAGATGGTAGGAAAAATTTATCCCGGGCAGCTAAAAGAGGCCGAGAAGCTGCGGGATATTATCTATCAGGTAGCCGGGATTTTTTATCTGACAGAAATTAGGAATATTGTTGCCGATTTCAATATAGATGTGGAAATGGCATCAAGCAGTCTTAGTATTTTCGGCGCCCCTAGGCAGCGCAGCAAAAAAGGAGAGCGCCAGATGCATTATATGCGTATTTTCAATGCTGTTAGCCGATTCTTCAAAGACGCTGCGGAAAAAGGAAAAAACAGCCGGGAGGAATTAAACAGAATGATAGCAGAATTAGGCGAAAAGGAGAGGCAAGCCCTGCGCAGTTTTGCTATTACCAGCCGTCGGGAGTGGCAGGAGAGCCGCCGGGAAATAGAAGTGAATATCCGGTTAATCCTTAAGGGGTTAGAATATTCTGCGGAGGATATCGAATGGGTAATCCGCCAGATTACTATCCACGAATCCGCAAGAGATGAGCCGCGGGCATTAATAGCGCAATTAAATAAATTCCACCATCCGGCTTCTACGGCGATGCCGGCAGGCGCAGAGAGGATGTTTGTTTCTAAACAGGTAAGGGAAGATATCGGATTAATGGAATTCGGCGCCTGGCGCCTGGATAAAATCTTTCCGGAGTTAACCGGCATATCTAAAGAAGCCCAGGCGATTTTAGCCGGGAATTTAACCCATCCTGCCACTTCTGACGAGGCGATTGCTGCCGAGCGCAGCCAGTATATCTGCCTATCGGAAAAAATAGGAGCAGTAGGCCTTAAGGAAATCACGGATTTACTTCCCGCTTTTGTCCGGGCAAAGAATGGTTATTATCAGCAGCTGCGCCGGCTGCATAACCGGCATTACGCGATAGATTACGGGCCGGAGATAGGAGCAGAGACAGAGGCAATGCTAGAAAGGATGAGAAAGGGGCATACTATTTTTGATGAACCGGATTTCCTTGGAGAATCTGAAGAAGATAAACCGGCTGAAAAGAAGAGAGAAAGGATAGTTAGAGAATCACCCTTTACCTTTGGCGGAGTGCAGCCGGATATTACCGCTGCGCTGATGTGTTTATTGGCGTGCCTGTCAATATTGCAGAGAATAGTTACGCGACTGCCGGACAATCTCGGCGGCCGGGCGCAAAAATATAAGGAAAGAATCAAGGCAGCGCTGGCTAATCCGGAGATTAAGCCTTTTCTTGAGTGCCGCCAATTATTAGAGGTGGCTGCAGAATTTTATTTTGTAACCTGGAAGAGTGAGAGAAAATCAAATATCCAGATCAATTCCTATTTATTATTTGATCCGCTTAAGTTAAACCAACTCTACGCTTATTTCGGTGAATATGTGGCGGATGATTGTTATCTTACTTTAGCCGAAATGCAGGAGTTTATAGATAGAGGGATACCGGTCCCGCAGAAACACAATAAAGAGAGAAAACCTCCGCAATGGATCTCTGAAGATTGTAGAGTTTTTTTTGACCGAGAAGCTAAGGATGAAATACGAGAGGCATGGGCCTGGCAGAAAAAGATGCGGGCAGCAGGAAAATTAGCGGCATTGGTCAAGGAATTTAACGCCTTGCTGGAAAGATATTCTGATTTCTGGCGGATTAATGAGCCGGCGCAAGGCAAAAAGACGCTGCGCTCCGGAGAGGTCTGCAAGGGCAATGTTGACCGTTATCCTTATTTGCGCCGCCTGCCTTCCAGCGTATTACAGGGCCCGCTTTGCAGATTAGAGTATCTTTTGCGTCTGGCGCTGATTGCTTCTCGAGAGGGCTGGAATTTTGCAGAATTAGGCCATCAGGATGGCGCTATCGGGCTGGAGGCGTTTTGCAGCCCCTTGGTCAAGAACCCGGTGCCGATTAGGGTCAGGCTGGGCGGCAACAATAACGCCCTGCTTTTAAGCGGTCCGAATATGGGCGGTAAGACCAGGACTGCGCAGGCGATCACACTGGCAGTATTGCTGAATCAAGCGGCATTTCCTCTGCCAGATGCCAATCCTCGATTAGGCATCTTCAAAAATATTTATACCATCTTTCCTCAATCCGAACAGCTGCAGGAAGGTTACGGCTATTTCGCGGAACTGATAAGACGCTTGGTGGATTTGATTAAAAAGGCCGGTCCCGGAAATTTAGTGGTGCTGGATGAAGTGCCCACCGGAACTGATTACGAAGAACTGGTCGCCATTGCCGTGGTGCTGATCGAAGATCTGATTAACACCGGGGCTACGGTAATCGTTACCGGCCACCTGAAAAAGGCCTTTGAGATTCTTGCCGAGCGCACCCAGCAGATCCCTTATCAGCATACGGTGAGCAGAAAAGGCAAAAAAGTTCCTGCCGATTTCGGGATGAAGCACGGTGTTGCCAAGCATAGTTATGCCATACAGCTGATCGAGCAGTTGGATTTTCCGGGAGAAATCCTGCAGCGCGCCCACATTTATTATAGCCGGATCACCGGCCAGCCGGAGGAAGAGCAAGCAGAAGCGATAACCGAGGCGCCTCCGGAAAAAGCCTTGTCATCGAAAGAAGGCGCGGCAAAAGCCGATGCAGGAGATAACGCAGAGTTTGATTGGTTCTTTGGCGGGGGAAAGATAGAAGAAGAATTGCCGCCGGAAATCGCCATTATTAAAGAATTGGTAAAAGCGCTTTATCCACAGGAAAACTTTGTTTTTGGCGGCGGCGATAGCTGGAGAGATGGTAACTCGATGAAATTTTTATTTGATATATTGCGCGGAAATAGCGAAGGAAGTTTTATTGCGGCAATGGCGGATAACGCGCAAGAAGCTTTAGGTTTTAAGCATAAAGAGCCGCGGGATAAAGAAAAGGAAGAGGAAATAAAAAAGATGCTGGAGAAGTTAGCTGCAAAATATCAAACGCAAAGCCAGAAGGCGGGAAAGCCTGCTGACCAGCGCCTGCGTATCATTTCCGGATTTGTCGGATTATCAGCGGATACCCTGAATAAGTTAGCCGATTATATCGCTAAACTTAAGCCCTTTATCCAGACTGATTCCTGGCGGCAGGAAGCAAAATTTGAGCCAGAGCAAAAAGCCCAAAAAATACAGCAATTAACCGTTTTATTACGAAGGTTAATAGATACCCTGGAAGGGTGCGGTTTATCCAGCTCTTTGCCGGATATTATCGGCTTCCTCGCCTTTTTCCTTAGATCAAAGATAATGGACTTTGAAGAATTGCTGGAGTCTTATCCGGCCAAAAAAGAGTTAAAGCAGCTTAAGAAAGAAGCCAGAGACTTAGGCTTAGAAAGTTGGGAGCAAGACTATTTATCTTTGGCGGCAATGATCAGGGATAGGCTGATGCTGTTGGATTTTTATTGCGGAGTGGCTAAAAGCATAAAGGGGCATGGCTTGAATGCTCCGGAATTAACCGATGAACCTAATGTTTTTAGCCTGACTGAGAGTAAACCTTTTACCCGGCATTGCTTCTTGGGCGACCCTTATATTTTGGGCGGGGTGGCGCAATCGTTCTGGATTGACCCTCAGAAGCCGATGGTGGTAGTGACCGGCCCGAATTCCAGCGGCAAGAGCGTCGCCTTCTTTAATGCCTATGCCAATGCCCCGATGGCGCTGAAGGGTTTATACGTATCCGGGAACCTGCGCATCAGCCGGTATGATAATGTTTACGGCTTTTTCGGGGGCAGGAACGTCGCAGGTAGGGGAGTGAGTTACTTCTTTGATATTATGAAGCAATGCGCCAAGATAATCAAGGCGGTGACCGATAATAGCCTGGTCATATTGGATGAGTTACACGGCACAGATAATTTTGAACTGGCGGCGATTCAGCTGGCTATTTTGCATTATTTAAGGGGTAAGAAATGCAGCGTGATCTTTAACACCCATATCCGTGACGGGTTAAAAGAGCTGGCCGAAGAAATAGGGATTGATTTCTGGAAGACAGACGTCGATTATAATCCGGCCACCCGCAAGCTTAAATTCCATTATACCCTTTCCCACGACCCGAACTTAGAGGCAAAAAGTTACGGTTTAGCAGTGGCCAGCGAATTCTTATCGGAAGGGCAGGTCGCGCGGATAGAAGAAGTCCTGGCTTTACTGCAAAGAGAAAAATCCGAGCCGCCATTTGAACCGGGTAAAGACGGTAAGCCGGGCGAGGAAATCCTCGGCGGTAGGAATAGATGGCAGCGCAGCAAGGCGCAGAAGAAAGCGGGAAAAGCCCGCCTAACTTACGCGATGTTTGGGCAATGGGCAAAACTGGTCAAAGCGGAAGATTTATGTGGCAAGCATAAAATCTACCGCAATATCGCAATTACAGAATCAGGCCAAGTCGTGTCTTTAAGATATTTTTCCGACCTGAGGCAATGGTATGTCAGCCTTGATGGCCAAGCCTACTTTTATGTTACAAAAAATAATATAATAAGGGAAGCCGTAACCCGCAAGCTTATCAAAGATATAAAAGGATATCATTACATCCTGGAGTTTTTGAAGGCAATGGAGGAAGCAGTTAAAAACCCGCAGGCTACACGGGCAAAAATTTCGCAAGCCTTAGAGAGAAAAGCCAAAAAAGAAGAAAGTGCAAAAATAAAAGACGCAGAGATTTTAGGCCACAAAGGCGTAATTGATGAACTGTCATGGCGTCAGATAATGAAAAAGAAAGAGCTGCCGGATATTCCAGATGAAGAATTATTAGATTATCTTTGGGCTGGGCGGTACGATACCGTAGGACAAGGCTCGCTCGCCTTAATTAGTGAAAAAACATTGGTAGAGATATTGAAGCGGCAAAGGTATCTCTATCTTCTGAAAATAGCGCTTTGTAAGATTGAATATGTATTAGTACTTAATGTCAAATATGAAGCCCGCCGCGATAGCCATAATTTATTAGATGCTGCTATAGAGCGGGCAAATACGCCGCAGCAGAAGCAGGCAATCGCGGAATTGAAAGATAGATTTACGCGGGGCAGATTGTCTTGGTTGCGGTTTAGTTATAGGGAAGCAGCAGAACAGCGGGTCAGATTAGAAGAAGAATTAGACCACCCGGCCGCGCCGCCCTTTGAGCCGGGTAAAGGCGGAAAGCCGGGCGAGGAAATCCTTGGCTGCAGGGATATCGCCTGGCGGAAGAGGGAACAGGATGCGAAGCAGGCGCAGCAAGGTTATCCCATAAACGGAACTCTTAGAGAGGCGATTGAAGCAAGATTAGTATTTTTAGGGATAGATAAGGCAAAGATACAACAGATAAAAGATTTCTTGGCCCAAAATGAGTACCGGGCAGTAAAGATAAAAGAGGGCTATATTTTAAATAAAGGCTTGATGGATATCGCCCGGGTATTACATATTGATTTACCAGCCGCCTATACTTTAGTTTACTTATATGCATTCGAGAGGATATCGCGCGCCATTGTCCAAGCTCCTGTCGAGGCAATTAATACAGCTATAGATGGGGTGTTTAAACGCCAGCTACCCCGGCCGCGCTGCCTGCGTTTTCTCTTCCAGGAATATCTGCCTTTCAGCCTGATTAGCGCGCCTGACTTCAGTATCCGCAAGAATTATCTCGCTAAGGCCTTTACGCCAAAGGAATTATTAGCGATGCTGGGTTCGCTGATTGTCAGCCAAATTTTAGAATTTGAGAATACGCAAGTAAGCAACCCCACCAATCTTATCGCCGGCTATAAGGCCGTACGGAATGATTTCTTCGGGATCATGGATGCACTCTTAGCCCAGACCGCCGAGCCGCATTTGTTAGATGAACTGGTGGGTTTCTGCCGCAAGCTCTGGGAGAAGGCTTCCGCTTTTGACTTTACTCAGAAAATGCCTATTTTTGAAAGAGAACTTAAGGAAGGGCTTAATCGGTCAGGCATAAAATTAATTGATGGTTATTCCTTGAGCCCTGAATTAGCGGAAGTCTTAGATATAGTTCAGTCTGCCTGGCAGGAAAAAGAGCGCAAAAAGGAATCGCTTGGGTCTTATCAAGAGCAAAGATACAGCATCTATAACAAAGAAGAATTTCCCTCTCCGCAAAGAGGGGATTTTGAATACGATGAATTACTTTCGTGGGCGGTGACCAATACTTCATTAGAATTCACTTCTGCTTATCAGCTATACCACGCTATGACTTTGGCGAATATGGCGCTTTGCGGAGATTTTAGGAAAAGATTTAGAGACAAATTGGCTATTTTCAAGAAAGATGAGGGGGATGTTCCCGGGCTTGAAGATAAATTGCAGATTTTAGCTAAGATGGTAAGAGATGAAATTAATTTTGGTTTTGATTTAGATGCTAATAGGGATGTAGATGGCTGGGGGTTTGAAGACAGGGAAACCCAATTGAGAAGATTAGATATCAACAAGGGGATATTATTTCTTGATAAAGACACAGCTTATTTTACCGAGCCAAGAGGAGATTTGGAAGGGGCGCTGGAAGAATTAGAGTTACGCATTAAAAATGAGCTTTTGCCCGGTATCTATGCCTGGCGTAGGTATAGGGACGGTTCAAGGAAAGGCAAGTCTAAGTGCGTTGGCTTAGCCCTGCTCTATGCGGCGCTTTTGCCGATGCTGGGTATAGTTGATCCGCAAGACGTCTATATTTTAGGCAACCTGACCCACCTTTTCGTATATATAGATAGAGGAGAGGGATATATTACTTCCAATAAAGTGCTTCTTTCGGCGGATAAAATTCGAGTTGCAGGATCAGTTAACTTTGCAGATTATTTAGGGGCAAGAGAAGCGCGCTGGTCGTGTTTGCTTACGCCGCTTAATTTAGTCATTACCAGCAGAGGATATTATGATGGCGTGCGCAATGAAACCACCCTGCCGATAACAGAGGTTAATGCAGTTATCGAGAAATTGAACCGCTTTTTCGGCTGTCCGGTGAAGTCCTTTAACCGCGATAATGTCAGGTTTGTGCAGCGCAGTTTAAAATATCCACAAGAATTAAGCGATTGCCGGACATCAGAGCAGGTGATGGAGGAGTATTTTGACCACGAAGAAGGCGATCCGCTCTCAGTGGGGACTTTTGCTAAATATGCTACCCGCTGCTCATTCGGCAGGTATGCCGTCCAGAGGCTAAATGTTTTTGCCGTAGCAGCATTGCGCGATTGGCATATCAGGGAGAAAGCCGGCAAGCGAAAAGGTTTAGACGAGTTATTATTATATTTAAGAAGTTTTCCATATAGAAAATCATTTTTTGAAACATACAGGAAAGAAGATGAGCAATCGCAAAGCATTAGCAGGGCAGTGCAATTACGCAAGGCGCGAGAAACAGCAAGAATTTCCCATCGGACGGTGGATGAGGTGTTGGCAGAATTATCGAGAGGCAATACTTTGCCTTACGGCGTAGAATATTTAGCCTTGCCTGACGAGGTCATCATTTACCGCGGCGGGAACCACCGGGATTTAGCATTATTACTTTTTGCTTTGATTAAGTTTTGCCCTAATATTAGCATTGTAGACAGGCAAAATACTTATATTCTTTTCGCGAAAGATAAAAGTTATGTCTTCTGCAATGGCCAGTATATCGATACAGACCCATACAGGGTAGAAAGAGTAGATGCCATACCTGATGCTGAGTATCGTATCTTCAATGAAAAAGGCGAATTCGCTAGAGAGGTTTTAGTGAGAAGGGAAGAATTAAGAGATGAAGTGGCTGAGGTCATTGCAAAGCCGCGCTTTGACCCCTTGCTTTTAGAGAGAGCACGCCAGATAGTGCATATTTATTTTGTGCGCAATAATTATCAGGTTAAAAGTTTCTCTAAAGGCGAAACAGCGGATGAGTATCTCAGGCTGACGGCAGAAGACCTGGTCAGGCCGGGGCAGATGGTAGACGTAGTAGTTTATTATCGGGATTCCCCTGCAGCCGCCGGATTCCTGGAAATAAAAGATTTGTTAGGCGAAGATTCCCGGCCGGATTTAGCAAATATTTGCGATATCATTGAGATCCCAGTGAAGATGGAAAACGGCTCAAGGCGGGAGGTAATTGCGGTAGTTACTGTCCAACAATTGCAGGGACAGTTCTTAAGCAGTGCCGGCCGGCAGGGCGCCGCCCGTGCGCCGAAAAAGACTTTCGCATTTATTGAAGTCGTTGGCAGGACGGCTAAATACCGCTATTTTAACCCGGCTATGTTGCCTAATGGCAATTTGGTTGCCAGGCGTGTTTCTTGGGGAGTTGATATTACCAAGTACCACTATAGCGAGATTGTACTATTGGTGCGCGCGGATTCGGAGGGGTTAAAATTTACGGAAGGCAAGCTGCTAGTTTCAGGCGCAGAGGATCCGCGAATAATGCGTATCGGTGACAGGCTGGCTATGACTTATGTAGTGCCGAAAAATAAAGGAGAATCATGGAATAGCTGGTTTGTCTATATAGATGAAGAAGGTAATCCTGTTACGAAAGAAGGCGATCCTGATCCTGATCCGGTCAGGCTGGGCAGGCCGAAGATAAGCAGCAAGAACACCTATATTACTGATCGTGCTGACGGAAAGGTTGCGCTTATTGATAGGGCGGATGTGCTTGTTAACGGCAAGCCCGCTATACAGGCGTATATTTTTGATTCTCTGAGGGATTTGCTCAGTCCGCCTCAGGGTTATTGGAAAAGCCATCCGGTAGACAAGGCTACTATTCTTACCGCTTGTGATGCCCAAGGGCGCGAATATAGCCATATCGGTTTCAATACTATCGTAGAAAGGCATCAGGATGGTTTTAAGATAGCATTTGTGCATCTGGCTGATGTTAGGGGAGAGAAAGATTACAGTACGGCAGGAGTACTGCTGGATTCGCATACCATGCAGCCATTAGGTAGGCCAACCGTTATACACGATTACGCCGATTACTTCTTTCCTGAGGATCTTGCCTTACCGGGGGTTATTTATGAGACAGGTGCGCAGATTATCGGGGACAAAATAATTTCTTATGCCGGAATAGGCGATAGTAGAATTGCTCGCTTTGAGGAATCAGTCGAAGATATCATTGACCGCTGCCGCAACGCTCAAGAACCCGACATTCAACGACAGATTGACAAGCTAAGAGCAGCGCCCGCTGACAATGTTCAGGGACAGTCCCCTAAGAAAGAAGCGTTAAGCGGCCTATCGGGGACAGCCCCTTCAAGCGCCGCCGCCCCTGCGCTGGAATTAATCAGGGATGATTCTCAATCCAAAATTGACAAAGATAAAATTTGGAATACAGATCCTTACTTTTTAAAGACAATTGATTATTTTAACCAAGTGGTGCTTGTGCAAAATAGATTAACATGGAGTGATGTTATTACCATATTTCGTATATTCAGAGGGGAGAGAAAGGATGGCGAGCTTCATGACAGAAGGGTAAAATCGGTTACTGAACAATTCAGAACCCTGGTGGAACGTGCGCCAGTTTTCTCTGATTCTAATATTCTGGAAGGTTTCGGCGGAGGTGTTTTAGAATTAGCGAATCTCAGTACATTTAAAGATAGGCCGCGCGAAGAAGTAATTGAAATTGCATACCTGATTTATAGAGAGTTAGCTGTTTGGCAATTGTTTGCTGGACAAGATGGATTTGGGCGCGCGATTACAAATATAATTCCGCATCCAGCAGATGGACATCATCGGGTTGCCTGGTTCGTAATGAATTATTTTCTAATTCATAATGGATACGAGCCTTTTTATTTTGATGGCGAAAGAGAATGTAGAAAAGTTAATAATTTTATCTGTGTGTTTCTTAGGGCATCGCTGTCGCGTATAACGAAGTTTCAAATGGCGCCTACCGCCGGCGGGCAGGGTAAACCCGCTGCGGCGCCCGCCGCCGTCCGGCAGGATGCCGCCGCCCCTGCGCCCGCCGACTCTTCGCCCGGCCATACCAAAAATATTCCCGTCTCCGTTTCTGGTGACAGGAGACCAAGGTTTAATTTGGCAACTGCTGCAGACGAACTTTTACCGCGCGGAGAAATAAAAAAAATAATGGATAGCGGAAACAAAAAAGGCGAATTAGAAACACGAGTCATTGTTTATAGAGAAGACGAAATACGCATTTCTCTATTATTTAAATGGATAGAAGAAACAACATACGGTAAAAAAGCATATGAAGTAGAAGACGAGGTAGCTTCTTTGACTCTTCGCGTAGAGAATACCTTGAGAGTCGCTTATGGTAATCGCGTGCTGGATAATTTCCTTAGAGATATCTTGTGGAATGATACGAGCGGTTATCGTGAAGGTATGATACAGGATAGCGCCGGTGGTCAAAAAACAGCAAGATTTTATTATAATTTGAATTGGATGGCAGTTATAAAGAAGTTTGAGATTCACGATTCTTTACGCGGTAAAGGAATAGGTTATGCTTGGTATAACAGTATTATCGAGCCATACTTAAGAGGATGCGGTTTTGATACTATTTTGCTTCACGGCACATGCATAGATGAGGAATATATACGCAAATTCTGGTTTAAGCAACGTTTCTCTGAGCGTTTCCCAATAGATTTAGACTGGCTTGACTTTGTATCTGGCACGCAAATACGCTTTTATGTTTCTGCAAAGAAATTATCCTCACCCGCCGCCCCTGCGCCCGTTGCTGGCTGGCAGGAGGGAGAGGCAAATCATGCGCGTCAGGCAAAAGATGAAATTGACCCTCGCCCGACACAAACGGGATTACTTAATCCTGAACATGTGCGCTATTTTATGGAAATCAGGAATGTGATAAATCCGCATGGCGAAAGAAAAATTGGTTTTTATCCTTCTAGCGGAGCAGATGCCGTCGGCTTCTGGCTGATGACCGATGCCGAAACCGGAGTTTTCTTAGGGTCGAGTTGGCATGCTAAGCCAGTAAGCAGGGAAGCCTATTTTAAAGAAAAATACGCAAAGGGCTGGAACGTGGCGGATCACGTTGTTAATACGGTCGCGCAGTTGTTCTGGGAACTTGAAGCAATTGGCGCTGAGAATATAAAAAAGAAAAAAATAGGCGATGATCTCTATGAGATAGAGTTTGACTGGGCTTACTGGCAGGAAAACATCAGGCACAGAAGAATAATTATTCTTAATAGTTACCTGGAGAGCGTTATGGATTCGCCTTATTTGCTGGATATTCTAAGCAAAGGATTTGATTTTTACCTGCAGAAGGGTGGTTTGGGTATAGAAAGGGATAAAAAATTTGCCAAATTCGTAGCCAGATATATTAATGCCGGAGGCTGGATGATCTCTGAATACGATACGGTTGTCTTGATTAGTGGCCAGAGTAGTTTATTCAGGGTATTTGGTGGTAATAAAAGATTTCTGTCAATACAAAAAGCAGTGGGTATATTTGGCTATGCAGGCCAGGTTTTTCTTGCTCAGAAAAAGACGCGAGAAAACTACCCCGCCGGCCGGCTGGTTGAATCTTCCTGCGCAGCGACTAATCCATTTCCTCATCTGCCCAGAGGCGCAAGATTTGAATTAGGTGATTTAATATACGTACTGGGAAACAATAAATATATCGGTAGACAACTGTTTGCCGGTGGCCCGCTTAGGCAGCCATTATTCTGTCTTAATATCAAACCGCACAGAGAAGTAAAGTCGGATTTTAACCCAATACTTTCTTTACTTATTGATAATACAGGTGACAAAGATATCGAGACAATATTAGAGCAAATTTTATCAGGGGAAATCCCCCTTCCGGTAATCTTTAAGCCGCATGTTTCTGCTAATGGTTATGCTTTGTTCTTTATGCGGCAGACAGCACCCTACGAAATAACTGTAACAGCCTCCAGTATTGGCAACCAATATCGTTTTTTCGGATATCCTGAAGGCGTAAAAGTAGTGAAGGATAAGGACATAGTGCATTTTATAATCAATACGCAATTAGCCTCGGCAAAAAAAGTAATTTTACAAATTTATCATGAGATGTTAAAAAGTTTTGGCCCGGCCTTAATTGAGGCGGCTATGCCGGCTGTATTATATAAAGGTAAGGCCTTTGAAACGCGGCACCGTTTTAGCGGTAATCTTGCTACCGGAGAGGTCGCTCTAAAACATACCGGAGATGACCCAGAAGCGCCGGTTGAAAAAAGAAGAGGTGGTTGGTTTGCCCGGGTCGGCAGTTCAGCAGAATTTTCTAATCTCACCGGCCGTACGCTAGCGGATCATTTGGGGCGGGATGATAATTATACGCACGCGTACCGTCTGCAATGGGAGAATATGTTTGATCCGTTATATGAAATTTTCGGGATGAATACAGATAAAGAGCGTTTAGATTTTCGCAACTACGTGGATAACGTTATCATCAGCCAGTTCCGCTATTTAGCGCAAAGATTAGAAGCAGCAGGGATTTATATACGTCAGGATGTTGCCATCGGCGGTGGTTTTGATTTGATGTGGTTGGCGCCGGAAAACGAGGGTTTTCCCGTGCCGTTTTTAACCGAAATAGATCTGGATAATGACTGGAAACATAAATTTCTGGATATAATTGTTGGTCAGCACGGTCTTTTTGCTCACTTCGGCCCGGGGATTAGCAGTATAAATCCTCTGCGCCCGCAGCGCTACCGTCCGTTTGCCAACCTCGAGGTGCCCTATGTACCGGAGAGCCCGGCGCGCACAAGTGAGTTGCCGTTTCTTAGTCAAAGGCCAATTTGCGTCAGCGCTATGATGCTGCATCATGACCGGATGAAGGGCGCAGGAGGAAGTTTTTCCGGCCGGCAGGGCGGCAATCAGCAGCCGGCGCAAACAGCAAAGCCCCGGCTCAGAAAGACGTTGATTACTTCGAAAATCGACTCCGGGATCATCGACGGTTGCCGTAAATTAAACCCGCCGGAAGAAGCCCTGGCTAGCCAGAAGGCAGCCTTGGAATATATGCATGTAGTGCGAAATATGTTCGCCAGGGAAATCGCATTGTTATGTAAATTAGGGTTTTGGACAATCCGCAATCGTTTCCGCCAGCTTGGAATAAAATGCAGGCGCGGCCGCCGCTCCAGCACTCTGGCGCAAGATCCAGTTTTAGTGCGTTTACTGGAGCAGGCTCTCTCGGCGCAAGCAAGGCAAGGGCAGCCCGAGTCAGCGCGCGCAAAGGATTCCTGGCGTAACGGGCCGGCGTTTGACCAAGGGGTCAGCAAAAAGATCATCGACCTATGTAAGAAGCTAGATCCGCAAGCAAACCCGGCTACCTGGCAGGAAGCCTTCAGGCATATGGCAGTGTCAGGTAAGGGTCCCGGGGAAATCCCAGAAGCATGCGGGCTGAAGCAAGGCGCACTCAGGAGACGTGTAGAGAGGCTCAAGACGCCCAAGGGAGTATCCGTGTTTATTAATCCGAAAGAAATGATAAGCTGGGTGGTGATCCGTCGCTACCGCGAGGGAGTATCGAATCGGGGGGGAGTCTTGAAGCTTTTAAGCGAACAGGGTAGGTCAGCGCAAGAGGCGGGCGTAGACCTCTACTCTGCTAAATCCATGCTCGAATTTTTTATCAGCTGCCGCACTGCGCAAGGCAAGCCGTTTTCTACGACAACGGTCCGGGAATATACCGGTTTAGATAAGCATACCGTCGCCAAGCACCTGAAACAATTCAAACTGAAATTTTTACACGTACGAGGCAAAGAATCTGAAGAGAAAGAAAGGTCTTACGCGGAAATTGCCCAGGCAGATCCACTCATCAGGCAGTTATTAGAAAGGTTTAAAGATTGGAAGAAGGTTTCTGGAGAGGATAAACTTGTCTGCTCTGCAGTCATTCAAGCTTTTATTAAGGAAAAACTTGCTGCCGGGTACGAAAGGGGGCCTTTCAGGTGGTTCATCGTCCATTTTATGGTGGCATTGCGTAAGGGAAAGAATCCGATATCCTTGGTTCAGCTGGATGCGCAACAATATACTACCTACGAACTTCTCACCAGGATCGCTGAAGCGATACTACCGGTGGTGCCCGCGCCGATACCTGAACCGCTTAAAGCGGCAGCGCCGAAAAAAGCAAAAAGAGAACGGGCAGCAGAGGCTGCTGCTATTGCAAGGCAGGAGAAAGCGTTATTGGATAGCATCGTCGCGCTAAACAACCGGTTGGATGATATAGAGGAAAGTGTTCTTGAGGAAGAGCGTTCCGGGGACATAGGAGACGCAGAATCTGCTTTAGGGGATATCCGTGAAGACGCCAGCCTGATCGCGAGGTTATCGCCAGAGATAACAAGCAAGATAAATGAGCTGGGGGGAAGAATAAAGGAACTTAAAGGGGGTCCAATAACAGAAGAAAGGGCGGAGGAAGGCTCAGAAGAAGACGGCAGGGGAGATTCTTACAATCCTGATGCGGAATTTCTTCACCGCAGGCGGTCTAGTAATGATGCTGACCCGTTGCGGCCGCAGCGCCACCGGAGATTTCCGTCTTTGTCTGAATTAGGTATGCCGGGGATTAATAGCCATTACCTTAGAGTCAGCAGTTTTAGGCCGCACCCGTGCCTGTTTAACGACGGCGATGGCGGATGGCGCGGCCCGGTGGCGTTTTGGCGGAATAAGGAGCGGGACCGTAAAAGATGGAAGGGTAAGCAACGCAAAGACCAGGCGGAAGAGGAATCTGCGGAAAAAGAGGAGCCAGAGGCGCCGGATCCTCTGGGAGAAGCGATTTCGTTTTTAGGGAGATTCATCAATTTACTGGAGAACATACGTCACCCGCGGGGAACTATTAAGGATGCAGCTATAAAGAAAATAGAACAGCATCTGGAAGAAGCGTTTAAGAGGATAGAGTATTTTTCAGGCTCGCCTGCAATACGCCAGGTACAAGAGAGCATCGAGACAATATTTGCAAATTTTCGAAGTGATTTAGATACCTATTTTAGTAATCCCGATGATGAAAGTAACAAAGCCTGGCATGATGAGTTGCTGGATACAGCCAGAGGGTGGCTGGAGGCATTGGTCGCCTTTAGAGACGGCATGCTCTCAGAGGCGCCTGCGCCAGAGCCGGAAAAAGAAGCGCCAAAAGCAGTTGAGCCGCCAAAGGAGACGCCAAAGCCCGAGCCGTCAAAAGAGGCGCCCAAGCCAGCGCCGCCGGCAGAAAAACCCAAGCCCGAGGCACAAGTAGCGCCTCCTAAGGTAGAGCCAGAGCCGGCAAAACCGGCCGTGCCGGAAAAAGCGCCGGAGCCAGAGGGACCACCTCAATCAGGGGAAGTAAAAGAAGAGGCCGCTAAAAAAGAAAGGATAAAGTTGCCTCCTCAAACCCCGCGCAAAACCAGACAGATTAGAAAAAGAAAGCCCAAAGCATTTAAGCCCGCTGCGCCCTATATCCTGGAAGGGCCGGACGAAGAAATAACCATTTATATCTGCGGGATACAAGGAAGGGGCAGGAAGCATGTCTGGAAATATCGGCAATTTAACCTGAAAAGATCGTTATTATCAGAAATACTCACTGATTTTCTAAACGATAGGGCAAATTCCGCTTTAAGTGAAGAAACCTTAAGGCGAAAATGCCGCGCCTTTGAATTAATCATGGCAAATCCAAGCATCGCTTTGGCAGAGAGTATAGCCAAACAGCTGAATATAAGCCTAAAGGGAATAGAGGAGGGGTTAAGTGAAGTAGGTTTCTATGTTGTCTCCAGGCTCTTAAGAGATAAACCGCAAGATAAGCGGGAAGCGGTGTTATTGAATATTTTTGGACGGGAAAATTACTTAAAAATGCAGCTGAAGTTTGTGGGGAGTACCTGGCAGGAATATTCGGAGACAGGGTTCATTCCTTTTATCTATGCTCCAAGGCAATGCCTCAATCTAATATTAAAAGTTAAAATTTCCGCAGACGGCGCTTTAGCGGACATACTTAAGGCAGATGATTTTGATTTCCGCTGCCTTGATCCGGACAGAAAAAGCGACCTGAAGCTTTTTTCCGCGGGGGAATTAAATAAGCTCTTAGCGCTATGCGCACCCGTTTTAGAGAAAGAAGAACTCATTGATATTTACGCCGCCCGCATCGGCCCGCTACTTTTACTTTATTACGAAGCAATGTTGAAAGACAAAAAATTACGTTTTCCTAGAGGTACAGAAACCGGAGAGCAGGGCAGGATCAACCGGATACTGCTTTTTAAGTATTTCTTTGAGATTAAGCTGGGGGTAGTCATAAAAAAAGGAGAGGCGGTAGATAAGCGCCTTTCCTTTAAAAATCAACTTGCCTTTGTGCGCTCTCGCGGCGCAAAAAACTGGGATGGGCTTAAAAATAAATTCAGGTTGCGCGCGGTCTTTAAGCCGGGGAATGTCGATTTACCTATGCGCCAGTGCATAATCGAAGCATACCCCTGGGTGTTTGATTATAAGACTAAGGAGGGCCAACACCTGCATTATTATCTGGATTTTATTCCTAAGGATTCCAGGAAAGAAGAAGTAATCGCTGATTTTAAGCATATTTTAGAGAAACATTTCGGGTTTAGGATGGATGAGGAAAGCGGAGAAATAGATCCGCGCCTGCGCAAGCAAATCGGCAGCCTAAAGGAAATGATCGAGGGTGGGGGCGGCAGAAGAGCAATGGTGAGGCTCGGGGGCATGCTGGAGGCAATGCAGGCCTGCTATCCTTGGGCGTTTAATTTAGAAACCGCAGAAGGCCGGCATCTGCACCCCTGGGATTTTACTTATAGGGGTAAAAACGAAAAGGAAAACGCGATAAAGGCGTTCAGGCATGCGATGGAGAAGCATTTAGGGTTAATTGATGCGCAAGCTAAGACTTTTAGCGAATTATTGCACCCGGGTAATTTCCCGGCCCTTTATAGAAAAGAGGGTTTGACTAAAGGTCAAAGCTGGGGGAACTTATTGGAAAAATATGGTTTTTGCAAAGATGCATTTTTAGCCCTCGGAGGTTCCATTTATAACCTATTATCGGAAGCTTATCCCTGGATATTTGATTTAAAAAGCGCAGAAGGTCGGCACCTGCATCCCTGGGAGTTTATCGGCAAGCGGGTGCGCACGGTGAAGTGGACGGATGAAATGATCGGTCAGGCACTAAACCATGTAGCGCTAAAACACCGCGGCCTAGAATTAGAAGAAGGCCAGTTAATATCCGGCTTGACCTCCAAAGTGCTTAAAGAGGAAGGGCTGGAGCGTTTATTAAAGATGTTTAGCTCGGCGGAGGCGCTGGTCTATCATGGCTTCCCGCAATTCAGCGACCCCTTAAAACAGAGATTATCCGGATACCTAAAAAGAGGAGACCGCCTCCGGCGCGGACGTTTAAGTTTAGCTAATGTGTTCCTTTCGGCAGATTTTAAAAGCGATTACCTGGAGGTCTCCGATAAAGAACACTGCCGGCTTTTCTTCCGTCGGGAACTGGATAACCTATTGGATATTACTTCTGCAGAGGAAAAAGAAAGGTTACGCAGGCTTTATAAAGAGCGTATCGGCCCGTTTTTATGCCGGTATTACGAGGGGATCTTAGAAGGCAAATTAAAAGCCTTCCCGAAGGGCACAGGAATGGGTGAACAGGGGAGATTAAACCGCATCATTTTATTGAAGTACTTTTTTGAAGTCAAGCTCGGTTTAAAGATGGAGGAAGGGATACAGGTAGACCCACGGCTTTATTATAAGAATCAGGCTGTTTTCTTAAGTTCCTTTACGCCGCAGCTGACTTGCTGGGATGAACTTTTTACCAAATTTAAGCTTTGGTCATGCCTGCAATGGGGCGGAAAATGGATCTCTGTGCCGGATGCCTTTGAATTAGTTTATCCCTGGGCCTTTGATTATAATACTGCCGAAGGCCTACATCTGCATTTTCTTGATTTTCAAAGAAGGAAGGAGTCCGAAGATAAGTTAGATAAGGTAAATAAAAATCTCAGGCATATTTTTGAAAAACACCTCGGCTTTAAGATGAAGAAAGCCACAAAGGTCATAGACCAGCGTCTCTTTGCCGGAGTTGCTCGGGAGGAGTATTTGAGGCAGCGCCAGGCAGAAAACTGGTATGCGCTTTTAAAGGCAGAGATCGGCCGCGATATCACTCTTGGCTATTTTAAGAACAGTTTTTACGCTTTGATTAAGGCCTGTTACCCCTGGGCGTTTGATTTGGAGGCGCCGGAAGGCCAACATCTGCATCCTTGGGATTTTTCCTATCAGGGCATCTGGCAGGATGAGGCGATGATTGAGGCAGCGGTCAGGCATTTATTTGAGAGGCATCTCGGTTTGATCAATGCGCAAAATAAAAAATTTGACGCGCTGCTTAGGCCGGCCAAGTTCGATAAGCTTTTTAAAAGAGAGCAAGTGAATGCATGGGGCAGCCTGTTTGCCAGATACCGGCTGGAGGGATTGAGCGCCAGTGTCTTTAACAATTCGTTATACCGGATCCTGGTGAAATATTATCCCTGGATATTCGATCTGGATGCGCCTGAATATAGGCATATCCACTCTTGGGATTTTATTTATTCCGGGACGCATATTGTGGTCTGGACTCCGGAAAGGATAAAGGAGGCGGTAAAACACATCGCGGTTAAACACCGAAGATTAGAGTTAAACGTAGAATCCCTGTCCGAGGGTATGACCAGGCAGGTATTAAAGGGAGAAGGAGCCTTTAGGCTCTGGGAGATGTTTGGTTGTTCGATGTCCGATCTTTTGCATTTTGTTTTTCCGGATTTATTTGAAAGGGCGGATTGGAAGGCATGGTTCCCCCAGCTTAAAAAGTGCCGGCATATTGTCTGGAGCAAGGTGCCTCTTTCCGTGCAGCGCCGGTGCGTAGAGATGTTGGCCGCGCAATTAGGCAAAAAACCGCTGGATTTAACCCCGAAAGAATTCGAAATCACCGTTCCAGCTTTAAGGCAAAGTTTAATCGGACTTTTGCAGCGTTACCGCGGCGAAAAGGGAAATTTAAGACAGGCACTGATTATCCTGAAGGATAAATTAGGTTTCCTTGACTTTGACGCATTTTCAGTTCTGCGCCAAGGAAATATTAAATTGATAGAAGCGGCTAAAAAGAAATTGAAAGAATCAAAGGGTGGCAGGAGGCTGGCGATGCGCTTATTGCATATGTTAGATCCCGGGCTTTGCGAAGAGCGATACGTCATCAAGGATATGGCGATAATCGAGATCTTACTGGAGATCGCCGAACACCCCGACGATATAGCTATATTACGCAACACTCTTTCAAGGCATTATTTAGGGCATTTTAACGCTGATTTGATCCGATTGGCTCGCAGGGCGATTGAAATTTTACAGGCTAAAAAATAAAAAAGGCAATAAAGGTTTAAGCTGGGATTAGGGGAAGGTTATGATGCAGGAGCAGAGGCGTTTTACAAGATGGTTTACGAAATGGCAGGCTAAGCTTGAGCTTGAGGGCGAGGCTGGACCGGTAGAGTGCATGGTGCGGGATATCAATTATAAGGGGGTCCAGATATCCTCTGCCGTTAAGCTGCCGGCGGATACCTTCTTGAGGTTGACCCTTGCGCTGACTGAGGAGTTTGTGATCGATGATGCCGAGGTCTGGGTGGTTTGGCATAAGGCGATCATGGGCAAGAATCTCTATGGCTTATATTTTGCAAAGATAAAAGATAAGGATAAGGAGAAGATCTACAGGTTTGTATTCAAATATTTCCCTAAACAGGTGCATCAGCAGACCTGGCAGGGGATAAAGAAGGGAGGTGAAATCATGGAGAACGGAACAGGCACACAGGATAGGAGAGTATTTGAGCGTATTCCTGCGAGCATCCCAGTTAAGATCCTTGATCTTAACTCGAATCAGGAGGGTGTTGCTCTGACAGAGGATATCAGCGCCAAGGGGTTAGGGTTTTCAACCAACCTGGCGCTGCAGCCCAGCTCAAACCTGGAGTTGTGGCTCGAGATCCCGGATAAGGGGGATCCGCTTTATACCAGGGGTAATGTAGTATGGTCTCAACCCCAGGGTGAAGCAGAGTACCGCGCAGGGATCGAGCTTGAAGGAGCGGACCTGATGGGCCTGTCAAGGGTTTTACGCGCGCCGTAATCAACAGCTAAACGCCTGTCAGCCACGGGATTATGCGCTGGAAAAACCTTGACCGGCGCAGAAGTTTATGTTAAATTATTAATTCCCACTATTACCCTAATCTTCAGATGGGAGCATAGATGCGTAAGTTTCTAAGCTGTATTCTGTTGTATATCTTTATGTTGTCAATGGTGAGCCTGTACGGCTGTGGCAGCAAGGATAATGCCGCAGGCACTCCTGTGATCTCAGTCTGGCACTGGATGACGGATAGAGACCCTACCTTTCAGGAATTAGCCAAAAAATACGAAGAAAAGACCGGAGTAAAGGTAAAATTCGATCTTTACGCGCCATCCGACTCCTATTCCTCCAAGGTCCGTGTTGCAGCGCAGGGCGGAACGCTTCCCGATATATTCGGGATACTGGGTAAGAAGCGGGATTTTGCCTCTTTTGTCAAGGCAGGACATGTGTTGAATCTCTCGCCATATATGGACGCGGACATGGCTCTCTGGCGCAGGTCTTTCTTTGAGAAGGCCTTGGCAGTTAATGAATTTAAAGAGGGTAATAGTTACGGTGCGCAGCCGGGCCTTTACGGCGTACCCCTGGATGTGATGACCATCCAGATGGTGTATAACAAGGATTTATTTGAGCAGTTAGGGATTGATCCGGAGAGCCCGCCGTCGACATTTGCCGAATTTATTAAGATCGGCGCGAAGATCAAAGAGGCGAAGATGCAGGGTTTAGTCTCCGGATGGGCGGAGCCGTGGATGATAGATTGCCTGTCCAGCAATTACGCGCTCAGCCTGATGGGCAGGGATAAGGTTTTAGCGACGATAAGGGGCGAGGTTCCCTATACTGACGCTGCCTGGATCAGGGTATTGGGGCTCTTTAAAGATATGCGGGAGTCAGGGGTTTTAGCTGAGGGAATAGTGGCTATGGTCAATAAGAGGGCGGAGCGGCTTTTTGCCAATGATAAAGCGGTTTTTGCCTTTAACGGCTCATGGTGTGTGAATGTCTATCAGGAGATGAATCCGGATCTGCGCTATGGGGTGATGCTGCCGCCTGAGATCTCCGATGACTTTCCGATGGTGATCTGGGGCGGCGCGGGCTCTTCGTTTATGGTCAATGCCCGGTCAGCTCGTGCCGGGGAGGCAGTGAAGTTTTTACGCTGGCTATCTAGCAAGGAGCAGCAGTCCTATTTATCTGAAGCGACGAACAACCTGCCGGCGAACAAGCAGAGCGCGGCAAGCCTGCCTAAGATCAATGCGCTGTTTGCCCGGGGGATGGATCACGCGACTCATCCTAATGCCTGGGATGTATCGGAGTTTTCAATGGTGACCGAGACCTGGAGTAAGGGGATCCAGTCGATCATCTTGGGTGAGAAGACCCCTGAACAGGTAGCGACTGAAACCCAGGCAGTTAAAGAGCGGGAGTTGGCGCGCAAGCGCAAATAGATCAATTAGAAAGGAGTAACCATTGGAACAGACAGTCAGCCAGCCAAAACACCACGTAACAGCCCAAAAAGACCGGATTCCTATCTTTCAAAAAGCCGTATATAGCGTAGGGGCGCTCGTCAATAGCCTGCAGGCTGCTGCTATCGGAGCGATGGTCATTGTCTTGAACCTCGGATTAGGCGTGAATCCCGCGTTAGTCGGACTCGTCGGATTCATTCCCCGTATTGTCGATGCAATACTGGACCCCCTTGTCGGGTACAGTTCAGATAATATCCGGACACGGTATGGGCGCCGCAGGCCTTTTATATTCTTCGGAGCAATTTCGGCGGGAATTTTATATGCATTGCTCTTCCAATTATATACGGGCCGGCCTGAAATATTCTATGTTGTTTATTTCTTAGGGATCCAGATCCTCTTTTTTGTTGGATTTACCTGTTATTCTATTCCCTGGATCGCGCTAGGGTATGAGATGACGCCCGACTATCACGAGCGGACACGGCTGCAGGGAGTGAGCAACTTTGTCGCTCAAATCGCCTGGCTGATCGCCCCCTGGTTTTTCAAAATAATGAACAATAAGAGTATGTTCCCCGATATTGTCCATGGAGCACGGACTCTTGCAATATTTATCGGAGGATTTATCATAGTCGGCGGTATTTTGCCGGCTATCTTCAATAAAGAGCATTTCGCTGACTTACCGAAGCCTAAAAGAGAAAAGGGCCGCTTGAACACCTTAAAAGACTTCCTTAAGGGTGTGGCGATTACTTTTAAATGTAAACCATTTGTCAAGCTGTGTGCTGCGACATTTTTGATCTTTAACGGGTTCATGCTGGCTTCGGCATTCTCTGCCTATGTTATCTTCTTCTATGTTTACGGCAAATCTGAGACGCTTGATGCTGCTTATTCAAGCGGCGGAACATTGCTTGGTTGGTTTGGATCGATCAGTTCGGTCTGTACTTTTTGCGTGATCTTCCTGGTTACTTGGATCTCGACTAAGATCGGAAAAAGAAAAACCTTTTTGATCGCTGTTACCCTTTCGATCATCGGTTATGCTTTGAAATGGATCGGGTATAACCCCGATCAGCCATACTTACTGCTGATCGCTTCTCCATTTATTGCCTTTGGCCTGGGGTCGCTCTTTACAATGGTCAATTCCATGGTCGCCGATGTTTGCGATTTGGACGAACTTGAGACCGGCACGCGCAGAGAAGGCATGTTCGGGGCTATTTACTGGTGGATGGTAAAGCTTGGGCTAGCTGTTACATCGCTTATCTCCGGGTTCCTGCTTAATGCGAGTGGCTTTAAAATTGAATTAGGACTTAACCAATCAGCCAGTGCTATGTTGAGGATGAGGCTTTTTGATATTGGCATCCCGATCGTAACTTCTCTTGCGGCTATTTTCATTATTATGACTTTCTCGATCACCGAAAATAAGGCCTATAACATCCGTGCGCAGGTAGAAAGGCGAAGAGAAGAAAGACGGAAAGAAGCAATACGCGTAGAGGAAGAAAGGCGAAGAGAAGAAAGAAGAGATTAACCGCTAGATGAAGGCCAAGGATACGCTCGAAAATTACGCTTTTGTTCTGCCGGCGGTATTGATCTTTGGCATATTTTATATCGTCCCTTTATTCTGGGTGCTGCAGCTTTCAATGCATCAGTGGGACGGGATCCTGCCGACCAGGGTATTTGTGGGTTTGAGGAATTTTGCCGAGATCGCCCAGGATAAGATCTGGTGGCAGTCGATGGGCCATGCCGGCTATATCACTCTTATCGCGCTGACATTTCAGAATGCGTTGGCCTTTGCCCTGGCTCTGGCCTGCGACCGCCAGATCCGCTTGAAGAATTTTTACCGCGTCCTCTTCTTTATCCCGCCGGTTTTGTCTCCGGTGGTGGTGGGGCTGGTCTGGCAGTGGATCTTAGACGGTAATTACGGGCTCTTGAATCACTGGCTTACGAATTTAGGATTGCAGGAGATCACGCGCAACTGGCTTTCAGACCCGAAGACCGCGCTGACTACGGTTGCGATCGTGCACTCCTGGAAGGGTTTTGGCTGGGGCTTTTTGATATTCCTGGCCGGGTTGCAGACGATCCCGCGCCAGTTGTATGAGGCGGCACGCGTTGACGGCGCTGGCGCCTGGCACAGTTTTAAGAATATTACCATACCGCTGATGATACCGGTGGCGGTACTAGTCGCGATCCTGACGATCTTAGGCACGATGCAGGCGTTTGTTTTGATCGTCGCCATGACCGGCGGCGGGCCGGCGTATCATACGCAGGTGCCGGTCTTAAGGATATTGGCATCGATGCGCGGCCAGGCAAGGTTTGGCTATGCCTGCGCCCAGGGCCTGACATTCGGCCTGGTTTTAGTAGTAGTTTCGTTCATCCAATACCGGTTCAGCAAAAAGTACAGACAGGCATAGGGATGGTTAGAGGGAAGAGATGATAAAGACGGAGGCTTATTACAGGACGAAGAAGGCGGCGATGAATACGATCATCCACCTGTTCCTATTATCGGTGGCAATCGCCTGTATCTTCCCGCTATTGTGGATGATCGCCTCCAGCCTTAAGACCCAGGCGACGATCTTTAAGGATATGTCAATCATCCCCAAGGAGCTGCACTTTGAGAACTACTATCACGCCTGGAGGGAGGGGGGATTCGGCAGGTACTTTATAAACAGCATATTCTATACCACCTCGGTGGTGATCGGTATCGTATTGGTTTCATCTTTAGCTGCATATGCCTTCTCGCGCTTCCGTTTCCCGGGGAGGAATATCCTTTTTATAATGTTCATGGCAGCGATGATGATCCCGATACCGGGAAGTTTCGTGCCGCTGTACGTCTTATTGACCAAATTACACCTGCGCGATACGCAGTTGGGATACATCCTGGCGATGATCAGCGTGGGGCTCTCAGTGAGCATATTTCTTTTGAAGACATTCTTTGATAAGATGCCCCAGGAGTTCGAGGATAACGCCCGTATTGACGGGTGTTCTAAGATCGGGATCTGGTGGCACGTTGCGCTGCCGCTGGCAAAACCGGTACTTGCGGTAGTCGTCGTCTTTAATGCGCTGAACGTCTGGAATGAGTTTGTGCTGGCCTTGATCATCTTTGACAGTAAGGCGCTGATGCCGCTGCAGGTGGCGCTGATCAACTTCCAGGGTGAATTTATCACTAAGTATCCGCTTCTGATGGCGGGGCTGACGATCGCAGCGATCCCGATCATACTGGTATATTTATTCATGCAGAAATATATTATTAAGGGTGTTACGGCAGGAGCAGTAGTGGGGTAAAAATGTTAAATCCGAAATCGAATTTAGTGCTTAGGATTTTGATAGCTACGGCTACAATTTTTGTAATAAGTTCATCTGTTTTCGCCCGGGACGAAGAGCCTCCTGCTTCCGGAGACCTGATCGTGAAAGCTTGGGGCGCGCACGGCAAGCGGGATGTGGAGAAGACCTTTGAGTACACCCGGAAGCTGATCGATCTGTATAAAGCTGATGCTGATAGGCAGCAGGCATCATTGACTGCGTTTCCCAGGGGGCAGGATGAGATCAACGCAGTAGAGGAGCTTAATAACGTCGCCACCGCCTACTTCATCCAGGCAGAGAGCCACATGCGCCAGCAGGAGATAGAAGAGGCGAAGAAAATATTCAAACTGATCATCGATAAATACCCCTTTTCCCAG
>JBHPGR010000016.1:0-27381 GCA_042570405.1 Candidatus Omnitrophota bacterium
TCGCGCATATAACTTACTCACACTGCCGTGTTCGTAAGTTATGCGCTCATTAAAAGGAGTTGCCATTGAAAACCGAAGTTAAAAAGACAGAGAGTAATAAGAGGGAGATCAACGTCGAGGTAGACGGGGATCTGGTGAAGAATAAATTCGAGGATGTCTTTAAACGCATCAGCCAGGAGGCAAAGGTAAAGGGTTTCCGCCCCGGGCATGTGCCGCGGGATATCCTGGAGAAGAATTATTCGTCCGCGGCCCACGAACATGTAGTCAAGGAGCTGGTTCCTGAGGTCTATAATCAGGCGGTTGAAAAGGAGGGCCTTGATATTATCGATCTGCCGGAGATCTTCGACGTAAAACTCGACAGGGATAAACTCTCCTTTAAGGCAAAGGTTGAACTCTCCCCTGAGATCCCGGTCAAGGATTATAGGGGGATCAAAGTAAAATTCAATAAGCTTGAAGTCAGCGCCGAAGAGCTCAAGCGCAGCATTGATTCGATCAAGGAGGCCAGGCATCTGCAGGAGGCGGATGATGACCTTGCCAAGAGCCTGGGTTACCCCCAGATGCAGGAATTAGAAGAGGCGCTTAAGATGCAGCTCTACCTTCAAAAGGAGAATGCGCAGCGGCACAGGATCGAGCGGGAGATCATTGACCGGATCACTAAGGACGTAGATTTTAAGATCCCCCAGAGGATGTTAGAGCGTCAGCTGGAAGAGATGGTCAGGCAGGCAAAGGTGGATCTGGCGCTTCGCGCCGTGCCAAAGGAGAAGATCGATGAGCAGGAGAAGACCTTAAAAAATGAACTGGAGCCTGAGGCAAGGAACCAGGTCAAGGTATATCTGGTCTTGTCGGCGATAGCAAAGAAGGAAGGTATCCCGCAGGACAAGGATATGCCGCGCAAGGTGATAGAACTTCTGTTGAAGTCAGCGGATTGGGATGCAGAGAAATCTTCCAGGATAATAGTTCCTGAATAATAAAGGGAGGCCCAGTATGGAGAAGAAGATGCAGACATTGGTTCCGATGGTGATCGAGCAGACAGCGCGGGGTTACGAGAGGGCATACGATATCTATTCGCGCCTTTTAAAGGACAGGATCGTATTTATCGGCACGGCGATCGACGATATGATAGCCAACCTGATCATCGCCCAGATACTCTTCCTGCAGATGGAGGATACAAATAAGGATATAAGTATCTATATTAATACGCCCGGCGGCTCAGTGACCGCGGGCCTGGCGATCTACGACACGATGCAGTTCGTCAAGTGTTCTGTAGCCACTTACTGCGTGGGCCAGGCCGCCAGCATGGGGGCGCTATTACTTTGCGCCGGCAGCAAGGGGAAGCGCTTTGCGCTTCCTAATTCGCGGATCATGATCCACCAGCCCTGGGGAGGTATCCAGGGGCAGGCAAGCGATATATCGATCCACGCCAAGGAGATCCTGAAGCTTCGCGATAAGATCAATAATATCCTAAGCAAGCATACCGGTAAGTCGATCGATAAGATCAATAAGGACAGCGACCGTGATTATTTCATGTCTTCTGACGAGTCCAAGGAGTACGGCCTGATCGACGAAGTGATCGTACACAGTAAGAAGAAGTAAGCCGTAAAATAAAGAGGAAGAATATGGAGAATAACCGTTTATTGACTCCGGGGCCGACGCCCTTACCCCGCGAGGTATTAGAAGCACAGGCAAGACAGATCATCCACCACCGCACGCCGCAGTTTAGAGAGGTACTTAAAGAAGTAGAGGAGGGATTAAAGTATCTCTACCAGACCAAGAACGATGTTTTAATCCTTACTTCCTCGGGCACGGGTGCGATGGAGGCTGCGGTCTGCAATCTTTTATCCCCGCAGGATACCGCGATCTGTGTCGAGGGAGGGAAGTTCGGAGAGAGATGGACCGAACTTTGCGCAAGTTACGGCGTAAGGCCTGAGGTGATCAAGGTAGCGTGGGGCGAGGCGGTCGATCCGGCTGAAATCGAGAAGCGGTTAAAAGCCAATCCGAAGATCAAGGCGGTTTTTACCACGCACTGCGAGACCTCTACCGGAGTAACCGCCGATATAGAGAAGATCGGGCAAGTCGTAGGCAAGAGCGAGGCGGTATTGGTGGTTGACGCGATCAGCGGTTTAGGCGCCATCCCCCTGCTTACCGATGCCTGGGGTTGTGATGTAGTGGTCTGCGGTTCGCAGAAGGGGTTAATGCTCCCTCCGGGGCTAGCCTTTATAAGCCTGTCCGATAAAGCGCAAAAGCTAATAGAGTCATCTAAAAGCCCGAAGTACTATTTTGACCTTAAGAAAGCCAGGAAGTCATGCGAAAAATCAGATACTCCTTATACTCCCGCAATATCATTGATCATCGCGCTGCAGGAGAGCCTGAAGCTCTTGCGCGGCGAAGGACTGGAGAAGCTGTTTTCCCGCTTTGCCAGGATGGCTCAGGCTACAAGAGCAGCGATCGATGCGTTGGGTCTTGAATTACTTGCGCCCGATGCAGCTTCTGATGCGGTGACCGCAGTAAAGGTTCCGCAGGGTTTAGACGGAGCAAAATTAGTCAAGACTATGCGCGATGAAAAAGGGGTGAGCATCGCCGGAGGCCAGGGAAAGCTTAAGGGGAACATTTTCCGCATTGCGCACATGGGCTATATCAAGGAGGATGACCTGATCTATGGCATCTCGATGATTGAAGATGTACTGCAAGAGATGGGTTATAAATTTGATCATGGCGCCGGCGTAAAGGCAGCGAAAGCAATCTTAAAATAAAATACTTTTAGGGAGGGATATTTGATGTTCAAGGTGCTTGTCAGTGACAAATTAGCTGAAGACGGGCTGAATGTCTTTAAGGGCTCCAAGGAGTTTAAGGTGGATGTGATCACCGGCCAGAAGCCGGAGGAGCTCAAGAAGAACATCAAGGGGTATGACGCGGTGATCGTAAGAAGCGCAACAAAGCTGACTAAAGAGATCATCGAAGCAGCGGATAAGCTAAAAGTTATCGGCCGCGCCGGAGTGGGACTGGATAATATCGATCTTGATGCTGCAACCAAGAAGGGCGTGATCGTGATGAATACTCCCGGAGGCAACACTATGTCTACTGCCGAGCATACGCTCAGCCTCATCCTTGCCCTCTCCCGCAATATTCCGCAGGCAAACGCATCGCTCAAACAGGGCCAGTGGAAGCGTTCCAAGTTTATGGGTGTCGAGGTCTATAGAAAGACGCTGGGGATAATCGGCCTGGGCAGGATCGGCAAGGAAGTCGCAAAGCGCTCACTCTCCTTCGGGATGAAGGTCTTAGCATATGATCCCTTTTTATCTGCTGAGGTGGCAAAGAGTATCGGCATCGAGACTGTAGCGCTTAAGGACCTCTTTAAGAGGTCTGATTATATCACGGTGCATACGCCGCTTACTAATGAAACCAGGCATTTGGTCTCGGAGAAGACTATCGCGCTGATGAAGAAGGACGCCCGGATCATTAACTGCGCGCGCGGCGGGATCGTCGATGAGCAGGCACTGGTAAAGGCGGTAAAAGAGGAAAGAATAGCCGGTGCTGCGATCGACGTCTATGAAAAAGAACCTTTGCCGCCTGAGAGTGAACTCTTGAGTTGCGATAATATCATCACTACTCCGCATCTTGGCGCTTCTACTGAAGAGGCTCAGGTCAATGTAGCGGTCGAGGTGGCCCAGGCAGTGCGGGATGCGCTTTTAGGCAAGGGAATTCGCAATGCCGCCAACTACCCGTCGCTTGAGACAGAGGTCTATAAGATACTCCAGCCTTATATCGAGCTATCCGAGAAGCTGGGGTTGTTTCTTGCCCAGTTAGTAGACGGCAGATACCAGGAGCTTAATATTTATTACAGCGGAGAGATCATCCAGCATGACTGGGGCCCGCTGACGATGGCGCTGGTCAAAGGGGTACTCTCTCCGGCATTAAAGGATACGGTCAATTTCGTCAACGCCACCAGTATCGCAAAAGAACGGGGAATAAAGATCAAGGAGATCAAAAGCTCATCGGAGGAGGAGTTTATAACCTGCGTTAAGTTGGAACTGAAGTCCGATAAGGAGAAACGCAGCGTCACAGGAACGCTTGCCGCTAATAGAAAGCCCAGGATCGTCAAGATCGACGGTTATTACGTTGAGGCATCTCCGGTGGGAGATATGCTGGTGATCAAGAACTGGGATAAAGCCGGTGTTATCGGAGGCCTGGGGTCGCTTTTAAGCAAGCAGAAGATCAACATCGCGGCGATGAGCTTCGGCCGTGAGAAGCCCGGAGGAAAAGCGATCTCGGTATTGAATATCGATGCTGCGGTCTCAAGCAAGTTAGCGGCAAAGATCAAGAAACTTAAACACGTACTGGCGGTTAAAGTGATAAGATTATGAAGATAATGTCGATCCTGCTGGCAACAGCCATGTTATTTGGCATTGCCCCGCATCTTTTTGCCGGTGAGCTAACTATAGCCTTTACAGGCGATACCCACGCGATGCTTTATCCCTGCAGCTGTCCCAAGGAGCCTGACGGAGGAATAGCCCGCCGGGCTACGCTGATCAGGCAATTAAGGAAGAAGCATAAGAACCTTCTGCTTCTGGATGCCGGCGCTTTCTTTGCCGGCGGACTGCAGGATGAATATACGCTAAATACAGACCTCGATAAAGAGCGAACTTCGGTTAATCTTGCTGCAATGGGCCAGATGAGTTATGATGCGGCCGGGATCTCGGAAGATGAATTTAATTTCGGAAGCGAGTTTCTGAGCCGGAAGGCAGCTGATGCCGGATTTCCTTTTCTTGCCTGCAACATCGAATCCGAAAAGTTTTCGCGTTTCATCGTAAAGGATATCGGCGGCATAAAAGTAGGGATCACTGCCGTTTCTCCACTTTCGGCCGGACAAAAGGCAGGAGGGCTTAAGCTGACTGAGCCTAAGGCAGCGGTAAAAGAGGTTGTTGCTGCAATGCATAAAGAGGGCGCTGGATTGATCATACTGCTGAGCAACCTCAGTCCGGGTGAGCATGAGACGCTGATCAAGGAGGTTCCGGGGATCGATCTACTGATCACCGGCCGCAGCCACACTAAGGGCGATTATTTTGATAGGGTCGGTGATACGATGATCATGAAGCCGGAATGGCAGGGCAGAAAGCTAGGCGTTGCACAGCTGAAATTAGAGCCTGGCAGGGTAGTGGGTCATGAAGTAAATGAAGTGCGTCTCTCTGATAAGATAAAGGATGACCGGAAGATCCTCTCCATATTGCCAGAGTGCTTCTCTGAAAAGGACTGCCGTAAGAAAGGCTTTGCGGGAAGATGTGAAGAGCCAGCAACAAAGGATTCCCGTTGCGCCTTTACCAGGCAGGCGCAGGTTGCGTTTAAGATCATCACCTCCAAGGATTGCCGCGTCTGCAACACTGATCAGATAGTAGATCTCCTGAAGAAGCACTTTGCAAATCTTAATATCTCCTATATATATTATCCAGGCGCAAAGGCGGAGAAACTGCTCGCCCAGCTTAATGTCGATACGCTTCCCGTATATCTTCTGGAGAAGTCCGCAGATCAAGAGCCCGGATACAAACACTTAACGGATAAGCTAGAGTTAAAGGGTGACTATTATTTGTTAAGACCTCAGTTCGCAGGTGTTTCTTATTTTACCCAACGGGAAGAAACTAAAGGAAGTTTAGATCTTTTCATCAGTCTATATGACAAGAATTCCCAAAGCGTGCTTATGAGCTCCAGGGAGTTTGAACCCCGAATACACTTTCTGGCAGTGGAACTTCCCAGCGGGGAGTTTGACGCTGCCGCAGGAAAGCGCGAGAGCGAGGAATATATGCGCAGCCTTTGCGTCAAAGATCACCACCCGGGGCTCTTTTGGAGTTACATCCTCTGCCGGGCAGAGAATGCGGACAGCTCCTGGTGGCAGGAGTGCCTTGAGGGAGCAGATACCGCTTTGATCGAGAGTTGCGCTAAATCAGAGAGAGCGGCCGTATTATTAAGGGATAATATTAGATTAAACCGGGAACTTAAGGTGATGTTCGGGCCTACTTATTTATTAGATAACCGGGAGATTTTCAGCTCTGGAGGCGCTGTGGACAAAGAGGACCTGAGAAGGATAATCAATAAAAGATAAGAAGGAGCTGGATGATGAGTAAACCAAAGATCCATATAATCGATGTTACAAACCGCGACGGTGTACAGACTTCGCGGATCTGCCTCTCTAAACTTCAGAAGACGATGCTGAACATTTATCTGAATCAGATGGGGGTCTTTCAATCGGAGTTCGGCTTCCCGGTTACCCGCCATGAGACAAATTACCTGAACGCAAATCTGGAGCTGGCTGAAAGAAAAGTGCTGAAGCCGATAAGGCTAGGCGGCTGGGTAAGGGCGATCAAGGAAGATGTCAAGACGGCATTTAAGCTGGTGCCGCAATTAATGCACTTGAATGTCTCTATCTCTACCTCTGACCAGATGATCCAGCATAAGTTTAAGGGGAAACTGGATTATAACGGCGTGATCCGGGAGATGGTCAATGCGGTAAAGGAGGCGAAAAAACTGGGGGCAAAGTCAGTCGGGGTCAATGCCGAGGATGCCTCGCGTTCCCGCATGGAGTACCTGACTGAATTCGCGCAGGCTGCAAAAGCCGCCGGGGCAGACAGGATCCGCTACTGCGATACACTGGGGTTTGACTCGCCCTTTACGATCTATGAGCGCGTGGGGGCGATCGCCCAGTCGGTAGAGATGCCGATCGAGATCCATTGCCACAATGATCTAGGCCTGGTGGTGGCTAATTCCTTAGCCGGTGCCAAGGCGGCATGTGATTGCGGACAGGATGCCTACATCAATACCTGTGTTAACGGTATGGGCGAGCGGGCAGGAAACGCGGACCTGGTCTCGGTGATCCTGGCGATAAAATACGCAAACGGGATGAAGGATTATAAACTTGACGAAAAGATAAATCTTAAGACCACCTGGAAGATCTGCAAATACGCATCTTATGCCTTCGGCGTACCGATACCGATAAATCAGCCCGGAGTGGGAGCTAACGCATTCGCCCATGAATCCGGGATCCATGCCGACGGAGCTTTGAAGGACAGGCGCAATTATGAGCTTTACGATTTTGAGGAGCTGGGAAGAGGCGAGACAGAGATCATCGATACGGGAAGGAAGATAACCGCCGGGGAGTATTCCGGGATCAAGGGTTTCCGCAATGTCTACCAGAAGCTGGAGGTGCCATTTCGCGACGACAAAGAGGCGGTTGAGGTCCTGGAGCTGGTGCGTTATGCTAACGTGCACAATCAGCGGCCGCTGGTGGAGGAGGAACTTAAGTTTATCGCCGCTTACCCCGATATCGCGCGCAGGATCTTTAGCGTATCAGTATAACCGGAAGATATCAGATGAACAGAGTAATCGTCGGAACACAATGGGGGGATGAAGGTAAGGGTAAGATCATTGATATCTTATCTGCTGAGGCCGATTATATAGTCCGCTATCAGGGAGGCAGTAACGCCGGACATACGGTAGTGGCAGGAGGTAAAAAGTTTGTCTTTCACCTGATCCCTTCAGGGATCCTGCATCCAGGTAAGATCTGCTGTATCGGCAACGGCGTAGTAGTAGACCCGGCGGGATTGACCGCGGAGCTTGAGGGGCTGCGCCGGGCAAAGATCGCCGTAGGACGCCGGCTTAAGATCTCAAGCCTGGCCCACCTGATCATGCCGTACCACCGCATCCTTGACCGCTTGAGAGAGAAGAAGCGTACCCACCGGATCGGCACTACCGGAAGGGGTATCGGGCCGTGCTATTCAGATAAGGTCAACCGCTGCGGGATCAGGATGGTGGATCTCGTCAACCCGCGCGTCTTTAAGGATAAATTAAGGGATAACCTGAAGGAAAAGAACGAGATCTTCCGGAAGGTCTATGGACACAAGGGGTATAGTTTTGACAAGATCTGCCGCGAGTATGCCGGATACGCAAACGCCTTACGGGGCTACATCTGTAATGCGGCGTTTCTCTTAAACGGCGCGATCAAGGAGAAGAAAGATATTCTCTTTGAAGGGGCTCAGGGGACTTTTCTTGATATTGATTTCGGGACTTATCCTTTTGTAACCTCATCAACGACCACGGCGGGGGGAGCTTCCGCCGGCACAGGGGTTTCTCCTTTGGCGATCGATCAGGTCGTGGGTGTCGCTAAGGCCTACACTACCAGAGTAGGCGAAGGCCCGTTTCCTACGGAATTCAGCGGGCCCTTTGCAAAGTTCATGCGCGAGAAGGGGAATGAATTCGGCGCCACTACCGGACGGCCGCGCAGGTGCGGGTGGGTCGACAGCGTGATGATCAGGGAATCGATCCTGATAAACGGCATTTCCAAGCTGGCGATAATGAAGCTGGACGTATTGGATGGCCTTAAGGATGTAAAGATCTGCACCGCCTACAGGCATAAGGGCAGGCTTTTTAAGAATATGCCCCATGACCCTGAGGTCCTGCGAAAGGTAAAACCGGTATACAAGGTGGTGCCCGGGTGGCAGGAGAGGGTTGCTAAGAAGCGGCGTTTTAAAGACTTGCCTTCCTGCGCTAAAGATTATATTAAGAGACTGCAGGATATCCTGGGGGTGAGGATCTCGGTAGTCTCCGTGGGCTCATCGCGGGAGGAGACGATCAAAATTCTTGACTAGCTTCAGCGGTTGTGCTATAGTTAAAATTCCAAAATAAGGGGGGAGAGAGATGGGAAAAAGAACACTTTGTGTAATTTCGGTCTTGATCATCGCGATAATGTTGAGCGGCTGTACCTTTATATTCCAGAAGGGTAGGCGCTCTGACCTGCAGAGGATAGAAGATCTATCCCGGCAGCTTGACGAGTTAAGCGTTGCCAGGCAACAGCTCCAAGAGCGGTTGTCCAGTGAAATAGGTGATAAGCAGGTAAGATTAGATATGATGGAGAAGGGCCTGGTCGTAACCGTAGTAGGAGATGTCTTATTTGACTCCGGCAAGGCGAAGATCAGGGCTGAAGCTATCTCTATTTTGGATACGGTAGCAGGCGTCCTGGTTGATACGGTTCCCGGATTACGGATCGGCATAGAAGGGCATACCGATAATCAGCCGATCAAGTTTTCAGGCTGGAAGTCTAACTGGGAGCTCTCCACCGGCCGCGCTTTAAGCGTCCTGCATTACATGATCGACGAGAAAGGGGTATCTCCGGAGCGGATCTCCGCAGTCGGTTACGGCGAATACCATCAGGTTGCCTCCAATGATTCGAAGGAGGGGCGCCGTTTAAACCGCCGCGTTGAAATAGTGATCTTACCTAAGGCTACAAAGGTCGCCGAAGGCGAAGACTCCTGGCAGGGGCAGGGCGTGGTTAAATAAATCATTTTTTAAATATGAAAGAGAATATTGATAAAATGACCGTATACATATTAGGCGCCGTGTGCTTCATCTTCTTTATCGGCTGGATCGGCTCCTGCAGTAACGCTCACCGCCATAAGCTCTCGCGCGACAGGGAGCTGGAATTAAGGCTTGTGCTTGAAGAGAGGATCAGCAGGAGCGCTCAGTTGAACTTAGAGCGCGATAATCAGCTTGCCGCAGCCACAAAAAAGCTTGAGGAGCTGAAGATGCTCCATGCAGAGATCGAGAAGGCATTAGATGGGGAGAGCACTGAGAAGATCGATGTTCCTTCCGAAGCAACTGCTTCGCAATCCCAAGAGAAGACGCAATGAGATAAAGCAGCCGCAGGCAGTGAGAGGGATTTTCCAAAAAAGGGGAGTTTATCCCCTTTTTTGTTAATCAGGATAAAAGGAATGACGGAGGAAAAAATAACCCCTAAGCATATCGCGATAATCATGGACGGCAACGGCCGCTGGGCAAAGAAGAGAGGCTTACCGCGCACTTTCGGCCACAGGGAGGGGATCAAGCGGATCGAGGAGATCGTCGATGCGGCAGGCGAATTGGGTCTTGAGGTGATCACATTTTTCACCTTCTCGACTGAAAACTGGGACCGTCCGAAACAGGAAGTAGGTATGCTGATGCGTTCCTTAAGCAGTTTCTTAAAAAAACGCCTAAAAGAGCTCAAAAAAAATAACATCCGCCTTAAGATTATCGGGGGCGGTGATCCTTTGCCCGGGTACCTGCAGGATGAATTGAAGAGGGCGCAGGAGGCGACCATGGGTAACACCGGCCTTACCGTGTGCCTGGCCTTGAATTACGGATCAAGACAGGAGATCACAAATGCGGCCAAAGAATTTGCCCGTGCGGTCCTGGAGGGTAAGGCGGATGTTGATGATCTCACTCCTGAATCATTCGGCAGATACTTTTATACCAGCGGGCTTCCTGACCCGGATCTTTTGATCCGCACCAGCGGGGAGCAACGGATAAGTAATTTCCTGCTCTGGCAGATCTCCTACAGCGAACTTTATTTTCCTAAGAAACATTGGCCGGACTTCAGAAAAATGGACCTGGAAGAGGCGATCAAAGTCTATCAGAACAGGGACCGCCGCTACGGAGGTTTATGATGATCATCAGGAGGATAGTTAGTTCTTTGGTGCTGGCGGCTTTTGTCTATTTCTGCCTTATAATCGACTGGGTCTGCGGATTGATGGTCACTGCGCTGATCATTTTGGCTCTCTATGAGTTTTTTACAATGCTTGAGATCAAGGGGATCAGCATCTATAAGTATTTCGGGATCGGCCTCGGGGCATTGATCCCTTTGTCGATCATCTGGCAGTTCGAACTGACCGGGAAGTGGGAGCTGCTCTTTATCAGCCTGGGGTTATTATTCCTGATCCTGATGCAGTTCCGGCGCCGTAAGAATTCAGGCGTGATCGTAGGGATCTCAACCACGATATTCGGCTTGCTTTATGTATCGTGGTTTTTGAGTTTTGCGATCAAGGTACGGTTTCTCGAAGGGGGGTTAGGATTGATCATCGCCCTGATCCTGATCACAAAGCTCGGGGATATCGGGGCCTACCTTATAGGTTCGCGTTTCGGAAAGACCCCCTTGATGCCGCGGGTCAGTCCTAAAAAAACGTTTGAGGGCGCGATAGGAGGCCTTGTTTTTAGCGTATTCGGCTCGCTAGTCAGTATGCCATTCCTGAAGCTGCCTCTTGGGCATATTATATTTTTAGGCCTTTTTCTGGGGATCCTCGGCCAGCTGGGAGACCTTTCGGAATCATTGATGAAGCGTGACTGCCAGGTAAAGGATTCCTCGGGGACGATACCGGGGATAGGCGGGATACTGGATTTGGTCGACAGTATGCTTTTTACCTCCCCGGCATTTTATTTTTACATGAGTATTATTCTGAAACAATAATACAAGATGAAGAGAGTCGCGATATTAGGTTCAACGGGTTCGATCGGCAGGAATGCGCTGGATGTGATCAGCCGTTACCCGGTGAGGTTCCGGGTAGCTTCTTTGAGCGCGAATGAAAATATAGGTATATTGTCCCGGCAGATAAAACGTTTTCGTCCTGATTCTGTTTGCGTGGGAAGTGAATCTGCAGCGCTGGCTCTGCGCTTAAAGATTAAGGGTTTGAGGGTAAAAGTTTTCAGCGGCATGGCCGGCCTTAAAGAGTTGGCAGGCAGGGTGCCGGCAGATATCGTGCTCTTGGCGATCAGCGGCTCAGAGGCGCTTACTCCGTTGTTATCGGCGATCGACGCAGGCAGGGATATCGCTCTGGCCAATAAAGAAGCCTTAGTCATGGCCGGCTCCCTGATAATGGAGAGGGCCAGGCGTAGGAAAGTCAAGATCATTCCGATCGACAGCGAGCAATCGGCTATCTGGCAGTGTTTAGAGGGACAGGAGAAGAGCGCTTTAAAGAGGATCTATCTTACCGCTTCCGGCGGCCCCTTCCGCGGCAAGAGCGCCAGGCAGTTAAAGGGGGTCTCGATTGCCTCTGTCTTAAGGCATCCCAGGTGGAAGATGGGTGCGAAGATCAGCGTTGATTCGGCGACCCTGGCGAACAAGGGGCTGGAAGTATTGGAGGCGATGCACCTCTTCGGCGTTGGACCGGATAAGATCAGGGTCTTGATACACCCGGAGGCGATCTGTCATTCTATGGTCGAGTTCGTAGACGGCGGGATACTGGCACAGTTGTCAGCCACTGACATGCGTATACCGATAAAATATGCATTGTCTTACCCTAAGAGACTTGCCGATAGATCGGCGGGCCTATCTTTAAGCAAGATCAAGCGGCTAAATTTTGGCGAGCCGGATTTTAAAAAATTCAGGTGTCTTGCCCTGGCCTATCAGGTTGCACGTATAATGGGCACGGCCCCTGCGGCATTCAACGCCGCTAATGAGGTATGCGTCGATGAATTTTTAAAAAATAGGCTTGATTTTCTCTCTATCCCTAAGGTAATCGCCGCAACGCTAGAGAGGCACCGCAATAAGAAGGATCCCGGATTAAAGGATATCTTTACCGCTGATGCGCGGGCGAGGCAGACGGCTTATAAATTGATACGTTCGGCGGCGTTTAACGGGAAGAGAATACGCCGCTCTCAGTATTCCTTCGATTCCGCTCAGGATGTTTCGTCGAAGGATGGTGAGCTGGTCGAACCACAATCCTGAGTAAATCCAAGCCTTTAGGCCGCAGTGGCGAAGGATTGATCAAAGGAGCAAGTTAAGATTATGGCCCTACTTATATTTTTGGTGATCTTAGGGATTCTGATCCTGGTCCATGAATACGGGCACTTCCTCTTTGCCAGAAGAGGAGGGGTTAAGGTAGAGAACTTCTCTATAGGTTTCGGGCCCCAGCTTTTTTGCTCCAAACGTGAAGGTACTGAGTACCGGATCAATGCCATTCCCCTCGGCGGCTATGTAAAGATGGCAGGGGATAGCCGCGAGGATTATAAGGGGGAGCCTAACGAGTATTTTTCAAAGGCGCCGGGTGTACGCGCCAGAATCGTCTTCGCCGGGCCGCTACTGAATTACCTCCTGGGATTTCTTTTATTTTGGTTGATACTCTTTGTCGGCAATCCCACGCTTACTACTAAAGTGGGGGGATTAGTAGAAGGATTCGGCGCCGAACAGGCAGGCATCCGCGAGGGGGACAGGATCATCGCGGTTGACGGCGAAGAGGTCGCCTACTGGGAGGAATTGCTTAAGGTGATCAGGGAGAAGGAGGCTTCAAGCCTGGTCGACCTCTCAGTAGTAAGGGATGAGAGAGAGCGGACGATCAAGGTACGCCTTAAGGAGAAGGAGCTTGATACTGTCTTCGGAGAGAAGAAGAGCGTCAGCCTGATCGGCATCATTCCGGGGGATGAGATCGTAAGCGTAAAATACGGTTTTTTAAAGTCATTCCCTCTTGCCGCCGGAGAAGTCGTGGGGCTGACCACCCTGACCTACAAGGCGCTCTGGAGGATGGTAATCGGGAGGATGTCTGTACGCGAATCAGTGACCGGGCCGCTGGGGATCTTCTTTATCGCCTCAAAGACGGCAAGCCTGGGAGTAGTGGCGCTCTTGAAATTCATGGCGATATTAAGTATTAGTCTGGCCATATTCAATCTACTTCCTTTACCTGTATTAGACGGAGGACACCTGGTATTATTGGCTGTGGAGCGCATCAGGAGGAGGGCCTTGAGCCTGAAAGTGGAAAGAGTGATCAGCCAGGTGGGGATCACGATGATAGTTTCGCTGGCATTATTCGTGACCTACAATGATTTTCTAAAGTTCGGCGATAAGATCCTGAAGTGGTTTACCAGGTAAAGGCATGAGGATAAAGAGGAGACAGAGCAGGGTAGTACGCATCGGCGGCGTACGCATCGGCGGGAGTCAACCGGTTGCGATACAGTCGATGATCAAGACCCGCACCGCCCATATTGAAGAGTCGGTGCGTCAGATAAAAGAATTAGAGCATTTAGGCTGTCAGATCATCCGCGTGGCAGTCAGGGATTCAGTCGATGCCAGGGCGATAAAAGAGATCAAGCGCCGGATCAGGATACCGCTGGTTGCGGATATCCATTTTAACTGGCGCTTGGGCGTAGAAGCGATCGGCTGCGGAGCGGATAAGATCAGGTTAAACCCCGGCAACATCTATAAGCCGGACGAGGTGCGCCAGATCGCCGCTTGCGCCCGCTCGGCAAAGATACCGATCAGGGTGGGGGTCAATTCCGGTTCAGTAAGGCTTAAGAATGGCAGCAAGTTGAGTATGCCTGAGAAGCTTGCTAAGAGCGCTTTAAACTACGCCAGGCTCCTTGAGAGATCCGGGTTCGGCGATATCGTACTTTCACTTAAGGCTTCAAATGTCCGGGATACGGTAGAGGCCTACCGGAAAGCGGCAAAACTCTGCGATTACCCTCTGCATCTTGGGGTGACTGCAAGCGGTTTGCCGGCAAAGGGTTTGACAAAATCTGCGATCGCCTTAGGCGTATTGCTATTAGAGGGTATCGGTGATACAATAAGAATATCTCTCACCCAGCAACCCCAAGAGGAGATCCGCGCGGCAAAATCAATCCTGGAGTCATTGGAGTTGCGTAAGTTCGGCCCGCAGATCATCAGCTGCCCGACCTGCGGCAGGTGCGAGGTAGACCTGGTAGGGATAGTCAGAGGCCTTGAGAAGAGTCTCTCCAGGATTAGATTTAACCCTAAAGCGCGCTTTCCGGAAGTGGCAGTGATGGGATGCGCGGTAAACGGGCCCGGAGAGGCCAGAGAGGCGGATATCGGCCTGGCCTTCGGTAAAACCAGCGGCCTATTCTTTAAAAAGGGGCAGGTGGTAAAGAGCGTTCCCTACAATAAGTGCGCCGCTCTAATATTGAAGGAGATCCAAAAGTCTTCTAAATCAATTAAGGAGTAAGGTCATGCTTTGGTCAAAGAGTTTGATACCCACGCTTAAAGAGGATCCGCAGGAGGCCGAGTCGGTAAGTCATAAGCTCTTGCTGCGCGCAGGCCTGGTGCGGATGCTGATGGCAGGGGTGTATTCATATCTGCCTTTGGGCCTGAAGGTCCTCAATAATATCGAAGCGGTCATCCGCCAGGAGATGAATGCCTGCGGAGGCTCAGAGCTCCTGCTTCCTGCGCTGCAGCCTAAAGAGTTGTGGACGGCTTCCGGCAGGGAGAAGGATATGGGCGAGGTGATGATCAGGTTTACCGACCGCCGGGGAAGGAACCTCTGCCTCGGGCCGACGCACGAAGAAGTGATCACGGACCTGGTAAAGAAGCATATCTCTTCATATAAACAGCTGCCGTTATTACTTTTTCAGATACAGACTAAGTTTCGCGATGAGATCCGGCCGCGCTTTGGCGTAGTCAGGGCCTGCGAGTTCGTGATGAAGGATGCCTACAGTTTTGATCAGGATGAAGCAGGCCTTGATAAGAACTATAAGGCGATGCATAAGGCCTACAATAATATCTTTAAGCGCTGCGGCCTTGATGTCTTGACTATTGAGGCAGACCCGGGAGTGATGGGAGGGAAGGTTTCACATGAATTTATGGTGCCTGCGGCCAGCGGCGAGGATATCGTACTCTCCTGCTCTAAATGCAGGATCGCAAAAGCCTATGAGCAGGATCTAAAGACAGCCGCCTGCCCCAAGTGCGCAAGCCCATTGGAAAAACAGAATTGTGTCGAGGTAGGGCATATATTTAAACTGGGCACGAAATACAGTAAGGCTCTTGGCGCCTGTTTCTTAGACGCGAAGGGTAAAGAGCAGCCGGTGATCATGGGCTGTTACGGTATCGGTGTCTCCAGGATGATCGCAGCGGTGATCGAGCAGAATAACGATGCCGAAGGGATCATCTGGCCAAAGGAGGTAAGCCCTTACAAGGTAGAGGTCCTTCCTTTGAATGTCAACGATGAAAAGATCCTTAAGGCGGCACGGGATCTTTATCAGGAACTCTCCAGCCATGGCGTAGAAGCGCTGCTTGATGACCGTGACCTGCGCCCGGGAGTTAAATTCAAAGATGCGGATCTCATCGGTATCCCCGTAGTCCTGGTGATCGGCGAGAAGTCGCTGAAAGAGGGCAAGGTGGAGCTGAAGACCCGCAGGGATAAAAAGACAGAGCTGATTGAGAGAAAGAGCATTTTGGAAAGAATAAAAAATATTTAAGGAGAGCAGAGTTGCATTTTGAAGAGTTAAATCAGCAATTAAAGAAAGTAATCGAGCCCTTCCTGGAGCAGGATCGGGTGGAGCTTGTAGAGCTGCGCCTGATCAGGCAAGACGGCAGGCCGACCCTGAGGATCCTGGTCGATAAGAAAGATGGCGGGATAAGTGTCGGGGAGTGCGCGATGCTGAATAGAGAGATCGGCAAGCTCCTGGATCAAGAGGACCTGATCAGGGATAAATACGTACTTGAAGTCTCATCGCCCGGACTGGACAGGCCGTTGGCGGAAAAAAGTGATTTTGCGCGCTGCCTGAATAAGAGGGTAAGGTTTTTCCTGAGAGAGCCCCTGGAAGAGAAGCTGGAGTGGGAGGGTGAGATCCGCAATATAGATGATGATTTTGTATTCGTTAAGGCTAAGGATAAAGAGTTGCGTATTCCCGTAGCCGCAATAGCAAAAGCAAAACAGACCATCGAGGTCGCTTAAGGAGAGTGAAAGAGAAATGAGCCAGGAATTATTAGCGATAGTTGATCAAATAGAGAGAGAAAAGGGGATCAAGAGGGAGGTCCTGATCGAGGCGATCGAGGCCGCGCTCTTAAGCGCGGCGCGCAAGGTGATCAATGCCGGGCCTGAAGAGGAGCTTGTGGTCAAGCTTGATCCTAAAACAGGAAAGATCCGCGCCTTGAGGGGGAAGGAAGAGATCAAGGATATAGATTTCGGCAGGATCGCCGCTTCCACCGCGCGTCAGGTGATCATCCAGAAGATCCGCGAGGCAGAGAAGGAGATCGTCTTCGGCGAATTCCAGGATAAAGTCGGGGAGATCGCCAGCGGCATGGTCTACCGCTTTGAAAGGGGTAATATTATTGTCGACCTTTTGGGCAAAGCTGAAGGAGTACTCCTTAAGCGCGAGCAGTCACCGAAGGAGATCTTCCGTCAGGGTGAGCGCATCCGCGCCTATATCGTCGATGTAAGGAGAGAAGCTAAGGGCACGCAGATCATCCTTTCGCGGAGTAATCCGAGCCTGGTAAAGAAATTATTCGAACTTGAGGTCCCGGAGATCTATGAGGGAATCGTCGAGATGAAGGCGATCGCCCGCCAGGCAGGCGAGCGCACTAAGATCGCTGTCCGCTCGAAGAACGATAAAGTCGATTCAGTCGGAGCATGTGTCGGGATGCGCGGGAACCGGGTGCGGAATATCGTCAATGAGCTGCACGGCGAGAAGATCGATATCGTGCGCTACAATGACGATACAAAGGAGTATATAAAGGCAGCGCTCTCTCCGGCAAAGATCGCCGAGATAAAACTGGATAAAGATAAATCCCGCGCCGAGGTGATCGTTGATCAGGATCAGCTCTCTTTGGCGATCGGCAAGCACGGGCAGAATGTGCGGCTGGCAAGCCGCCTGATCGGCTGGGAGCTGGATATCCGCACAAAGGAGATGGTGGAAGCTGCTGTAAAAGAGGTTGGAGCTAAAGAGGCCGAAGCTGACGAGCAGCCAAAGAAGAAGGCCAAGAAGGGCAGGGTTAAAAGCCTTAAGAAAACCGCTCAGCCGAAGAAGAAGGCTGCGGCTGGCCTTGGAGCGCTTTCAGGGGTTGGTGCAAAGACCGTTTCGCTTCTTTCAGAAGCCGGCTTCAAAGCTATAGCAGATCTGGCAAAGGCTAAGCCCGAAGATCTTGCAGGGGTTAAAGGAATCGGCGGGAAGAAGGCAGAGAAACTGATCGAGGAAGCAAAAAAAGCGAAGGGATAAAACGCGTGAAGTTATGGTAAAGGCAAAGAAGACAAAAGCTACTGCTAAAAAGGCGGCCAAGGCAAAAAAAAGTGCGCCTCAGAGCTTAAGAAAGACAACCGCGAAGAAGAAAACAGTAAAGAAGCGAGCGCCTGATCACCCTAATTTAAAGATAAAAAAAGTCGCTCCGGTAAAGGCAGCTTTAGTAAAAGAGGCCCCCGCGGCAAAACCAGCTGCCCCGCATCTTAAAGAGCTCGAATTAAAGCTTCCGATCAGCGTCAAGGAGCTCTCGGTCAGGCTGCAGCAGAAACCCTCTACCCTGATCAAAGAACTGATGAAGATGGGGGTATTAGCGGTGATCAATCATTACCTCGAAGAGACTACAGTCGAAAAGATTTGTGAGAAGTTCGGCTTCGGGATGAAAAAGGCGCCCACTGAAGAGGAGGTACTGCTTAGCTCGCATCAGGAGAAGGATTCTCCGGGTACCCTGAAGCACCGCGCTCCGATCGTCACCCTGATGGGCCACGTTGACCACGGCAAGACTTCATTACTGGATGCGATCAGAAAGACTAATGTGGTGGATAAAGAGCACGGCGGTATCACCCAGCATATCGGCGCTTACAGGGTGGTATTAAAGGCAGGAGAGATCACCTTCCTTGATACCCCGGGCCATGAGGCATTTACCGCCCTGCGCGCGCGGGGGGCAAGCGTCACCGACATAGTAGTGCTTGTAGTCGCTGCTGACGACGGGATCATGCCTCAGACCCAGGAGGCGATCGATCATGCCCGGGCAGCAGGTGTGCCGATAATCATCGCGATAAATAAGGTCGATAAACAGCAGGCCGACATAGATAAGGTAAAGAAGCAGCTTGCAAAACTGGACCTGATGGCTGAGGATTGGGGAGGCAAGACGATCACTGTCCCGGTCTCGGCAAAAACCGGCAAGGGTATAGATAATCTCCTTGAGATGATCATCCTCGAGGCGCAGATGCTGGAGCTAAAGGCAAACCCTGACCGGCTGGCAAGCGGCGTAGTCTTGGAGGCCAAGATCAGTAAGGGTAGGGGCCCGGTTGCAACCGTGATCGTACACAATGGGACGCTGCGCCTGAATCAGAACCTGATCGCGGGAAAATTTTACGGCAAGATCAAGGCGATGTTTGATGACCACGCCCGTTCTATCGCGGTCGCGCCGCCCTCATATCCTATCGAGGTCCTTGGCATGTCAGGCGTACCTGATGCCGGAGAGCCGTTCTTCGCAGTAGAGGATGAAAAGAGCGCCCGCGATATTGCTTTTAAGCGTAAGGAGAAGGAGAAGCTGGTGCCGGTCGGGATGGCAAAGATGGTAAGCCTTGAGGAGCTGCACGCCCAGATCGAAGCCGGTAAGGTCAAGGACCTGAAATTGATCATTAAATCAGAAGTGCAGGGCTCTCTTGAAGCGGTCAGGCAGACCCTTGAGAAGCTTAATGTCACCGAGATCAAGCTAAACATCATCCATGCAGCCGTAGGAGGCATCAATACCTCTGACGTATTGCTGGCGATCGCCTCCAATGCGGTAATCGTGGGTTTTAATGTCGCAGCTGATACGCGGGCAAGCGAGTTGGTGAGTAAGGAAGGCATTGATATGCGCACTTACAATATCATCTATGAGCTCTCCAATGACATCAAGGCAGCGGTTGAAGGCATGCTTGATCCGAAACTGAAGAGGAAGTTCTTAGGAAAGGTATTGATAAAGAAGGTCTTTAAGCTCTCCAGCCACGGTACGATCGCCGGATGCATGGTCAGCAAGGGCAGGATCACCCGCTCTGCGACCGTGGACCTGGTGAGAAACGGCCAAACGGTATTTGAGGGGAAGATCAGTTCTCTTAAGCGCTTTAAGGATGACGTCAGGGATGTAGGGGAGGGTTTTGAGTGCGGCATCTCTTTGGGGGGCTTTGATGATTACAGGCAAGGGGATGTGATCGAGGCTTACGAGATAGAAAAGGTGGCGAGGAAGATATAGTGTTAAATTCTAAATTCGAAATCCTAAATTCTAAACAAATCCCAAATCCCAAATCACAAATTATAGACCAGATCAGTTTAGAATTTAGAATTTGTTTAGGATTTAGATATTAGGATTTAGAATTTCTAACAAAGAGGTTTGATCATGTCTAACAAGTTAATTTTAAGCGGGATGCGCCCGACAGGAAGGCTGCATCTCGGGCACTTGGTGGGAGCTCTGGATAACTGGGTCAAGCTGCAAAGTGAATTTAACTGTTTTTTTATGGCAGCTGACTGGCACGCGCTGATGAGCGAATATGAAAATACTGGCGACATACCGGAATACATATTTGATAATCTGGTGGATTGGCTTGCCGCCGGGGTAGACCCCAGAAAATCGACTATTTTTATCCAGTCGCAGGTCCCGGAGCATTTAGAGCTTTACATGATCTTATCGTGCCTTACGCCCCTGGGATGGCTTGAGCGTTGTCCGACTTACAAAGAGCAGATGCGCGAGATAAAGACGCGCAATCTTAATACTTACGGTTTCCTGGGGTATCCGGTATTGCAGGCAGCCGATATCCTGCTTTATAGAGCAGTTAAGGTGCCGGTGGGTGAAGATCAGCTTCCGCACCTTGAGCTTACCAGAGAGACCGCCAGGCGTTTTAACACTTTATATAAGCGTGATGTCTTTCCTGCCCCCGGCGCAATATTGACTAAGACGCCACGGCTGCTTGGTTTAGACGGGAAGAAGATGAGTAAGAGCTACGGCAATACGATCGATTTATCCGATACCCCAGAGATGATCAATAAGAAGGTCTCTGCGATGTTTACGGATCCTAAACGGATCCGTTTGAATGACCCCGGCCACCCGGATACCTGTAATGTCTTCAATTACTATTCGACCTTTACTCCTAAGATGAAGGGTGAAGTGCATGATTGGTGCGTTAACGCTAAATCCGGCTGTACCGAATGCAAGAAGAGGTTGGCCTGTAGTTTGATCGAGAAGCTAAAGCCTCTGCATAAAAAACGCGCACGCCTGGTTAAAGATAAGCGCGGGATAAGAAGGATCCTTGCCCGGGGGAGAAAGACTGCCCGGGGATTAGCCGTTAAGACCCTCAAAGACGTAAGAGGCGCGATGAAGCTATGAGTTATAAGGTTAAACTTGAGATTTTTGAAGGTCCCCTTGACCTGTTGCTTTATCTGATAAAAAAAGACCACCTTAATATCTACGATATCCCGATCGCCAAAGTCACTGAACAATACCTTAAATACATGGAGTTGATGCAGCTTTTGGATGTGAATATCGCCGGAGAGTTTCTGGTGATGGCAGCGACTCTGATGCAGATCAAGTCTAAGATGCTCCTGCCGGCAGAGGTGGAGGAAGAGGCAGGGGAAGAGGGTGATCCGCGCCAAGAACTGATCAGGAGGCTGCTGGAGTACGAGAAGTTCAAGGAGATCGCTGATGACCTGAGGAAGCGCGAGGTCGACCAAAAGGAAGTCTTTAAGAGGCCGGGCCCTGAGAAGATCGAGGTGCCGACAGAGGATGTCTATTTTGAAGCGAGTATCTTTGATCTAATCAATGCATTCTCTAAGGTACTAAAAGACATTCCTAAGGATGTATTCTACGAGGTGATCAAGGATGAATTTACGCTGGATCAGAAGATCCACGATATCCTGCACCTCCTGCTGGAGCATTCGGCGGTAGCGCTCTCTGAATTATTCTCAAAGAGTAAAAGTAAGCTTGAGATCATTGTCACCTTTTTAGCGGTTTTGGAGTTGATCCGCTTAAAGGAGATCGTGGCCCGCCAGAAGGATCTCTTTTGCGAGATAGAGGTAAGCAGGAATAGGGATAATATCATACCTTATGGAAGACGAAATCAGGGAAAAGCTGGCCGAGGGTAAGCAAGAGAGGCTCCCGACAATAAATACCCAGGAATCCGAAGAGGATGTAGTCCTGAATCTGTCTCTGCGCCCGAGGCGCCTTTTGGATTTTGTCGGTCAGAAAGAGGCGACCGGCAATCTTAAGGTCTCATTTACCGCAGCCCAGGAGCGCAAGGAGCCTCTGGAGCACATACTCCTCTCCGGCCCGCCCGGATTAGGAAAGACTTCACTGGCGCACATCGTCGCCCACGAGATGGGCGCTAAGATCACCTCTACCTCGGGTCCCGCGATCGCCAGGGCAGGCGACCTGATCGGGATCCTGACAAATCTGGATAAAGGGGATATTCTCTTTATCGATGAGATCCACAGGCTCTCTAAGATAGTCGAAGAGTTCATGTATCCGGCGATGGAGAGCTTTCAGATCGATTTTGTGATCGATAAAGGGCCGTACGCCAAGACGATAAAATTCAACCTTAAACCGTTCACGCTGATCGGAGCGACTACGCGAAGCGGTCTACTGGCTGCACCCTTGCGCAACCGTTTCGGGATGTTTTATAATCTTGATTTTTATCTGGTTGATGACCTGGCAAAGATCATCAGCCATTCAGCAAAGGCATTAAGCGTAGATCTAGAGAAGGCAGCCTCGCATGAGATCGCCCGGCGTGCGCGCGGCACCCCGAGGGTGGCGAACAGGCTGCTGCGCAGGGTAAGGGATTATGCACAGGTCTCTAAGGTCAAAAAAATCGGCGCTGATACCGCAGCCAGGGCGCTGGGAGACCTGGGTATAGATAAGGCAGGCCTTGATGATATGGACCGCAGGGTGCTTAAAGTCATTATCGAGATCTATAACGGCGGCCCGGCGGGAGCCGAGGCTTTAGCGGCGAGCCTCAATGAGGAGGTAGATACGATCGTCGATACTGTCGAGCCGTATCTCTTGAAGGCCGGATACCTGAAGCGCACCCCCAGAGGAAGATTAGCCACCAAGTTAGCCTTCGAGCACTTCGGCATTAAATACAATAAATCCCTCTTCTAACTTAAAAAGGGACACTTTCCCGATTAGCAAAAAGAGCTTCCCTTATGAAGGTGATGTTGCATACTTGTTGCGCTCCGTGCCTGATATATCCCTTTGAGCGGCTTAAGCAGGAGGGATTTGAGGTTACGGGGTTCTTTTATAATCCGAACATCCATCCTCCCGAGGAGCATGAAAAAAGGAGAAAGGCAGTCGAGGGGCTTGGCAGGGACCTGGGGGTCGAGGTAGATTTTCCGCAATACACGCCACAGGATTTTCTGCAAGCGGTAGATTCCAAAAAAGATTCACCGCAGAGATGTTCGATCTGCTGGTCTTTGCGGCTTAAAGCAACGGCAAAGGCGGCTAAGGAGAAGGGTTTTGAGTATATTTCCACCACGCTTCTGGTAAGCCCTTACCAGGATCAGGAGAAGTTGAAAGATATAGGTAAGCAGGCAGCAGAAGAGCAGGGGGTGGAGTTTTATTACGAAGATTTTCGTCCGGGTTTCCGAAATGCGCACCGGCAGGCAAAAGAGAAGGGTATTTACTGTCAGAAATACTGCGGATGCATTTATTCATATGAAATCATTAATAATTCTCCTCGCGCTATTAGTTTTTAATCAGCCGGCTGAGCTTTGCCATGCCTCAGAGCTAAGTTTCGTGCGTGTGGCAGTGGCGCGGGAGGCTAGTCAATTAAACCTCCAGGTCAAAGGGACCTATCAGATAACCGAACAAAGGGATGGCAGGATCTTGACCCGCGGCAGAGATCTGCAGACCATACTGGTTGCCTGCGAGGGAGGCATCCTTATGGGGGAGCGCAGTTTTTCCTTCGAGAAACTCTTTATCGACGCAAAGAGTTCGGAGGCGATTACCATAAACGGGCGCAGGTTCAGAGGGGATATGCAGATCATTAAGGATGGCTTAACCCTGACCGCTGTAAATTATATCGACTTCGAGGATTACATCAAAGGCGTTCTTTACCACGAAGTATCACACTACTGGCCGCAAGAGGCGCTTAAGGCCCAGGCTGTGGCGGCGCGCACCTTCGCCTTCAATCAGACGCGGGAGAACAGCAATAGGGATTTTGACGTGACCAATGATATATACTCTCAGGTTTACGGCGGCAGGGTCTCGGAGCGCTACCGCACCAATAAGGCGGTGGAGGCGACAAGAGGTGAAATCCTGACCTATAACGGCAGGGCATTCCCGGCTTATTATCACGCTACCTGCGCCGGGCACACAGAGGATGCATCTTTACTCTGGAATATAGATATTGCGCCGCTAGAGGGGGTAGCCTGTCCCTACTGCAAGGAATCCCCGCATTACAGCTGGCAGAGGGTGTTGTCGTTAAAGGAGATCGCTGAGAAGCTCTCTGCCGGCGGATACGAGATCAAAGATATAGAGGAAATCATTCCCTTAGAAAAGGATGCATCAGGAAGGATAAAGCTGATAAAGATCGGCAGCAGCGATGCGGATCTGACGATCGCTGCCAAACACTTCCGGCGCATCCTTAACCCGAACATCATCAGGAGCCTTAAATTTAGCGTTGAGATAGCCGAGAGTGATGCGGTCTTCTCCGGCTTTGGCTGGGGGCATGGCGCAGGGATGTGCCAGTGGGGAGCCTACTTTATGTCTAAAGAGGGCAGGGACTATAAAGAAATATTAGATCATTATTATCCGGGAGCAGAACTTGAGACTATCGGATTTTGATTACTCTCTGCCAAAGGAGCTGATCGCGCAGTACCCGCTGACGGAGCGGGATCAGGCGCGGATGCTTGTAGTCGAGAAAAAGAGCGGCAGGATCACGCACCGCGTTTTTAAGGATATTGCGGATTACCTGAATAAAGATGATCTGCTTGTGATCAATGACACAAAAGTCTTATCCTGCCGCCTGAAAGGGAAGAGGTCAAGCGGCGGCAAGGTAGAGGTGCTCTTATTGAAGCGCAAGCAGGGCTTAAAATTCTCAGCGCTGATCAAGCCTGCGCGTTTAAGGATTAATGAAAAGATACTCTTTAACGGAGGCAAAGTTTCAGGCACGCTCAGCGCCAGAGGAGAGATCACCTTTAAGGCAAAAGATCAAGATGCAGTGTACGGCCTGGGCGCGATGCCGCTGCCGCCTTACATCAAAAGGGACTCTGAGGAACTTGACGATATATATTATCAGACGGTCTATGCCAGGAATACCGGGGCGATCGCAGCGCCCACAGCGGGATTGCATTTTACAAAAGAGTCGCTGCAGGATCTAATGTCAAAGGGCGTAGAATTAGCAAATATAACCCTGCACGTCGGTTACGGGACCTTTAAGCCGGTCAAAGTTGATGAGATCACAGCTCACAAGATGGAACCGGAGAGCTTTGAGGTGTCAAGAGAGGCTCAGGAGCTGATCGAGGCAGCACGCAAAAGAAGTTCGCGCGTATTTGCAGTAGGGACCACCAGTGTCCGCGCCCTGGAGAGCTGCGCGCGCGGGAGAAGTGAGGGGGAGACTGATCTATTCATCTATCCCGGTTTTGAATTTAAACTTACCGACTGCCTGTTGACTAACTTTCACCTGCCACGCACCACGCTTTTTATGCTCGTCTGCGCGTTCGCCGGTGAGGAGTTGATCAAACGGGCTTATCAGGAAGCCATAGATAAGAAATATAGATTTTATAGTTACGGCGATGCGATGTTGATTATTTGATATTTTGCACTCGGGTTAGTTTTGCGGGTCCTGTCTCGGACTGTTTCCTCGGTGCATGACGCACCTCGGAAATCAGTCCGAGCCACCCGCAACAATAGTAATTACTGAAATTTGAACATCCCCCGGCAAAATATCTAAATAAAATTATGTTTACTTTAATACATAAGGATAAGAATAGTAAGGCGAGGGTGGGGAAGCTTAAGACCGGCCACGGTGATATCGAGACACCCTGCTTTATGCCCGTAGGTACTCAAGGTGCGGTCAAGGCGGTGACGCCTAAAGATTTAGATGATTGCGGCGCGCAGGTAGTTTTGGGAAATGCCTATCATTTATTCCTGCGCCCCGGCACAGAGATCATCAAGAAAGCCGGCGGGCTGCATAAATTTATGAATTGGAGCAAGCCGATCCTTACCGACAGCGGCGGCTACCAGATATTCAGCATGGCGCTCTTGCGCAAAGTCAAGGATGAGGGGGCAGAGTTTCAGTCGCACATCGACGGAAAGAAACACTTCCTTGCCCCCGAGGATGCAGTCAGGATACAGCAGGACCTGGGCTCCGATATTATCATGCCCCTGGATGAGTGCGTACAGTATCCCACGGCAAAGGATTACGCCGAGATCGCGATGAAGCGCACGCTTGACTGGGCGAAGCGATCAAAGAGGGCTGCGGCGGGAAACGGCCAGTTATTATTCGGTATAGTGCAGGGGGCCACATACGAGGATCTGCGCGAGGTCTGCTGCAAAGAGATGTTGGAGATGGATTTTGCCGGATATGCTGTGGGCGGAGTTTCGGTTGGCGAACCGGCTAATTTAAGATATAATGTGGTGGATTTTTGTCTAAGGCTCCTGCCGGATGAGAAGCCGCGCTACCTGATGGGGGTGGGGACACCCAAAGATCTATTAGAGGCGGTAGGGCAGGGCGCAGATATGTTCGATTGTGTGATCCCGACCCGTTACGGAAGGAGCGGCAGCGCCTTTACCAGCCGCGGAAAACTCACAGTCAGGAATTCGCCTTTTACGCAGGATTTCGCAACGCTAGATGAGGAATGCGGGTGCTATACCTGTAAAAACTTCAGCCGCGCCTACCTGCGCCACCTCTTTAATACCGACGAGATTCTGGGGCTGATGCTTTTGTCGCTACACAACCTGTATTTTTACTTAGGGTTAATGCGACGCTTGAGGGAGGCGATCAGTAATGATAGGTTCAAAGAATTCAAGAAAAAATTTATTGAGAACTATGATAAAAATTCTAAAGTTTAGAATTTGGGATTTGTTTAGAATTTAGTACTTCGGCTTCGCTCAGTACTAATGGTGAGTGGAGTCGAACCATTAGGATTTAGAATTTAGGATTTGTTATGATGAGAATCGATATAATTACAATTTTTCCAAGGATGTTCGATCCGGTGCTGAATGAATCGATCGTCAAACGGGCGCGTGCCAAGGGTAAGGTCAAGATCCTCATCCACGACATGAGGGACCATACCTCTGACAAGCACAGGAAGATCGACGACAGGCCCTTTGGCGGAGGCTCCGGGATGGTGATGCGGCCCGAACCCATCTTTAATGCCGTAAAGGCAGTAAAGCTCAAAGCACAAAGCACAAAATCCAAAACTAAAGTGATACTCCTTTCTCCTCAAGGTAAAAGGCTCAATCAGGCCATGGCAAAGCGTCTAAGCAGGTGCAGGCATCTGATCATGATCTGCGGCCACTATGAGGGCGTAGATGAGCGGGTAAGGACGCAACTGGCAGATGAAGAGATCTCTATAGGGGATTATGTTTTGACCGGAGGCGAGCTGCCGGCGATGGTCCTGGTGGATTCCGTAGTCAGGCTTCTGCCCGGGGTCCTGGGTGATAAAAACTCCTTGAAATTTGAGTCATTTAAGGATAATCTATTAGAATATCCGCACTACACAAGGCCCGCAATATTCAAAGGCTTGCGTGTTCCGGAGATCCTCTTATCAGGGGACCACAAAAAAATCGAGGCTTGGCGGGGCCGCGAGGCTTTAAAGAGAACGAAAAAGCGCAGGCCCGGGCTATTAACTAAGGCATTTAAGAAGGAGAAATAAAGTTATGGATAAGATGCAGTCAATCGAAGAGAAAATCGCAAAAAAAGAGGCTGTAAAGTTCAA
>JBHPGR010000017.1:0-25500 GCA_042570405.1 Candidatus Omnitrophota bacterium
CAGCCACCGATAATACCACTGCCTCAGGGTCTGCCAGGATCTTGATCCCAACAGGAAAAACGATATCCTTGACGTGCAAGGAATCCCCCATCTTCATATTGGCCACATCGATCTCGACATCCTTAGGTATATTCGTAGGAAGACACTCCACCTCGATCTCCCAGAGGATCGTTTCTAACGAACCCCCCTCCTGCTTGACGCCGATCGGCTCACCCTTAGGTTTGACCGGCACGTTCACCTTGATCGTCTCAGTCAATGAGATCTCGATAAAATCCAAATGGATCATATCCCCGGATACCGGGTCATACTGTATCTCCTTTATCAGGCACGGCCTGGCCTTCTTTTTGTCATCCTTGACCTTTGCATCCTTGACCTTTAATTTTATCACCATGTTCTCTAACCCATGCTCATGCAGGAGCCTCAAGAGCTCGTGGCGCGAGACGCTGATCGCCGTGGTCTCCTTCTTTCCGCCGTAGACTACCGCCGGAAGAAACCCTTTACCCCTGAGGTCCTTTACCTTGACCCTGCCTATACCATCTCTTACTTGGGCCTCTAATGATATATCTTCCATCGCCTTATGCTTCTCCTTAGTCGAATAATGAGCTTACGGATTCCTTATTGTGTATCCTCTTGATCGCTTCCCCCAGCAGAGCGGCTACTGTTAGTACTTTTATCCTGGGATGTTTCTTCTTTTCATCCAGAGGTATGCTGTCGGTGATGATCAACTCTTTAAGATCCTTACACCTCTCAAGCCGCTCAATCGCCGGCCCTGATAGGACGCCGTGTGAGATCGCAGCATAAATCGTCTTTGCGCCGGCTTTCTTCAGAGCCTGGACCGCCTCAAAGAGGGAGCTGCCGGTTGCAACCATATCGTCTACGATCACAGCATCCTTATCCCTGACGTTACCCAGGATGTGCACGGCCGCGGTCTTCTCGGGAGAATCCCGCCTCTTATCGATTATCGCCAGGCCAGCGCCTAATCTCTTGGCGTATGCCCTGGCCATTTTGATCCCCCCGACATCGGGCGAGACCACCGCGAGATTTCCAACTTTCAGATTTTCGAAATATTCCGTTACCACGCCGGCTGCAAAAAGATGGTCGACCGGTATATCAAAAAAGCCCTGGATCTGGCCGGCGTGCAGGTCCATGGCCAGGATCCTGTCTGCGCCTGCGGTGGTCAAAAGATTCGCAACTAACTTTGCCGTGATCGGAACGCGCGGCTGATCCTTCCTGTCCTGGCGGGCGTAACCGAAATACGGGATCACTGCCGTAAGACGGTCCGCCGAAGCCCTCTTCAAGGCATCGATCATGATCAGGAGTTCCATTAAGTTCTGATTCGGAGGAGGGCAGGTCGGCTGCACCACGAAGACATCCTTTCCCCGGGCGTTCTCGTTTATCTTGACCCGGATCTCCCCTTCACTAAACTTGTCCACCGTCGCTTCTGAAAGCCTGATCTTAAGGTATTTGCAGATATCCCTGGCTAATTGCGGGTTCGCATTTCCGCTGAATACCAACATATCGTTCATCTCCTAATTTTAATGAGCGCATAACTTACGAACACGGCAGTGTGAGTAAGTTATATGCGCGAATTAATCCCGAAGCCTGCGCAGAAAATTCCAAAGGAATTTTCAAGCGTTTAGGCGAGGGATACTACTTCAGCGGCCGCGCAGGCACTCCGGCAACTGTCTTACCGTCCGGGACGTTCTTACCCTTGGTCACGACTGACCCCGCCCCGGTAGTAGCTCCTCTGCCGATCTCTACCGGCGCCACTAACACCGTATCCGAACCGATAAAAGCATCTCTTTTGACTCGCGTGAGATTCTTCTTCTTGCCGTCAAAGTTCGCCGTTACCGTACCCGCCCCGATGTTGACACCATCCTCTATGCGGGCATCGCCCAGGTAACTGAAATGCTTCATCAGCACCTTGGAGGATAACTTAGTGCGTACCAGCTCTACGAAGTTACCCGCCACTACGTCATCTCCGATAACCGACTTTTGGCGTAAGTGTGCGAAGGGACCTATGTGGCAACGTTTTCCAATTTTAACATTGCTTTCTATCACTGTAAAGGGATAAATTACCGAATCCCCGCCTATTCTTACGTCATAATCTATGAATGTCGAGCGCGGGTCTATGATCGAAACGCCCTTAGCCATAAAACCATCATTGATCCTGCGCTGCATGATCGAATTGGCGCGGGCAAGATCTGCCCGGGAATTTATCCCCAGCGCCTCATCCCTATCCCGTAACCTGACGCTCTCAATAAGCGCTCCCTTCTTATGCAGGATGCCGATGCAGTCGGTCAGATAGTACTCACCGTTGCGCTTATTGCGACGCACCCTCTTTAAAGCCTGATTAAGTTTGCGCTTATCAAAACAGATGATCCCGGTATTGATCTCCTTGATATCCCTTTGAAAATCATCCGCATCCTTTTCTTCGACGATTTGCTTGACCGTGGAGTAATTATCGCGCATGATCCTGCCGTAACCGAAGGGCTTCTCTGCGCGGGCGACTAAGATCGTGGCATCCGCAGCATTTTGAGCATGCCCGGCTAAAAGCCCCTTTAGCGTCTTGACCTTTAAGAGCGGGATATCTCCGTAAAGGACCAGGATCGTGCCGCTTGACCCCCCCAATGTGCGCAGGGCGACTTTCAGGGCATCGGCGGTACCGAGTAATCTCTTCTGTACCACGCACTTTACGCCGCTTTCGCCTTTCAAGAGCTTCTTTACCTCTGCCTGCTTATCTCCTGCGACGACTGTGATCTTTTTTATCTTCAGGGCCCTGGCCGTATCGATCACGAAGCTTAGCATCGGCCGGCCGCATATTCTGTGCAGTACCTTAGGAGTAGATGATTTCATCCTCACCCCGCGTCCTGCGGCTAAAATTATACAAGCTATCTTTTTCACGGCTCTTTCCTTTTAGTTCTCGTCGAGAACAGAATTTAGCCTTTTAATCCCTCGCGTAAACGCTTATAAATTTCTGCGAAATTTACTGCGCACGCTTCGGGACGAATTTGCCTGAAGCTATCGAAAGCAAATTCAGTTGGGACGTCTGGAATCTTAATGAGCACATAACCTATGGAGTCCCGGGACTTCGGGACGACATAAGTTATACGTACGAATTAATCCCGATGAGCGAAGCGAATCGGGAGAACCATGCATAATTATAATATTGCCCGGCAAGGATTCGAACCTTGACGCTCAGACCCAAATTCTGATGTGCTACCATTACACTACCGGGCAGATCTAAAACTCGACCCTCCCGCTGTAGCTGCTCAGTCTTCCGGGCGGGATTTCGCCATAACCAATATATGAAAAAGGCTCAAAAATTCTCCTGTCCTACCGATTGTCCCGCTCCGCTCTTGCTTGCTGCGGGATCCCGCCCTGATCCTAAATAGCACTGCGGGAGACGACGTCCCAGAAGAATGATCTCCTAATCTTGTTCACAGTCCGGGGATTACGAAACGCCGGCGCCCTGCTGACGGCCCTTTGCTTTCTCTTGCTGGTATCCCTCAAGGACCTTCTTCTGCAGATAATCCCTGAAGACCTGAGTTATAGGATGGGCTATATCTTTATGCTCCAGTTGGGCGCTGTGGGCCGCCTCTATTCCTGCCGGCGGCGGCGCAGTAGGTAACTGCCCTGCGCACTGGCTGCAGTATTTGCTGCGCGCCTCATTCTTAAAGTTACACTTGGGGCAAGGCTGCTTTATTCTTCTTGATGGCATGGCGATAAAAAGGCTGCTTGAACCTTCGATCACCTTGATATTCCTTACTACGAATGCATTGTCAAAGGTCACTGTGGCGTATGCTTTCAATTTCTTATCGGGTGAATCCTTTAGAAAGATCCTCACTTCGGTAACTTCCATGGAACCACCTCCTTGCTGCCGAAACTAAACTGTCCGCGCTACAAAGACCTGCCAGGATTTGTCCTCCCTGCGCAGTTGCCTGCTTAAAGACGCTGCTTCCTTTCGTGAAGGAACTACACCAAAGACTGCCGGACCGCTCCCGGACATCAAGATCGCCTTGACCCCTGCAGATAACAGCCTCCCTTTTATCCTGTTCACCTCGGGGTAAAGGACTGTCGTGACCTGCTCAAGGCTGTTAAAAAGGGCCTCCCCTATAAGAGGGAGGCTCCGTTTTCTTATTGCCAAGGTAAGCATTTTAACACCGTATTTGGGCATTGTCAATTTAAAACTCCCCACCCCTTTCTCCCAACTTCTGTAAATAAAAGGGGTTGAGACCCTGATTCTAGGTACGACCAGGATATGCCAAAGCTTCCTCTTACTCATACCCCTGACCGGCTTGATTATATCCCCCTTGCCCCGGCCGCGCGCAAAGGGCCGGTTGTAGATAAAAAATGGTACGTCGCTTCCGATCCCCTTGGCCAGTTTTAAGAGCCTGCGCTTGCTCAAATGCAGGCCCCAGAGCGAATTTAGCCCCATCAATACACTCGCCGCATTACTGGAGCCGCCCCCCAGGCCGGCAGCAACCGGGATGCGCTTTATGATCTTTATGTCGACTCCTCTTTGCACCTTAAATCTATCCTGCAGTAGTTTTGCGCTGCGGTATGCCAGATTAGCGACCCCGCGCGGAAGCCATGAAAGGCTTGAGCTAAGCATGATTTTTTTATCCTGGCGGCCTTTAAGGATGATATCATCGCATAGGCTGATCTTCTCAAAAAGGGTCTCGATGTTATGGTAGTTGTCGGAGCGTTTTTTAAGGATTGCCAGATACAGGTTTAACTTGGCGTGGGAGTGGAGGATTACTTTACTCAAAGCTATTTTGTGCTAGCTATTGCTGCTTTCTCTATATCGTTACTGGTAAGACTGTACTCTTTCAAGAGCTCTGCGGGCGTTCCTGATTGGCCGAATCTGTTTCGGATACCGACCCGGATCACCTTTACCGGCGCCTCTTCAGCCACTATCTCATCTACGCAGGAGGCCAGGCCCCCAACTGCGGTATGCTCCTCGCAAACGACGATCCCGCGGCTTTCCCGCGCTGCCTTCAATACCGCTTGTTTGTCCAGCGGCCTGATCGTATGCAGGTTGATCACGCTTGCATCGATATTCTTTCGGCTCAAATTTTCTGCCGCGGCCAATGCTTCGCCTACCATAACGCCGCAGGCCATAATAGCTACGTCTCTACCCTGCCTTAAGATCTGGGCCTTGCCGAATTCAAACTTCGGCTTATTCTCGATCGTCGTAATCTTCGGCCTGCCCAACCGTATATAAAACGGCCCGGGATGAACTGCTGCGGCGATCACTGCTTCGCGTGTCTGCGGCGCATCAGCCGGCACGATAATATTCATATTCGGTATCACCCGCATCAACGCTATATCTTCCAAAGCCTGATGACTGGAGCCGTCGGGGCCTACGGTTATCCCGGCATGGGTGGCGACGATCTTAACATTAAATCCATTAAAACTGATCGTATTTCTCACCTGATCCCAGGCTCTGCCCGTTGCAAAGACCGCGAAGGTAGAAACGAATACCAACTTGCCGCAGCTGGCCAGGCCCGCTGAGGCAGCCATCATATTCTGCTCGGCGACGCCAAAATTAAAGAACCTCTCCGGGAAGGCCTTGGCGAAGGTCCTGGTGCGCGTGGATCCGGAGAGGTCAGCATCCAGCACGACAATATCCTTATCCTTCCTCCCCAGTTCGACCAGCGTTTCGCCGTAAATATCGCGTTGATATAACTTTTCTGCCATTCTTTACTCCAGCTCTTTCAGGGCTCTTTCTGCCTCTTCCTTCGTCGGAGCATTACCGTGAAAACCCACTACGTTTTCCATAAAGGATACGCCCTTGCCTTTGATCGTGCTGGCGATGATGATGCTGGGCCTTCCCTTGGTCTTATTTGCCTCAGCGTATGCCTCTAAAATCTCTTTCATGTTATGGCCGTCTATCTCGATCGTATGCCAACCAAAGGCCTGCCATTTTTTTGCCAGCGGCTCCAAAGCCATGATATCCTCTACTCTGCCGTCGATCTGAAAACCATTGTAATCCAGTATCGCACAAAGGTTATCGCGCTTAAAATGACTCGCGGCCATCGCCGCTTCCCAGATGTTGCCTTCCTGCGTCTCGCCGTCACCCAGCAGGCAATAGACGCGGTAATCCTTCTTATCTATCAAAGCTGCAAGGCTCATCCCTAAAGCAACTGATAATCCCTGCCCCAGAGAACCGGAGGCCACTTCGACCCCGCGGGCGCGCCTGTCCGGATGCCCCTGCAGACAGGAACCTAACTGCCTTAAAGTATCTAAATTTTTTTTAGGGAAATACCCTGACTCGGCCAGTGCCGCATACCAGAGCGGACAACAGTGGCCTTTGGACATATGGAATCTGTCCCGGTCAGGCCAGCAGGGGTTCTTCGGATCGTGGCGCAAGACATCAAAATACAAAGCAGTGATCAGGTCCGTTGCAGAGAGGCTCCCTCCGGGATGCCCTGAGCCGGCGCGAGCCAGCATCTCTATGATCGACCTGCGGATGAGCTTTGCTTTCTTTTCCAGCTTGCGGATCTTCTCTTTCCGATCTGCCATTACGCTCCTAATTATCTTTTTTGAGCTTCTCCTTGACGCTATCCTGTTGCGGATCCAAATTCAGCGATTCCTGCCAGTTTTTCCTGGCTGCATCTAAATTACCGCTCTTAAAATAGACATCTCCCAGGTGATCGTAGATCACCGGGTCCGCCAAAAGCGACCCTGCATCCTTAAGCTTCAGAAGTGCCTGAGCGATCTTACCCTGCTTAAAATACAGCCAGCCCAGGCTGTCGATGTATGCGCCGTTATCCGGATCTAACTCTATGGCCTTGCCGATCAGGATAGCAGCCTCCTCTAAATTCTTATTCTGCTCGACGTACAAATACCCCAGGTAATTCAGTGCCTCATGGTTTTCCGCGTCTAATTCAATCGCGGTCTTTAATTCACCTTCAGCCTTCTCTTTATCCCCTGATTTATCAAAAGCTGCCGCCAGGTAAAAGTGCGCCTGGGCATCCTCCGGAGCAAGGTCAAGGATCAGCTGGTAAGTTTCTTTTGCTTCCTGGAATTTCTTCTGGGACAAATAAACCGCGCCCAGGCTCTTATAGATCTCTAGATTACCCGGCGCAAGCTTTGCGGCCTTGGTCAGGGCGGTCTCGTACTCCCTTGCTGCCTGTTCAAGGTTATTCTGTGAAGTGTAAAGAAGAGCCAGGATCGCGTGCGGCTCTACGCTTTCAGGATCGAACCTTACGGCAAGTTCCAGTTCTTTGATCGCATCTTCGATCTGGTTATTCTTTATGTAGCTGGCCGCCAGATTCAAATGGATCGCAGGATTTTCGCGATCCTTCCTTAAGGCAAACTTGTATTGCTCTATGGCCTTGTCCGTTTCGCCCCGGGCATCATGGATCCCGGCCATGATATAATGGCTTAAGGCATAGGAGGCGCTTTTATCAAACGCCAGAACCTCTGTGCTGATTAAAAGAACTGTTATTAGGCAGGAAACAAACCCTTTGATGAAAATCTCTCGTTGCATGGAAAAAGTTTAACCCCAGGCTCTCTTCTTCAGGTGGCGCAGTTTGCGACGTGCCTTCTTGCGTTTATGCGTCCTGATCTTTCTTCTTTTTCTTTTTCTGCCGCAAGGCATCTCTCTTGCTCCTTCTTATGCTTCTAGACTAAAGTATTACTTTGTTCAGCGGGTATTCGATGATCCCCTGGGCGCCAGCTTTCTCAAGCTGCGGTATCAGGATCCGCACCAGCCGCTCATCGATGATCGTCTCAACTGCCAGCCAATTATCTGTTGCTAATCCCGAGATCGTCGGTTTCTTTAACGCTGGAAGCAACGCGACCACCTTTTTGAGGTCACTGTTCCTGACGTTAAGTTTCAGCCCCACCTTCTCTTCTGCGGCGATCGCGCCTTTTAAGAGCATGGCGATCTGCTCCATCTTCGCTCTCTTCCAGCTGTTCTTAAAAGAACTTTTGTTTGCGATAAAGATAGTCGTCGATTCGCAGATCGTGGCGATCTCCTTTAATTTATTCGCCTTCAGGCTCCTGCCCGTTTCAGTCAGCTCTACGATCGCATCCACCAGGCCGGCGCTTACCTTGACCTCGGTGGCGCCCCAGCTGAACTCGACCTCTGCCCTGACTTTGTTCTTCTTCAGGTAATCCCTGGTCACCCCGACAAGCTCGGTAGCGATGCGTTTACCCTGCAGATCCTTGACTGATCTAAGCCTTGAGCCCTGCGGAACCGCCAGCACCCACCTTACCTTGCTCATGCTCTGCTTGGCATAAACCAGGTCGCTGATCCTGGTAACGTCGGACTTATTCTCCTTTGTCCAGTCAGAGCCGGTGATCCCGCAGTCCAGGGCCCCGTCTGAAACGTACCTGGACATCTCCTGGGCGCGCAAAAGCACAGGCTCGATCTCCGGGTCGTCGATAGAGGGAAAATATGAACGCGCCGAAGGCACGGTTACGTTAAAGCCCGCCTTCTTAAACATCTTCATCGTCGCCTCTTGCAGGCTGCCCTTAGGTAACCCTAACTTTAACACTTTCTCCTTCATCAGATTAGCCTTTCCTATACTGCTGTTTAACTTGCGCGGATTCCTATTATACAAAGCTATGCCCATTTTGTAAAGGGAAAAGTAAGCAATTTTACGATGCTTGGCGCAGCGCGTTAGCCCCGCAATATGCGGGGCAGCACGCGCAGGCAAGACCCTGAATTCTCACAATTATGGTTGCAATATCTGTGATTTTGACTATAATAAAACACTGTATAGAAAGTGCTAATATGCTTAAGCTCCTACGCAATAAAAAACTAAAAAAACGCCTGCTGATCGGCCTGGCCGTGATAATCGTGCCGGCCTTTGCCTTTTGGGGAGCAAGCAGCGTCATCCGCGGCAAGAGAGAATCCGTCTATGCCGGAGTGATCCGGGGCAGCAAGATCCCCCTCACCGATTACCTTGACGCGCAGAAGGCGGTGCGCAACCGGCTGATCCTTCAGTTCGGAGATGAATTTTCCCAAATGCAGCAGCACTTCGATATAGAATCTCAGGCCTGGGACAGACTGATACTCCTTCACCAGGCAAAGAGGGAAAGGATTAACGCCGGCGATAAGGAGATCGTCGGCTTTATCCGCAAACTGCCCATATTCAGTAGGGGCGGCCGCTTCGATAGCGACCTCTACTCGCAGCTGCTGCGCTATGCCTTCTACGCCCAGCCGCGCGTCTTCGAAGAGCAGGTGCGCCAGAACATCATCCTCTCCAGATTATATGAGAATCATACAAAAGATATCACGCTCGATGATGCAGAGATTCAGGAGGCCTACAAGAAAGAGACTCAATCCTTAAGCATCTATTATATAGCCAGTCTGAACCAGGAAGCGGCCCTTGGACTTGTTATCGGCGATGAGGAATTAAAGGAGTATTTCAAAAATTATAAGCTGGAATTCAAGCTCCCCCCATCCTTTGACTTAGAATACATCCTTCTGCCGGCCGAAGACCAACGCAGCCAGACTGAAGCTAAGATCAGAGAGATCCTACCGATGCTGAATTCGAAAGACGGATTGGCGCCCGTCGCTGCCCAACTTAAGGTAGAGCTCAAGCAGACCGGCCCCTTTGCCCAGACTGATATCATCCCCGGTATCGGCTACTCCCAGGAACTCCTGCAGCTGATCTCAAAGTTAAGGGTTGGGGAATTCTCCCCTCCCGTATTTATGGACGGAGTCTACTACATCCTAAGACTTACGGATAAAAAAGGCTCCTACATCCCGGAATTTGAAAATATAAAAGACCAAATTTTGAAAGCCGCGCTTGAAAAGAAGACTAAGGATATCGCCCGCAATAAGCTAAAAAGCTGCCTGCAAAGCCTGGACGCTTCAAGCGCAAAGCCGGTAAACCTTAAGGGATTGGCTAAAGAGTTCGCTCTTAAGTACGGCGTGACGGGAATGTTTAAGTATGGCAGCTATATTGAGGATATCGGTGCTTCGGATGAATTTTGGATGACAGCAGTTGACCTTGAAGCCGATAGGATCAGTAAGACGATCGAGGTCGCCTCGGGATTTTATGCGATAAAGCTTAAGTCCAAAGAATCCCTGGATGAAAAACAGTTCCTGGAAAATAAAGAGGTCTTCTCGGAGAATTTACTGCTCTTGAAGAAACAGGAAAGTTTTGCGCAATTTCTGGAATCCCTGCGTAGAGATAGCGAAAGATTTTGACTTCTCTCTCGCCCTTAATCTCCTACCTTAATACAATTGACCGGACACTGATCAGCGACCTCCGCCAGATTATGATCCGGACAGACCTGCGCCTTTACATGGGCGATCCCGTCGCCCTCCATCTTGAAGACTTCGGGACACGATTGTTCACATAAACCGCAGCCAACACAGGCTGCAGCATCAATAGTTACCTTGGCCATCGATCATCCTCCCCTAGATTACCTCTCTGAAAGGTTTTCAAACATCTCCTCGTGCGTTACTTCCTCGGAGAGTATATGCGTGACTAAAGCATAGGTGACGTGGTCCTTGCCCAGCGTCTTCTTTGCGATCTTGTTGTAGACCTCGATCGCTGCGGCCTCTGCCTCGCCGACGATGCGGATCATCCGGTTGATATCGGCGGTGTTCTTCGGCGGCATCATGTAGGGAGCGTTGGCGTTCTTCTCAAGGTCCATCGGATTTGCGATCGGCATGCCGCCTAACTTGGTTATATGGTCCGCTAATTCATTGGCATGCTCCAGCTCATCCTTGGCGATCTTCTGCAGAAACTCCTGCATACCCCTATAGGCCTTCCCCGAAGCGGTATTAGCCATATAGGTGTAGAGATAAAATGCCAGCCACTCATCCGCATATGCCTTGTTCAGATCCTTTACCAGGTCCTTTAAACTTAGGTCAACGATTGCCCTTGCCTGCTTTCCCATCTCTTCCTCCTCTTTAGACCTTCAGGTTATATTTCTGTATATTATTATCCGCTATCTGCTGGAGCTTAGCGATCTCCTGCGGATTATTAAGTAAATGCTTGTATCTGCCCTGCAGCTTCAGATATTCCGCAACCGGCTTGGGCTGGATCTTGCGCACCGCTGTGAGCAAGCCGCCTTCATATTCAAATAAAGGATAAAGCCCCGTCTCGACCGCAAGTTTAGCGATCTGAAAAGTCAGGCCCGGATCATGCCTCCAGCCTAAAGGACAGGGGACATGGATCTGCAAGTATTTGGGGCCCTTGATTCCGATCGCCTTCTTAGTCTTTCTCTGGATATCCTGCATAAAAGCTACCGAAGCGGTTGCGACATAAGGGATATTGTGCGCATTGGCGATCTCAGGGACCGGTTTCTTAGGCCGCCAGTTTCCGGCAGACTGCGCACCCGGTGGGCTGGTAGTAGTATTGGTATCCAATGGCGTCAGGCCGCTCCTCTGAATACCCGTATTCATATACGCCTCGTTGTCGTAACAGACCGAGAGGATGTCATGCCCTCTCTCCCACATCCCGGAGAGCGCCTGCAGGCCGATATCTGCTGTTCCGCCGTCGCCTGCCTGGGCGATCACATTGGTGCCCTCCTTCTTACCTAAATAAATAAGAGCCGCCTCTATCCCCGAGGCCACAGCTGCGGCATTCTCAAAGAGGGAATGGATCCAGGGCACCTCCCAGGCCGACTGAGGATATTTGGTAGTGAATACCTCAAGGCATCCGGTATTATTGGCGACGATCGTGTTCTGTCCGCAGGCGTCGATCACCAGCCTTGCCGCCATTGACTGGCCGCAACCCGAACAGGCAGTATGTCCTGAAGCAAACAGGCTCTTATTCATATTCTTCCTTTAAAAGCTCCGGCTTGAGGTCGATGAACTCATCGGACCTCTCCTTTGAATTCAAAAGGCGCAGCACCTCTTTGATCGAATTCCTGGTGATATCCCTTCCCCCTAAACCGACGACAAAGCTGCTGATCACCTCCGGCTTCTTCTTCTTGCCGAAGAAGGCCGCCTTGATCTCGGATGCTAAAGGCGCATAAGAGCCCAGTGAAAGCGCTCTGTCTAAAACCGCTACCTTCTTGCAATTTTTAAGTGCCTCTGAGATCTCCTGCTGCGGGAACGGCCGGTATGTGATGATCCTAAGCAGGCCGATCTTCTTACCCTTTGACCTTAATTCGTCGATCACTTCCTTTATCGTGCCGCACACCGAACCCATGGCGATGATCACCCGCTCTGCGTCTTTAGTGCGGTACTCCTCGACCAGGGCGTTTGCGTAATCCCTGCCGAATACACCCTTAAACTCCCCGCTCACCTTAGGGATCAGTTTTATCACATCCTTTAACGTCCTCTGTATCGCATAGCGCGTCTCCGTGTAATATTCCGGGTCGGCCAGGGCGCCTAATGTCATCGGGTCGCTGGTATCAAGCTTATATAAAGGTTTATAGGCGGGAAGGAACTTATCCACCTGCGCCTGATCCGGAGTCTCGACATTCTCGATGCCGTGGGTGAGGACGTATCCGTCCATACATACCATGACCGGCAGCATCACCGACTTATCCTCGGCGATCCTGTAGGCGAAAAACTGAAAATCCATCACTTCCTGGATGTTCTCGGCGTACATCTGGATCCAGCCGCTGTCGCGCAGGGATACTGAATCCTGCTGATCATTCCAGATGCTGATCGGAGCTGAGATCGCCCGGTTAGCGCAGGTCATCACTATCGGAAGGCGCATCCCGGCGATATTAAAAACGACCTCCGCCATCAAGAATAATCCCTGTGAACTTGTCGCGGTATATACGCGCACGCCTGTAGCAGAACCGCCTAAGACTACGGATGCTGCGGAGTGCTCTGATTCTACATTTACAAACTGTGAGTTGAGCTTGCCGTCTGCGACCATCTGTGCAAGGCCTTCTACGATATGCGTCTGCGGAGTGATCGGATAAGCAGAGATCACACCCGGCTTGCATAATTGTATCGCCCTTGCTACTGCCTGTGAACCCTCTAGGAATTCCTTCATTCTTCCTTCACCATCTCGATATCGTGCTTAGGACACACTGCCGCGCAGTTTCCGCAGCCCTTGCAGTAATCGTAGTCGCAGATATAGGTATTCTTGCCATCTCCGGTAATGCAGCCTTCGGGGCAGACAAGCCGGCACATCTTACAGTCAATGCAATCCTTCTGCAGGAACTTCGGCCTCTTCTCAACGCGCCAGGAACCTGTTTTATTATTCCTGCTTGTACCGGGTTTTACTACCAGCGGTCCGAACATCTCTTACCCCTTTGATTTATCTTTCGCAAAAGCAAAGCCCTGCTTCACCGCTTCGACATTGCCCTCCCGGGCCTTAGCTTTAGCCGCGAATATCTTCTTTATAGCCTCGATCAGATGTTGGAGCTCTACCTCACCGGTTGCCGCCGCATAGGCGCCTAAAAGGGCGGTATTCCCCAGCGGCCGGCCGATCGTCTTCATCGCGATATCATTGGCCGGGATCACAAAGAGCTTCTGTGTCACTTTTACTTTGGGTATTTCTAACCCGGGACGTTCATTTACTATCGCGATCCCCTTAGGCTTCAACCCCTGGAAACAATTACTGGCGCGCATCAGCGTGGCATCGACTACCACTACGTAATCCGGTTCGTAGATCTGGCTACGCAGGCATACCGGTTTATTATCCGCTCGCACGAATGCGTTCATCGGAGCGCCCATCCTGGCTGCGCCGAAGTGCGGAAAGGCATAGGCATACATCCCTTTCAGGAAATATGTGTAGCCTAACAGATTTGCCGTGGTGATTGCGCCCTGGCCTGCGCGGGCATGGATACGGATCTCTTTCATATTAAATATCTTAATCCTCCATAAAAAACGGAACTTATGATATAACTAATAAGCCTAAATGTCAAATAATTTATTTTCTGCCTCGGAGAGCAGGGTGAGGATCTTTGCGGATCGGTCTGCATCAAGCGTGCCCATACCGCAGCTGGGTGAAATCAGCGAATTCTTAAATAATAACTCGCGCTGCAGGCCCTTCGCAGCCAGCGCCTCGGTTGCTGCCTTGAACTTCTCTTTCAGAAGCTTCAAGGTAGTTTTCTCGCTGAACTCCTGGGTAGGAACTATCCCCCAACAGATCCCTCCCCCGCGGGCAAGGAAGCCCTTGAGGTCATCGGCGTAAAGTGAGAATTTATCCAGGAATCCGAATGCGTCAAAGCTGATCATATCCAGCGCATCGATATCCGTGAATATCGACCAGTCAGTGTTCCCGCAGCAGTGCGCCCCCAAAAGGACCCCTTCGGATTTCACTGCCGAGAGTACCTCGCTTAAGCCCTTTACTACATCCTCCCTGTTAATCGCAGTATACGCCGAGCCAAAAGCCCCGAGGTATGGCTCGTCAAGGAAAAGGATCACTTTCTTTTTGAATTTTTTAAGCAGCCTCACCTGCCAGAGTGCCTTCATCGCCAGGCCCTTTAGTATCGTCTGCATAAAGACCTTATCGTGCAAAAGCGCCTTGCCGGACTCGTCTTTAGCGCTGGCAGCAAAGGTAAAAGGACCGGTCATCTGCCCCTTGATGTACTCTACCCCCTTAAGATCCTGTTTCTCTAGTCTCTGGCAAAACTTATACAATCCGGGTGCAAAATCAGGCGAGATCTTAAAATGCTCGAGATCATTGGCGATTATCCGTTCATACAGCAACTCTAACTGCTTATCCTTATCTTTCGGATCAAAGAAGAGGCCGTCTGCAGTGACCTTTAGGCAAGGCAGGCCCTGGCTGTACTGCGCCACCATCCCCTCGCGTTTGTCACGCTTAGGAAGCTGCGGCCAGAAAGGTACGTGCGGCGTATACTTAAAGATCAAATCTAACGCCTGATCCGCATCCTCCTGCGGCATACTCCCTATCCCCGTCGCTAATATCTTCATCTTAAAACTCCTCTTAAGAATCTACCTAACTAAAATCCTAATTCTTCCCCCACCAATATTACCTTTAATCTATCCGGGGTGGCTTCGGCCTCGATGATCAGGACCTGGCAACACATCCTGCGAAACTCAGGACTCAGACAGATATCTTCCTTGCAGACGCCCTCCCTGTAACAGGGGGTATCCCAATTCTTCAGGCGCTTACAATTTAAGGGTGTCGCGACTTCACGCGCCCGTTTTAATGCACCGGTGCGGTCTGGCACGATCTTATTCTTCCCGGCTACAACGATTACATTTCCTGCGTAAGAGATCCCTGCCGTCCTGTTGCCGAAGCCGCTTAAAAAAACCATCTCTCCATCTTGAGAGATCCCGTTGGCGCTGGTCAGGTAAAAATCAGCCTGGGCTCCCAGTCTTCTTAAACTTAAATTTTCCTCTTGGCTGATCCCGGGCTTATACTGATTGAAGACCTTATTACCGCGTCTTTTTAGGATCTCGACCGCCTGAAGCTGATCGAGCGTCACAGAACCTGAAATTCCAATCGTAGCAGACGCAGGGATAAGTTCAAGCAATTTCTCAGCCGCCCTATTCTTATCCTCAGCGTAAAAGGCTGTAATGTTACGCTTCTGCCAATTTTTGATCAATCTCTCGATTCCTTTATCCGCCATTGAGGTTCTCATTCATTGATCAGATCATTAAATTCTCCCGGCAAAAATTCATGCCCTTTAGAAATGATCCTGCCGTCTTTATCGATAAGAACAAGTGTCGGTATGCCGACGATCTTATAGGTACCGGCTACAGTCGCATCCTTATCCAGAAGCACCCTGCAATTACAACTGAAATTATCGATGAATCTCTCTACCGTCGTATTCGACTCGCCGATATTCACCGCCAAAATCTCTAAGCCCTCCTCCTTTAAATCAGCGGATGCTTTACTTAACTCCATGAATCCGCGGCGGCAACTCGGGCACCAACTGGCCCAAAAGAACAAAAGCACAGGCGCCTCGCCCTTAAAACTTCCCAGGCTCACCGGCTTATTATCCAGGTCCTGCAGGGTGAAATCCGGCGCATGATCGGCATTTGAAACCGGCTCATTTGCCCCGATACAACCGGCAGTAAACAGAAAGATCAATGCCGGCAACAGTAATAATTTCAGGCAACCCCGCATATTCTAAAACCTCCTTATCCCCGAATAAACAAAATATGACCCTGCCACCAGAAGTATAAGCGCACAGGCCTTCTTTATATAGCCCATCCATCTCCCTGATCTTGGAAGATTCGTCAGCAATGAACTGAAGGTGCCGGCCAAAATCAGGATCAATCCCATCCCGTAGGCAAAGACAAATAATAAAGTCGCGCCATACGCCAGGCTCCTCTTTGCGGCTAAATAAACTAATATCGAACCAAGGATCGGAGTCAGGCACGGAGAAACTAATAATCCGGATGTAGCCCCTAGCAAAAAGACGCTGATGTAATCTCCTCTGCCGGCTTTTGGCGCGCTAGATCTTATGATATTCGGCCATGGTACCCTGATCACTTCAAGAAGCGTCAGGCCAAAAAAGATGATCGCAGCACCTGCCAGTAAATAAGTCACCGGGTGGGAGCTTATTGCTCCGAAGAACGTCCCGGTAAGCGCTGCCAGCAATCCCAGAATCGAATATGTAACTGCCAGGCCCGTGACATAAACCAGGCTTAAAGTCAGTCCCTTAAGTCTTGACCCGGCTGCCTTTGCGCCGATATAACCGGCGCTCACCGGTATAAGCGGGTAAACACAAGGACTAAAGCTTACTGCTATTCCGCCCAGAAAAGCATAAAGGTAATCAATGGGATTTCCTGAGAGATTCATCGATCCAGGCAAGATATGGTTTGTATCCGGCGGTAACCGGAAGCGCAATGATCTCCGGTACCTCGTATTTATGCATATTCTTTATCATCCGAGTTAAATGCGCTAATTTCGATTCCTTTGTTTTGATGATCAGGAGTGCTTCGTTCGCCTTGGTAACCTTACCCTGCCACCTGAAGATCGACTCCACACTTGCTGCGATATTGACGCAGGCAGCAAGCCGGCTCTCCACTAATGCCCTTGCTATATCGCGCGCCTGCTTCTTATTCGGGCAGGTGACCAGGATTACAACCGGTTTTGTATTCATCTTATCACCCAAAGACTTTCTTCGCTAATTTAGCGATCCTCGACCCCATCCTCTGACACTGCCGGCTTGCCCTGGCATCAGGCTCATTGATCGATACCGCGCCGTAATGATCGCCGCTGGGGTCACCGTAAATAATCATACCATGTATGAGCAGAGCATTCAAGATGTCTAAGATCGTGGTCTCGTTACCTCCGCCGATATTGGCGCTGGAAGAAAAAGCCGCTCCGATCTTACCATCAAGTTTACCGTGAAATTTGACGGAAGTATCAAATAATTGCTTGATCGGTGCTGCCATCGTCCCGTAATATGTAGGGGAACCGATTGCGATCACATCATACTTCAGGAGTTCATCTGCTTTTGTTTCGCCTACATCCTTCAAGGTCGCCTCTAATCCCTCCTTCTTCATCCCCTCGACAATAAGCTCTGCCATCTTCTTGGTATTGCCCCCCTGCGAATAATAAATCACTAATGCCTTGCTCATTACTGCCTCCTCTCCTCTTCGATCTTTACTGATTTTAATCTGCCGAATTGCGCACAGGCATCAAAAACCAATCCCGGCTCTTCACTTAACACTTGAATTCTAAAATCCGCACCGCTGCCCAGATCCTCTGAAAGCGGGCTGATCTTTACATCTTCGCCGAATTCAATGATCGAATCCCTTAGCTCCTGAGTCGAATAACCGCTTACCCTTAAGACAAAATCAATACGGTATTTAAGCATACAATCTTGCGCCGGTTACTTAAGCATTATCACTGAGATCATCCTGCCGGCAGAATCCCCTTCCCTGCGGAAAGAAAAGAATTCATTATTCTTACAGGCAGTGCATCCTCCGTCGTCAAAGATATTGGAAGACTTGACTCCGGCATCAAGAAGCTGTTTCTTATTGATCCCTGCTAAATCCAGATAATAGCGTCCGTCTCTCTCTTCGAAGCCGTAATCAAACTTTTTGCTAAAATCCAGGCCGACCTCGTAGCAACACAGGCCTATACAGGGGCCAAAGGTGACCCTGAGATCTTTGGGCTTACTGTCAAAATTATCCTGCAATAATTTTACTGCCTTGGCTGCGATCCCCTCTCCTGTGCCGCGCCACCCGGCATGAATTAAACCGATAGCCGGAGTGCTCTGGTCATAAAAAAATATAGGCAAGCAATCGGCAGTGAATACTGCCAGGGCAAGGCCTTTCTCTGCTGTAATAAATCCGTCAGTATCTATAAGCGAATTATCAAATGATTTTCCGCCCCTGCCTTTATCTTCTGGGCCTACGCGCCTGATATTGCTGCTGTGGATCTGCTTTGCGCAGATAAGGGATTGGCAGCTGACTCCCAGCGGATCAAGAAAACGGCGACGGTTTTCTAAAGAAACATCCCTATTGCCGCAGGCCAGGGACATATCCCCGTCCTGGCGGATGCTAAACCCACAAGATAAATTAAGATTTCTTTGCTGGAACATCGATTCTCACAAGCTTATCTCTTGATCTTTTCCCCTTTACAATTGTAACCTGGCGGCTCTTTACCTTGAAGTAGTCTGCAAGAAGTTTTTTTATTTTTTCGTTGGCCAAGCCATCCTGAGCAGGCGCAGTTACATAAACCTTATACCTATCCGATTCTTTCTTTACCAAGTTCCTGCTTGCCTTGGGGATGGCGCGGATACTGAGGACCACTTATTTAATGCGGCTTGGATTCAAGGCGCTTACTATCCTGGATATTTGTTATCTTGTCTTGCACCCGGTCAAACCTCTTCTGGCTGTCATCGTATTTATTCCTGGCGTTTACCAGGTGTGCGCCAAGTTTATTAAAATCATCCTGGAACTTCTTGATCTCACCAGACAACGCCCCGAGGTTCTTCAATATCTCCTTTGCGTTTTCTTCGATCTTTAGCCCCTTAAGGCCCAGGCAGATCACCTGTAAATAGGCATAAAATGTATTCGGTGAGACCGGGATCACTTTCTTCGATATGCAATAGGAGAGCAGATCCTCCTTAATGATCATCTCGTAATACACGTTCTCAGCCGGGATATACATCAGCCCGAAATCATAAGTATTCTCACCCGGCAGGATGTATTTAGAAGAGATCTCATCGATGCGGTTCTTTACATCCTGTATGAACTTCTTTCTAAAGGCGTTCTTCTGGCTCTCCTCTTCGACGTCCAGCATCTTCTGAAAGTTCTCCAGGCTAAACTTCGCATCCACCGGAACCAGCCTATCGCCAAGCTTGATCACCGCATCTACGGAGTCCTGTGTCTTAAACCTGTATTGTGTGGTGTAATGATCCTTAGGCAGGACTTCGGAGAGGATATTTTCAAGCATCGTCTCCCCCATCTCCCCCCTGAATTTAGGGGCGCGCAGGAGCTGCTGGAGGCTGGAGATATTCTTGCTCACCTCTAAAACCTGAGTATTGGTGGCCTGAAGCTTGCCCAGCTCTTCCTTAATATTACCGAATACGCCGGTATTGCTATCCAGGCGCTGGGCGATGAGCTTATTCGCCTCCTGGATGGAATTATTCATCGAATTAAGCTGCACGTTGACCTGTGAAGAGATCTTCAGGACGATCGCGATCATCGCTGCGGCAAATCCTAAAAATAATATCCCGGCCAACCAGATCATAGCATTGATTATACCACTCTTTTTACCTTCTTAAAGTAAATAATCCTTCTTTATCCTTTTTACGCTCCGGAAGATGTTCTTTTTTACTTCGGGACAGACCCTCTTGACCTCGGCTATGATCCTACTCATCCTCCGGCGGTTGGAGCGGGTAGAATTAGGACAGGTGCAGCTCTGCTGCAGAAACTTCCTCTCCCTGGCCAGGCGCTGCGTCATATTCTCCTCCACGTAGGCAAGGGGCCTGATCAATGTTACCTTGCCCTTGAATAATTTCTGTTTCGGCCGCATCGCCGAAGTCTCCCCCTGGAAGAAAAGATTCAGCAGGACCGTCTCTATGATATCATCCATATGGTGGCCTAAGGCGACTTTCTTGCATCCAAGCCGACCAGCTGCCTCAAAGAGCGCCTTGCGCCTGTTCCAGGAACACCAAAAGCAGGAGATATCCTTACGCTTTGTCTTTCGTAAGACATCGACCTTCTCAATATGGTATTTGACACCCGTCTTCTTAAAATACTTCCTTAATTTGCTTGCGCATGAACGCGGAAACCCAAGATCGATGTGCACTGCGATCAGATCGTACTTTATGGGCACAAATTTCCTGCGCTCATTCAAGATATGTAAGAGCACCAGGCTATCCTTGCCCCCGGAGACTGCCACAGCGATCTTGTCCCCGTCAGCAAGCATCTTGTAATCCATGATCGCCTTGCCTACGCGCTTTGAAATGTAATGCTCAGTCCCCTGCAACATCCCCATAATTATCCCTTTTTTAATGGTAATTTTTCAAGTGGAAGCGGGATCACCATTGACCAGTTCTTTTCGTTATAGGTGCCGGGGGTGTTTATGCGGTATTGATAAACATCCCCTTTAAAAACCCCTCCCAGATAGAGTAAATCGATGATCGTATTAATACAAAACACAGACGGCGCCTCTAGAATTAGATTCAGTGCCGCCCCCATGATCTCCGGGTCGCAGGCCTCTCTCATTTTACCCGCAATCTTTAGGCGCTTCCAGAGCTTTTCCTTCTCTGCAAAGCTATTTTCATACAAAAAAACAATCTCCTCCGCTTCCTCCTTGACTTTACCTATAATAGAGAGCAGCTTCTTAACTGAATCCAGGCTCTTTAACCAGCGCAACCTTCCGTGCCTTGAGAGCGCCAGGTCAAATAGTTTCTCCTTTACCGCTTTATAATCAATACCGTGCGCTTCGCACTTTCCGGTAAAGACATCCTCGACAACAGCCCCGGCGTCATTCTCCCACCAGGCCGGCCAGTTAGTCGAATCATGCAACGAGAGCGTGGCAACCGTAAGCTTTCTGTAGTGCCGGGGTTTGACAAAATCATGAGCTACAAAATAATCCTTAAGCCAACGCTGCACATCGTATCCCGGGATACCCAGTTCACGCAAAACTTCAAGGCATACCTTTGGCACAGCTCCCAGATCTTCTCCGCAGAAGAGCATATCCGTACTCTCAAGCATCACCTTCAGGATCTTCCTCCCCTGCCTTTCCCAATCAGCTTCTTCAGCTGGCTCATAAACCCCGTTAAGCCCGGCATCATCCTGCGATTGAGCATAAGGTATATTCCAGGAGCGGAAGAATCCCACAACATGATCTATCCTTACGATATCATAGAAATTTTCTGCGTACTTAAGCCCCTGTTTCAAAAAGCTATAATCTTCTTCGGCTAATCTTTCCTGGTCATAAGGCGGCATCCCCCACCTCTGCCCCTTAGCACACCCCAGATCCGGCGCAGCCCCCAGCGCAAACTCCAACTGGAACAGTTCACGGCGAGCCCAGACATCCGCGCTGTCGCGCGCTGCCAGGAAGGGAAGATCCCCCTTAAGAAGCACTTCCCTAGACGCGGCATGGGCCTTCACCCGGCAGAATTGTAGATACAACTGCCACTGCAGCCACTTATAAAAACCGGTCTCCTGAACATGATCATCCTCGAAAGCCTCGAGCGCAGATTTATCCCGCTTTTTGTATTCCTGCTCCCACTCCTCCCAGTGCTTACGATTATGCTCTTCCCTTAATACCTTATAGAGCGCAAAATCATTCAACCAATAAGCATTCTCCCGTTCGAATTTATCTTGCCCCTTAGAGCGGCTGCTGCCGGCATCTCTATAGATCTTTCGCAGCAGGTCGACCTTTTCCTTCTTTATGCCAAAATCTACGTATTTCCCTCCCGCAGGAAACTTCCTACTTAAATCCTCCATGCCTTTCTTAAAAAGTTCTCTATCAACCCCCTCTAACTCTCGCAAAGAAATATATGCGGGCTCAAGCGCAAAGGAACTGATCGATTCATAGGGGCTAAACGTCGAGCCCATCTCATTAAGGGGCAAGAGCTGCAGGATTGAATTCCCGCATCCTGCTACCCAATCGATCAGAAGCCGCAGATCCGCAAAATCACCAATACCGATACTTTGTCTTGAGTATACAGAGAATAAAGGCGCAAGCGCGCCTTGGCGCCTGCACGCAGAAATCCTCTTCCATTTATCCCCTGAAGCGCACTTTAGAAGATAATCCTCAAAAGAAGTCTTAGACATAAATATTTGAGTTTGCGGCGCTCTCTAATAAGGGATCACAAAAGCGATTATCCTGCCACCCCAAAAAAGAGTTATCAACGCCCCTAAAGAAAGGAAAGGACCGTAGGGTATAGTGTGGTCCTTTTTTACGACCAGATTGATGATACCGATCACCGCTCCGAAAAGCGGAGCAAGAAAGAACGTCAGTAATGCGCCCTGCCAGCCAAGGAATGCCCCGATCATCGCCAAGAGCTTCACATCGCCTGCGCCCATCGACTCAGTCTCACCATTGATCGGAGGTTTCTTAAGCAACTTAAAATATACCAGGTCAAAGAGCACACCGGTAAGATAGATGATCCCGCCGCCGACGATGATCCCCAAAAACGAATTTAGCGCCGGGCGCCAATCAAAGGCCAGAGGCTGCAGATTAAAACCCCGGGTAGAGATAAGGATAAACCCCAGGATCATCCCTCCGACTGAGACCTCATCGGGAATAATCCTGTGTTTAATATCGACAAAGGTGGCGATGATCAGGCAACATACAAAAACCGTATAAACGAAGTAATTAAACGTCAGCTCAAAAACCCCAAGCATCAGGACAAACATGACCGCAGTAAGCAATTCGACTAACGGATAGCGCAGCGAAATACGCTGCCTGCAGAAGCGGCACTTACCTCTCAAGAGCATAAAGCTTATGAATGGTATGTTATCATATCCCGGGATACGTTTGCTGCACTTCGGGCAGTGAGAGCGCGGCCAGACCACTGATTCCTGATTTGGCATCCTGTGTATGCAGACATTCAGGAAACTTCCCACGATCGATCCAAAGATAAAAGCCAGTGTCTTTCCGATCATTTGCCCACTCCTTCCATGAGTGCTTTACGCATAACATCAAGCGGAGCCTTCTCTTGAGTCCAGATCTCAAAGGCAGCTGCCCCTTGATGTAGAAGCATCCCCAAGCCGTTTACCGAACGCGCACCCTTTTCTTTTGCAGCCTTAAGTAATTTCGTCTCTGCTGGATTATAAACTAGGTCATATACTAAAAGGTCATTACCGATGTCTTCATCTTTAATAACGCTTGGGTCCGATTCCTTCATTCCTATCGGCGAGGCATTGACCAACAAAGCGCAATCCGAAAGGCCCAACCCCTGCGCCGAATCCACTGTCAAAACTTCCGTTGATGGAAAATTCTCCTTCAGGTGTCTTGCTAAACCCTGCGCCTTCGGTTTATCTATGTCGAATATAGAGATCTTGGCAGCGCCCTCTTTAGATAAATAAACACAGACCGCCCGGGAAGCTCCGCCTGCGCCGATCACTGCGATACTCTTACCCCTGGGGTCAAAATCCAGTTCCTGCTTCAGGTGCCGCAGAAACCCGAGGCCGTCAGTATTGAAACCATCCAATCTATCATTAGAAACCTTGATCGTATTTACAGCGCCGATTAAGCGCGCCTCTTCAGAGATATTTGCCAAGAGAGGGATTACCTTCTCCTTATAGGGAACAGTAACATTCAAGCCGCAGATATCTGACTTGCCTAATCCTCTAAGAAATCCCTGCAGTTCTTGCTCTTTAAGCGGAAAGAGTTTATATTCGGCATCGATCTTAAGGTGGGCGAATGCCGCGTTGTGCATCAGGGGAGACAGGCTGTGTGATACAGGATCCCCGATCAGGCCGAAGATCTTTTTTGGCAAGGTCATTTACGCTTGGCTTTATTTACGGCATCAAGATATGCCCGTACCGAGGCTTCGATAATATCGGTGCTGGAACCCCTCCCCGAGAAGCTCTTTCCTTTTATGCTCATGATCAGGCCGACTTCACCTAAGGCGTCCTTTCCGGAAGTCACTGATTCCAGACGGTAATCCAGGAGCTTTGGCTTTACCTTGGTGATCTTATCTACGGCCTTAAAGCAGGCATCAACCGGACCGTCTCCGCTGGAGCTTGCCTCGCGGATCTTTCTCTTATGTCTGATTCTCACCGTTGCCTGAGGTATAATATCGGTTCCGGTATTCACCCTGATCGAGACAGACTCATACGCCTTCCTCTTCTCCCTGGTCTCTTCTTCGACAAGGGCGATCAGGTCATCGTCAAAAACCTCTTTCTTCTTATCTGCCAGTGCCTTGAACTTAACAAACACCTCTCTGATCTTGCCGGCATCCAGCTTAAACCCTAAGTCCTTCAGCCTCTTAACCAGTGCATGTCTGCCAGAATGCTTACCCAGAACGATCCGGCGGGCGATGATCCCCACATCACGGGGATCCATGATCTCATAGGTGATCCTCTTTTTTAATACCGCATCCTGGTGGATCCCCGCCTCATGCCGGAAGGCATTTTTTCCGACTATCGCCTTGTTCGGCGGAACGACAAACCCGGTCAGGCTTGATACCAGGCGCGAGAGATGATAGATATTCTTAGTATTGATCTTAGTTTTTAGATCCCCGAATACATCCTTGCGGGTCTTTATCGCCATCACGACCTCTTCAAGCGAAGCATTGCCGGCGCGCTCTCCGATCCCGTTGATCGTACAATGCACCTGCCGGGCACCGGCGAGGACTGCTGTGAGCGAATTAGCCGCTGCCATCCCCAGATCATCGTGGCAGTGGATAGAGATAACTGCCTTATTGATATTGGGGACTTGATCTATAATATCTTCAATCAGCGAGTTTATCTCCTGAGGATAACTATAGCCTACCGTATCGGGGATATTAATCGTCCTTGCCCCTTCATCGATCGCGGCCTCGATCACCCGGAAGAGAAAATCCCTCTCAGTACGGATCGCATCCTCCGGAGAAAATTCGATATCATCGCAGCGGCTCCTGGCCAGCTTCGTTGACCTCTTGGCCAGCTGCAGTATCTCTTCTTCTGGCTTACGGAACTTATATTTAAGGTGGATCTTTGAAGTAGCCAGGAATATATGTATCCGCGGATGCTTTGCCTTGCGCACAGCCCTGCCCGCTGCATCGATATCCGCCTTAACACACCTGGCCAGGCCGCAGACCGAGCTCTTCCTGATATGTTTCGCGATCACACTCACCGCCTTGAAATCATCAGGCGAGGCAATAGGAAAACCCGCCTCGATAACATCCACCCCCAGCTTCTCTAAGCCGAAAGCGATCTCCAGCTTCTGCTGGGAGGTCATCGAGGCCCCTGGCGCCTGCTCCCCGTCTCTTAATGTAAACTCTTTCCGCTTAAAGAGCAAGAACTGCAGGGATTTCTTAAATCCTAATTTCTAAATCCTAATTTCTAAACAAATCCCAAATTCTAAATTCCAAACCTTTAGAATTTAGTGCTTAGAATTTGTTTAGTATTTAGTGCTTGGGATTTAGAATTTAACATCCGTATTCTTTATGATTTATTTACGCATCCAGGGCATTGATTTCAGCCTGCCATTGGCGCTTAGGCTGAAATCATCCTGA
>JBHPGR010000018.1:0-23572 GCA_042570405.1 Candidatus Omnitrophota bacterium
CAGGTTCTCCTTTAAGCGCAGCCAGCTGCTGCTGAATCTCAGCCATGCGACTGCGCACATCCGCTATCCTCGCAGCTAAATCCGTATTTTCCGGCGCTGCCTGAGGCCTTGGCGGCTGCTTGTACTCCTTAGCCGGCAGGCTTAACCAGATCGTGGTCTTGCCGTCTTCGGAACAAAAATTCATCTCTGCACCTAGAGGCTCCAGTTCCAGCCTCGCCTTCAGTAGCCCAAGCAGGCTGCGCTCAGCCTCCTGCTCGATCTGTTCCCTATTCACGTATTTGCGGCTAAAGAGCATCTTCTTCAGCTGGCGGGTGAGGCCGGAATTATAGGTGACTCCGATCTTCAGTACATCCCGACCATATTCCCAGGTTATCTCGACCGTCTTGGCGGAATCCTGCTCGATATAGGCAGAGATCTGCTGGTTGAGTTCGCCTGTCCTAAGGTTATAGTAATCTTTAATCACTTTCCTGGCCTGCTCATAGATATAGGCCTCCAGGTTGGCCATCTTGGCCAGGCGCACTGCCTGCTTGACCCAATCCTTGACCAGTTTACTTAAATTCCGGCTGTATTCAGCAGGATCCACGCCGGCCTGCGCAACCACTTCTGCAGGAATAGCTGAAAGCAGAGAAGCTGTCGCTTCTCTTGCCGCAGGATCTTTTTTCAGGAAATTGGCGTTCTCCAACGTAACCCTATCGGCAAGCGGACCAAACTCCAAGCGCTCCCCGGAACCTAAATCAACCTCCTGTCTGAAGCCAAAGATCTCCTCCAGCTCCTCGACAGTCAAGGCCTCAGAAGGCCTGTCGACATAGCGCTTGGCGATCGCGCTGATCGCCTGCCGGTCCTCCTCAGGAATCCCCTGCTCCTCTCCTGTACCCTTATCGGCAATCTCAAAGCAGATCTTCTTCTTGAAGCGAGCGACCACGCTATCCCCCTTCTTCAGACCGGGATTATCGGTCAGGAACCTTGCCATTTCATTTTCAAAATATTTCTTCACCGCCCCCTCCATCGGACGGGCGCCGAATGTCGGATTATAACCTAAGTCTGCCAGATAGAGATAGATTGCCTTGCGCTCCTTGTCGCTACTACCTACCTTCAGATTGATCCCGCGCTTCTCCAGGAAGGCCTGGGCAGTCTGATTAAGCACTATCTCAACGATCAAACCGAGAGAATCTATCGGCAGGGGATTAAAGATCAGGGTGGCTTCAATACGGTTGAGGAACTCCGGCCGGAAGAAGAGCTTTGCTGCATCCCTTACTGATCCAGCCATCTTATCCTTAAAGGCAGCGATCCTCTCGGCATCCTGGCTGCGCATCACTTCTCCCATCTCATCAGAGAGATCGATCACCTGAGGCTGCTTCCCCTCTGCCTCCACCACCTGCTTCATCCCCATATTAGTGGTAAGAATGATTACTGCTTCATTAAACCTGACGGTGTCTCCGCGGTTAGAGGTAAGCCGTCCATCCTCAAGGACCTGTAAGAGGATATTCATCACTGAAGGAACTGCCTTCTCTATCTCATCAAAGATGATCACGCTCTTAGGATGTTTCTTCATATGCTCGATAAACGTGCCCTCGCCCTCATCGTAGCCAACATATCCCGGCGGCGCCCCGATCAGACGGTTGAGCTGCTCGCGGCTGGTGAAGGCGCTCATATCGATCCTCTGCAGGCTCATCCCTAAGGCCTCAGCCAGGGTCTTGGCCAGTTGGGTCTTACCCACGCCGGTTGGCCCGGCGAAGATAAAGGCGCACAAGGGCGCCTTAGGCGGCTTCATCCCTGCCTTGCCGACCTTGACGATAGAGCTGATCATCTTGATCGCCTCCTCCTGACAGATGATCCGCTGACCAAGGATCCCCTCTAATTTCAGCAGGTTCTCCCTTTCATCAGTGCGGAAGAGGTCGACATCGATCTCTACTGTCTGCCTGCGCGCCTCCATCTCGCTGGCAAACTTGATGATCTCTGAAGGAGTGATCTCAGCCTGGAGAGGAATGGCCTCCCTGGCCTTATGCTCATTGATGTTGCGCACGGTCTTAAGCACAAAATCATTATCCAGGAGCCCGGCTTCGCTGATCTCTTCGCTCTCAAAGAGATCCTGCAACTCAGTCAGCAGGTCTCTAAAGAAATCCTGCAGCTCCATCTCCTGGGCAGCCTGCTTCTGCCCCTTCTCCACCACCAGCCCGCTAAACCAGCGGTTAAGCACCTCTACCGCTGACTGCGAGGAGAAATACTGCTCCCAGATCTTTACCGCCACCTGCATGGCGGCAAAAGTGATCTGAATATCCTGCTTCTGTCCGTTGCCGTTATTCTTCTTTTGGATGTAATCCCTGACAAAGAGGTAGAGGTTCTCCAGCACCTGTGTGCGCTTCTCAGCAGAGACCTCGAGCAGATTAAAGTAGCGGTCAAAGGAATCATCCTCGACTACTGCCTGGCGGGAGGTAGTCATGATAAAGGAGACCGTTTTTAACCCCTTAAACATCCTCAGGAAATAGCCGAGCATAAAGGGATTGACCCTGATCTGCTCAAGCTCGCTCTTGACATCGTCAAAGTCGATGACGATGATCGAGTTCAATGCTTTCTTCTCGTCGTCCTTTTCGATCAGTTCGGCGATCCCGCGCATCTTTAACTCAAAATACCCCACCAGGGAGAAAGAGCTTTTGAGCATCTCAAGCTTCAGGCGCAGTATCCGCACGTCCTTGAATCCCTCGATGCGGCCGTCGGCTACCCGCTGGGCGAAGCTGTCCACGATCATCTGCTGCACGAGGATCGAATCACTGAGGATCATCGGATAATTCCTTCTCTTCTGCCTGATGATCGAGGCAAGCCGGTCCAGGGTATCGAAGGGAGGATGCAGATCGTCAAGCAGGCCTTCCTGCGCGCGCAGGCTAAGGTTGTCAAAGGTGGCGTTGATCTCTTTACGCAGCTGCTCGCGCTCATCCTTCTTCTCCTCGGTCATCTTCTTGATCATCTGTTCGGCCTCGTCCGCCCTGCCCTCCTTACGACTAATAAGCACATCCCGGGCCCTCTCTAATTGCACCTTTTCGCTGTATTGCCGGGCGCGCTGTTCTGCCAACGCCTGCCTCTTCTGTTCGCTACCTACCGTACGCATCTGCTTATCGAGCTCTCGGATACTCCTGTCCAGTTCCTTAACCTTTTTTTCCAACTCCTGGAGCTTCTCATCTATCTTTGACTCATCAATATCAAGGTCGGGTATGGCTTCGGCTTCAGGCACATCGATCTCCAGGCGCTTGCGCAACGCCTCTAATTTTGCCTCTGGTGTCTCTTCTTGTGCCTTTGCTTGGGATTTATCTTTAAGGTCGGTTTTCGGCTCTTCTGCTGCCTGGCCTTCCGCCAGCGTCTCACCAACCTTAATGGTATTCTCTTCAGGTATCTGATTACCCTCTAAAGGAGCTTCCTGCGGAATCTCTTCCACCACCAACATCCGGCTTAGCGCCTCTTCAGTTGCATCCTCTCCGGAAGCTTGCTTGACTTTAGAAATGAGTTCCTGATTGGTGACCTTCTCTTTGACTTTCTTCTCCTCTTTGAGGCTAAAGACTACTTTATCACCCTTGATATTCCCCCTGATCACTCTCTGCTTCTGGAGGGAGCCGGAGAGTATATGCTCGGCAAGGGGAGCCAGGACTATGCGTTTGAGCGCCCGTTCAAGCGGCCTGGCGCCGTTAGTAACATCATAGCCCTGCCGTAAGACCGCTTTTCTTAAGGCCGGCCCGAGCTCAAGCCCCAGGTAGCCTGCCTCTTTAAGCAGGAGATTAAGCGACCCCAGCTTGATATCGAGTATCTTATCCAGATCATCAGAAGAGAGCGGGTCAAAAGCGATGATATTATCCAACCCGATACGTCCGATCAGCTCCGGCCGGAATTTTGCCTTGACTGTAGCAAGAAGCTTATCCCTGATTCCCTGGCGCAGATAATCCAAGAGCGCCTCTCTCCTCGCCTGCAGATCAGGGGTGCCTAAGATCCTGGTCAATGCCAGGTAGCTCTTGATAAACCTGTTTTGATAATCCATGGCGCCTTGGAATTCCTCACCCTGCCATAGGCCGATCACCGCCCGCTTCATATTCTCGATATCCGTCCGGACGATACTATCTACCCCCTGCTGATCTGCGCTTGATGAACCTTTGAGCCTGGCGATTAACTTGTAGGTATTAGAGATATTAAGCTCCTTGATCTGCACCAGGCATCTGGCGGTCTGGGCGATATATTTTTTTACGTAGTTAAGCCTGGCTTCCGCAGCAAGCTGCTCTTCCTCAATGCTGAGCAGGCCATCGATAATACCCAATTCTTTATCCAGGCTTTTATCCTCTCGGTCTATTTCAGAGGCTTCCTGCTTCAGCCTCTGCAGACCTGACTTCATTCCCTCCAGCGCCTTGACCACATCCTCATCCTTAAGCTCGGAATCCAGCTTAGTCAACATCTGCCTGAGGACCTTAACCGTCTCAAGTATATACTCTGCCATCGCGCTTTCTACCTCTGATATCTCGCTAAAACCTAAGTTTGAGGTCATGATGATGATCGTGTTCTTAAAATTAGCCACCCTGCCCCTTCCGTCGCGCAGCTCACCCTCCTGGAATACCTGCAGTAAGAGGTCAAATACCCGCGGGTGCGCCTTCTCGATCTCATCTAATAAAACCACGCTGTAGGGCCTTCTCAGGACATGGTTGGTGAGGTTGCCACCCTGTTCGTAGCCGATATATCCGGGTGGCGGACCGATCAGCTTCTGATCATCAACGGGGTTCATATACTCGCTCATATCCATGCGGATCATCGCATCTTCCGAGCCGAACATATGGCGGGCGAGCGAGCGGGCAAATTCGGTCTTCCCTACGCCGGTAGGCCCGATCAAAAGATAAATGCCGATCGGCTGGTTCTTCCTCTCTCCGATGGCGCGGCGGCGGCAGAAGGCATCATAGGTATCGTTGACCACCTGGTCCTGTCCGATCAGCATCCTCTTCAATCCCGGCACATAATTCCTGAGCAGCTCATCTTCGGTGGCGAGGATCTCGTATAAGGGGACCCCGCTATCCTCGGAGATCTGGACAGCGATATCATCGATGCTGATCTTCCAAGCTTTTTCCCGGCGGATGCGCTCAAGAAACTTACCGTGCTCCTTTAGTTCCTTGGCGACAGCCTCCTGTTCACTCAAAAGCTTATCCAGGGTCAACTCCAGGAACTCTGCCTCTTCAGGCTCAGCTTCCTTTTTAGCAGACAACTCTACAGCTGCCTTCAGCAGCTTCTCCCTGGTGTCAGCCAGGGCAGCTGCCAGCCTTTCGCTCTTAGTGAAGGTACGGGTGATGATCTTATCGATAACCTCCTGGAGCTTATTCACCGAGAGGCCTTCGGGATAGTATTTCTGACTGAGGGTAAGTGCCTCTGGAAGGATGCTGCGCTCAACCCGGGCCCTCACCCCGTCAGGCAAAATATTTTTATAGACGCGGTTGATCCTGCGGGTGAAATCCCTGGCGATCTTCAGGAGATCATAATCGGCAGGCTGCCTGAGATCGATAATATCAAATTTGCTGTCCAGGCGTTTATCCTTGACCAGTAAGGTCTCATAGATCTGCGGGCTGGCCAGGATCACCACTGATATATTCTTCGCCTCGATCGCCTCCTTAAGCTGAAGGTAGGTGCTCCCCATCATCCCGGCCTTCATCTTGCCGATATAGGCGAAATCCTGGAAGTCCAGGACCAATACCACCCTCTGCCTTTCATAGGCAGCCTTCAGGGCGTTGCTGAGCTTGCTTAATTCCACCTCCAGCTGGCCGGGGATTGCCAGGGTATCGGCAAATCGTGCGGTGTTGATTTCAAAGAATCTCGCTTTTTTAAGGTTCTCCAGGGATGAATCCCCCTTCCTGGCGACGATCGCCTCGATCAGACCCTGACAGACTGCCGGATCTCCCACCACCATAAAGTTATTGATATCCTCATTGACCATCCGGTTATTTAACGCGGCGGCGGCGGTAGAGACGTAGTAGGCATCATCCAATTCTCCCCTCCGGGCTAACTCATCCAGGTCATTAGTATAGAGCTTGATGTAATCCGGTCCCTCCTGGGCGCTAGGGCCGCCAATGGGGTTCACCTGGGCGACTAGCCCAAGAAGCAGCAGCTCCTCAGGCAGCTCAAGCCCGAGCAATCTTGCCACCAGATATCCGGACAGAATCACCAGGAAGATAATATTAACTTTATGGTGATGCGGCCCTCCTCCCATCCTGTGCTTAAGCTGATGCAGCCGCTGCTGAAGGGTTGCCCAGTTATCTGCTCCTGCAGCGTCCTGACCGCTATTGCCTCCGTTGGACTCAATAGGTTTAATCTCTGACTCTGCCTTATCGTAGGCCCTCTTTAAGGCATCCCCGACCTTCTCCCCTTTGAGGATATCCTTGATCTTGCCTATCTTCTCCTGTGAAAGCGGGCCATTATTGGCCACCTTCTTAATCCCATCTTTAAGGGCCTTGGCGAGCATATCCACTGCCTCGGCGTAACTCTTACTCTTCTTATCTGACTTCAGATACCTCATAAAGGTCTTGATGGTGACCTCGCGGATGTCGTGTTTCTCCTCATCATCGATTTCAGTCTCGGTCTCATCATCTCCCTCTATTTCATCAGCGATCTCTTCAGCGATTTCATCGAGGAGTTCACCCATCTCCTCAACGCTCTTCTCGATCTCTTCTGTGATCTTCTCTGCCTTCTTTCTGTTCTGTCTGGCCTCCCTCTCCCTCTGCATCCTTAATTCATCCAGATAACCCATCCGGTCGCAGGGCAGCATAATAAACGGCAAGAATTCAAATCTCCCGAATGATTGATCACCAGTGAGTAATCCCCTGATCACCATTGCCAGCGCCATCACCCCCAAAGCCAAAATGGGGACAGTTTTCCGGTTAAGCGGGGACAGTTTCCGCTTTAGCAAAGAAAGCGTCCCTGAAATAAAAACGGCCGCTGCGGTGGGCAACAGATAACCCAAGGCATGCTTGAAACGGCGGTATTCCAACCTGCCCGAGAATATCATCCCGAATACGAATGATAAACCGAGCAGGCTAAGAATAACGCCAGCCACAGGAGAAAATAAACTACTAAAAATACCGATAACGGGTAGGGATAGGCAAAATAGCCCCGGGGCTTTGGGCCGAGACAGATCAAATCTATCGCAGACTATCTCCCATCCCCGGAAGTAATCGCTCAAAAACTTTTCCGCTTCTCTGCGTATTTCCCTACCGGGATATCCCGGAAAAACCGCCACGCTCTTGATCAACAAGCGCATATCTTCTCTCTGCACAAGTAGACGGATCTCTCCGATCTGCTCACCGGCGGGAATTAATACCTTATAAATGGTATCCCTGAAGAGCGGATGCACATTTCTCCAAAGCTCAAGCCTAAAGCGCTGGCCTGAAGCCCGGATCGTCCTGCTCCCGGGAATTCTGATAAAAGGCCCTTCTCCTGGAGCAAAATCCGCAATGCTGTTATCGATGACTATATCCGGCATGATCCCTCTTTTTGCCAGGCCGGGAATATTGGGCCTTAAATACCTTGAGCACCTGGAATGATCGGAACTTTCCTCCAGCCGGATATCTCTGGTGCGCTGATCTGCCTCTACCACGAGAAACAGGTCCGGGGCATCCTTAGGCTCCCATTTGACCGCTTCAATGATCACCGCTTTGGTATTTGAAGAGAATAATCCGAGACTGCGGATATCTCTTAAGCTGCAAAAGCGCAGCTGCGCACGGAGCGGCCCTATCTTACTCGCCCCTTCATCTATCAACTCAGGATGATGGCCGCTGCGTTCAAGAATATCTCTGATCCTTTTAATCAAAAAGGACTTACCGCTTGCAGGCGGACCCATCACCAGTATCGTAGCAATTCCGTCTTTGCAGCGTAATGCCCTCCTGCATCTTTCAGCGATCAATCTCTTTAGATATGGGCCTGCCTCATTCATCGCTACTGCATCCGGCATCTGCCTGGAAGGCGCTCTCCCTGCTTCCCCCCTTGATCTGACGCCAGTGTAGTTGTCCATCCTGCTCATCCCAAGGACAAATAATCCGAAAAGACCGCTAAGAATGAGTTCAACAGGAAGCGTTTTCCCGACGGGAAAAACAAAAAAGTTTTGGGCAGAAACTTCCAATCTGTTCAGTGATAAGGCGAGTGTCGGTAAAAGAAGCGCTGCGAGGATAATTATGTGCAGCGGGCCGTGGCGGAATGGGCCTCCGGGAGGGAATCTTCTGCGAAGATATTCTGAATAATCTGCGTCTGTAGCTTCTTCTTCCTCAGATGAATCGGCTGCTGCGTCTGGCTTACTGTTTGAAGGGTATAAATGAAGCGGCCGTTGCGGTGGACGATGAAGTCCTAACTTGGCCCCCACCAGCCACGGAGAGGTCGACCAAGTTCCGCAACGACCGCCAAATAATCTATATATTAATTTTATGATACCACTGATAATCTGCGGAGCAACTGTTCTTTCTTCTTCGTAGATCTCCGGCATTGCCGCCGCGGTAGGAGAGGCCATGCGTAATCTTTCGCTAAGCGGACTCGGAGCCGGTAAAGCTTCCTTTGTTCCCCGTAGATGATTAAGCGCGCGCTCAAAGCTTGCAAAGCAGAACTTCAGGTAAAGAAGCAACAGGTAGGCTATTGCAGGAACCGCTACCATTACCAGGGCAGTAACAATGATCACCGGCCCTGCGCCCAGGATGATATTCTTGGTGATCTCAATGATCTCTGCAGGTGAAAAGAGTAGAAGCGTTATAATCGGCCCCAGACATGCTAGCGTCACACCCTTACCCTTAAGAACCTTCCACAACGGAGGCCCGGTCTTACCGATCCTCACCTGCGCAAAGGCAAATACTGCCAGGCCGCCCAAGAGGATAAACCTCGCCCACTCTGGGAGCGTAAATCCCACCGGTCCGAGGAGCAGGAGTGCGGCGAGACAGGGAGTTTTGACTAAGCTTGAACCGACTCTGTCTGCTGTAATTTCAGTGCCTGTATGGGCAGCAAGAGATTTAATATCTACGCCTACATCAGCTAAGGGGCTGAAAAATTCTTCTATACCATATTCACCCAGTAAATGCTGTGTATCCTCGTAACTTTCATCGCCGAACCTGCCTTGCTGCTCTTTTGAAATAACTTCGGCAAACTCTCTGGCAGGATAGATCCCGCGGCCTAAGAAATGCTCTGTTTCGTGCACTATGATATGGATAAAGGTATCTACTTTACTCTTAATAAACTTAAGGAAATTTTCCTGATCTAATTGAACTATACCTTGTTGGTTAATTCCACCTATTGCATTCCCAGCAGATAAGCCGGCAGTAAGGAAGCTCGCTGTGGGATCACGGGCCATTGCTAGCCCTAACATTCTTTGGGACATAGGATTTCTAAGTGCTGCCTCCGCTGAGACCAATTCCGAAGAAATAATACCTCTGTCATAGATTCTCGCCATCTGCAGAGTAAAGGCCAATAACTGCGCCCTGCGCCCCATGAGTACAGGATCATAAGAAGGAGCGATTATTGTAACCGGTAATCCAACATAAACACCCTGCCTGTTTTCGCAGATATATTTAATAGTAAGCCATTGGATCTTTCTAATTGATTCTAAGAAGCCTTTTATAAGATCATCTTCACTGATGCCAAAATCTTGGGCCTTCTCTTTAAACCATGCCAAGAGCTTAGGAGTGGCCCATCCTTTCAGGATTCTCAACTGTATTGGATTGACGCGCCAAGGCTGAAACTCTCCTTTTAAGAGATTATAAAGATCTACTTCTTCAGCAAGAATTCCCAGGCCACCGGCTTTTGTATTAATCCTTCTGGTCAGGCCCTCTATTTTATCCCTATTTTCAGGCTTTGACTCTGCCAGTAAGGCATCTCTCCTTTGAATAAGCTCCCCTAAATCTCCTCTTATCCTTTCTTCAAGAGTCTTGTCAGCCTGTGTTGAAGCGAAAATTGAATCTAAGCGTGAATCTAGACGTTTAATAGCTAAAAGCCCGAACGGAACAGCTATACCAACGCCTGCGCCAATACAGCCTAAGACAATGTATATAATCCGGCTTATAACTAACCGCCCTGCCGGATCTGAAGTGGTAACCCCTACAATAACCAATGAAGCTCCGGCAGCAAAACAAACTGCACAGAGCAAAAGCGAAACAACCAAATTCCTAGGAAGGAGCTTTTGCGGACGGAAAGATTTAAGCTTAGCAAGAACCCTCTTCCACAACGGCGGCCCGGTCTTACTTATCCGGATCATCCCGAAGGCAAAGACTGCCAGGCCGCCCATAAGCAACAGGTTCAGCCAGGCAGGGAGCATCAGGCCAAGTGGTCCGATGACTAAGAGCGCAGACAGACAAAGGGTCTTTGGCTTCCCTGAACTAAAGAGCCTCGCCTTTACCTTCACGTCAATTTTATATTTACGGCCGCTCTCTATTTCAGCATCTATGCCTCCAAAAACCTCTTCTTTCCTGACACGCTTCTCTGCGCCGCTATTAAGAAAGGTCCTCCTTACGATCTCCTCAAAGATACCGATCCAAATAACTACAAAACCAGCATGCGCAAACTTAAGCGTCTTTGAATCCGGGAAGAAATGCCAGATCAGCATCAGCACCGGCAGCCAGTAAAGGAGATTATAAGGGAATATCTTCTTAAAGGACTCCCACAGCTGCCTGCCCTTGCTGATATCCTTATCCTCTCCAAAGACCGCTCCCAGGCCTATCTGCATCCAGGTAATCACCAGTAAATTACAAACCGTAAGGTCAAAACCGGCCTTAAAGAGCGGGGCCCAAGTGCCGAAACGCTCGGCTGAAAAACTGCTGCCGATGAACGGATACAGAGCAAAATAGTAATAATAGCCAGTCACCAATACATACGGCAAAGCCCATTTTATGGTAGAAGATATCTTGTTAGTAATATGCTCCTTGGTGAAGAACAATCTTGCCAAACCTATACCGGCAAAGATAGATGCAAATCTTACAAGCATGCCTGCGCTTATATCAATGGCAGAATTCCCGGCTAAATAATTCCAGGCCAGCCCAATGGCGATAGCTGATGCCATGATCACCGTCTTTAGAATAAACCTGCCGCTGATCTTTCCGACTAAATAAATCAACCCCACCAACGCCAGACCCTGGATCAAAACCGGAAGATACTCCATTAAGACAGAAGGATAAGCGATGGCTGCGCCAAGAGAAGCAACGAATACTACTAGGCCAGTTGACCATCCAAAGGCCCTTAAGACCTTGGCGATAACTGTTTTTACAGGGGCCTTCTTTACTGCTGCCTCAGTATCCCTGACCCCCTCAGCTTCATCGGTTATACCCTTTTCGATGTGGCTGATCAGTTCATGGTAAAGGATCTCTAATTGTTTGGCTTCGGAGAGCTTGAAGAAGTAAGGGTGGATAAAGATGATCTTGCGGTTGATGTCGCAGGCGGCTACGTTGGGTAAGCCAGTTTCCTGATTAATGTCTAAATATTGCGGGTCGGAGGTCAGTTCGACATGGAATACTGGCGGACCGCGAACAAGCTTAGCCAGCTTCTCCAATCTCTGCCTGATGATCTCGTACCAATCCGTATAAAACCTATTGTCCTCAAACAGCTCGATAGAATAGCTTCTGTCTCCTCTTATGAACTTCGCAAGGCCGATCCTGTCCTCGCCGAACTGCGGCACGACTAAATCCTTATGCTCCTCTTCCGGCACCTCCAGCGGGTAGGCGGCGGAACTCTCCTCCTCCTCCCCAACCTTCACCCCTGCCATCTCCACCAGCTTAGGATCCATATCCTTGAAGACGCGCTTGAACTCCTTAGCCAGGAGAGTGGCGATATCCTCCTTTGTAGATGAGTCTTTGATCTTCCCCTTCTTTACGCCCCAGGCATGGGTGCGCTTGAGGAACTCAAGGAAGAGCGAATCGTCTTCACTGAGAGCGGCTGATTCAGGGTTCTCTTTAAATGATGCGGCATACTCCATAATCGCAGTTCTGGTATCTTTATGCAGGCCTGAGATCAGGGCGTCTTTATCCTCTTCCACCCTATCTTTGAGGGCTTTTCCTCTTAGGCCCTTGTGGATCAGATAGAGTATATTTAAGAGGATCTGCTGGTAGTTGGTGGCGATATTGAACTTGATCACGCCTACCCGGGAGAGTTCAGCCAGCTCCTGCATCCGGCTGCCTGAGGTGCCGTGCTGGGCAGGTTCGGCATCACCCTTGGCTGCCTCAGCCTGATGCTCGGCGGTCAGGTAGGGGCTGATCTTGCCGGCCTGGGAGACCGGGATCAAGGTCTTCTTATTGAACTCGGTGCCGTGGCCTGAGCCGTTATTGGTGGCGATCAGGTCGAAGTCTAACCCTACCTTCTTAAGCGCCTTGACCATGATCCTGACTGCTACCGAGTGGGTCATCTTCGCCTCAAGCTTCCCTCCCCTTCTGGGATTGGGAACCTTCCTGTCTACGTGGCCTACCTCAAGCTCAACGCTGAACTTGCCTACTAGCTTGGGGGCATACCGGGAGAGCAGGATGTTGATCTGCCTGCACTGCTGGATACTCTCAGCAACGTTGCAGGTAGGCAGGCGCAGAAGACGCTGCTTCTCAGTAAGCTGCTTGGCGATCAGCGGGTTAGCAATGCAGCCGGCGATATTGGCGGCGTTGAGCTCATACATGATCTGATCATATGCAGTGATCACTTCTTGAGGGTCGAGGTTGTGTTGCCTGGCTTCTCTGGCTAGGATGCCGAAGGCAGCCTGCATGTACTCTAGGTGTGAGGCGATCTCTTCTTCAGAGCGGTCGAACTGACGCATGACTGAGCTGACCTCCTGGCGCATCTTCTTTAAGCGGGCAGCATCCCTCTCTGGATCAGCCTTAAGGAAGGCGGTGCCGAACTCTAAAGGAAGCGCAAAGGCGTTTTCAAGGCTGACCACCAGCTGTTCAGGCCGGGTGCCCTCTTTTGAGTAGTAGCCAAGCACGATATCCCCTAAGAGCTGATCAAAGATCGTGGAGGCATCAATTGCTATTGAGGTGAATCCTGCCTGGATCAGCTCCTTGATGACCGCGGTGACCGCAGCGCGCTCCTTGACCGCGTTGGCAAACAGGGTGTCTTTGGCGCTCTGGACCACCTCAAGGGGCACCTCCTCTAAGAGCTCAAGGAGTTCCCGCTTGGCGAATTTCTGATCAAAGGCTCCCTTGCCAAAAGCAGCATCGTAGGCGCTCTTTAAGATCGCCATCTGGTTGAAGAGTTTTTCAGAGTACTGGATGTGGTCGCCGTGCAGGATGATCGGGACCTTGCAATTTAAGAGCCTGGCGAAGAACCTGATGTAGGAGGCGACCTTCTTAGCGCTTAAGGCATAGCCCAGCTGTGAGCGGGCGACCTCCATGATGATTGCGGCGTTCTGGCGGATCGCAGCTATGAGATGTCCGGGGATCTGGGAGATGCTTACTATGTTTACTGCGATCAGGGCGGCAGCAGGGTTAGTCTTTAAGATCCTGAGCAGCTCGCGTCCGGGGGTGAACTCACCGGGCTTACTCTCTATGAGGCTGGCGGTATTCTTTGAGCCGACTGCCTGCATGTAGCCGGCATCCCCGCCGTCACGCTCTGCCACACAGTCAGTGACTGCATCCTGGGGGCTGTAGGCAAGGCCTAAGGCCTGGTTGGCTCTGTAGACACTATGAAAAATCTCTACCGCTCTTTGCATATTCCCGCCAAACCTATTCCCGGAAATTTTCAGGCTAAACATAGGCAGCGCTGATAACAGGCTCAGCGTTTCTTTAATTCTAGATATTTTAAAGAATTTGTTTCCTACTGGTAACTTGTCTAATCCTGCTTCGGGATTAATACGCTCGATAGCAATGCCTTTTTCTGCGTGCTCTATGATCAATATTGCCTCTAACTCCACAAATGATTGATAAATATTTAGGCTATCGGAGGGGATAAAAACCCTGTTGCCTTGATCATCCTTATAGCTAAACCTAAGCCAGGAGACTGGAATAGCTAAGCCGGCAATAGGTTGAGCCGAACTCATTACTAAAGAAAATATATCGTCGCTGATAAGCCGGTAAACCCCAGGGAAAGCCTTAAGCAGCTGATGAGTAAAAGTGGATTTGCCCGCATCCCGCAGGCCAAAAACAACTAAGCCTTTGCCGGTAGATAAATTCACTAAGAGATTGCCGTGTAAATCGGTTAAATCCAGTTCTCTTCTTACCTCTGCCCAGCGAATACGCGCTGCCTCGGCTTCTTCACTGGGTTTTTGCTCCCACGGCCGAGGAGAAGAATTGTGCAAATGAAGAACTCCACATTGTTCATCTAGAAACCAATGCTGCGCTAATTTTGCGCTTAAAGGATAAAGCATATTAGCGCGCTTTATTATTTCTTCCACGCCTACTATCTTGCCGGTATCCCCGGTCACCTTAGCCTCAGCGGAACTCTCTTCATCTTCCCCGACCCTCACACCTGCCATCTCCACCAGCTTTGGATCCATATCTCCAAGCACGCGCTTGAACTCCTTGGCCAGGAGAGTGGCGATATCCTCCTTTGTAGATGAGTCTTTGATCTTCCCCTTCTTTACGCCCCAGGCATGGGTGCGCTTGAGGAACTCAAGGAAGAGCGAATCGTCTTCACTGAGAGCGGCTGATTCAGGGTTCTCTTTAAATGATGCGGCATACTCCATAATCGCAGTTCTGGTATCTTTATGCAGGCCTGAGATCAGGGCGTCTTTATCCTCTTCCACCCTATCTTTGAGGGCTTTTCCTCTTAGGCCCTTGTGGATCAGATAGAGTATATTTAAGAGGATCTGCTGGTAGTTGGTGGCGATATTGAACTTGATCACGCCTACCCGGGAGAGTTCAGCCAGCTCCTGCATCCGGCTGCCTGAGGTGCCGTGCTGGGCAGGTTCGGCATCACCCTTGGCTGCCTCAGCCTGATGCTCGGCGGTCAGGTAGGGGCTGATCTTGCCGGCCTGGGAGACCGGGATCAAGGTCTTCTTATTGAACTCGGTGCCGTGGCCTGAGCCGTTATTGGTGGCGATCAGGTCGAAGTCTAACCCTACCTTCTTAAGCGCCTTGACCATGATCCTGACTGCTACCGAGTGGGTCATCTTCGCCTCAAGCTTCCCTCCCCTTCTGGGATTGGGAACCTTCCTGTCTACGTGGCCTACCTCAAGCTCAACGCTGAACTTGCCTACTAGCTTGGGGGCATACCGGGAGAGCAGGATGTTGATCTGCCTGCACTGCTGGATACTCTCAGCAACGTTGCAGGTAGGCAGGCGCAGAAGACGCTGCTTCTCAGTAAGCTGCTTGGCGATCAGCGGGTTAGCAATGCAGCCGGCGATATTGGCGGCGTTGAGCTCATACATGATCTGATCATATGCAGTGATCACTTCTTGAGGGTCGAGGTTGTGTTGCCTGGCTTCTCTGGCTAGGATGCCGAAGGCAGCCTGCATGTACTCTAGGTGTGAGGCGATCTCTTCTTCAGAGCGGTCGAACTGACGCATGACTGAGCTGACCTCCTGGCGCATCTTCTTTAAGCGGGCAGCATCCCTCTCTGGATCAGCCTTAAGGAAGGCGGTGCCGAACTCTAAAGGAAGCGCAAAGGCGTTTTCAAGGCTGACCACCAGCTGTTCAGGCCGGGTGCCCTCTTTTGAGTAGTAGCCAAGCACGATATCCCCTAAGAGCTGATCAAAGATCGTGGAGGCATCAATTGCTATTGAGGTGAATCCTGCCTGGATCAGCTCCTTGATGACCGCGGTGACCGCAGCGCGCTCCTTGACCGCGTTGGCAAACAGGGTGTCTTTGGCGCTCTGGACCACCTCAAGGGGCACCTCCTCTAAGAGCTCAAGGAGTTCCCGCTTGGCGAATTTCTGATCAAAGGCTCCCTTGCCAAAAGCAGCATCGTAGGCGCTCTTTAAGATCGCCATCTGGTTGAAGAGTTTTTCAGAGTACTGGATGTGGTCGCCGTGCAGGATGATCGGGACCTTGCAATTTAAGAGCCTGGCGAAGAACCTGATGTAGGAGGCGACCTTCTTAGCGCTTAAGGCATAGCCCAGCTGTGAGCGGGCGACCTCCATGATGATTGCGGCGTTCTGGCGGATCGCAGCCAGGAGATGTCCGGGGATCTGGGAGATGCTTACTATGTTTACTGCGATCAGGGCGGCAGCAGGGTTAGTCTTTAAGATCCTGAGCAGCTCGCGTCCGGGGGTGAACTCACCGGGCTTACTCTCTATGAGGCTGGCGGTATTCTTTGAGCCGACTGCCTGCATGTAGCCGGCATCCCCGCCGTCACGCTCAGCCACACAGTCAGTGACTGCATCCTGGGGGCTGTAGGCAAGGCCTAAGGCCTGGTTGGCCATTAGGAACTCCTCTTTATCTCTACCTTTATAGTCTACCTTCCTGCCGCCGAGTTTTTTAGTTAATGGGAGTGAGTGCACCTGGTTCTCTTGGTCGGCATAGATGATGATCCCGCTCTCACCGGCAATCAGGCGCTTGACTGCGGCACTACCTAAGGCAGCGCACATCGCCATATCCTTAGGCGAGGTATCGGCTGAGCGGAAGAGGTAATCCATCTTTCCGGCGTGGCTGATGGATATCTTGTGGGCTTTGAGGTGGACTTTAAGGATCGCAGCAATGATCAGGCCGGCATCTTTTAGTTTGGGGTGCCCGAAGTCATCTAAATCTTTCTCTCCTCTTTCAAAGGCCAGCTTTGCCATGGGTTCTTTGGCAAAGGCTGCGTCTAAGATAGCGCGGTTATTGGCGAATTTAGGATTGATCTTCACTCCTTCAGAGACCACCACGATGCCAAAACCGTGCTTTTTATGATACTGGGCTAAATCTTTGATCAACTGCTCTAAGTCTAAGTCTTCTTCTTCAGGGATCAGGGTGCGGGCAGCTCTTACGTTGGCGCCGATCCTTAAAGGAGCAAAGCCTGCCTTGCGGCCAAAGGCCTCCACCACTACGAATCTGTTGGTGGCCTTAGCGTCGACTAAGCCGTTAAGCGCGGCAACGGTAGAAGCCTCAGCAAAGCTGTCAAAGCCGTAAGTCTGGGAGCCACGGGGTAGTGCGATATCATTATCCATGGTCTTAGGAAGCCCGATGATTCTAAATTCAGGGTGATCTTTGTGGAGCTTGGCTGAGACGCCGTTAGTGTCATCACCTCCTAAGGTAAAGAGCGCGTCTAACTCTAGCTCCTGGATACCTTGCCAAAGCTCTTCTGCCTTGGTCTTGCCATCCTTATCCTCCTTGTAGGGGTTCTCACGGCTGGTGCCTAAGATAGTGCCTCCCTTGTGGGCGTAGGGGGCGACATCCTTTAAGGTGATCGCCTTCGCCTGCTTGCGTAACTCTGGCTTAGTCAGACCGGCCCAGCCGTCCCTGATCGCTACTACCTCTATGCGGTATTTAGCAGCTTCCTTTAAGATATTGTAGATCGCCCAGTTGTGGCCTGAGGCAGGGCCGCCGCCGGTCAACATGCCGACGCGGAGGATATGGGAGGCGCAAGCCAGCCTACCGGTAAGAGCGCCGGATTTAGGCGGGTCGCGCTTGTGATGAGTTGCCGCCATCAATAAGCCGCCGGCTAATAAGCCGATGATGCCGATACCCAGCCCGTTTAGATCTATGCCCGGATTGACTGAGATGCTCCTACCCTGCGCTAATATCGGGGCGAGGAAGGCGCTGGCGAGGAAGCCGATTATCGCGATACTGAAGAACTTTGGATAAGTATTGGTGCGCCTAATGTCAGGGCGCGAAGGTTTAGTTTGCGGCTTCTTTGTGATAATCTCGCCTTCACTATGTATGCCCTGATTCAATTTTACCCAATGATTCCTGCGACCTAAAAATTTGCCTAATGGGCCGGCAAAAATTAATCCCGCTATCGATAAAACTCCGAATACAATACTCAATGTAATAGGTAATGGCGAATTAGCTGACTTGGCAGTGGTTTCTGTGCCCAGCGGTGCTCCTTGAACCAGAGCAGGCAGAAGCAGCCCGGCGGCAATAGCGATACCGGCGATGCAGGCGAGGGTACGGCTGGCATCCGAAGCAGGAGATTGTTTTTCTCTAATAAGCTCTTTCAGGGTTTTACCATTAACCTTTTCTCCGTTAAGCAGCATCTTTACATACTTAGGCCAGACTTCAAAAGCATCATTATCTTTATCAATAGCGGTATCTGTATGAACAAGCAGAATATCCAGCGCCAATACTGCCTCCTGATAAGTATTCACCAAAGACGACAATTTATCTGTGATCAAATCAAAAAGCTGATCGTAACTATCTCCTAAATAGCTCGCTTCCCCTCTCTTACCATTAACCCATAATGTAAGATGAGCCATGATATAAACGTCGATCATGACTTTTTCTTCTTCGCTAGTCAGTCTTCTGTGTTTCTTTAGCCTGTTGAACGCATAAAGTGATACAGCTAGAGCTTCGCTTTCGTATTGGGCCAAATCGGTTAACATGTCTTCGGGAATCCTGCATCTGTCTAAATCTGTGGTAATCCTCTCGTAGTCATTTTGAGTAATTTGATCATTACCTAATTCATCCAATAAGTCATCCACCGCCTTATTATTTGCCTCTTCGCTATCCTTAAATTCATTGTCTTCAGACCCTGCTGAAAGTCGACTGAATGATGCCATGATATTAACGACGACCACAATCACCGCCGCCACTAAAACAAGCATTATCAATCCTCCAAGCATTATCGATCCTCTTGGAATACTGATGCGACTGCTTATCTTTTCTAACCAATTGGCCGGATTAGCCTGCGCCAGGGAAGGCAGAAGTAGCGCCCCGGCGCCGAACAGAACTAAAATCACCCACGGCAGTCTGCTGCTTTTTATAAACTGCATTAAGAGAGCGTGGTGGCGGAAGGTTGTTAGAAGATGTAGATATTTTCTTTGGTGAGGAGTAAAACCGGCGCGGCGATTTCTTGGCTTCCTCGGCCTGAGTGCTGCCTTTAACTTTCTTACAACTCTGGTTGCACCTTTACCCTTGACAGTGACTTTGAAGGTATGGCCCGCATCATCACATCCCCATTCCGCAAGTTCATAAATATTCTCCGCATTAATAACGTGATCAGTACCGCTCATAACGATGTGCGCCTTACAGTCTGAGCTCCTAACAATATCGCTTATTATACACGGTATCTGCGTACGGCTAGTCGCACAAATGGTAGGGGTAATCGAAGCGCTTACGCAAGATTGTCTACGCCTTGGTCTTTGCTGTCGCCTTGCTTTAGGAGGGGTGCTTAGCGCCCCCAGCCCCACGGCAGTTCCACCTGCCAGCAACCAGAGCAAGCCTGCCTTACCGGAGACCATGCCTGCGGCCAGATATTTTACCGGTGCGCCTGCTGCAGCCGCGTGCGGACCTAAGATAAGATACGCGGCAGCTAGCGCCGCGGCGCCGAGGATAGCGATGCCGGCGATGCAGGGGAGGGTGCGAGGGGATTCAGTTAGTAGCGAAGAAACCCTAGGCTGCCCTATAGGCAAGCTTAGGTTTAGTTGATCGCCTGACCTTACAAATTGCCGACGCCCTGCCTCTTGTTGAGTAATAAACTCATATCCTTGGTCGATTGAAGCCAGGCCAAGTTTCGCAAAAAGCTTATGTAAATCTTTAGAGACGATAATAATTAATTTGTTCTGCCCAAAATCCCAGAAGGTATCTAGTAGGGTCTTTTTGTTTAAAATCATTTGCTGGCCGTTAACCTCATTTTCCAAAATAGAAATCCCTGAATACAGCTCCGTATAAATTATTCCCCCGACTTCGATCCGGAATCTCCCTTGTCGAGGAATCCAGGATACATGAATGAGATCAGCAGGCATCCTATAGCCGTCTGCATACCAAGTAATATCGTCATCTGCCGGATGGACCCAAAACTTCCTAAAAAATGTGGTAGCTCCCAAATTATCTATAATGTTTCGATATTCTTCTCTGGCCTGAGAAGCTGCCTGCGGGGATAATTTGTCAAAGCCTAATTTTATCAAATTCTTCCGCACCCCCCCCAAATGCGCTGAACCGCATTTCATAACTAATACCGTATCTTGTTTAGAGGGATCGCCATAATAGGACAAAATGCGCTCTGCCATATGCGCATTCCTTCTACGCGATTCTTCCATAATGGACTGACGGTCAAAACACTGCAGTTTTTCCGCCAGAACAATTACTGCAACCACATTCTTATCTTGGATAGGAATGCCGCTGGGGATAGCCCTTAATTTGTCTGAATCCAATGCGATTAATTCTATTTGGCCGCTATTGATTAACTCCTTGTAGCCAAGACAGAGGATACCGATGATACCATGGTCTACGGAAATTATTTTTTCAAAGATGGGGAAGTTCTCTTCGACCCAATCGATTCCTTTAGAGCACATGGCTGCTTTCAGACTTCCTATAGTTTCCGCCATTCCCTCTAATACTTCTGCCAGGATATGCGGATCGCATTCATCGCCGAAAACTACTCCTTTACCTTGTCTGACATATTCAAGGATTCTCTTTAATGCCCTTCCCATTCCTGCAAATTCGGATTTATATCTTTGCAAAAGTTTAAGCACCTCTGCTTTATCCCGGCAACCAGCTAAAGCAGAATTAAATTCGGCTTTCTCTTCAACAGAAAAATGAATCGTACCTATAAGATGGGCAGAGCCAACTTTAGCCTCTCGAATTCCTAGGGAGGATAGAGGTATGATAAAAAATTTAATGATACAGACGCTTATTGCCGCTAAGCTAAGAACTAAGCTAAGAAGGGGAATGATTAATCTCTCTGTAGGGTTTTGGGCGGCAGGCGTGCCGCTAGCTCCCTGCGCCAGGGAAGGCAGAAGTAGCGCCGCGGCGCCGAGGATAGCGATGCCGGCGATGCAGGGGAGGGTGCGGCGGTTTTTGCTAGCCGGCGCCTGGGCCACAACAGCTGGAGAATCTCTATCAACCGCATCTAATTGAGGCAAAACTCTGGCAATCCCCTCCCTGATCCCCGGCCTGCTACTGTTTGTCTGAATATGCCTCAGGACCTTACGCAAAGATGGGCGATTAACGCAGTTCCTATAAATAGTTACTAATAACTCTTCTGCCATCGCTGCCACCCGGGGTTGGGAATCAGCTAAAGCACCGCCGGCTATAGCTCCGATTGCGATTCTCAGGTGCGCAGAGGTAAAAGCGGCCATCCGCGGTATCAGCGGCTTTAGCCTCGCGGCCGCGGAGGAACTGCATTTCCCTAATACACCCACGACTGCCTTAATTTCCCCGTCATCAACGAATCGGGCGACTTGTACAATTAATTCTCCAGCTAAATCAGCGGTATTTGTATCAAGGTCACCTTGTAAAGCGCTAAGCAGCAGATTAATAATATACCGCGCCTGGGAGGGATTCTGCATACGACTCTCTAACTCTCTCTTCGCCGCTTCTCTTAAAAGCGGATTCTCCAGAGATCGAACCAGATTCTCCAGAGCCACCATCGGCATATCAGAAATCGCCGACTGACGCCATTGTGCCGAGACAGGAGGATTTTTTCGCCAAGAACGCGGCGCATGTGAATAACGGTGGTTAAACAGCGACCCGATCACTAACCCTGCCCACGGACCAAGGGAAACCGCTTCCCCCGACGATAAAATAAAAAGCGGCTTGGCGACGGGCGCAGAGTGATGACCCAAAAGCCAGAGCGCGGTAAGACCCGCGACAACTACGATGCTGACTACGCGGGCGAGGGCGTGAGAATCTGGTAATCCTAACATCTGAGCTAATATCCTCTTTCTCATCGCGACTGTTTGATATGCACCAAAGACAAAGTAAACATGCTTCAGACATTCCGGATGGCTCAATAGCCAACCCATCTCTCTTGTTGTGCAGGACACTGCCTGATAATCACCCATCTCGGTGATCCCAGGATTCCTGCAAAGATAGATCCAGATATTGCGCGGCACAAAAAACACTATCAACTTGCCCTCTTTGGTTATTTGCTCCAGGAAAGCTGCGGTATTTTCTACGATATTGCCAAATTTACTTCTATAGGCACTATCAAAGTCTATCATGCCCCAGCCTCTTGCCTGAATGCGATTTACGGGTATATGCACCCTTCCACCATGCCTTCCCCAGGTTTCAATATTAGATAGACCTAAGGCATAAGCCGGGTTATCCGGCGGAGATATTTTAGGACGATCCCTTAAGAATTGTATGATATCCATCACTCCGGCGGAATGCTGCAATAAGATGTTTATTTGAGATCTAGATAATCCGCTTTGCCTTAATTTTGTATCTAGATTTACCCGTGGAAGAGAGATTCTTTCAAGTGTCCTCCTGTCAAAAATGCCGCGTGGCACCACCGCCCCCATCATCACCCCTGCCAGCGGCAGCGAGCCAGCGGCTGTAGGGTGATGGCCCAAGAATAACGCTGCCAGCGCCGCGGCGCCGAGGATAGCGATGCCAGCGATGCAGGCGGGGGCAACACTCCCCGCTGACCCGGTTAATCTTTTCCGGGTTCGCGTAAAGACTCCTTTTATTGCTACTTCTATTGTTTGTCTCTCGGCCTTATGAATATCACCACTTTTCCTTAATTTAGTTAAGAGATATCTCTCTAATTCTTCCAGTTTAACATCGGGCTTAATGGTTATTTCGTAAGCAATACACCACCTCCCCGCAATCTTCCAGGGCATCATTGGGGCATCTGTAGAGATTCTTCTTTTGGCTTTGCGGTCAATTTTCACCGGTGCGCCAAACCAAAGATAGCGGTCTGGGGAAATAGGTATATCGCCCACCTTATTAAATTCCTCATTAAGAATACGTACAGATTTATTATCTCGCCAAGATTTATTGACTATAGCTAGCAGGCTGCTATAATTTTCTTCTACAGAACTGGTGTATTTAATAAAGAAGCTGTCCTTGCCTGACTTTAATAAGTTGTACCTTAGCAATAGCCTTCTTAATTCCCAGGCATCCGTGGTAATCTCAGCTGATAACCTATCACTCGTGCTCTTCCGCAACTCCGAAATCGGCGTCCAATTGCCAAGATGTTTGACAACTAGCTTCCTCCCCGCGGAAATAATCATATAAGAATCGAAACCGCCTCCCCTTACGAGCCCCGCCATCTTTTCGGCTATCGAGCGGATTAGGGTTTTTATCTGGCAGAATAATTTTCTTTTTTCGCCAGGTAAAAGATAGACTTCCCGCGCCTTCCCCTGAAGTATTTGTTTATAGCTTCTTAAAATCCTCATCATAGCCGCAGCTTTTTCCCGATTGATTGCCCGCAAATCCCGCCAAAACCCACGCTGTTTTAATACGAATTCCACCAAATCTGCGGCAGTGGCTTTTATTGAGGCATAAAACTTATAAGTAACATTAACGGCATAAGCATCGTGACAACTATAGTCGTGGGCTATTTCTCTGTGCAATTCTATTGTCTTGCCTGCTAAACGGTGGTCTGAAGGAGCGAGGCCAAAATATACTGATATATAAGACTTATTAAGCCGACCGTCTCTCGGCAATAGTCTCTTAACTTCTTCTGATTCTAATAATTCTGCTACTTGCATTATCGTTATTTGGGATTGATTTCTTAAGGAGCTTAGGGAAGAGGTAGCGGTTTTGATAGCCACCGCCCCCATCATCACCCCTGCCAGCGGCAGCGAGCCAGCGGCTGTAGGGTG
>JBHPGR010000019.1:0-22529 GCA_042570405.1 Candidatus Omnitrophota bacterium
GGGGACATAAGAGTACGCGTAATTATTTTATCGCCGCCGCAACGGGTATACCGGCTTGCTTGGCGAAATATTAGATATAGACGGACTTAAGTCAAGCGATATGTCAGGGTTTTTTAACGTGACCGCCAACTTGGGACTCTTACTTTTTAGCGCCGGAATCGGTTATATGGGGCATGCGCGTCTATCTGCATCAGCTGCTGGACAGGGGATACGTTGGCAGAATGTTGTCGCGGCGGTTGGCGTAGGAGGCGCCGGCGCAGGGCTCTATTATTTAGGTAAGAAAAATGATAACCGCGCGCTTAAGGTACTGGGTGGAGCGATGGCAACTGCCGGGATATTTTATCTTATGAGTACCGCTAAAAAGAGCAATATGAAGGGGTGGCAGAAGTGGACGGCGATAGGCGCGACTGCTACAGGCGGAGCGGTCTTCCTGGCTGGTAACATCTGGAAGGATAAGCCTATTTCCCCATACTTAAGGAATATAGGCCTTGCCGTATCGACCTTAGGTTTAGCTGCTTTTACCTGGGGACATAAGAGTACGCGTAATTATTTTATCGCCGCCGCAACGGGTATACCGGCGATGGCTGCATTCCTGGAAGCAACCAACAATCTAGCAGTAAAACCTTTATTGAACCTTATTGATCCATCTTTAGGATATGCTTCTCATCTTGCCGAAGATGGAGATGGCAAAACAGTCCCTGTAGGCCCATCGTTTGCAGATATTTACAAGACGAACCTTTTCGGAGAGGATTATGTGATAGATTCCGAGGGTAACAAGCAGATGCGCTCTTATTACATATATTCCAGAGAGAGCGGGCAATACGAGAAGAAATCCCGCCTTGCAGGCGGAAACTGGCCTGCGGCATTAATAAAGGGCGCATTGCTATTAGGCATAGCAAATACCGCCAGGGTTTACAAGAGCACTTATAATAAACTTCCTTTTTCTAAGGGACCGTTCAGAGCTTTTGCCGATAAGCTGAAAGAACCCTGGATAAATTCATCGCGGGCGGCAAACAGACTCATCTATGGCGGCGGGAGGGAAATTATAAAGTATAACCTCAGAAATACTCTCCCCGGAGCGTCACTTATTATCGCAGCAGTGTTGCCGACTAAAGATAAGAAGACCCTTTTAGAGCATATGGGGTTAGGTAATTGGAAGGGTGCTGCTCTTACTGTAGGTATTTCGATGCTGGCAAGCGGTTTGGCAGCGACTGTCGGTGCCAGGGTAGTACGCGGCGCATCAAAGGGCTGGCAGAATGCATTTACCAAGACATATGCCGCAGTTAACACTCCTATCGGATACGGTCTTAATGCTGCATATACTCTTTTTGCGGTTATTGCGCCATTACATGCAGTAGTAGAACAGAGCTCACGTTTATTCAAGGTTTTCGTAATTCCGTCAGCACAGACAGGCCTGGAGAGGTTTTTCCTTAATAATACCTTCGGCGCATTCTGGAGGCCGGCGGAATATGATCAGGAGGGGCTGCTTATTCCCGGTACCGGTAGCGATCTTAAATATAATGGTAAGGGATGGTTTGAGCAGATTAGGGTAGCATATAAATCAGGTTTATTGGGTAGTTATACAGTACAGGATGCCGAAGTAGAGCTGCGTCAGCAGTTGGGAGAAGAGGCGTGGAAAGGGTTAAGCGAATCAGAGAGGCGCAATAAATTAAATAATCTCTTAAAGACTCCGGAGTGGCAGAGCAAGATAGAGAGGCCTAAAGTTCCTTCTTTCCGCGCGCTGCTTAGCAAGGGGCCATTGGCTTTGGGGGATGCGCTTTGGAATGCAGATCCCGGACACACAAGCGTTATATTCTCTGTAGTTCTCGCTGTGTTACACCAGCCATTAAACGCCCTGCTTTCTAATATCAGGGCAGGTGATTTCGGCAGGAAGTTCAGGGCGATCGGTAAAGGGCTGGTAATGAGCACGAATTTAGGATTAGGAGATGCATTAAAATCCGGCGCAAGCACCGGAGCTAGCGGTTTCGGCCAGATGGCTAAGCAGGGTATACTGGCGCGGATAGAGGGAGGGGCGAACCTATTAGTTAAAGGAACCGTTGAAGAGGTTCTTGTCGAGCAGGCAGTCGGAGCAGTAAGCGCTCCTTTCTTTGGCATATTAAGGACCGCGTTGCCAGGCTTAGGTGGACTGCTAGCCCTGGGTGAAGAGATATGGCAGGAGGTCGCCACACCTGATGGTCCAGCAATGCCCAGTGCAAACGCAAGAAGATTCTGGTATCAGATGAACGCTGACGCGGGTATTACCCTGATCGATATAAATGGTAATCCAGGCGCATACTCGGCGATCGACATCATAAATGACGATAGGGTTTTAGACATGCTCTCCTCGCTTAATAACGGGGATACGGTCACCCTGGAGAACTCTGATGGGTTCAAGCGGGTCTTTGAGGTTGACGATGCTACCAGGTGGGGTAATATGTTTAAAGCGGAGAAGATGGGTTTTGAATTTGGCGCTGATTTGTACTCGGGGAAACTTAGCGCGGATACTTTTATCGGTATTTTAAATAAAGAAGCGGTAATAGATGACGGGAAGGGCGGTTTCCGCGTTCCGGATGCTGTTGAGAGGATGGCGGCATTGAATGTGGTTGCCCGTTTTTCGCAACCAGAGCATATTGCCAAGGGGATACATCCTTCCTCTGCCGGTATTGTTACGGTAAAGAGCGGAAGCAAGGCTGCCAGTATTCCTTTAAGCATCCTCTTTGACCGCTACTATGAAAGAATGGCATTTGACCAGGACTTAGCAGAAAAGGTAAAAGCAGCTTATTCAAGCATAAACCCAGGCGTACCATTTTCTTACGATAATGCAGAAGGATTTGGCTTCGATATTATTGCTTCCTCAGGAGCAAATGCCAGCTTTGAACAGAGTTACATAAATTCGCACGGCAGCAGGGTTTCAGCGCCGCGCTATTACTACCAGTTGAGCGGGCAGACCATTGAAGCATTCAGAAGAGGTGAAAGATTTGTTGACGGCCAGGGAAGGGGTATCGCAGCCGCACGGGTTACGGAAATACGCACCGTAGAGGGCATGTATGAAGCTATTCAGGGGCAGGCGGTTTCCGCGCAGGCCGGAAGAGGGGCGGCAGGGATCGGAGACCTTGGGCAGAACGTGGTTTTCATAGACGCCTCAGAGGATTTAGATCTTAGCGATCCGTTAGCCAGTCAGCTGGTAAGGCACGAGAGAAGAGAGGCTGCTAGGATAGTCAGGACGGGGAATAGGCTTTTAGATATAGACGCAGCCAGACAGGAATCAGGCAGGGTAGGGATGCAGGATGAGACAGTCATTCAGGGGCCGTTTGTACCGATTGCGCCGGCACGCGCGCCTCCGCTCGTGGTAAGTTTTTCAGGAGGGCATCAAGAAACTACTCCTACCGTTACCAGCACTCCCACCAGTGAAAGACAAGAAGCTGCAGCGCGCCTGATCGATTCTCCCCAAGGCGACAGAGCCGCCGAAAACGCACACGAAAACTCAGAACAACTATCTGCAAGAAAATCCGTACCAACACCTTATATGCAGAAAAAGGCTGCAAGGGCAGAAAGATTGCTCGCTGAGGCGACTTTTGAGATGCACATGGCAGCCGTGGAATCCTTAAGAGAGGCAGAGCTTCCTTCGGAATCAGATAGATACCTTGAACTTTCTCAGCAGAAAGAATCAATAACCGGGCAGGCCGGATACTTCAAAGGCCTTGTCAGGTACGGGATTAATTTCAATAATCTTTTTGAAGAGCTTAGGTTTGAGCTTATTCAGGATAGACAGGCCGGCATAAAAGAGAGGATTGCCAGAGAACTTTACGGGGATAAGGAGGCGCGTCAGGAAAAGTTAGAGGGGCTTCGTAAGAACCTGATGAGCTTCAAGGGTTCAAGCGATGATGCAGAGGGTAAGGCTGCGAAAAAAATGGCAGGAATTGAAGATTACTTTAGAGGTTATGTAAGGAGGATAGAGAGATATGATAGCCACAGGTTCAGCCTGAGGGATCATTTCTATGGCGCAGAAAGGTCCAGGCAGAGCGACTATGCCGATATCATGGGTTTGATCGTAGGGGCAGGGGTAGAACCTGCACAGCTTGGCCTTGCAGGTTGGAGCGAGATAGGTAGAGATATCGTTTCTAAGGATGACAGCGCTGCTTCCGGAAACAGGGTATTCAAGGTCGGCGAAAAGATGATTGAAGTTGTAAGGGTTCAGGATGGATTTAGCGCTGAGCAGATACAGGGATTAGCCGCATCTATGGGCGAAGAGGCTTTAGGCGGGAATAATGATACGTTCTTCTTTATCAGAGAAGAAGCAGGGTTCCAGCCATTTCATTCCAGGGCTGAACAGATGCAACCTCAAGAGGGAAGCTCAATTATGCGCAATGGTGAAGCCTTGAGGGTGGGAAAATTGGGCCATACCCGTACTCAGACCATTAAGATCGGAGAGAGCACAGCCCGCAGCTGGCGTTTATCCGAAACAGATGATTTAAGGCTTATTGACCACGGCGCAGGAGACTTTTCTCTCGGAGGCAGGAGATTTAAACTGGGCGGAGGAAACGGAACCGCAAAGACTGAAGTCGTCGATCTGCCGGGGAGCTCCAGCAGGTATATCTTTACCCGTAACGGAGGCGAGGATATACAGGTACAATCAGTGACTTATGATTCTCCCGCACAACTTAGCCAGGTGGATTCCGGTGACCAGTGGCAAGCAGAATTAGGCGATAGGAAGGTAACTCTCTCAAGGCGCGAAGGAATATTGTATTTGGCGCTGGCTGCGGTAGCCGGAAATGAGACAGGGGAGATACCGGTTGACCAGGCCCTGGCAGGAAATCCGGTTATGCTCAACGACCGCCAGGCCGTACAGATTATATTTGATGGTAACGATGTACCCGTAAGCGTAGCACCTTTAGATATAGGCCCTACCAAGAACCTTGCCGCTACCGAAGCCGAGGATATGTATGAAGTTTCATTAGACGGCAATGGAGGCAGGATTTTGCTGGACGGAGCACGGCTTGCTGAAACGGTAAAGAAAACTGCAGATGACCCCATTCGCCTATTTACGACAAGGGGAGCTGATCATGGGTTTGATCTTACATTGCATAGGAATGGAGCTGAGGGTCAGGTAGATGTTACTGTTCAGCCGTTCAGGTTTAATTTCACTTCTACTAAGAGGGGCGAGCGTCAGAGCGCACGCAAGATGATCGAGGTCAAAGCCGAAGAGTTAAAGGCCAATAGGAATTATGAGTTATCTCAGGTGGGTAGCGGTAAAGATGGTAGATCCCAGAGAAGAAGATTAAAGAGAAGGCATGCGGCTGAGGATATGGCTTTGAATAGCCTCTTTAGCCTATTAGAAGATGGAAAGTTATCATCTAAGGGATTAAGGGGTATGTTGATTTCTCCGGTTTGGGATTCTTTGGTGCAGCAGCGGGAAGAGCAGGTAAAGTTTGATAATATACAACAGAGGGCGGACAGGCGTCAGAAGGTAAGCCAAGCGGAAAAAAGATTTCTTAAAGAGGAAAAAGCAAGGCGTAGGAAAGAACGGAAGCTTGCCGAGGCGCAGGCAGAAGCAGCGCAGCAGGTCAATCAGTCGGAAGTTGAGCCGCCCAAGCCCGCTGCATCGCAGCAGCCGCCAGTAATGAGTTCAGAGCAGGAGGCCCTGAAAGAACTGAGGCTGCGATACAGAGGTAGAGGCGACGTCACTACGCTTGGCATTATGGATAGTGGCGTGATTGCAAGGCTTCAGGAGATGATAGAGAGAAAAACCGGTGAACGGCTGGAAGGTCATCAGGTAATGGGACTGAGCTTTAGCGCTATTGAAGAGAGATTAGGCATAGATTTATCGCAGCCCGCCGCCGCGACGAAGGCAGTCCGTCAAGAAACAACTCAGAATTTAAAAATAGGAGATAATGGCTGGATATGGAGTACTAATGGTGGTGATGGCGATAAGCAGCGCCTTAGAGTTTATTCTGCAAAGGTAGCAGTTTTTATAGAGAATGGCAGAATTTTAGTAGATGAATGGTCTGCAGGGGGGGATCGATGGTATAGAATGCCATTTTCCATAAGCCCAACTGAATTTTACTCCTCTAAAGATGAGGCGATAAAAGCTGCAAGAAAAGTTTGGGGAGAAAAGCTGCCTATAGACCTAATAGAACATTCTATAGCCAAACAAAACCCCTTAGGTGCGATTATCACTCATCTGGAGCAAGATCCGCAGGTAAAAGGTCTTTTAGATGGCCGGGTAAAGGACTTGGCGCGGATTATCTGGGATGCCCGTCAAGAAGTGATGGGCAATTTAGCAAATCAGTCGGTAAAGGAATTCGCCGAAAATGTAAAGCAAGCAATTCAGCAAAGAATCGCGCAGCAGCCGCAATTACAGGCAGCAATAGGCGAGTTGACCCCTGAAAAATTAGGCCTCTTTACGCATGCCGGCTACGGCGGCGTGGCAGCAGCGAGGCCCGCAACATTCGGCGCGGCAGGGGTAGCCAGAATATTTGGTAAGACTCCAGAACAAAGGGTTAATAGACTAGTTAGAGCGATTGCAAGAGAGGTAGTTAACCCCGCCGAAATAAATGACTTAATTTCTCAATCCTTTGGCCCCCAGTATATTCAATTTTTTGAAAGATATCCCACAGGATTCAGCCGTTTCTTAGCGGACGGCCATAGATTTGGCGCCCAAGTAGGCAGACTTAGTTTTGACATAGCTTCTCATCAACCCGACCAAGATGATTTTTACTCTATACCCACAATACCGGAAGTTGAAAGGAATATCTCTAGTATTCTCGAGATATATGAAGCTTCACCAGAATTAGCAAGACTAATGACAGGAGATAACCGATATCCACCTGAAATAAAAGATGTTGCAAAAGTGCTTAAAGAACACGGAGAAACGGCCATTGGATTAGTACGCCTTAGTATAGAGAAAGGCGTAGCCACTGATGAGCTACGCAATTTATCGTCTACTATTAAGCGCGAGCGACTTTCAGTTGCGGATGTATCAAGAAGGCTCAAATGGGCAGCAGATAAAGGATATGATTTAAAACAAGTTGTGGAGAATTACGGACGTTATCCTCAGGCAGTGGGATTAAGCATTGATTTAGGGATATATCAACCAGCTAAGGAATCAATGGAAATGCTTACCGGCTGGTTGAAGAAAGATGCATCAAAGACAAGAGATACTTTGCAAAACGGAATTAGCCTGACAGAATTAGACCGCTATTTAAGATTGGAAAACTTTTTTGGTAGCAATACTGCTATGTCAATGTTAAGGCAGATGAGAATAGAGGCGTCCCAAAATGGTTGGACAACGGCAAGGGATAAACCACAGGATATCTCGGATGTGTATGAGGTAGAAAAAAGAGAAGAAGGACTCTCAGCTACCGATTTAATCTTGGTGCATAAGACTAATTATTTGCCCAGAAATGGAAAAATTTTGACAACAAGCAATGCTATTGGATGGGGAGGCCGTGATACTGTTCATTTTTGTTTAAATGGTCCCGTGGGTTCTCATTTCTGGGGTAATTGGGATGATGCGTCCTATATAGTCCTAATCCCCCTTTATAAAGTCCCCAAGCAGAAGGTTGAAAATAATCTGCCTGCGGATACATACCTCCTTGGAGATGTTGAGCTTCCAGAGGGGGCCTTGGTTTTAGGTATGAGAGGCACTCCGCAGCCAACGCCACAGGATTTAGGTAGAGCCAAGTATTATGAAATTGAACCCACAGAAGAGGCTATTAATAAAGTCATAGCAGATTTGGGTTACACACCAATGCGCGTGGGGAAAGAGTTTTGGGTTGGTGAATTCAACATGAATAAGAAATATATATCAGAAGAATTTGGTAGGAGGGAAGGTATTCCCCGCCATGGTTTACATACGTACGAGTGGCATAGTAGATATGAGGGAATCAAGCACAATGATTTTCCTTCTCTTATTAGCGCAACAATAGAGGGATTGGTTGATCTTTTTTGGGGAGAGCCCATTAGGGCAGAAGCGTCCGAGAGAGAAGGTAGCTATGTTTCTCCAGTTTTAAGAGAACATCTTATTGATGACCTGGTAGGCTTGTTAGTAGACACACAAGGTTTTGTTAACGATGAAGAATATGGCAGGGTACAAAAGGTTCGTCCCGAATATAGAAGGAAAGCCATTGAACATATCGATAGTTTCTTTGAATACGCAGGAATACCTAAGGTGGATTTTATTAGACTTAATCAGGATGAACTGAAAACGCTAGCTGTTGAACTTTCAGAAAAAGGATTAAAGAGGTGGGTTTTAGAAAATCAGACAGTTGCTAATGGATTAAGGAATCAGGAGCAGAGATACCAGAGATATAATCTAAGTGCCCAGATAAAAGTCGATGACGGATATTTGCGGGAAATAGAAGCGCAAATAGGAAGTCCGAAGCCCGCCGCAGCGACGCAGGCAGGGCAGGGCGACGTGCAGCATCTTGGTGCGGGCATTGATTTCGTAAGGGCTCCGCTTAGACTATTGTTCCCGCAGTTTGCTGCAAGGGACGGAGGATTCCAGTGGAGGCAGGCCTTCAGGGCGCTGGCAAGGAAGCTCGGCGCGGCAGGGGCTGGCAGTATGTCAACTGATACCGTATCTTCGCTGATGGCAAAGGCGCAAACCAGTAGAAGGGGATTAGGCCGGGTAAATGTATTAGAAAGTAGCAAGATAACCGCCGCTGACCTGCCCACAGGGTATTCCACAGTTTCGGGATTAAGAGAGGTCCGGCCGTTAAGTGAATCGCCGCTTTCGCTTAATCAGGTCCCTAAGGTTAAAGTAACTCTACCCGGCATAGATACCTTCTTGACCAGTCCTTATCATGAAGGTTCCAGCAGCATGGTACTGGTCGGATTCCTTCCCGCAGAAGAGGCAGGCAAAGCGCCCAGGCCGGTGGCTTTAAAATATGCTTATGAGTTAAATAGGGATCCTATCTTCGGCATAGAGTACAGGACAGGCAATGCCAGAATCACGCTGGAGGAATACGGACAAGCCAAGATCGCCGAGGAGCTGGGTATCGCTCCGAAAGTTCACGGAATATCCAAGGCCAGGGGCAAGTTATGGCTGGTAATGGATATCGTTCCCGGAGACTTTGCCGGCGCAGTCCCTGAAAACATAAATTTGAATACGGTCAGAGAGTTTATTGAGCTCCACCGCAGGTTAAGTCAGCATGAGGTTTCAATCTTTGATATGCAGTTCTTCGTGACTCCGCGCGGCCATATCCAGCTTATAGATACCGAGGGCCTTCACCGGATATCCCCTGAACAGTTGGATATCGCGCTCTTTGGTGAACTACTGGTTCGTTTAAAGGGAGAAACCTTGATTGCCTCCCTAAAATATATAGCCAAAGAGCATCCGGATCTCTTCGCCGGTATATATAACTATGCCCGCAGGGAGCAGGAGCGGCGCGATTCCATGATGATAAAGGCGGTGGATAAGGTCGTCAGCGCCTTAGATCAGGTGAAGCTCGGCGCGGCGGTGGCAACCAGCGGTGGCAGGCGCCAAGTCGCTCCGCACAGAGGAAAGGAGCGTGTCGCTACCGTAGCAGGGAGGACTACTGCAAAGACTGGTATTAGGAAGGCTATAGTTCCTGTTGCGTTGATCGCGGCGCTTACGATTAGCGCGCTTACGATGGGGTGCTCTAGGATAGCCAAGTCTGAGCCGCTTCCGAAGTCAACCAGCGCAGGCGAGGTGATCAGGGACTATAGAGGTGATATTGCGGCATTAGAGGGGCTGCTGCCGGTTGATACTGCCGGAACTATTATAGTACAGCCTGGAGATAATCTGACCAAGATCTCTGATGCCTTAGGTTTACCCATGGCTTCTATCAGGCGCCTCAGTGGAGTCAAAGACATCCATGTTCTTAGAGTCGGCCAAAAGTTAGCTTATCCTTCTGCCTTAAGATTAGAGACAGTTGAGATTAAGGATGTTGGTTATCATGCCGTTGTAGATAGGACTACTAACACCATGTTCATCAAGGCTAATGATACCCTGCGCGTAATACCTATAGTCGCCGGCGCAGAGGCTACGCCCACACGGCTTGGAGAATATAGGATCGGCGAACTGACCTTCCGCACGCCTTGGTTCCATGGCGGCAAGGCGGTCAGATACGGCCAGAAGGACTATCCCTACACTGATTTGCACCTGGACCTTATTTATTTAGGTAGGGTAGAGGGGCCGTATAATGCCGGCATACACGGGGCTAGTGATGCGATCGGCGGCCAGGGCATATTCACCAGGGCTGATAAGGGAAGAAACCTTAGCCACGGGTGTATCAGGACGCCTGAGGAGGCGCTGCAGCTGTTATCTGAAGGCTTAAGGCCGGGTGATAGGGTTTTGGTAGTAGATACTATACCTGCTGAATTGATGGGCGGCATGAGAAGTCCCAAGTTCAAAACCGGGGCAGTGGTGCCTGGGGTTGGCGGAGGCCTTGGCCTTGCCCGGGCAGCGCTATTAAATTCAATTGTCGGCGCTCTGCCTGTCCAGGATCAGGAGATTCCTTTAGCGCCTAAGCCGGCAGCACCGATGCAGCAGCCGATGGGGATGCCCAATCAGGCTCCGGTTGCGCCTCAACAGATACCTATAAATGCAAATAGCGCGATTCCTTTCTTAGGATTAAGTTTAATCACACCTGCCACGGGAGCTGGCGCGGCGGCTGCAGTCAGTCCGTATATAGCAGCCGGATTGGCCTTAGTAACTGCAGGCGTATATGCATACTGGTCATACCGTCAGCAGAACGGTATGACAGTTGTCAGCCATACCAAGGCAGGGCCTATTGGCGGGGCGGCTGTGCTTGGCGCAAGCGCAGGTCGTGGTTTAAGACAAACGCGCAAATTAGGAAATCGGTTGATTAGAAGTGTAGGTTCAGTAGTAGGTGGAAAAGGTTCAAGAACTACAAGCGGTAGAAGTGGTGCCCGAGGTGCAACTGAAACAACCGAAGGCCAAGGTTCTCAAGGTGTAACTTCTCGTCCGCCAAAGCAAGAAGCTCAAGGTAGATACGGGCCAAAAGCAGCAAAACCGTCTTTATCCGCATTAAGAGTTATTCTTATCTCCGCCGGTGCTCTCGCCGGCATCGCCGCAAAACCCGTTCATCCTGTTGACCCTACCCTGATTATCTCAGTAGCGGCCATAGCCATTTCCAGCATAGCCCTTATAGTAGCGTTAAAGGAGGCACGCCGCAATTCCAGAGAGGCAAAGAATATCGCAATAATGAATCACTTAGCAGAAACAAAGTGCCTGCCAAGGAGAGCCTTAAATGTCAAGACAGGGGTCCTATGTAGCCTTAGAGGGTGGTTCAAAAAGTTTGAGGGAGAGGATTTAGCCCATCCCAAATATGGGGCGAATAAATATAGTATCAAGATCGGCCCATTTGCCCAATCCCTCCTTAATAATTCCAGATTAGCCAACGAATATATTCCTGAAACGGCCGCTATTTTCTATTGGATGGATACTGAGCTAAAGACGAAAGCCAGATTAAAAGCTGAAGCAGTCGCCAGATTCAAAAAGCAAGTTGCCGCCGATAAAGCTGCCGCCAAAGAAGCAAGGCAGCGCGCCGAAGCTGAGGCTGCCAGAGTCAGAGCCGAAGAAGAAGCAAGATTAGCCGCCGAGAAAGCCAGATTAGAAGCTGAAGCAGAAGAGAGAGCTAGATCCGAAGAGGAGCGCAGGCAGGTTGGAGCTAATGCACGCGCCGAAGCTGAAGCCGCCAGAGCCGAAGCAGAAAGGAAAACGAGATTAGAAGAGCAGCGCAAGCAGGCGGAAACAGAAAAGAGGGCGAGATCAGAAACAGAGGCAAGGGCTGAAGAAGCTGAAGCTAAGGCACGCGCCGAAGCAGAAACAAAGCAGCGCGACGAAGCCGCCGCAGCCGAAGAAAAAACTCAGGTAACGGCCAATCTTCCAGCAATATATGTAGGGTACTTCTCTCACGCCCTAGATAACTTAATAGCTGGATTTTACAACACGCGGTTCAGCAATGAAGCCGATTTGGAACTTGGCATAGCCGCCCTCGAATCATTATTTGATAAACTGATTCCCGCTGATAAAACGGAAAAACGGGAAGAATTGGACGCCAGGATACGCTTTAACATGGTTAAGCATAACAAAAAGGCTGAGGTGGCCAGGATTGAGGCAAGGCGTGCGAAGATTCGCAAAGGCGCTAAGAATGCAAGGAGAATGATACCTCGGCTGCTGAGTTTTATTTACAGAGTCCTTGGCGTAGTTGCCAAGCACGTTCCAGCGCAAAGAGGCTCGACACCGCTTGAACTGTTGGGCGCAATAACAGTAATAGGCGTCGTATTAGCAATCGGGATAATCAAGGATTATGCCGTGAGTCACCAGTTAGGCCTGATCTTGGCCGCTGTTTCAGGCGCGGTTGCCTTGGCAGTGATATTGGCCAAGACCTTAAAGACCGCTGCCCGTGCGCCGAATGCGCTGGGCGCAGTTGTTACTAATATAGTTAATAAATCCAAGGCTTTATTAACCAAGCCGCAACCTAAACTTTCCGTGGTAGGAAGAGGTGCGGCTATTGTTGTTTCTGGAGCCCGTGCGGTCCCAATACCTCCGGGAACTGACCCCCGCGCGGGTTCCAGGACAACAAAATCGGTTTATCTTGACTACGGGCTCGTACTTTTAGTCGCTTTACTCAGCCCGCTCCTCTTAGGCGCGGCTTCAACCACCGGATCAAATAATAACATTCCTTTTGACATGATTCTCAGTGTCGGCTGGCCTTATTTGGCGTTGTTGGGGGCGATGTTTGTCTGGGCAAAAGCCCATAATGGATCCTATTCCTTCATGGTTAATTCGGGAGCCATCTTCCCGCTATTGTACGGGTTTATCATCGCAGTGCCGAATCTTCTGATTAGCCGGCTTTTGGCAAATCCCTGGATGAGGTGTCATGGGTTTAACCTTCTTTTTGACGCGCCTTTGTACCTTACCTTATTCATGTCTTTCGCAGCGTGCGCAGGTCACGCATTGGTGCGCGGCTGGAGCTGGTGGACGGACGAAAATGTATTGACCCAGAAATGGCAGGAATTATCGGAAAGAATTTCCAGCACAGGTAGATTCCAGGTAAATCCGCGCATCTTTAGCGCAGTAGCCATCCTGGTGCTGGCTTTATTAATCGGATCCGAGATATTAGGCGGATGGATTAATAGGCACCCCATGCTGATCCTGATACATGATTTCTTCGAGCACCCCATGGCAATGTTTATTTATATTCTTGATCACGGAGTAGGCGCGGCCTTAAACAACTTAAGCATTAAGCACTTAACTACCTACGATACGGGAGATATCTTCTGTTTTATAGTTTCCATGCTTTCTTCCTGGTTCGCTGGTATGGTGATCCTGAGGCTGGCAAGAGCAGGAAGACAGAATGGTATCCGGATAGGGATAATCCCGTGGGCGATGTTCTTAGCCGGGCCATTGGCGCTTCTGGCCGAGAAGCTGTTTACGGCGATAAAGAAAGACCACGGTAAGAGTATGGGGTCGGATATCCGCGGGCCAAATCAAGACGCCGAGGCAACAGCTACTGAGTTACAGAACCAAGGCGCAACGGTTATTTATGTGGGTGAAGTGTTTCCGATGGGGGCTTTATTTAAAACGCATGATTCAGTCGATGCTTTTGTAGCAAGACTTAAGAAAGATGGAGTACATTTTGATGAAAAAGATGTATCAGACCTGATGCTTCTTTTGGAAGATTTTACTACCAATATCGGTAAGCATGTCTGCTCAATTATGGCTGGCTATGGTTATATTATAATGTATTTGCAAGGCCGGAGATTAACTACGCTTCTTTTAGATAACGCCGATGGCTTTGACCCGCAGAAGGCCATGGTTAAATACGGCGATGATTCTAAGAATCACTGTTTCGCCAAAGTTAGAAATTTATCGGAGAAATTAAAGGCGAAAGGGGTTATTGATGATGCAAAGTTGGAATTCTTTACTAAAGAAAATAGCGATGGCTCGGTAGTGGCATTGACAATCGAGTTTAAGCCGGGCGCGGTGGTGGCAACCCGCGGAAGAGTGACGAGGTTAATGGAATTAATTAGCGCCTATGAGCGAGAGCAGGGTGTTAACTGGAATGATATTTTTGATGCCAAGAGAGAAGAGGTATTTGCTACTATCGGCGATCTTCTTTCAGGCAAAGAAGTCGGGGGCGACAGGTTGTATACAGGCGTGTATGGCGCAGTTGTTAAATTTGCCAAGACCGGTTGTGCTATTACCACAAATTTCTTAACCACAAATTTATTATCGTACGGCCCTATAGACAAGCGCGGATTCTGGATTTATATTGCTAATAATCAACCCGCCCAGCAGTTGACGGAAGAGCTCTTAAAGTTAGCTGTAGGATTTAAAGTTAAGGATGGGGTTAAGGTAATTCTGTCTTCCGATGAGGGAGATATCACCATTGAAGATAGCGAAATACAATATCATCCGGTGAAACTCCTTTGGACAGCGCAGGCAGAGCAAGAAGGGTTCCTTGTTGAGTTAGGTACATTATTAGATAGATATGAAGATGCAGAGATTAAAGTACGGTTGCTTAACATATTAAAAGGCGTAACAGCTTTTGCCGATAATTATGCGCAACGAGCATTAGCAGAAGTTTTGGCTGAGGAAACCTCCGGCTCTGATCGTGCCCCCGGTAAAACTACTCCTCCTTCTTCCGGCCGCGGGACAGGCGCAGCGGCATTATTGATTGCGGCTTTGGCCGGCATGGCGCAGGCCGCGCCAGAAGGCGATTCTATCGTAACAAATATTATTTCCTCCCTCAAAGACATATTTGATAAAAATCAGATACGGATCACCGGGGCTATCATTGTGGCGTTTATCGTTTTCATAGGTTTTCTCTATTTTAAAAGAGCCTTTACTGCAGCAAGGCATGACCGCCGCTTCGAGGATACCCTTCGGGGAAGAAGATTACCAGGTATATTGATGGCGATTATCAGCGCCGCTTTACTTCTTGCGCCCAGCATCGCCTCCGGTGCTGAGGGGGCGGCCAGCCAGGCGCAGGCTACTCCGTTAGCAGGCGCCGCCGCCAAGGTCGCCACCGCGACAATCTTAGGCATAACTTTACCGGTCTGGGGCTGGGTGGCCATAGGCGCAGAAATCGCTATCATCGCCGGCATCGTCGCCATCGCCCAGCGCAAAAAAATCGCCGCCATCATCCGCGGCTTAAGGACTAAGGCACAGGCCAAGCAGCATCCGGTGCGCGCTGAGCCAGCACTAGCAAGAGCTTATCGCACAGCAGCCGCCTCCGGCTGTTATTATGATGAAAACGACAATAATCCAGTATCAAGCAAAGAAAACAGATTTAATCCTTCCTTGTTCTTATCTCTACTTTTATTTGCCGGTTTTATCGGCTTGTGGACATTCTTCCCTAACCTTCCCCGTATCGGAAAATACGATTTATTGATTACTTCAGGCGCTTTGCTTGCGGGATTATCTATTGCCGGATTAGCCGTCTATCATAATTATAAAAATGCGCTCTTTAAGAGGCAGATATTAGGGGAATTAAAGCCTTATATCTGGTTAACGCTCGGGATTATCTTAGCGTCGGTATTAACGCAGGCGCTGATTATTGCTTTCTATCGCATTCCGATTGACTTATACCTCCCGGATGATGGGGTTGCTTCGCAAATTCGCAAAGCGAGCTGGTTGATAATAAGCGCGGGCTGGGGCATTTTTCTGAAAGGCGGCATCGGTTTTGAGCCCCTATTTCATGCTATAAACCTAAAAGGCGCCCTTAGGCTTGTAATGGGGGTCACCATCATCTTAATTGGTCCATTTTTATTATTAAGCAAAGTAAAAACAGCAAAAAAATTCAGGGCAGAGATATTATTCCTTTCAGTTCTCCTTGCCGCAAGCGCTTCTCAGTACATAAATTACCTGCTCGGCGCAGGAATGATTTTAGATTATTTTAGAATCGGCGCACTAGTTACAAATCTTCCTGACATTTGTGTAGTTATGTCAGCACTTGGTTACTTTTCTTACTTGCTAATTATTATATTCATAGGGTTTATCAAAGCAGTAGGCAGATTAAAATTAGCACCGGAAATCCGCGCCAAGCCAAAATGTCCTTTAGCAGAGAGAGTCATGGTCGCAGGAATGAGCACTGTAGCTAGAGCTGAAGACGCCAATGCTTTAGGGACAGTCCCTGTTGCCAAATCCCGCCCCAGGGCAGTGGCTACGACCATTTTGGCTATCTGCGTTATCTTCGGCCTGGCGCAGGCCGCAGATGTACCGTTAGCTGCCGGAGCAGCTGCAGCTACTTTTGTTATTTCTCCGTTCATAAGCGTGCCTCTGATAATAATAGGAGCGGCCGCTTTATTGATAGGCGCCGGATATTTAGGGCGTTATTTCGGCGGGGCTTATAAGAAACCTGCGGATTTATCCGATGCAGGAACTAATGAAGAACCGGTTGAGAAAGCTATCCGGCGATTAAAAGAAAACATCGAGCGCCATATGGCGCCATTCGGAGATTTAACCGATCCGGATAAGGTATCCAGGAGAATAAAGACACTGGAATCCCTCTTCGGGCAGCTGAAGGCATTAAGAGAAGAGCTAGAAAGCACAAGGGAATGCCACGCGCGATTATTGAAGGAGGCAGAATATAAATATGCGCAATACGTGGGGTTACGCGATGAATTAGCAGGCTATCAAGTTAAGCAAACGGCGGATAAGGTAAGAAGAATAAACGCGTTAGTCTTTGACTTGAACCTTTTAAAGCAGCAGTTAGCCCGTTTAGAAGAGAGCCATGCGGACGCAGTAGAGAAACATAAAAAACTGTACGCAAGATACGGGGCTTTCCTGAAATGGGCAGAGAAATACGAAGCGCAGTTGAAGGGGTTGCTGGAAATATCAGCCGAAAAAGAAGCTGAAGCAAAGGCATTCACCCGCGAATTATTATTGCTGAATATATTCGAAAGATATCAGCAATGGCTAAAGGGAGCAAGGGCTGACCTGAGGCCGAAAGAGAAGAAGCAGGCGTTAAGAGAGATGATCGTGGAATATCTGGTTGCTGAAAGCGCACAGATGCTGATGAGTAAACAGCAGAAGACAGCAATCTACGAATTGGCTTATGATAAAGAGAAAAAAGCTGATATTTATGCTGCCGTAGGCGAACTGCTGGATGAGGCAACTTACGCCGAGATCTTAAGCACCCTTGGCCTGTTCCGCCGCGATCAGGCACTGGATAGGGTCTGGTATGCCAAGAAAGCTTCCCGCGTAATTGGCCATAAGATTGACGAGATTAAAAAGGAATATTACAGCAAGTATTATGCTCATAGTATGAACATTGAGTACCTCGAGCAGTTACGCAAAAAATTGGTCAGCTCAAGGGAAGAGCTCGACAGGAATTACGCATTATACAGAGATCGCCAAGACGAAGTCGCACGCATTAACGCCAGAAGAATAGCTATAGAGATCGCCAGGTTAAAGCAGGAGATAAAATCAATCGAAACGAAATGGGATGATTATATTGCCGCCTGGGATCGGGCAGAGGTCTACTACAATCGCCCTCGGCGTAATACCCAGATACCCGCCCACGTATATGATGTTATCTCTAATTTCCGGGTACCTTCCTTAACAGCCACGGCGATTGCCAGCGCGGTGGTATTGATTGGTGTAGGTCTATGTCTGCTCCCTTCTGTAGCCAATGCCCAGGGGCTGCCAGCAGGGGATGAAGTTGCGCCGCAGGATTCCATCCTTCCTCAGCATCTCCCGCAGGCAGATTATCAGTGGCTTATGCAGCAGCATAATCCGCAGACTGGATTATTCGCTTCCTTCCAGGTCACAGATAATTCATTTTTAGACTCAAGGGGCCAGGACTTGACCGGTTACGCCTCTCTTTATGACCAGGGTCTGGCGGCTATGGATTTAATGAACCGCGGCGATTATGCCACACCTCGCCAGGTATTCGCTTCCCTTTATATGAAGGCTCTTAAGAAGGACGGTATCCCTTATCTGGCTTACGATGCCGCTAACGGCTTACCGAAGGATAGCCTGTTAAAGGCAGGCGATCCTTTATGGTTAGGTATAGCTATGGCGCATTATACCAATGATACCAGGGACGGCCAGTTTATGCCTTTTATGGAGAGGATCGGTGATTTCGCGCTTGGCCTGCAGCAGGCAGACGGAAGGATCTTGGGCGGGCCGACCTTCGACTGGGCTCCTACTGAATACGCCCATGACGGATTAGCCTATTTTGGCATGCTGTACCAGTTGACCGGTAATGAAAAATGGAGAGTGGCTCAGGCAAAGGCCGCGCACTGGCTGAACTGGCAAGGGTATGACAGGCAGAAGAAGATATTTAACCGCGGCGCACAAGACCCCATCTTTGCCAGTGACGCGCAATTTCTGGGAGTTTTAAGCCACCCCTGCCTGCCGGAATCCTTATATCATGTAGAGCCCGCTTTACTTTTAAGCGCTGCAGAGGCGCGCGCCTCAGTTACAGTCAACGGCATCAAGGGATTCGATTTTACTGACAGCCGCGGGGTTATCTCCGGAGAGTGGACCGCCGAAGGAGCAGTCGCTTATAAGGTTGCAGGTAATCAGGCAAAGGGAGATTTCTATATAGGAGAGCTGGCTAAATTAGAAGATAAAGGCGGCATCAGGTATGCCACTTCAATCGCAGAAATATTCCACGGAGAAAATTGGTGGGCAAATACCTATCCTTCGGTTGCCGCAACAGTCTGGAGAAATTTTGCCAGGGAAGGATTTAATCCGTTTATATTAAGAGATGGCGGGCAGCCGGTAAAAGGTGACCAACGCGGAGAGGTCAAGCTGCCGCAGACCCAGCCCAGCGGAGAGATCGTAGAGGTGATCGATCAGATGGCCGAGGTAAACGCGAGAATCGCCAGGATATCCGGTCGTATTGCAGCGGTAAATGATACCATAGCAGGCAATGCTTACAAGCGGGCGAAATATCAGACTGCCAGCCGCGATGTTCTGAATGCCTACTTAAAGGTCTTTCAGGCTGACCCGGTTAATGCCATTCCTCCGTTCGTAGGAGATTTAAAGGGAGCCCTGGAAAGAAAGTCAAAAGATATGGTTTTCCGTGTAGGCTTAGGATACAAACGGATGAGTTCTCCCGGTTCGGTGCTTAGCTTACGCGGTCCGGAAAAATTAGGCTTAGAGGATATTTATGTGCATTTGATGGTTCCGGCAGAATACCAGCCGTGGGTAGACGGATTTATGGCAGTCAAGGATATAACCGGCTTAGTCTTAGGCACTCCGGCAACCAGGACCTATGCCCTGGCTGTTCCTTATATAGTGGATAATGTGGTCTTTAATATTCCTAATCAGATTAAAATGAATCAGTATCGGGGGCAGGGCGGGGTAATGGTGGCTCCGGAGGGAGCGCCCTTATTCCATCTTTCCGGCACCAGTAACCCGGTATGGAAAACAGCGGTTTTCCATCCCGATGCGGCGATAGCGGCAGATACCTGGAGCAGACGTGGAGAAGTAAAATTAACTAATTTAACCCTGACCAAGATCCCTGATGATCTTTTGCGCGAAGGCCTTGGCAGGATACCCGGTATCGGAAAGATCTTCGGCGACTACCATCAGCAGGCAGTCTTTGAAAAAGCGCAGTTTCCGGCTGTAGTTATCTTCGGCAGGAGCCATTCTGAATTTTACCGTCAGGCCCTGCAGGATACCGACCGCAACCATATTTACATCGTCAGGCGCAGCGGTGAATATGCCACCGGCATCATGCTTGATTTAGCCAGCCGTCAGGCAACCGAATACTTTAACTCACCGTGGTTTATCAAAGGTCAGGACGGAGAGGTATTAACCCGTAAATTCTGCGAATTGCAGGGGCTTTGGGTTGAAGACGGAGCTTCCGCGGTGATTCCTTCATTCTGGATGTTAGAGGAGATAGAAAAGCAGTATGAAGTTATTATCGGCCAGGATAACTTCGGCAATCAGATAGCCGGGGCCTTAAAGCACCCGATTACCGGAGAGATCCTGAATATCTATAATTCTACCAAAGACCTACCCCGGACAATCCAGAGGCATTACGACAATAAACTGACTGATTTTGCAGTAGACTGCGTTATCGGCGAATGGGGTGACGGAACGCCAATGAATCCGGTGGTTATCTACAGCCAGCCTTTAAGTATCGGCAATTACTGGATGTGGAGGAAGATATCCGCAGATGAATTAGGCAGGATCAAAGGCGATTTTATACCTTTTGACAGCGTTGCTTATGCGGTAGCGTTAACCCCCGGCGATTCTCTGGAGAATAAAAAATTAACTAAACCGATGCGCGTAAAATTCGCCCAGGCAGATAAACTGCTGCCTGTGGGTTTTGAGATTTCTTATCTGAATGGTAAGCCGGGGATCTTTGTACCTAAGCCGGAGAGCATCCCCCTGGCAAGGCTCTCTCTTGAAAGAGGCTCGCACACACTCTATAACCAGAAGGAGATCGACAGATTAATTGCCGTAACTTTGTCGGATTCCCTGCCGTTCACCGTCAAGTGGACCGATATGCAGGATTCCGTTCATAGCAAGACCTATTATATGGGTGAAGGCACCAACATAGTAGCCGGTGTTCCCGGCAGCCCTGTTTTAGAATACGGCATAAACGCCAGGGATCTTGTAGGCGAAGCCGGGCCGGATATCTATGCTTTTAAGATCAGCCCTGACGGAAACGTTACGGCTTGTCCCGGGCTTCCGCTTGCGGCAGAAGATAAACCCTTAGGTGAACAGCTCAGGGATCATCCGAATATTATTCCCGCGGCAGGCTTATTCCTGGAGAATATCGGTATTGAGAGTTTTGCCGTCCGGATGTCCGAGATGGGAGTAGATGTAGATACCGCGGACATAAATATGCTTAAGGCCCTACAGCAGAAGATGTGGGGGGCAGAGAGTATCATTGTCGGTTCGCAGGAGGGCTTTGAGGCGGCCAGGGTGGTTTATGAACAGGCAGCCAGGGAATATGCTAATAAGGGGCTGCCGGTATTAGTCCGGGCGTTCAATAGTGCAGTGCGGTTATTGGAGGAAGGTAAGGTTAAGCTGGAAGGCAAGATGTTGGTTTATCACTGGTTGCATCAGATCGCCCTTGAAATGAGTGAGGGTGATTCCGCCAGGACAGACAGCCTGTATAATTCCTTTATTATGGATATGAAGGGCAAGGGCGCTGAAGCAGGCATGGATTATATACTTGACGACAGCCTGAAGGGTTACTTTAACTGGCAGAAAAATAATCTTACCCAGGATACCTTGCCTTTGGTCAAGAGAATTGCCAATACCGATACGATGATTACCTACCTGGAGAACTTAGCTGCCGGCCAGGTCAAGAATGATACCAATCCTTATAACTTTGAGGCGGGCGATTCGCTGGCCGCCGAAAGCACCGCGGCAAATTTTGATACGTTGTATCAACGGATCCAGAAGGTGGGAGGAGATAGCACTGTCAATCGCTATGGAGTAACACAGGGGCAGCTTGATACAACCCGTTTAAATTGGTTATCGGCTAGACATGATAGTATTGCTCTGAGGGATAGCGTGGGCGGGAAACGCGCCAATCCGGACAACATTGTCCCCGCAGATACTAACTATGCCTTTGGCAAATCCATACACTTCCGCAAGAAGGCGGATGACATTGATAGCGTCGGCCTTGGGCTTAAACCTAATCCGGACAGCATTGTCCCCGCAGATACTAACTATGCCTTTGGAAAATCCAGAGCCTTCCGCCAGAAGGCGGATGACATTGATAGCGTCGGCCTTGGGCTTAAACCTAATCCGGACAGCATTGTCCCCGCAGATACTAACTATGCCTTTGGCGAATCCAGAGACTTCCAGAAGAGGAAGATTGCCATAGACAGAGTGGGATTAGACTCCGTCCTTAATCCCTATGGCTTTACTCCTGCGGATACCCACGATGCTGCCCTGCATGTGCTGGATGCCCAAGGAGCAAAAGTAGTGTTAAATTATATGCTTGAGTCAGGAGATACTACCGGCCTGGGTAACTTTATCCCGGGCATAGATACAATTATCCTCTGGCAGAATTATTGGAGAGACCAGAAAGATACCATAGAGTTAGTCATGAGGCCTTACTGGCAGGCGCAGCACGATACCGCGCTGATTTCCGGATATCAGCCCTGGATAACCTGGTCTGACAGTATGCTTTTAAGCGTAGACCGTTATGATTCCATGGCCGGTATTAACCTCTATGATTTACATATGGACAGTTTGATCAGGGGCGGACAGTCGCAGGAAGATTCTATGCAGATAGTTGTCAGAAAGATCGGTGTCTTTGATATGCGGGAATTTTATTATAGCGACTTGTTCGGGATTTTAGTTGAAGGTATGAATTTGAATATTCCTAATTTGAGTGGCATCGGCGATTTCATCACTGCCCGGGAATCGGTGCATGCCGGCCGCCTCTGGATAGCCGGGCAGCAGGATTCATTGGATAGCTGGATCGATTACTACCGCTCTCGGGCTGACACCATGGATGCCTTAGGCGAGACTGACTATGCCGCTGACTTAAGGTGGCGGGCCGACAATTACGACAACCTCTACCGTCCCTTCCTGATCGCCAATGATA
>JBHPGR010000020.1:0-20883 GCA_042570405.1 Candidatus Omnitrophota bacterium
TTCAATCTATTAATCGTCGGAAATGGTGGTCCTGAACCCTGAGTGAAACGAAGGGCGAAGGACCTAACCATTTCAATCTATTAATCGTCGGAAATGGTGGTCCTGAACCCTGAGTGAAACGAAGGGGGAAGGACCTAACCATTTATCCGATTATTAATTCTAACTTGCGCTCTTTTTTCCAGCCTTTAATCTCAGATTCCCGTTTCAAAGCCGTTTCTCTAGACGGAAAAATTTCCTTATATACAAGCTTAACAGGAATTCTAAATTTAGTAAATCTACAACCTTGACCACGGTTATGCTGCTTTACGCGCCTGGCTAAATCGTTAGTAATGCCAGTATAAAGCCTGCCATCTTTACATTCAAGGACGTAAACAAACCAGTCCATTTAATTTCTGCCAATTGATCCTTCGTTCAGTCGCTTACGCTCCCTCGCTCAGGATTACATTCGCAGACGTCCTTCGCTTACGCTCAGGACTACTCGTTACTTCGCCCTTCGGGCTCTGTAACTCGTCTGCTCATGTAAGCTATGGCCACCAAGAACCAATTTACTGCTACTCTTCTTTAGTAAAAGCTATCTCTACCGAGTCCTTTAATTCCTTGCCCAGGGCGTAGGTGCCGTCTACGGCCGCTTGGGAGAGCTCAAGCGCTCCCTCTGCCAACCCCTCCAGGAACCTCAAGGGGAAGGCGAAGACATTCTCCATCTTAAATTCAGACCTCTTCTTTGCCTTTGCCAGAGCGACCTTTTCATCAAATGCATCTTTGATATCGAATGCGCTAAGCCGCGGCTTATCCATCTTGGTCCTGACCGTAAAATTAAAGACGATCCCTCCCCGATTAAGGATCCGGAAGACATCCAGCACCGCATCAGCGATCTTTTCTTCTTTTCCCGGCTCTTCATCAACGAGTCGCTGCCGGCGTACGATATCTGTCAGCTCAACGCGGCATTTGGCAGTCAGATCATTATCCACCGCTTCGATATCGCTGGTAAATTGAAGCTTCGCACTCTCGATGCGCGCCTTATCCAAATCCACCCATTGCGAATAGTAAGGATAGAGATAGACCCCGTCGATATCTTCGAATTTTAAGGCTGCCTGCATATCTTTCTTAAAGATATTAAGCCAACCCTCGGCTGTAATTTTCCCCTTATAATCACTTCTCTGCCAGGGCACGCGCCCCTGTAACTTGAAATTAGTACGCATAGAGCGGGGCAAAAGGCCGAGGTTATCAAGGCGAAAATCTATCTCCTCCACGATCAACTTGATCCCCTTTTCCCCTGCCGAATGATCGATGAATATCACTTTGCCGTTCTCGATCCTCGCGCGCTTCAAGAACAGACGTAAGCGTGATTTTTCTTTGCCTGCGCCGGTTGCCACTGACGAAACAGCAGCAGATGTTTGCGCTCTCCCGGCCATTGCCCTCTCATAAACAACTTCCGGGTTCTTGATTGTAATGGAGTTAAAAACGACATTACCTGTCAAAAACCCTATTACGCTTGGTGAAACTGATATCGAATCGGCCCTGGCCAGATCTTTAATATCTAATTTCTCCAGGTAGATATTAAAGGGCGGCCTGATGAGGAAATGCCCGATACTTACATCTTTCTTTGTCAACTCCTTAAGCCGGCTGATCAGGATCGTCTTGCCAAGAAAGAGTACCGATAAATATAAAGCTCCGTAAAGAGCCGCGACGGTGATACAGGCCGTAATCAGATATTTCTTAAATTTTTTCATAATAATCTGGTGTCCCTGGCGTGAGTCGAACACGCGACCCTCTGCTTAGAAGGCAGATGCTCTATCCAACTGAGCTACAGGGACATCTTAAATCTAAGTCGGGGCGGACAGATTTGCGAAGCCACCCCTATAAACTACCTTTGGCGAAGTCCCGAAGACGATTTGTTCCTTATCTGTCCGAGGGAAACTGTCCCTCGCATCCTGAACCAATAGCCTGGTGCTCGGGACCAATTTACCAGCTACATGATTATGGGTAAATTGGTCGGGGCGGACAGATTTGAACTGTCGACTTCTTGCTCCCAAAGCAAGCGCTCTAGCCAAGCTGAGCCACGCCCCGGTCGCTCACTATAGCTGCCATTATTTAATTATACAGTCAGTTTACGAATGCTCAATATATTTCTGAATCATCCCTTTTGCTTTCTTTAAGGCGCGGTAACGGTGGCTCATCCCGTGCTTTATCCGCTCGCTAAGCTGCCCGAATGTCTTCTTATATTTCGGTATGACAAATACGGGGTCATAGCCGAATCCGTGCGTACCCTTCGATTCAAAACCGATTATGCCGCTGCACCTGCCCTCCACTACCCCCAGAAGGCCATGCCTGTCTGCTAACGCCACGGCAGAGATATAATGCGCGGTTCTTTTTCTTAAAGGTGCCCCTTCCAGGAGCTTCAAGAGCTTTAGATTGTTCTTGCGGTCACTCTTATCTTTGCCTGCGAACCTTGAGGAGTAGATCCCCGGTTTGCCCTTTAACAGGTCAACGCAGAGCCCGGAATCCTCCCCCATGGTGAACTTTTTTGTAAAACGCGCCGCCTTCAGCGCTTTCTTTACGGCGTTCTCCTTAAAAGTCCTGCCATTTTCGACGATACGGAAGGAGAGCTGCCGGTAATCGGCAAGAGATGTTATCCTGCAATCAACTCTTTTGAGGATCTCCCTGATCTCCTTTAGCTTTTTCCTGTTTTTGGTCGCGACTAATAATTCATTTTTCATAAAATATTTTTTATCGAAGTCTTTTGGATATCGACCAACTCCCTGATACCCTGCCTGGCTAATCTCAGTAATTTATTCATCTGTTTCTCGTCAAATGGCTTTCTTTCGGCAGTCCCCTGTATCTCTATAAACTCGCCGGATCCGGTCATGACGATATTCATATCTACGTCTGCCTTGGAATCCTCCCCATAGTTCAAATCCAGGAGCATCTCGTCCTTAAATATTCCTACGCTGGTAGCGGCGACAAAATCTTTAAGCGGGATCTTATCGATCGCGCCATCCTTCTTCAATTTAGCCAGGGCATCGGCCAGGGCGATAAAGCTTCCCGTGATCGATGCGGTGCGCGTTCCGCCGTCAGCCTGGATCACATCGCAGTCGATAAATATAGTGCGCTCCCCTAGCTTGCGCATCTCGCAGACTGCCCGTAAAGAGCGTCCTACCAAACGCTGGATCTCATAGGTGCGCCCGGAGTCCTTGTTGCGCCGGATTCGCTTCTGGCAGGAACGCGGCAGCATCCTGTACTCTGCGGTCACCCAGCCGCTGCCGCTACCCTCTAGAAACGGCGGCACGGATTCTTCAACCGAAGCTGTGCAGATCACCCGCGTATTTCCTAATTCTATCAGGCAGGAACCCTCTGCATACTTCATGAAATCGCGCGTGATCTTGACACTTCTTATCTTATCGGGAGCGCGCCCGTCGCTTCTTTGCATATATACTCCTTCCCCCTGCGTCAATACCGACGATCAGAGGCAGATCTTTGACCCTTAATCTATGGATCGCTTCCGGCCCCAGCCCCCTGTAGGCTACCGGCTTTGCCTTCTTTATGTATCCGGCTAAAAGCGCTCCGCAGCCGGCATAGGTAAGAAAATATACCGCCCTATATTTCTTTATTGCCCGGGCCACTTCCCGGCAACGCCTGCCTTTTCCGATCATGCCTTTTAAGCCGGCCTTAAGCAGCGCAGGGGTAAAATCATCCATACGTGATGCTGTGGTCGGCCCGCAAGCGCCGATGACTTTCCCGCGAGGCCTTGCTGTCGGGCCGCAGTAATAGATCACCTGACCCTTTAGATTGACGGGAAGCTTTCTGCCCTTTTTGAGCGCCTCGGTTAATCTTTGGTGAGCCTGGTCGCGGGCAGTATAGATCAATCCGCTTAAAAAAACTATCTCTCCTGCCTTTAGTTTACTTAGATCCTGCCCTAAAGGCGCCACTATTCTCTTCATCGCTTTAAATGACCCTCGATGCGCTTCTTAAGGCGTGGCAGCTGATATTGACCGCTACCGGCAGGCCCGCGATGTGCGTAGGATGAGTTTCAATATTTACACCCAAACAAGTATTCCTTCCGCCTAACCCCATAGGTCCGATGCGCAGCTTATTTATCTGGCGCAGTAATTCCTGTCCCAATTTAGAAACTTTATTTGTAGATTTATAGCGGCGGCCCTTCACTTTACGCAAAAGCGCTTTTTTCGCAAGGAAACACGCGTAGTCCGCTGTTCCTCCGATCCCTACGCCGATGACATAAGGAGGACAGGCGTCTGAGCCGGCGGATCTCACTGCCTCAACGATGAATTTCTTTATCTCCGTCGAAGAAGCCGTGGGATTAAACATCTTAAGCACAGATTTATTCTCGCAACCGAACCCTTGAGGTAAAAGAGTGATCTTTAACTTATTCCCCTTGACTAGATCCGTATGGATCACTGCCGGCGTATACCCCGATCTTGACCTGGCCAGCGGATCCTTAACCACGGAACTCCTGAAGTATCCTTTTTTGTATCCTGACTCCACTCCTTTGTTTACAGCTGACTTCAAATCTCCTAAGATCCTCAATCCTTGGCCGACTTCCAGAAAAACACATGGCAGGCCGGTATCCTGACAAATAGCTAATCTTTCGTTTTTAGCGATCCGGGCATTCTTAATGATCATCCGCAACACTGTCTTTGCCCGCTTATTCCTCTCGCAGGTATAAGCGACTTTCAACGCCGTAAGGAGATCTCTGCGCAAAAGCGTATTCGCTTGAATAGACAACTCTTTTACAGCGTCCACGATCCTTTTAGCCGGTATTGTCCTCATCTTTTAGTTATACTCCCTTGTGACTGTGGTCTTTATGCCTCCGCGGGGATTAAAAACTGCCGTAACCTTCATCCGGCGCGGCTTACAGGCCCTGACGAGATCCTCCAGAATCCGGTTTACTGCGTGTTCATGGAATATCCCTAAGTTGCGGTAGAAGATAGTATACAATTTAAAAGACTTAAGCTCCAGGCAAAACTTATCCGGAGAATACTCGATCCTGATCGTCGCAAAATCAGGTAAGCCGGTCTTGGGGCAAATACAGGTAAACTCCGGGACCTCCAGGTCGATAGAATACTCTTTATCCGGATATTGATTCTTCCAGACTTCGATCTTAGGCGTCTTTAAATTACGGATTCCCTTCTGAAGCCCATCATATCTAGACATTGCTCCTGCCCCTTATCTGATCCCCAGCATCTTATGCGCCTGCGGGATGATAAAACTGATTATACCGCGCTTCATCGCTATATCCTTAAATCCCTGCAGCTTTTCCTGCAGTTGATTATGGTCTTCATAAGCGTTAGGCTGCAGGACTAACATCGTCTCTCTATCGGCATCACTGATCAGGGCCAAGGCCCTCCCTAAATCATCTTCACGGGTGGAATTACATATCACTGCCTTCAAAAATACATCCTTTTTGCTTGCGATCTTCAAAAACCTGCGGTGTTCTTCCCAGAAATCACTTAGCCCCGTAGAGCTGGGCAACTTCAGGTCCATTACCACAATATCTAACAGGTCTATGACCTCCTCTAGTGACTCCGGAAGGGTACCGTTTGTCTCCAGGTAAGTCTTTACCGGCCCCTGCTTGATAATCTCTAAAGCCGATCTTAGGAAATCCTTCTGCATCAGCGGCTCTCCGCCGGTAAAAGATATGGAGTGGCAGTCGCTACGGTAAAGCCTGGTTAATTCTTTCGCTAACTCCTCGGGTTCATATTCCCTGAAAGACTCTAGCTTCGTGTCGCAGAACTTACACTTTAAGTTACAGCCAAAAAAGCGCACAAAGAGCTGCCTTACGCCAAGGTAAAGCCCCTCCCCCTGGATACTGTCAAAGATTTCGGCGATTTTTCCCTTCATATCCTATTTTAATAGAGGATCCTTAAATCCGGCTCCTCTAAACCCCTTCTCTCTGTAATAACAGCTATCACACTCTCCGCACGGCTTCTTACCGCCCTGGTAGCAGGACCAGGTCAAGTGAAAAGGAACTTTAAGGCGCTTGCCTTGCCTGATTATCCCGGCCTTGGTGCTCTTTATTAACGGCGTACAGATCCTGATCCCCTGACCTTCTGCACCGCTCTTTGTACCGCTGCGGATCACGCTGGAATAGGCGCGGAAGAACTCCGGCCGGCAGTCAGGATACCCGGAGTAATCAAGAGAATGTGCGCCGATGAATACCGCCCGGGCAGCGATCGTCTCTGCCAGGGATAACGCAAAGCTTAAGAATATGATGTTGCGCGCCGGCACATAAGTCGTGGGGATACCGCTTCCCCCCCTTGACTTGCGCGCTAAGGAAATCTTACAGTCTAAAAGAGCAGAGCCCTTCCAGGGCAGTTTGATCCTGATCAACTTCCAGGGACAGCGAGCCTTCTTTGCTATACTCTTTGCCGCGCTGATCTCTCTTCTGTGGCGCTGGCCATAATCAAATATCAGGCAGGTCGGCTTGAACCTGCGTTGCTTCGCTAAAAAAAGAGTAACCGCTGAATCCAGGCCCCCGGATAATAAAACTACTGCCTTCTTCATCGAGCATATGTAGCGCGGCTGTTCCGGCTCTCCCAAACTGTCACAGAAGAGATACCCGCTAGATCAGCCAAAAGATTATCAAAGATATACTTAGCGATGTTCTCCGAAGTAGGATTGACTTTCTTAAAATACTGGATATTATTCAGGTGCTTATGGTCTAATTTTTCAAGGACTTTATTCAGGCAGCTTTTAAGCTCCGTAAAATCCATGACCATCCCGCAGGGATCAAGCTTTTCTTTGCAGACCTTGACCTCCACCTTCCAGTTGTGCCCGTGCAGCTCCTCGCATTTTCCTTTATATTCCCGCAGGTTGTGCGCAGAGCTAAAATCCCCCTCTACCCTTACGCTATACATTATTCACCCTTCTTACTCCGTTTACCTTCCGGCCCAGGAACCTCTCCGCCCACTTAGAGAACCCTTCTGAATTATCGCTGACATAAAAACTGCGGCGGCCGTCCCTGCGGCCTTTATTTAACAGATTCTCTGAATCCAAAATATTTTTCACCTCGACCGCTACCTGTTTGGCTGAATCGATCAGGATAACCTGCTTTCCCAAAACCTCTTTGATCACCGGCTTAAGCATAGGGTAATGAGTACAGCCCAGGATCACCGTATCCACGCGCGCCTTCTTCAGGGGCCTAAGATAAGTCCTGGCGATCTCCTCTACGACTCTTCCCTTCAACCACCCCTCCTCGGCAAGAGGGACAAACAAGGGACAGGTCCGGGATATGACTTTGATCTTACGGTCAAGCTGCAATATTCCCTTTTCATAGGCGCGGCTTCCGACGGTCGTATAGGTGCCGATCACGCCGATCGATCTATTCTTGGTGGCATAGACCGCCTCCCGTACACCGGGGTCGATCACGCCAACGATCGGAACACGGAAATGCTTCCTGATCGCCGGAAGCGCGACGCTTGAAGCGGTGTTACAGGCTACGCAGACCAGCTTGACTTCATGCTTAAGCAAGAAAAGGATATTCTCAGTCGAAAAACGGATCACCGTCTCCCTGGACTTTATCCCGTAAGGGACGCGGGCGGTGTCTCCGAAATAAACTATGTCTTCGTGCGGGAGTTGACGGATCAGTTCTTTGACTACCGTCAAGCCCCCCACTCCGGAATCAAATACTCCTATAGGCCTCATCAAATACCCTTTTGAATCAAAGTGAATTCTCTGTCATAATTCTTTAAGGAACCGGCGATCGCCTCAGCTGTCTGCTGCCGGTGGTAGCTATTCCCAAGCATACGCTCTTCGGAATAGTTTGATAAAAAACCTACCTCCAGTAATACCGCCGGCATGTGTACCCCCTTTAAGACATGAAAATTAGCGTCTTTTATTCCAATCACCCTCATCCCCAGATCACGGTTGACGCTCCCGGAGACGAACCGCGCCAGCTCTATAGACTCTCTGCGTGCCTGCGTATAGATCATATCCCAGAGGGTCGCCCTAAGGCTCAAGGAATCTGCGGCGATAGTGCCGATCTGCGGATCCAAATCCGCCTTCCGGGCGCTAGAGACCGCCCGCTGGCTGTCCCCTACGCGGGGCGATACATAATAAACCTCAAACCCTCTGAGGCTGCGCACGCGGTTTGCATTGGCGTGGATACTCAAAAAGAAATCCGCCCCTGAATCATTAGCGATAGCGACACGGCGGGGGAGCGAAACAAATGTATCCGCTGAGCGCGTCATCAACACCTCGATACCTTCAGCCTCCAATAAGCTCTTTAGTTTCCTGGCGATATCCAGGTTGACATCCTTCTCCTGTAAGCCCTTTCCCCCTATTGCACCCGGATCTCTTCCTCCATGGCCGGGATCGATAACTACCTTACTGATCCTTGACCAGGCAGGGCAGGTTTTACTCTTGCCCCTGGACTTAAAAAGAGTATCCAGAACACCCTCTTTAAACCTGCGCGGAATGACCAACTCACCCCTATGCAAACGCACCGGATGCCTAAGGCGCTTGGCCTTGCCGTTTACTAAGGCCAACTTTCCCCCGACGGTAAGGTTTATCCTCTGTGCGCCCTTGGTCAAAGCGATCCGCCTGGTAAAGGTATCATAATCCCAATCGATACCCCTGGCCTTACAAAGCTCGCTTAAGGAAAAGTATGAGTTTCCCTCGATCCTGTAAGTGGGGATCGCTTCCCTGACCGGGACTGTGGCGCATCCGTAAAATAATAAAACGATCAGAAGGAGGACGATTGATTTGATTTTCATTTTTCCTTGTCGGATGCGGTGGTGGAGGTGGCCGGAGTTGAACCGGCGTCCCTGGGTAACCGAATAAAAGCCGCTACATGCTTAGCCCCGTATATTAAAGTTGACTTTGCAACTCCTACAGGGCAGGATTTGCAAAGCGCAGCCTTTTTAAATTTCGCTTCGGCCCCAAAGGCTAATTTACCGAAGCTATCCTACTGTAGTCTCTATTTCAACCCGTAGGCAGGATGAATAGAGGCCTCAACTTTATTGGAAGCTGAGGACTGGAACGCCGGCTGGTAACGGCGCCATTGCTGGCATCGGTCCCAGCGCTACATTTCTGTAGTTTGCGTTTATATTGTGCAAGGATTGTTAACGCGGCCAACCCTGCGTCCGCGGCATGCTACTCTTACCCTGATTACTCAGGTCGAACCCTTTCACCCCCATTTTTTTATAGTTTTAGTTTAGGAAAAATGGTCCTGAGTCCTGCTTATGCGGGACGAAGGACCTCATTATTTTCTTCTGCCCTTGGTTACTCTACTAATATACCGATCCTGTTCCCGGCGCTTTACGTCCCTGCGCTTATCATAAAGCTGCTTACCCTTGCAAAGCCCTAATTCCAATTTAGCCAGCCCCCGCTCAGTAAAATATACCTTTAAGGGGATCAGCGTAAATCCCCGTTGAGCGGTTTGAGCGTCCAGCTTATTTATCTGGCGCTTATGCAAGAGAAGCTTGCGCGGCCGGACAGGGTCAACGTTTAAGTAACTGGCTTGTTCATAAGGGCTTATGTGCGTATTATATAATATGACTTCTTTATTATCAATACGCGCGAAGCCATCCTCCAGGTTCACCCTGGCCTCCCTTAAAGACTTGACTTCGCTCCCCTTTAACTCTATGCCGCATTCAACGCTCTCTAAAACATGGTAATCCCTGCGCGCCTTGCGGTTATTAGCGACTAATTTAGTCATTTTACCATAACCAGCATAAAATATAAACTCAAAAATACAGGGATCGTAATGATACTGAAGATGTGGCCGAAGAAGATACCCTGGCTGATCAACTTATCCTTCTCTCCATAGTGACTGGTGATCAGGGAGAGGGAGGTCGCCGGAGGTACTGCCAACTCTATAAGTATCAAAAGCCCGATCAATTCAGGCAGATTAAAACGTATGATCAGGCCCAGGCCCAATGCAGGCAGAACGATCAATTTCAAGAGTACCATAAAGGCCATCGCCCTCTTATTAATACTCCCTAAGCGTACCCTGGCCAGATTCCCCCCGACCACAAAGAGTGCCAGGGGAAGCGTACAGTCACCGACCATGCTCAAGGGCCGGTAGAGGGCCTGCGGAAAGAATCTATCCGCCCCGGCGAAAACAAAGAGCAGGCCTAAAATCGTCGCGATCACCGGCGGGCTGAAGAACCTCGCCAATCCCGGGCGCCCGGACCTTGCCGGGGCAAGTAGATATACGCCCAGAGACCATACCGAAGCATTAAAGCCCAGGAGAAACAAAAAGAGATAAATAAACATAGTATCTGCCTGACTACCGCTTAAGAGCGCCGCTACCAGCGCCAGAGGCAGATAACCGGAATTCTGAAAAGCGATCAGGCCTGTAAACTCACCCCTATCCTCGGGGGCACTTGCAAACCTGCCAAATAATGAACCCAGCAGGAGCCCTGAGCCTGTGATCAGAATACTGATCAAGGGAAAGATCCACCAATTGGGGTACTGACTGAAGCTGAACTTCCTGGCCAGTTGGCAAAAGATCATAAGCGGCAGGGTGACCTCGATCACCAGCCTGCTTAAGGTATCAAGGCAGGCCGTGCCTAATCTTCCCTTTTTGACCAGAAAATAGCCGATCGCCCCAAGCACAAATATCTGGGCGACCGCAGTTATAGTTATCTGTAATGACTGCATAAACATACGCATCTCCTTAAGGGGCTATATTATATAATGGGATTGACAGAATTACAAGGGTAGGTTATACTTGATAACATCTTGCCGAGATGGTGGAATGGCAGACACGCTAGCTTCAGGAGCTAGTGAGGGCAACCTCATGGGGGTTCAACTCCCCCTCTCGGCACCATCCCCTTCCTTCTTCTCCTTCACAAAAAGAAGCGGAAAGATTATATCGCTTACGCAGCATGGGACCCAGACTGCTATAAACAAAAACACGAATACCCCCAGATAGGCAGCCCAGCCGAAATCTCCTCCCCGAGCCATAATAATATGAAAAAGGGATGCCCAGGTACTCAGGAGGACATGTCCGTAATGCGGAAATTTAGTCCCAGGCCGCCGATAGGCTATGGCCACGCCGATCACTGCCAACGGGTTGATCAACCACCACTTTTCAATAAAACCGATATGGACATGCCGGTGAGGCAGATCCAGCAGGACCTCCCCGATATAGGGGATCAGAGAATCGCTTAAAGTAGCTATCCCGATCGAGCCGACATAGCCGATCACAAGCAGCGTGAAGAGATTGCATTTGCCCTTGATCATCCCGCACTTATGCAACCCGTACATCGAGGTAGTGACCAGGGCGCTTAACAAAACGTGTGCCGGATGCAGGACGTAAAAAATATTATAAGACAGGGATGCCGGTATCTTACGGAATAGGATCATGATCGCGATCCCCGAGATCGCACCCAGCGCAGTAAAAGGCGCGTGGTGTTTTAATTCGTCGATGATAAGTTTACGCATTCTACTTCTCTTCTCCTAACCTTATTTTAGCCGGCTCCAAAATTCCCTCCAGGGGAAATTCTTACCCGGGCATTCTGTCCTCGCCCCGGGAACATTGCCGTGGCCGATTATACGCTTTAAGGGTATTTTATAATAAATCCTCAAACGATTCACTAAATAAATCAGGGAATCCATTTGTTTTTGCGAAACGCGCTCTTTACTGAAGTTTCCCACCAGGCAGATCCCGATTGCTTTGCCGTTCATACCTGAGGCCCGGCAGTGCGAACCATTCTGCTGCTTGAGCCAGCGGGGAGAAGTCTCCAACTGGCCGTCCTCTTTGCCCTTGGTTCCGTTATCGATCACAAAATGATATCCTATCCCCTTCCAGCCCCTGCTTTGATGGGAGCGGTCAAAATCTAATGAATTACCTGCACCGGTTGCGCTGTGGTGAATAATTATATATTTCCATTTCCTGGAGGGGCAAAGTGTTACCACCGGTACCAGTGGTGCGGCCCCGGGGATCAGAAGGCGCTGTCCCTTTTCTAATTTTTCTTCATCCCTTAACGCATTGGCACGCATTATATCATCGATCCTGACGTCATACATCTTGCCTATCCGCCAGAGCGTTTCTCCCGGAGCAACCAGGTGGATCGCATCAGCCCTTAATGCCGGAGGCCGGGGAACCGGAGGATACGCCGGCGGTGTAGTGGGGGCTGTTACACAGGAACTCAAAATTAAAGCGGTACCTAAAAGGAACGCCAATATAAATAATTTTTTCATAGGCCCAATAACCTTCCTCCTTGATAAACGATAAAAGAAGCTATCCATGCGACCAGAGTGGTGTAAATCGCTGTAAATACCGGCCAGCGCCAGGAATCAGTCTCTTTCTTGATCACCGCGATCACGGCAATGCAGGGCATATATAATAAAACAAAGACCATCAAGGAAAAAGAAGAGAGCGGTGTAAATAATTTACTGCCGTCGGGCCGGATGGCGCCCCTTAACTCCCGGCGCAGTGATTCCGATGCATGCCCCACCTCACCGACTGAATAAAGCGTCCCCAGAGTGCCTACCAGCACCTCCTTTGCCACCAGCCCGCCGATGAGTCCGACACCGATCCTCCACTGGCCAAACCCCAGGGGCCTGAATACCGGCTCAATGCCCTTTCCTATTCTACCCAGATAACTCTGCTCCAGATTCTTTGCCGCGCCGGGATCCTGCGCCTGCCTGGGAAAGCTGCCCAAGAACCAGACCAGGATGCAGCCGACAAAGATAACCGTTCCTGCCTTCTTCAAATATGCAGAGCCACGGGCCCACATATGGAGCAGGAGTCCTTTTAAGGTCGGTATCCGGTAAGCAGGCAGTTCCATCACAAAAGCGGCTGCCTCCCCTTTAAATATATATTTACGCAGAAGCTTCGCGATTATAATCGCTACGGCTATACCAAGGAAATACAGGGAAAATAACACGTTGCCCGCCAACCTTTGCGCAAAGAAAGCTCCCACAAAAAGCGTATAAATCGGCAGCCTTGCTCCACAGCTCATAAACGGAATGATCAACATCGTCACAAACCTCGCCCTTCTATCCCTGATACTGCGCGTCGCTAAGATCGCCGGCACATTACAACCAAAGCCTAAAAGCATAGGAATAAAAGACCTGCCGTGCAGGCCGATCTTGTGCATAAGTCTATCCATAATAAAAGCCGCCCTTGCCATATACCCCGAATCTTCCAGAAAGGCTAAAGCTAAAAATAAAAGAAAGATCATCGGCACAAACACCAAAACGCTTCCCACTCCGCCGATTATCCCCTCGACGGCTAAAGATCGGATTACGCTGCCTTGAGGCAGGAATCCGCCTACGGCGGCCCCTAATCGCGCCTGCATAGACTCGATTCCTGCCGCCATCGGCTCACTGAAGGTGAAAGTGAATTTAAATACCAGCCACATCAACCCCAGTAGTATCGGCAGACCCAATATCTTATTGGCTACTACATTATCGATCTTATCTGAAACGCTGTGGCGCACTTCATAGGTCCTTCTGGCTGCCTCTGAGCAGGCGCCGCTGATAAAACCATAGCGCCTGTCCGCGATCACTGATTCCGGCGTATCCCCGAAAACCCCCTTTAAGTGTCCGATACTCTTTTGCGCCTGGGCAATGATCTCCTGGTAACACCAGGTGCCCATAACCCTTTTGACCACATCGCTGTCATCCTCAAGCAACTTGGTCGCCAGCCAGCGTACAGGAAACTTAAGCACCAAGTTTTTATCTCTTGCGATCAACTCCTCTAATTTAGCGATCTCTTCCTCTATTTCTTTACCGTAGCCGATAGCAGCGCTTCTCTGACGGCGAGCGCCTCCCGCTATTTTAATCGCCTCCTCGACTAATTCATCCATGCCCCTCTTCTTAGTAGCTACCGTAAAGACGATCGGGCTTCCCAGAAGCTCCGATAATTTATCTCTATCGATCTGCAGGCCCTGCTTTTGAGAGAGATCATGCATATTAAAAGCTAAGACCAGGGGAATGCCCAGCTCCATGATCTGCACTGCCAGGTAGAGGTTCCTTTCCAGATTTGATGAATCGATGATATCGATCACTACATCCGGGGCCTCCTCTATCAGAAAACTCCTGGCGACGATCTCATCTATCGAATATGCGCTAAGGCTGTAAGTGCCGGGCAGGTCTACCACATTTACCTGGTGACCTTTATAGGCCAAGACCCCCTCTTTCTTTTCTACCGTCACCCCGGGGTAATTACCGACGTGCTGGTGCGCCCCGGTGAGATTATTAAATACAGAACTCTTTCCTGAATTGGGATTACCGGCTAATGCTATAGTTATTTTCTTAGGCATACTAAAGTTCCCTTACCAGGAGTTTATGCGCCATACCCCGGCCGATGATCAACCTGGTCTGGCCTGCCAAGATAATGCAGGGCCCGGTCCGATGGGCCTGCAAGACCTTTATTGTCATACCCACCTTTAGACCCATATCCTTAAGCCTCATCTTCAACTTCTGGCCGCCTTCGATCGCGGCTAAAACTACTTCCCTGCCCTCGCTACTCTGATTTAACGGAAAATCCGGCTTATTCATCATCCGTAGACTCCATAAACTTTGTAAATTTACGGAATGTCTGGGGGCTGATAGAGTGTTCCATCCTGCAGGCATCCTTAGTCGCTGTAGCCCGGTCTATCCCTAAGACCTCGGTCAGGAATCTGATCAGCATCCCGTGGCGCCTCTGGATGTCATCAGCCAGTCTTTCACCTCTCGGCGTAAGGTTTACATAACCATAACGCTCGTGTATCAGAAGGCCCTTCTTTGAAAGTGAAGATAAGGCTCCGCTGACGCTGGGCGTCTTTACCTGAAGCAGGCGGCTGATATCCCTGACCCTGGCTACACCCTTATCCTTCTTTAAGAGGGCGACCGCCTCAAGGTAATCCTCCATGCTTGAACTTAATCTTCTGACGCTATTTGGTTTAGCTTTCATCCGCGATACCCCTGACTTAGTTTAGCCTTTGTTTGTTAGGTAAACCTAACATAAGGCTGTTCAGTTGTCAAGTGTTATTCTTTAAAGAGTGCCTATCGATGGGAGGTTATAGGTGGGCGTCTTTTAGAAGATACCGAGTGTAGTCCTTTACGGAATCTTTAAGCGATCGGAACTTATGCCTGCAGCCGGCATCCTTTAGCTTTTCGATCTTGGCCTCGGTAAAATACTGGTATCTCCCCTGCAGGTGATCCGGCATATCGATATATTCGATTCTCGGCTCCTTACCTAAAGCAGAAAACATCGCTTCGGCCAATTCATTCCAGCTGTGCGCTTTTCCGGTACCTAAGTTAAAGATGCCGCTCTTATCGGGGTTCTTAAAGAAATAATACATCACTTCTACCGCATCCTTGACATAAATAAAATCCCTCTTCTGCTCGCCGTCCTTATAGCTGGGGTCATACGACTTAAAGAGCCTGATGCGCCCTTCATCCCTGACCTCGGGGAACTTCTTACAGACAACGCTGCGCATCTCTTTCTTATGATATTCATTCGGGCCAAAGACATTAAAAAACTTTAATCCGGTCACTTTATCCTTAAGGACTTGTTCAAGCACCCATAGATCAAAGAGGTGTTTATACTTCCCGTAATAATTCAACGGCTGCAATTTACGCGTTGTTTCATCGCTGTCATCAAAACCAAATTCTCCGTTTCCGTATGTAGCTCCCGATGAGGCATAGAGGAAGTCTGCGCCGCAGGCAGCAGCCCAAACAGCCAAAGTCCTGGAATATTCATAATTATTTTTTATATAATAGTTCTCGTCGGTGAGCACGGTGGAGCTGCAGGCGCCCATATGGATTATATGCTTAGGGATAGGGAAATCATCGGCTTTGACCCGGCGCAGGAATTCATCCTTATGCAGGTACTCCCGGTAGCGCTTCCCCGCAAGGTTAAGCTTTTTATCTTTATTATTCAGGTCATCGACCACGACCACATCATCGATCCCCTCGAGATTCAGCTTCCACAAAAAACAGCTGCCGATAAATCCCGCTCCTCCGGTAAGTACGATCATATCCTTCTCCCTGAAAATGTATTTTTAGCCATTACTGCCCCTCAAGCTGCTCAATATTTATATAGTCGGAAAAATCGATTCTTTCGCCAAGCTCCTGCTTGACTACGCGGATCCTGTCCGGGACATAAGGATGCGTCTTAAAATATGACTTGGGCCTGAGCGGCTTTCTCCTGTTTATCTCCTGTAGCTTCTCCAGAAAGTCGATCATCGCCCTTGGGTCATAGCCTGCCATCTTGGCGTAGCGCGTGCCCAGGCGGTCGGCGAGCAGCTCATCCTCCCGGGCGTAACCGGTGATGATCGAAGCAAATGCCAGGTCAGCGGCATTCCCGATCTGGGCGCCCTGCGGCGCGGCAACTGTAAGGATCCTGAGTATTGAATACCCGGTGATCGCCTGCAGCTTCTTGATGCTGTGGCGGGCAACGATATGCCCGATTTCATGGGCGATCACACAGGCAAGCTGATCATCGTTCTCTATCTTATCGATCAGCCCTCTGTAAATGTAGACAAAACCACCGGGGAGGGCAAAGGCATTGACCTCATCCTCCTCCAACACTATAAAATGATAATCTATATCCTTCCTGCCGCAAACCGCAGCGATCCTTTTACCGATATCTTCAACCCGCTCCTGGATCAGCGGATCTTCAGCCAATTCCGCCTCCTTATCCTCCTGAATCTGTTTGGCGATCGAGCGGCCGATCTGCACCTCCCTGTCAGTACTGTAGTAATAAAGCTCTTCCTTGCCGGTAACGATATTGTATTCGGTGGAACAAGCCGAAAGAGAAAAACACAAACCCAAGATTAAAAGAAAAAATGGTTTCGGCTTGATATCTAACTTTTTCAAGATCAAGGATAATTTCTTTAAAGGGAGCCCGACTACGTTATAGAAAGACCCCTCAATGCGCCGGATAAAGCGGGCGCCAGGCCCCTGAACGTCAAAACCCCCTGCTTTATCTAAGGGGGATACGCGTGAAAAGTAAGCCCGTACGTCTTGATCACTTAAATCATCCATATAAACCTTACTCTTTTCATAATCCGAGACAGTCTTTCCTTTATCCTTATCGATTACGGCCAGGCCAGTATAGATCCACTGAGGACGGCGACTTAATTTTTTAAGCATCCTGCGGGCAGCTTTTAAATCTTTGGGCTTGCCAAAGATGCTCCCCTCCTGAACGACGATCGTATCGGCGCCGATGATCAGTCCGCCCTTAACGCGCTTGGCCACATCTTGAGCCTTCTTAAGGGCATTACCCTTGACTAATGCCAGGTAAGTCAGGTTGCCTTTTTTTCTTCGTTCTTTGACTCTACTGGGGATAACTTTAAATTTCAAGCCCAACTTCTTAAGCAGATACCTTCTGCGCCTGGAATCCGAAGCTAAGTAAATCTTCTTCATCAATTTAATGCCGCGCTCTCGCCGGCAAGATATCCGGTAGAGAATGCCGCCTGCAGGTTAAAGCCCCCGGTATCGGCATCCAGATCGATCATCTCCCCGGCAAAATAGAGGCCCTTTACAAGGCGCGATTCCATTGAGCGGGGATTGATATCCTTTAAAGAGATGCCTCCCCGGGTGACCATCGCTTCTTCGATCGGCCTAGTGCCTAATATATTTAACCTGAAACGCTTCAATAGATCAAGCAGGCGCCTGCGCTCTTCTTGCGTGACCGCAGCTGCTTTCTTCTGGGCAGTTATGCCGGCAAGATCTAACAAAACTGCAGATAATCTCTTTGGGAGCAGGTTATTAAGTATATTCTTGATGTTCTTCCTTGGCTCTGCCCTAAATTCCCTTAAGATCCTCATCTCCAGCTGCTCTCTTGAGAGCCCGGGCTTCAAGTCTATCTCTAAATAAACTGAAGAGCCCTTTACTTTTAACCAGTCCGCGATCCGGCCGCTTACCGTCAGGACCAGGGGGCCTGAGATCCCAAACCCGGTAAAAAGGAGCTCACCGATATCTGTAATTATCTCATTTCTCCCGCAGCCGAACTTCAGGCGGATATTCCTAAGCGCCAGTCCCTGTAAAAGGCGCGGGACCCTCTGCCTCGTTTCCAGGGGGACCAGGCCGGCCTTGAGCGCAGTTATTTTATGCCCCAGCCGCGCGACGATATTAATACCCTCTCCTGTCGAACCCGTAAAGCTATAGGAGACTCCGCCGGTAGCCAGGATCACCCGATCAGCTGCGACCGTCTCCCCTGATGCCAAGAGCAGGCCGATAATCCTCTTTTCCCGGATCAACAGCTCTTTAAGTGCGCTCCCGTATCTAGTGACCACCCTACTCCTGCGCAGGGCCTCCTTCAGGACCCTTAAAATGCTATCTGACCTGTCGCTGGCAGGGAATACTCTCAACTGCCTCTCGGTCTTAAGCTTCAGTCCTGCTTTTTCAAAAAACCCGATCAGCTCCCGGTTAAAGAGCTTTCTGAAAGCGTCTCTTAAAAATTCTCCGTTTTTGCTAAAGTGGGCGAGGAATGAATCCAGGTCGCAGGCATTGGTAAGATTACAGCGGCCCTTGCCGCTTAAAAGGAGCTTCTTGCCGGCGGAGGAGTTTTTTTCTATCAGGGTCACGCCCCGAGTTAGCTCGCCTGAGCGAATTGCCGCCATCATCCCCGCAGGGCCCGCCCCCACTACAACGATTCTTTTATTTTGCACTTAAGGCTTCTTGATGCCCAGTTCCTCTATATTAAATATCGCCCTTAAAGTGAGGCCGGATGCAGCAAGTTTCTCCTTTGCGCCCTCGCCTCTGTCTACGATCACTACCGCCTCCTCTACCTTTACCCCCAAGTCATCCAGTGCGGCCTTGGCCTCGATCAGGGAGCTGCCGGTGGTGGCGACATCATCGACGAGGAGCGCCTTGCTGCCCTGCTTTAATTGCGGCCCTTCGATCAGGCGCTGGGTGCCGTGCGTCTTCAAGCGTTTGCGCACGATAAATGTACTTAAAGGTACCTTTTTGCTGTGGGCGATCGCAGCTATTGCCCCCACGATCGGATCGGCGCCTAAGGTCGGGCCGCCGATGGCGTCAATGTCCTTATCCCTTATAAGCTCTAAGATCAGGCTCCCCGTCAAGTATGCCCCTTCAGGGGTAAGCGTGATCACCCTGCCGTCAAGATAGTAACTGCTACTCTTGCCGGAGGATAAAGTGAATTTACCCAATTTTAAAGCCTTCTGCTTAAGGAGCCTAAGCAACGGGACCTTCAATTGCGCAATCTCTTGCCTTTCCATAGTGAATTCATTCTACTATCGCTAGAGCCGCATGTCAATCCTTTCTAGGGGAGGCTAGCAATTGACAAACTATAATTTAGTTGTTATGATATTGGGATGCTGCGCACAATTCTTGGCGGCCTGAAAGACCTGGTGTTTCCTCCCCGATGCGTTGCCTGCAGGCAGAGGCTTGACCAAAAAGAGGCGATCGATGGCCTGGTCTGTCTTATATGCTGGAATAAAATTAAGAAGAATCTGCCCCCCTTCTGCAACAGCTGCGGCAGGCACCTTGAGAAACGCCTCGTCAGTAAGGGGATCTGCCCGGCATGCATAAGAAAAAACCTGCGCTTTGACAGGGCATTCAGCCCCTGCGCCTATGAAGGCGTAGTCAAAGAGCTGATCCACGCCTTCAAATACAGAGGCAAAGACGAACTAGGCAGTACTCTGGGCAGGGTGATGATCGATTTCGCAAAGGAATATAGCCTGCCCATGGATATCATAGATGCGGTAGTGCCTGTGCCGCTATCTATTTCGCGGCTGCGGGAGAGGGAATTTAATCAGGCTGAAGTCTTAGGGGGAGAGATCGCGCGGGAGTTCAATAAACAGCTGCTCACCCGAAGCCTGAAGCGCCACCGTAATACCCGCACCCAGACGGATCTGGAAGAAGGAGAGCGCCTGGCAAATGTAAAAAAAAGCTTCTCAGCAGTTGAAGGTAAAGATTTAAAAAACAAGAACATCCTACTGGTAGATGATGTATTGACTACGGCAGCGACCTCTTCGGAGGCTGCCTCAGCCTTAAAAGGCGCCGGGGCGAGGATCGTCTTTGTCCTGACTTTAGCGAATTAGAAGATGAGGATATTACGTAACTATTTTCTTAAAGAATTCATCGGCCCCCTGCTCCTGGCATTAGGAGTACTTACCTTTGTAATGCTCCTGGGCAATATGATCAAGATCGCGGATATGGTGATCAATAAGGGCGTGGATATCTTCAGCGTCACCAAGCTCTTCCTATTCATGACGCCGTATCTCTTGACTTACACACTGCCGATCTCCTGCCTCTCGGCGGTGCTGCTCTCCCTGGGAAGGCTCTCTAATGATAATGAGGTGATCGCGATCAGGGCAAGCGGCATAAATCTCTTCAGCCTGATCCTGCCGCTATTGATCGTAGGTCTGATCTTAAGCATGATCCTGGTGATCTTTAATGACCGGGTGATTCCCTACGTACACTTCGCCTCCCGTAAGACCATCGTCGATGTAGGGATAAAGAACCCGACTGCCGCGCTTGAGCCGGGCGTCTTCATCAACTCTTTTGAAAAGTATATACTCTTTATCTATCAGATCGATAAGAATAAACTTACTAATGTCCGTATTTATGAGCCGCAAGGCGAAGATAAACCCACGCGCACGATCGTCGCCAAGCACGGTGAATTCATCTCCGTGCCGGATAAGAAAATGGTCAAACTCAAGCTGATGAACGGTACCTCTGATGAACCTGACCCGGAGAACCCGACTCATTTTTACAAGCTGAATTTTAAGACTTATTTTATGACTTTAAACCTTTCCCAGATGGAGGATAGCGATAAACTCAGGAAGAAACCAAAAGATATGACGGTACTTGAGCTGCGCAACGAGATCAGAAATTTAAAAAGTCAGGGTATCGACCCGGCGCCGATCCTGACCACGATCCACAAGAAGGTCGCCCTCTCTTTCTCCTGTTTTATCTTCATCCTGCTCGGCGTGCCCCTGGCGATCATCACCCGCC
>JBHPGR010000021.1:0-20378 GCA_042570405.1 Candidatus Omnitrophota bacterium
AATCAGGAGACAGCCAGTTAATATTTTGTATCACCTCATGATTCACCTTAGGCGAAACCATATTAAAGGCTTTTTCATAGATATATTCCGGAATGCTTCCGCCTTTATAGTTCAATAGTAAATCCTTATATTGAGCCTGCAGATCTTTCGGCAATAAATTCATATTCCAGGTTAACCCAGAGTTAGCTACAGAATAAATAAGCCTGAATGCGCTATAATCCAACTCACCGGACAATAGGAACTTATTGCCTCTTTTCACAGTGGTCAATATCTCAGAACCATTTATTTTACGCTCTACAACTGCTTTATAGGGATCATTAACCGGATCAACAAGCTCGAACGACTCTATGGTAACCGTTTTCAGAATATCGCCGTCTTTGCCGAAATCAACCACCCTGCGGCTAAACAATCCCGTATCCCCTACAGGTATGTACTGAGTGAGGCGTGTAGCCACCCCCTCTAACACATCCAGCGGTACAAGCGGCACGTAATCAGGATCCTGCTCCATGCGGATCTTAACTTTCTCTATATAGGCCTGGACATCCGCGGCATACTGAAAACCGCACTTATCGAGGTCCAGTCCGCGCATATTCACCCATACCGACTTTCCGTCAGCTGTTTCTGCATGCAACCACCCAGCGAAAGCTCTAGCCGCTCCGGCATTACGAAGCCCCCATCTATTAATATTAACCCCGGACTTAACACGCTCTTCAGGGATAAGGTATGTTTTACCTTCCATAACTACAGGAATAAACCCTTCCGGGCCCTGCTGCTCAAGCGGAATCGGCACCATATTTTCAAGTATCGCCTTCTCCACTGAAAGATCATCCCTAATCCTTGCTAATGCCGCCTGCCTACCGGACTCTGCAGCATGCGAGGCGGTTGATTTTTGTTCCGCAGCTGTAGTTCCAACTATAGTAGTTAGCAACATTCCAGCTGCTCCAGGCACACCTGCAGCATCTGTTCGCGCCAGCTGCTGCTGGGCCTGGAAATAGCTATTCAGCTCATTGACTAATCCCTGGCTATTGTTACCTACAAAAGCGTTTCTGTTATTTACATTGTATTTGGCCAAAATATTGTCGAAGCCATGGTCCCTACCGGCTAATTGGTCCCAGAGCTGGCCGCGGCTGTCGCGGAATTTTTTCTCGGAATATTTAAAGGCTGCTTCGGTAGCCAGGCCGGGAATGCCGTCGGCGAATTGCCCGCGGCTAGTATAACCCTTTGCCTTCATTAAAGAGGTAAACCCAGGGTCGCCCTTTAAGCTTTCCCAAAGGTCTGCCTGCATCTGGCGGATCTCGCTTCTCGGCTTAAGGGCGAAGCCTTCCGGATTATCTGCCCCCACGATCACGTATTCTTTTCCATCGCTGGTGAATATGCTGGGATTAGTGGTTCTTTTAAAAACATTCCCGTTGGAAAGGATGCCGGCATCTTGAAGGCTGTTATCATAAACTAATTTATAGAGACCAACCGGGCCTTTCTCACCCTCCTCTTTGAGGCCGATAAACATATCTCCAGGGAGGGGGCCCATAAGATGGTAAGAAACAACTAAAGTCACGCCGTTTAAGGAGAGCCGGGATAATTTTTGTTCCTTAAGGTCATAAATGGTTTTCTTCTGCCAGCGGTCATCTATAAGAGCAGAAGAGGGCTGGGCTGGCTGGGACTGTTCGGTGATTTTACCTATATCAATAGCGCTGCCGGGGAAAATATCACCGTTCTTGTCGTAAATAAAACTGCTGGTGCCGTCTTTGCTGCGCAGGTAATTTCCGCCTAAAAGCTCAAATGCTCCGTTAGTATCTACGCGCGGCTGGGTCCCGGCAGTAATAGTAAGTATATTATTGATGGCATTTATGTAGTCGCCGGGCTTTTCTAAAGTTACCAGGTTAACCCATTTTCCTCTCTCAAGGCTCCTGTCAACATCGCTTACCTTATCCAGCCTGAATTGGGCATTATCTCCTAAATCTAATAAACTAGCGCCCGCTCCGGCGGCCGGCTTGCTGCCCGGCAGCAATAAACGGTTATTCACTGCATATCCCTGATCTTTATATGAGCTAATTAATCCTTCGTCAGCATAAACCAACCGACCGTTAATGCTGATCTGGCCGTCCGGGCTAATAAACATTCCTCCTTCAATACCGGAATCGCCCATCTTTCCAAAGGGCGCAGAGATAACCGCCCGGTTATTACCTTTGGTTTCGTAAACAGCGCGCCACCCATTCCCGTTTAAATTTATTTCCTCTTTACCAGAAACCACTCCCTGCGCCTGCTTCTGATTATTCAACACATAATATGCAGGTATGGTGCTGACGACAATATTCAGCTTGCCCTCATTTTGAAAATTAATTACCTCTAAAACCTCCGCGTTCATACTCTTTAATGAGCCGTCGAGGTTAAAAGTCAGGTTCAGGTCATAATGATCGTATGCAATACTGGCTGAGCGGATGCTGCCTGCCCCCGGGGCGCTGACATGATAAAGTAGCGGCTGGCGCATTCCGCCTTGGCCATCAGGGATAAGGACAGAAATAGAAGTGGGAACCGGCGGAGCAAAACTCCCTTCTGTGCCGGCTTCTTCCCTCATCATTTCTTTATAGAGAGGATTATCGTAATTTTTAACTCCGATGAGATTACCCACTGCCTCTACTCCTAAGGGCAGAGTAAATTCTGTGTCGGAAAGGAACATTGTGCCTACCGTGTTCCCGGAAACCCCCGAGCTATCCGCTCTATAAGAAAAAGTAGTAACGGTCTGGTCGTTCCACCATTGGACAATCTTTTGCACTTCTCCTTTGGTAAAACTCCCGGAGGATCCAAATCCTTCTCCATGCCACGCCTGCATCGTCCTCCACTCGCTAACCCGCGGTACGGTAAAACCAAAAACGGAAATTGTACCAATTGAAGCCACTTCGTTTTGTTCAGCTAAACCAGCAGAAGAAGAAAGATCGCGCTGGTAATAACATAAGTTGTTGCCGAAAGGACCTAAGCTGTAAACTAAATTTCCTTTTTCTAAACTATATCCTTGTTTAATAAGCTCATCGAGCTTTAGCGTGGCTTCCGGAGCCTTGGGATCAAAAGAAGCCCATTGCTCCGGGTTAAAATGCGCGGGATTATCTATCGGATTGACGGCGAACTGCGCTTCAATTCTTGCATTGATGGCTGATTGTGGAATAAGTAGCTGGGCGGAATCGCGCCCCAGCAACGCAGAAACTATTCCGGAAATTCCCCAGTTATTACCAGTAGTGCCGTCAACAAACTTATAATTACTCCAAGCCGGCTGAGCCTCCATGGGATATCCGACCTTGCCGCCGCTAAACTGGCCGCGCGCTTCATGCCGGAAGTAAACCGGGCGCAAATTAAAAACTCCCTGCCGCTGGCTCTGGATGATCGGCAAAGCCGCTACCTCACCGACGTTAATACGTTGGCGACTCTCTTCTTTATAAATTAATGACTCCTGATCTCGGTCAAGAGTAGAAGCAATCAAATATGGCGTTAATTCGGTATAAGATATCTTACTTAAATCTATGGTAACTTCTTTATGGCCTCTTTTGATGGCATTGTAAAGCTGCCATCCCGGGGTGTAATCATAAGCGCCCCTGGCATAAATATCAGCGATGATTCTGTCGATTGTTTGATCCTGATCTCCTGCCAAGGCCAGGCGTAAATGCTCACCGCGCGCATCATTCATTACCAAATCGATCCCTTTTTGTACTTTGCGTAGCTCCAGGCGGGAATTGGTATCAAAATTCAAAACCGCTCCTGCGACCCTAGTAACCCAATTGCCAAATCCGCTCTTCCAGCGCGGTTCGACCATCACCGCATCTACCTGGCCGTTTTTAAAACTAGCCCGAACGGCTAAATTATCTATATCTGATACCAAAGATTCCCCTTCTGCTGTCGGATACATCGGCTGGCCGCTATAAGGCTTAACCGATATGTCTCCGGGGACTATTTCCACAAACCGCTTTTTACCATCCCTTGGCGATACCGGTATCCGAAACTCAACATTTTTTATAAGCAAGTCGCTGGATTCTTTAGCGTCATACGTACCGATGCTCATCTCCTTCAACTTGCCGTCGTTAGGATCCTGCATGACTGCTAAAATTTGCCCATCTTGATATTTCCAATCCTTAATTTTTAGTCCGTTCAATTGCGCCAGGGCATCCGGATTACTAACGGCGGTTATATCGCCAATAAAATCAGCTCCTTTTACGTCGCGGCGCAATGTATTCTTTATCATCATCCAGCTGGCAAACCCAACGCTGCCGGCAATGCCGCCTAAGGCATCGAAATCGCGCATTAAATTATTCGCTGCGGTAGAATATAGCGTAGAGGCGAGGTATTCATTTAGAGCGGAAGCCTGCGGCGGGAAAAGGCTGCCCAGATGCCCGTCTTTAACAAATCCCTGCCAGCTAGCAAGGTAACCTCTGCCCCGGTATTTCTTAAGCCTCTCCAGGGTTTCATCTGATGTTTTACCGCCTGCGCCTTTAAGAGGATTATAGTATTCCGGATCGCCCGGCTTCCAAGACAGATAACCTAAAGAACGCATCATGCGGTCGGCATTGGCGGCAAAATTAGTGATTCCTGCCAGCTCATTAAGTTTAGCGTTATACATCACAAACGACCAACCCATTGCGCCACCGGTAGCCGCCGGAGCAGTGCCGCCGAAAGTAAGATAATTTGCCGCTAACTCTTTAAAATTATCTGAATAGTTTCGTCCTATCCTTCCCCAGTCCCAACCGCGATGCTTCAGGAGTGCATCGCCTTCTTGCAATAAAGGTAAAATTGATGCTGTGGCCCCGTAAGCCAAAGCCGACATTTGCGTGCGGGTTAAACCCCATTTATTTCTATATACCCCGTCTCCTCCCTTTCTATAATTACCAGCCCATTTAGTAAGTGTGTAATCCAGTAAAGTTCTATAGAACGCGGTTTTTAACCCTGACAGGAAACCTTTACCGAAATTACCCCCACCTGCCAATTCCCCTAATCCTCCGCCGAGGAGATCGGTGGTAAAATCGCCAAAAACCTGAGAGAATCTATTGCTGTTCTGCCAGGCTTCTCTCTCTCTGGCAGAAACACTCATCCACTTCTCTTTTTCCCAAGGCATCCCAAACTCGCTAGCGTACTGGCCGTATTCTATTAATATCCCCAACCCCTGAGTTACGCTGCTGCGGTTAAAATAAGAATCTTTGAAAGCTGCGCCCAGGCCGCCTAAGAAGTCTTTCCCGAACTTTCCCTGAGGAACAAATTCTCCACCCTGCCAAGACCTGTTCATCCCCATCCCAGCGGTCACTGCAGAAAAACCAATACAACCTAACCAATTACTCGCCAAGTTAATGGTTTTGTCGGCAGCCTCCGGATTATATTTATAATAGTCAGTGTCCTTTAACTCCGCATATGCTTTATACTGTACCCCCCCTATAATCGCGCCCTGCAAAGCACCCATAGTTAAACCCCTGATAGCCGGGTTATTATTCCAGACACTACCAGCCGCCCCCTTAATCAAAAACTGGTTAGGATTCTTATTAAGCGACTGCAGGCCGCCTAAAGCAGCGGTCGAAACGCCTCCCAGAAATTGCGCTAGCTGCGGGCTAGCGCCTGCCTGCACAGCAAGATAGGTACCTAACTGACTTACATTACTTATGAATACCCCTTCAGCAAAAGAGGCGAAATTCCCACCTCCAACAACGCCAAAACCGATATTAAAGCCTATATTAATCAGGGAATCTTTCCAATCCGGCTGCCAGAACATCATATTTAAATTCGGATATTCGTATTTACGAGATTTGGCGCCTAAAATTAGCTTTGCTTCGCTATCCGCTACAGCAGTTAGCCCGGAGGAATCCGGCTGGGCAGTTAAAATATAGCCGGAAAATCCTTCCAGGAACTTCCCGACGGGGAGAAATTCTTCCTTATGCTGATCAAGGAAATAAACCTTATCTTCGGTTATGCGGGTGACTAAGACGTAGTGGTCGCCGTTTAAGTGGGCGATGAAAGGAGTTAGCTCAGTTAAAGGGACAGTCCCCTGCGGGGACAGTCCCTCGTCTATTTTGGCAGGATAGAGCTTGTGGCCGAAGAATTCAGAGGCCCTGGATAAGGCGAAGAGTGAATTCTTTATCACTTCAGGCTCACCCTCTGCCTTGACCACGTCATTTAAGATGTCTATGGTTAAAGCCAGTACTGCCACATCCTGCTCAACAACAGAGACCCCCTTATAAGCCAAGAAATCATATAATGCCTTTGAACCGCAGGGCTTGCCTTTAAGCCAGGCGTAGATCTCATCAATCCTCTGCTTGCTGATATTCAGGGGCTTCTGGAGCTCCAGGGTAAATTCAGGAGACAGCCTTATGGCATTTATCTTCTTTCCGGCCATATTGCTAAGTATATTCTTTACTGCCAGGGGGATATCCATTTGTCCTGGATTCTTGGCATATTGGGGTAAAAATGTACCTGTAGGACCCTGAGAGCCCTTCCAGAGCATGCTAAAGTCATACTGGACAGCCTGGGCAACCTGTTCAGGTATGAAGATCATCAAGACGACCAAAGCCACCACCCGGATCCAGGCCTTGAAACCGGACTTAAAGCGAGGCTCCTCTACTTGAGGCTGAAACTCCGATTGTCCTTCAGGAGGCGTTAACGCCTCTTTTGGCTTATCCATGGCATTTTAGCTGCTTTATAAAACAAAAAAGGCCATAATCACCATTTAATCCGGGGTTTTTATGGCTGTTTACGCTTAAATCACGCTCCTCTTGTCCAATCTGATGAACGAATGCGAGGTTACATCCGTTCATCCCGATTATGTTGGGGGAGCGGGCTGAGAATAAAAACCCTATCCCGTTTTTCTTTCGCTTTGATATGGCGCTAATAAATCTGCTTACTTTCTGTTTAAAGGATAATGGCAAATGTCCAAACAGGCCAAGCATCACCGGTAATGGCAGATTGTTATGGCGGCTTCCTGAATGCCTGCTTGCCGTATTATTGCTATTTGAGCTGTTTCGCGCTGTATTGGTCTGTCCAGCTGCCCCGGTTGTAGAGCTGCGCACCGGAATCAAAGGCAGATTATCATCATCCCTGGGGGAGACCGGAGCGCGCGGAGCGCTCTTAGGGAGGCTGATCGGAGCCAGGGCCTTGTAAGCGAACTTCAATTGCTTATCATCTATCCGTAAAAGTTTACTCTGGAGATTATTGATCTTGCTCTTGGTGTTAAAGGCAGGTTTCTTTGCCGGTAATACATTGGGCGCCTTTGGAATAGGCTGTCTGGAAACTTTAGGGGCTGATAATCCTTTTGGCTTTGGAAGCTGTATTTTAACATGGGGGATGATCGAGGTCTTAGGCGCAAGCAGATTTATTTTCACCGGCCTTTGCTGTATAGGTGCGGCATGCAGGTTGATCGTAGCGCCTCCCTGCCTTAAGACCGGGACAAGATTAACTTTACTGGGAATGTTCTTGGCGCGGGTCACTGCAAAAGGCCTTCCAGAAGACTTGCGCCTCAGGCTGCTCCCCACCTTAGGCAGCTTCATCTGGCCAAGTGGCTTTAAATTTGAAATCCTATTGCTAACTTGAGGCAATTTATAACCGATATCCGGAGTCGCTATCTTCGGCACGGATACGACCGGTGCCACATGAGCGTGAGTTTTGACGGGATTATTGATTTTCTGAATTTGCTTCCGGGTTTGAATCTTTGACGGGTCACCGCTGTCTGCAAAAAGAGGACTCGCGGATAAGAATGAAAACGCAAATAGTAGAACACTGACCCGGAAAAGCATCGTGGTTAATGCCTCCCCCTTACCCCCAAATTTTTCCGTGGCTTTCATCATGGTTTTCATTTGCGTCTTAAAAAAAGCTTTTTTAAAAAACTCTTTAATAAGTTTATAAACAAAAACCGGCTTGTCAAATACTCAAAGCTATTTCGTCCTTCGCCTTTGCTCAGGACTCGCTTCGCTCGGTATTCGGCAACCCGGCTTTCTTATAAAACCCTAAGATCCGTGGCTTTGCGCCCCCACCTCGCGGTGGGTTTACCTTTTCGCTCCGTGGCTAAATTGTCAAGCATTAAAAGTATAACATATTATACATATGTGTCAAGTATAAATTACCCATAAAAAGAGAGCGTTTTCTTCTGCGTATTTTCTGCTTCGGAAGCTACTTTGGTAAAGTAACTTTAAAGCTCTATTTTTGCCAAAGGCATTAGGCTGCATACCAATCATTAGCGCTGAAGGGATAAATCATCCGAGGAAAACAATCAGCTTGAACCGTTAAATCAAGTTTCCCTGATTTTTGAGTAATTGGCTCAGGAGACTACAATCAGAATGGACAATAGCAAGATAATTTATAGCCTTAGAATGGACAATATAACTTGAAGTTTTATTAGAATGGACGTTTTTTTAGAAGGTTCCAAATCCCTTGGTGAGCCCTCCCTGCATGAATTGTATGAGGATAGGCCCGCCAACGATAATGGCTACAACGGGAAGGATACAGAATACTAAAGGAAAGAGCATTTTTATGGGGGCCTGCAGGGCCAGGCGCTCTCCTCTCTGGAATCTCTGCCTGCGGGTCTCCTCTCCTAGGGCATCTAAGACTTCATAGACCGGGCTGCCCATGCGGTCTGCTGAAACCAGAGTATTTATTAAAGAAAAAACCTCGGGGATCTTCAGGCGCCTGCTCATCGCCTTCAAGGCCTGCTGACGCGACTTGCCGATCTTGACCTCCTGCGTGACTATGGAAAGCTCTTTGATCAGCGGGCCGGGGGGAGAGCGTTTTATCACCCAGTCCATCCCCTGCATAAAATCCAGGCCGCCGCCAACGCAAAGGGTGAGCAGATCGATTACTTCCGGCAGGGCCTTAAGGATCATTGCGTTGCGTTTCTTGATGCGCAGCCTCAGATATATGTCGGGCAATATGTATCCGCCCAGAAAAATAAATACAAGCCATACCGGCTCCATCCGTTCCGCGCCCAGAAAAACCACCGCGCAGATAGCCGCTATTAGTATCTCTTTGAACCCCAGATACTCCGCGGGGAGTAACTTTACTTCGGCAGAAGAGAGCCTATCCGCCAGGTCCTGGGCATTAAATCTCGAAAGTATAGCGCGGTTAAGCGGTGATAGGGGGCGGGTAAGCGCAGATACCAGATTTGCCATGCCCCCCTTGGCATCCGCCTTCTTTTCCGGTTCATAGCCCTTGGCAGGGGGCAGGTTGAAACTCCGGCGCATCAAGAGAAAATACATCGTCAGCGAAAGCACGCTGGCAAAAATAAAAAGATATATCAAGATCGCCATACTTTACACCTCAACCCGGCTTAAACGGTTCAAAAGGAATGCTCCGATTGCATATAAGACCACGCACCCGATAAGAAGGGCTCTTCCTATCTCGACCTCCAGCATAATATCAAAGAATTCGGGGTTGATATTGGTTATAAAAAAAGCGAATACGATCGGCAGGCAGGCCATGATCATCCCCTGCCATCTCGCCTGCGTGGTCAGGGTCTTTATCTGGTCATTGATCTTCTTCTTGATACGGATATTCTCGCTAAGATGCGCGAAGATATCGGTAAGATTGCCACCGGTCTCGCGCGCCACCATGATCGCGGTAGTCATCATGTTAAGATCCTCTGAGCCGATCTTCTTATTCAGGCGCTCAAAGGATGCCTCAAGGGAGACCCCCATCTTGTTCTCCTTGACCACTAAGGCCAGCTCCTGGGATATGGGGGGAGGCAGGTCTTCTACAACCACCTCAAGTGCCTGTAAAAAAGACAACCCTGCGCGCAGAGACTGGCTTAGGCTGATTAAGGCATCTACAAGCTGGGAGTTGAATTTCCCGATACGGATATTGTGCAGCTGTTTGATCACGATCATCGGGAGGATAAAGCCAAAAGCGGCTCCTGCAAAGGTCAGAAAGGGATTCTTGAATAACGCGAGGAAGATTACGCCTAAGACGACCGGGCTGAGCGCAAAATAAAGGGTGAGCTTCTTAGTCTCCACCCAGACGAACATATCCTCAAGCTTGCCGGATGTGCGCTTAGCCTCTTCTTTATGGATCTTACCGTAACGCTGAACGACAAAAGGAATAAGTGTATAGGAAAGTAAAATTACAGCGGTAAAACTGAGGAGAAGAATTACTATTCTAAATATTAAAGTAATCGTCAGCCTCCGCGCTGATTATCTTTATTTTGTTATAACGGTAGCTCCCGGCTCATACTGGCGTCCATGCCCGAACGAATCACCTACGCCGCGCCAACTTCCCGAAAGCGCACGCTTAAGATATATGGACATCCCGATTAATGCTACCACAATTATGATAATTAGGAAAGTGTATTCTATAGTCATCATTGCCCTTCTGGTATTTTTCATTTCATCTCCGTCCACTCCAAAGCCACCAGTTTTCTCTCTTTGCCCTTGGAGAGAGTAAACAATAATGTCTTTTTATGGCGGGGGTAATCCGCCGCAATAATTACATTCTGGCTGTCTTTTGCGTAAATGCGCCAATTGGTAAATGCCTGTAAGCTTCCTCCCTCTTGTTTAAAACCTAAGGAAAAGCCGGTAATAAACGTCCTTTTATAATTATTCCTCTCTTTTTCATTGGGCAGCTTGGCATAGCCCGGCGCCATATCCGCGCCCAAGGCCTTTAAATCTTCCCAGGCGATAAATTTTGCTACAGATTGCCTGCCGTTAATCAGCCTGGCAAATAAAACATCGCGGCAAAAATCAATATTCTGCTTTTCCCTGCCCAGGAAAAAAACCAAAGCGGAAAACACTGCAGCCATTACCAGCGTATATTCCAGTACCCGTAATTTTTCTTTCTGCATTTTTTCGCTTATCGCCTGTCCACTATTTCTACATAAGGGTTATACTCTGGGTTGCCCACCAAAGGATAGCGATATAGGCCGTAGGCGACCCGCGAGGTCCGGCTAATGGTAAGTTTGCCGGTGCCGCCAGGGTCATGGGGATTCCAGAGCCCGAGTATCCCGGCATTTTTCTTGGCCGGGTCAACCCGGGTTACCTTTACCCAGGTACGCTGGCCCTTCCTGTCTTCGTGATTCTCCTCATAAAAACAATACCACGTATTCGGCCAGTGCGTATAGGGATTCTCCATATTCAGATTGGCTATCAGGAAATCGCTGGTATCTACGCGCACCGAATGCTCGCCCCGGGAATCCGTCCAGGAATATTCCAAAAAATTATCTCCGAAACCGGCGTGTCGGTAAAGCTGGAGCATATTATCATACAGTTCCTTACTTCTGTCTACGGCATTCTTAACTATCGGTTCTACGTCTTTCGTCATAAATTCATAAACTTTAAAGATTTCATGCTCTGTATCCGCATCGCTACTGCCATCTATTGGTTGTTCTTTAATCCTGCAGGGTGGATTTTTATACTCTCCCCCCGGAGAATCTTGGTAGCAAATACGGTCATAAAGGCCTTTAGGCCAGCGATACTGTGTAACTCCCGTAACTTGCTGCAAATAGGATGATATCATTCTAATCCCATATGGAAAACCACTACCGCTAGCCCCATAATACAAAGCATAAAGATCGCTTCTTTGAGAACGAGGAGGGGGATTAGGGCTATCATAATCCCAGTTATAAAAAAACTTTAGCCAGCTTTTATAGCTGCCGACGACACTCCAGGGATTCAACTTATGCCGCTGCACAATTCCTTTAGCTGTCTCAATGAAACCGTGAATCCTTTCTTTGGCCATAGCCAGCTGATTTCTTTCAGTCGGATCAGCTGACCACCAGAGCGGCGCATATAACTCTGGAAAATAACTTCCCTTCCACCACCACATTTTCCAGCCCAAGCGCGCCACAAACACGTGACCTCCAGGACCTTCCTCTAGCTTCCAATTCAAAGGATCAAGAAGGCCTTCACCACCATAACCATTAATCCAATCGGCAAAACTTGGCTCCACGGGAGGCGGCCCGTCCAAAAGACCTCCATAGATAGAATTACCCAAAATTTCTTTTACATAGTCGTCTATCTCCCGCTTCATGTCCGCGGTGACTCCCTTTAGTTTATCTATTCTCTCTTTCCACCAATACATAAACTTAGGGGTAGCTTCTTGCGTATCGCCGTCTCCGTCAAGATCGCAAGGATCACCGCCATATTTCTCTGATCTATTGGGACCGCAAGGATAATGAAAGGTAGCAGGGTCAGTTTTATTAGGGTCATCCACTATTCTGGATAAGGCCTGAAAATAGGCAGTCTCGCGTACCTGGTCATACTCCGGCAGGGCGCTTAGTTCTTTAACGATATAACCATAATACTGTCTAATCTCAGAATTAATTTCGGATCCCCGGATTGCCCCAGTGCCAAGGCCTGTGCCCATACCCACGGCACCCGGCAATATTGCGGCGCTAAGTTGCCCGATCATGATGCTATTCACCATAGTGGCAGGCATAATTATTGTTTCTCCGGCAAAGATTGAAGTAGACTCCATACCTGCCGCGGCAAATTCTGCTCCCCCTCCTGCTGATCCTGCGAATGTTGCCGTGGAAAATGCTCCGGCCAAACTCATTGCTCCGCCTACAGCTAAACCCAGCGCTAAACCTTTGGCTGCGCCTGCCGCTGCGCCATTCCAACTGTTATAGCTGAGCCCGCCTCCGATTCCGCCACCTAACAACCCGCCTGCAGAAATCCATAAGAGCCCGAGAGGTATTAATACTGGGAAGGCATACATCAGCGCTATTGCCACAATAATACCGATTACTGCTCCGATTAAATCCCAAAAGGACTGCAAAGAACAGGCTGCCGGCCAGGGATGATTCGGGTCGTAATCACGGAATTCTACTCCTTCTTCTACTTCTGGTTGATGTTTAAGTAAGCCGCGGTAATAGTTAGCCCGCGTGGATAGCTGTGAAGCCATGGAAAGCGCTGCCGCATCCGCGGCATTTGAGAGTTGTGTAGCGGTGACTGAAAGCTGCCCGATATTAACCACTACCAAAATAAAGATAAGGATGACTACCATGATAAGCATTAAAAAAGTGGCGATCTGGCCTGCGTCATTTTTATGGCTAAGATTCTTTAAAGAAATTACGCGTTTAAAATTAGTAAGTGCCATTTGTCTATCTCTAGCGCCTCCAGTTCTCAAAAACGTCCAGTCGGGGATAATTGGTTTCGTTTACCTGTATCTCTGCGGGGTCCGAGACCTCCTCCTTCCATTCCGTACAATGGTTGGGAGGATTGCAGGGGTCTGGCGGTTGTACCGCACTTCCGGTCTTGTCAAAGCATTTCAGGCAGGTACGTGTAATAGTAGGCACCGCGCTTCCTGCCGCCACCCTTGTTGCCTCGTAATCTTGATTCCTCAGCACCATACGCTGGCTAAGCCAAACAAAGACCCTGGCGGTCGCCACCAACAGGAGAAGCATAATGAATATGGTGATGGTCAGCTCCAGGGAAACCTGCGCTTTGCGATAATTACAATTTGCGTTTATCTTTACTGTTCTGTTGTCCATTCGCTCCTGCCCTGTAATTGCCTGGTGGTATTAATAGTAACATTGCTGGGGACTAAATTGTCAGGCGGCTTTGTGTAACCAAAATAGGTTATGGGAATATAAGTAACCTGACGGGTAGTATTAAAGGAGGTATTATATATATCTGAAGTAACTATTTTACTGGGGGTTTCATTTTTTAGCAAAGAGTTTTCCACTACATAGGTCTTAGTGTAATCCGGCTGCAACCCCATAGCCTTGGCTTTATAGGTGCCGCTAAAAAGCCTCTCTAAATCCGGAAAGACCCACTCGTCAGTTAGGGGATTTTTCTCCCAACGGTTGGCGCAATACCAGGCGCCTCCATTAGCTCTGTCATAAATACCAGAGTCTTGATTAGGAGGAGACATAGTTGCATTACAAATATCCGCGCATGACTGCAAACCAGGTTCACTTACAATGCTTCTGCCTTTTTCACACTCCTGTTTGCATACTTCCGGGTCAACAATCTGCCGGCATAACTTCACCGCCATATCGCGATCCATAATTTCTCCGCCACAAGGGTCAATAAACTTAAGGTAATAACGCCAGAGCGTACACACTTGCAGGCCTTCTTGGTATGGACATTCCTCCCGTTCTCTTACGTACCATCCAGCAGCAACGTTACGCTCGGGATCTCCAAAATCATAATACCAACACTCTTTACACACGCTACCGTCAACAACGATATTATCCCTGCCGTATATCTCTTCGTATTTCTCTCTTACGTATGAATAAGTTCTTAAATTGGGGTCTCCTGGGCCGGTGCCGGTACGATCCCAGACTATGGCTTTATTGAATCCCTGGGTTTTAAAAGATGCTGTTTGCCCGCCGATATCAATGACCATTTCCGGCAGTTCATTTTTATTATCTGCGGTCAGCGAGAGATCGGGATTGCGCAGCACGTTTTCTGCGGCGAAGATGGGCACGGTCTGGCCTACTCCCCAAGGGTTAGCGGGTTCGGGTATATGCACATCCCGCATGTAGATATTGCTGGTTGACACCGGGACGTTAGCTGATGAAACGTTGGCATCTCTGGCAGCGCCAGCGGCTGCCTGACGAAAAGCATGCTGCAGGGCTTTCTGCTGAAAGTTATACCGAAGGCCATAATTTATTAAAACGCCCAGAAGCATGATTAAAAGTGAGCCGAAGATTGCCAGCTCAAGTAACGACTGGGCCTTATTAGTCCTCGAATAATGATGGGCCGAATTTCCAAACATTCTCATTTCTCGTCTCCGTACTCTCGCTATCCATGAGCCTGGAATAACTCTCTGTAGCGTATACGTTTGCTTCGTTCTCGACGCCGTTCAAATTGAAGTCATAATCTAGCGTACGATCACTGGCTATATGCGCCTCTAATTCGCTCATCGTCTTAGAGGTATCCCTTATTTTAGTCTCGGATTCAACGCTAGAGATCCCCATCACCCTTTTAGGGGCGTACTGGTCTCCTATGCTGTCTGCGGCCTCCCTTAACGAACCCTGGGCAGCACGTTTAATATAAATACTCATCGCCACAAGCGCTGCAGCTATTACTGCGATGAGTACTGCGAATTCAAGCGTTATCTGTCCCCTTTTATTCCTCTTCATAGATATACTCCTTATGAAGCTGGCGCCTTCTCGACCCTCCTCCAGACGGCTCAGTCTTCGTCTCCTCTTGATAAAACATCCCGCCCGGTAAAGCGGTCTGAGTTACGGTCCTTTTGCTCTCCGTATCCATCTCTATGCTGGACTGATTACCGCCAAGGCTTGGAGGTGCGGTCCTTATCTCACCGTAAGCGCCCTCTACGATGCTCCCCTTTCTCTGATCACCGATCTCGTCTGCGGTCAGTTTTACTACAGACTGAATGCCGCGCTTCATGTACATCTGTACAGCGAACAGAGCGGCACTGATAATGCCGATAAGTATCGCATACTCTACTATACTCTGGGCTTTAGTCTTATTGCTGTTAAGCAGCTTCACATCTCTCGCCTCTCTTACTCGTTCTGGCCTTGTCCGCCGCCGGAATCCCATCCTTCAACGGTCAGGTTGCGACTCTCATCGACTATCTCTTGGACGGTCGTCGACGTTGTCCTTCCGCCGCGCTCCACATCATAACTCGTGGTCTCGGCAAAAGGATGTGCGTCTCTGGTTACAGCAGTAGATACAGCCGGATCAAATTGCTCTCCGATGTCATCCGTGGCGCTGCGCATCCTGCCCTGAACCGCGCGCTTCATATATATATTCATCGCCAAGAGCGCTGCTACTACCAAGGCAATTACGATCGCATACTCTAAAGTAGATTGACCTTTTAAATGCCTGTGCATTCTTAAATTCACCCCCTTAAATAATTCTTTTATTATTCGTTCTGTCCTTGCTGCCCTTCTTCAGGAACCGCCTTTATTATCTGTTCACCTTTACGGCCTACCCTCCTGGGTATGCTCTGATAACGCTGATATTCGCCGCCCTCTCCAGTCTCCTGATACTCCTGATGCCCCTGGACCGTAGTCGTGTATTCAGACTCAAGATAATAAGGCTCATATTGAGTCGTGTTCCCTGAGATTTCGCCGCCTCCGGCAACAACAGCTTTATCAAGGGCAAATTTGATCGAGCCCTTCATGCTCCTTCCGATATAGATCTGCATCGCCATTGCTGCGGCTATTACAAGGCCGATGATGATAGCGTACTCAGCGGTGCTTTGGGCCTTTTTCTTGCGCAAAAACCTTAACATAGTTTTTCACCTCCTCAAGTTTATTGATTACTCGCTTATCAAAACAAAGATTCGTCCGCTAACTCTGTGTCGACTTCTTCGGTAACATTGCGTCTTATCTGCGCAGGATAGGTTACCTCATAAACCGAGGTCCCCGGGGCGGTCCGATTTTCTCTGTCTCTGCCAAACCGCTCTATAGAAACCTGCGGAGTCATCTGATCAGTCAGGATAGTGGTATTGGTAATGCCCGCTGAATACTGCTCGCCGATATCATCCGCGGAATCGCGTAACTTCCCCATCACACCGCGCTGCATATAGTAACGTATTCCTATTAATGCGGCCACCACTACGACTACGATAATCGCGTACTCCAACGTGCTCTGGCCTCTTGACTTACTTAACATATCTGGTTCACCTCCTTTAATTCAATCTTCAACATTCTGCGGAAATTTTATTGGTTCTCTTCATCATAATGCTGTACCTGATAGGACTCTTGATCTTGGGTAATCCTTTGACTGGCCTTGCTGGTCGTTCCGCCGGTACCCAAAGTAGTCTCATCATATGCGCCTGCCTGAGCTTGAGTCTCGGTTCTGGCTTCCAGGTAATCAGGTTCAAATTGAGATTCGCCGGTAACTGGTGTTGGGGAGATCTCCTGCCAGCGCGCCTCATCGAATACTCCTGCTGTAAGTTCATCTGCCGCATCATGCTGTCTGGCCTGGATACCTCTCTTTACGTATGTCTGCATACCGATAACCGCAGCAACCACCAACCCTATAAGTATGGCGTATTCTGCGGTAGACTGGGCCTTTTTACTTAACAATCTTAACATCTTTTCACCTCCTTAATGCAAAGTGCCTGCTTTTGCGCTATTATTCCACTAATGTTTTATTTGCTACGTTCCCAACCGCCTGATCCGTGTCATTAAAAATCTTTTCCACGGCTGACTTAATCGGCCCTGCCGCGGCCCAGAGAATAATCGCTATTACTCCGGTTATGACCAGGACGTATTCCAATATGCTCTGTCCTCTTTTACCTTTTGCCCTTGTCATTTTGCCTCCTTTCTTGCTACTCTGTCAAGCTTACTATCTCACCCGACTTATCCTCTATGGTCTGGCCGGCCTTATCCATCAATTTCCCCAGGCCTGCTTCCGAGGGGTTGCTTCTCATATAGGCCATAACTCCCGCCACTACCGTTATGATCAGCGCAAGAATGATGATGTACTCCAAAACGCTTTGAGCTTTTCTTTTCCTTGACATGCCTTCACCTCCTTTTATTAATAAAGTCTATCTGCTTACTTCAGCATTGACTTGGTCTTCGATCGTTTTTAAATTCGCATTGATACTGCGTTGGACGTACACGGTCATCGTCATAATCGCCGCAGCGACTACCGCGATAATCAACGTATATTCTAATGTACTCTGTGCGCGCCTCATCTTATTCCTGCCTCACCACAGTTATTGCGGGTTAAGTATCTTCGATGCAGCCCTACCAAAAAAGCCTATGTTTCCCGCCCCATCCCCCTGAAAGGTCTCCCTTATGCTGCTTAAAAATCCCCCTCTCAGCGCAGCTAAAGTCAACAATGAAATTAGCGCGAATAGGATAAAATACTCTAAAGAGGCTTGAGCTTTTTGTATTTTGGAGTTTTTTAAGCAGTTTGTAAAAGTCATTTTGAAGCCCCCAAATAAAAAACCGAACTACCAAGAGCCTTGCTGCCTTTAGTAATTCGGCATCTACTTTCACCTGCGACCCCCAGGTAATAGCGATGATACAAGATAATTTTTCCCGATGTAGCTGGGCCCGTGGCTTTATGCATCTATTACCTCCTAATAAACTGCACTTTAAATATACCACCTTTTTAAGCTGAAATCAATGGAAAAATCACCCCTATAGAAACCGCTTTCCCCTGCGCAGTAGGGACGTTTTCTTTGCTAAAGCGGAAACTCCTCCCCAGGGAAGGGGCTAGACTGAAAGCCAGAGGCGCTTGTCGTCGTGGATCCTGATCTCGCTTTCGTTTACGCGGCGGCAGGCGTATTTAAGAGCCTCGGCATAAGGGGCTTCCGGAGGAAGTTGGAGAGTTATAAGAAAGTTGTCTTTACGGCGTTTTAGGGTGCCGGGGAGGCTATAGAGCTGCTCCCTTATAGTCCCCAGGCTCTTCTCCGCCAGGCCAAGAGGGAGAAACTGCTGCCTGACATAGAGATCCAGAGCGCTTAAATAATGGCTAAATATCCTGCCGACATCCTCTGCAGCCTCCCTGTCCAAACTGAAGCTTGAGAGGGGGCCGGGCAACTGGGAGCCACCGGTGTAGCTTAAGAGTTCTATTTTATGATTAAAATCATCGCGGCCTTCTTCCAGATTGGGCCAGCGCTCAAGAAAAAGATCTGCCAGTTCGGATAAATTAAGCTCCTTGCCGGAAAAGTTACCTAAGATCGCAAATCTTATCTTCTCTCCGGGAGTCTTCTTTACAGCGCACCCGCGCAACACACCCCTCTGCTCTGTCTGCGGTTGCCATAATTCGATCTCGATCTCGGCGATATAAAAATTCTCCTCCAGCGGCTCAAAATAATACGGCTGGAAGGGCCCGATTGATTTTATCGTGCGGTACTGCGAAAACTGCCAGGGCCAGAAACAAAAAACAAAACTTCGTTTAAAGCTCTCCCGCACCCGAACGGTCTCCAGCTCCTTTAGTCTGGGGCCGTAAAGAGTAAACTTTGAGATCCTGTTCTTCTGGGACTCTAGGCTAAAGATCAGATTAAAGAATTCCTTTGTAGGGGCATCCTCTCCCGGCGCAGTGAAGATGATCAGCGGTCTATTCTGCTGAAAGTACTTGTATATGTAACTCTTTATGTTATAAGTAGTTGCGGAAAATGCAGGGGGAACCTGCGCGATCGACCAGGTCGTGCGCAGCTGCCCGTCCAGATAAAATTCTGTCCCGTCTAAAAGGCTGACCTTGAGGCAGCGCACCTCCTGAAATATTGTAGAAATTATCCTGGAAAGGTCCGAAGGCAGTGCGCTTACTTCCTGCAATTCTCTCAAATGCAGCGCAGCTGATTCTGGCAAGATTATTTTTCCGGTCAATGCCGAGAGGCCGGCGTATATATCAGGGGTGGTGCCGAATAAACTAAGATAAGTCAGCGCCTTGGTCTTTGCCTCGAGATTCTTATCCTCCCAGGTCAGGCGGTATTTGATCGCCTGATTTATATAATAAGAGCCGCCGCATAAATAATCTGCTGCTTCAAGGAATACTGCGCCCAGGCCTTGGGCCTGTTGCTCTGCCGGAACTCTCTCTTCTGCTCCTGAGGGAATATATTCCAGTGTGGGCTCTTTTGATTCTACGGCCTCGGGTTCTTGCGGGGCATTTCGATTGGCTTCATATTTTGCCTTTGCCTCTGCATCCTCCTTCTCCTTCTTCTCTTCCTCTCTGTGCGCCTCTTCTTGCTGTTCCTGATTAGCCTGCTCTTCGGCCGCCTTCCCGGCCTGCTCTTCGGCCCGGGCTTTAGCCTGGACATCAGCCTCTGCTTCGGATTTAGCCTGGGCATCAGCCCCTGCTTCAGCTTTGGCTTGATCTTCAGCCGCCTTCCCGGCCTGCTCTTCGGCCTCGGCTTTAGCCTGGACATCAGCCTCTGCTTCGGATTTATCCTGGGCATCAGCCCCTGCTTCAGCTTTGACCTGCTCTTCGGCATGCGCCTTGGCTACGGCTTCCGGCCCGGTCTCTTGCCTGATCCTGGCTATCTCATCTGCTTTAGCGTGAAGCTCAGCTTCAAATTTAGCGATCTCATCTTCATGGGCTTTAGCTGCTGCCTCCCTGCGGGCTATCTCTTCTGCTTCAGCTTTAGCTTTGGCCTCTGCTTCTGCCTTTGCCTTGGCTTCAGCCTCAGCAGCCTCCCTAGCCCTCTTCTCTGCCTCCTCTTTGGCCTTGGCTTCTGCCTCTGCTTTAGCTCCAGCTTCTGCTTCAGCTTTGGCCCTAGCCTCAGCCTCTGCCTTTGCCTCCGTCTCCGCCTTAGCCTTAGCTAGCGCCTCCTCTTTGGCCTTGCGCTCAACTTCTTCCTTAGCCCTGGCTATTGCCTCCTTAGCTTGCTGCTCAACCTCGCCCCCCTTGGCATATCAATCACCTCCTTTCACCGCTACTACTAATAGACGTAAAGGGACGTAAAATCTAACCGCGTAAAATCTAACCGGGGACACCCTGCCGATTAGTTGATTGGGTGTCCCCGGTTAGATTTTACGCGGTTAGTTTTTACGTCCCTTT
>JBHPGR010000022.1:0-19645 GCA_042570405.1 Candidatus Omnitrophota bacterium
TTTTTCAATATCCTAGGTTCTATAGGAAAGCACTTGGCCCGCGCAATTAGTTCTGCGCTATAATTGATATCTGTTCCACTTGCAAAATATCCTCTTGTAATAGCGCAAGCTAAAGATGTGCCACTCCCCATAAATAAATCATTTACATGAAATGGACCATAGCCAATTAGATATTCATCCATAAGTTTTTCAACTAGTTGAGGAATAAATTTGGCGGGGTAACGATGATAACAATGCGAGAGTTTCGAAGTCTGACTTGGCGTAACACCTTCAAAACTCCAATCTGGAGAGATTCTAGTATTCCTAAAAAGATCTAGAATTTGGTCTGGGTCGAGAATTTTATTTTTTTTCTGTAATTTTTCTAATGTAATAGTTTGCATAGTACCTAAATAAAAACCTCCGCCTTTTGAGCGAAGGTTTTAATTATTTTAATGTGGCAGTTCCCCCTTCGAAACATACCACCCCTGATTTATAGTGTATTTATACCTCATTATTATCATAAAGTCAAGCTATATTGCGAATGTATTCTACCACCCTCTTATCCTTACGTCAATCTTACCTTTCTACCTTAATAGACGTAGGAAGTGGCTAAATCTAACATAAATTTTTGCCCCACCCAAAAATCCCAAGCGAATCTTTCTATGACTGCTTGGGATGAGTCCTGAGTGACAGCCGAAGGACAAAATCGCTTGGGATCCCTCGTTAAGGGGCCAGTTTCCGCTTTTCCGCCGCAGGCGGATCCGCCTCCGGCGGAAGCAAAAAGACCGTCCCCCTACTTCTTCTATCTCAATAACCCCCTACTAATTGAAGAATAAATCCTATCAAAATTAAGAAAAGCCCGCAGAAATTCCATAAATATCTATTAATTAACCTCGGCTTTCCTTCTATCCAAGGCGTAAACCGAAAAATATGTCGGTTAATCCATACCCATAACATAATAAAATATTGAAGCGAGTTTAATGTAAAATTTTCTTTTACTAAATCTTTTACTCGTTCTTTTTCTTTGGAAGACAACTTTTCATTATCCTTGAACTTAGCTATAAGTTTCTGATCTTCTTCGATATTCATTTTTTCCATAATTCTTGTTGCTGCTTCTATCCCTATATCATATAGAGTATGTATCATAATAATGCTTACGCCTAAACAATCAAAAACCAGGCCGATAGTAGATAGCACCTTTCCTCTCCTTACCTAACTCTATTACTTTAGCTATATTATTATACCTCTATTCACTGCAAACTTTGCTCATTTTCTCTAAGCAAAATAACAGTTGCCCCAATTAGCTTCTTTGGCACTTTTAGTATCTCCGACACCTCCTACTACTAATAGCCGCAGGAAGTACTAAATCTAACATAAATTTTTTTTCACCCAAAAATCCCCTCGCAAATTCCGCCTAGAATCTTTCTTTCGGGAGACAGTTTCTGTCTAAACATAGAGAATGTTTCTATCCTTGAATAACTAAATTTACTACTCCAGTGAGCCAATTGAATATTATTGAGAAGGGCCCGTAGCAGAATGATCAGGTGGGATAGAAACACCTGTATTCTCTATTGCCCTTCTGAGTCTTTCGGCAGCTACTTCCTGTTTTTGGTCTTTGGTTATTTCTTTCCATGCCTGTCTTGCGTCAGCAGCAAGAATCTCCTGGAAATGATTTTCTCCAGAAGCAATGCGCATAGCTTTAACGGCTTCAACGACTGACTTACCCTTAAAAAATAGATGATAAAAAGTAACGAATGCTACCGCAGTGTCACTCCAAACGGGAGTGCCCTTGGGTCCGATAAGACCAAAAAAAGGAAAATCGCCTCCCTCAGTCATTGCCATTCTACATCCCCTAAAGCCTTCACACGAAGACATGCATATAACAAGAGCTCCCCTCAAAGCTTTATTAACAGGTATCAATAATTCCTTCAATTTTTCCCACGAAATAAAACCGCCGTTCGTCAGGCCAATGCCATCCTTATTTCCATGGCTACTAAAATGAAGGATTGGTGTTCCTTCTGTATTGGACATTGCTTGGTAAAGACGAATTTGTAAGGCTTCCGAAAAAGTATTTTCGTTAACAACGAGATTATATTTGCTATTTATGAGCGCCAATTCTAAGGCCTTGGTAAGCAATTTGCCTTCACTACGATCATTAAGTAAATCGTTAGGCGAAGGTGACTCAATTATATATACAAAAAATCGTGCCCGTGAGCTTGGTACCCTTTCTTTCTTCTGCTGCTCTGTTTTTTGCATACTACTCCTCCCTATTCTGACAATGTTTAATCTTTATCATATAATTTTTCCATCGTAACTAAAAAATAATAGCAGCATAAGGTATCATCTCAACCAAGATGAACCTGCCATTTTCGAGCGAATGTCGGTTTTAGCCAAAGCATGCTTGAGCAAGCGAGGGCATCCGAACGCGGAAGCATTCGGACGACGAGCATGTCTGAGCCCATCCTGGCGATAGCCGACGGGCGAGTTGCGCAGGAGCCGAGATTGCGAAAGACCTTTGGCGGCCCGAAAGGGCAAAACCGACCCTGAGTGAGAAAATCGGCAGGTTCATCTTACTTGACTGCAAATTGACAAATCCCGCTATAGGCGCAGAATTTGCAGGCGTTGTATTCAGGGGTCGCCTCAAACCTCTGCGCACGAATCCCCTCCGAAACCTCCCTCACATTCTCCACAACTTTAGTAAGCTCCGACTCTTTTACCTCATAATCACCGACGAGTCCGGTCTCTAAAAAGCGCAGCTGCACCCCCTTTGGCTCCTTGCCAAAGATATTCTTATAGGCCAGGGTGTAAAGCTTAAGTTGCAGACTCTTCTTAACCTCCTCATCCGCCTTCTTCTGCGTCCTGATATTAGAGGTCTTAAAATCTATGATCACATCCCCGTCTTGCGTAGCATCCACCCGGTCAAAGCGTCCGCTAATCTTATTGTTATCTAATATAAAGCTGAACTTCTCTTCAATCAACTTAGGTCTAGAGGGATTCTTCTTCTCCTCATTGTAAAAGCGCACCAGAGCCTCTTCTCCTGTGCGCAGGCGCTCCTCCTGGTGCTTTTCATCAAGGAAGCCCTGCGGGTCAAAGCTCTGGCGGAACGCCTCTAAGAGAGCGGCTAACTCCATCTTCTTGTTGCCCATCTTGTTCTGGAAGTATTTACTCACTGCATCGTGCATTGCCTTGCCGTAGATCAGCGTGTGGTGCTCCATCAGCGGCACGCGCAGGATATGCACATATTTGTATTTTAAAGGACAGGTCAGATAATCGTCTATCTTGTAATAACTTAAGTTGATCAGCTGGTCTTTGGGGAGTTTTTTGGGCGCTTGCTTTGGGGATTCCTGAGGCAAGGCAAAGCGCTTGATCGCTTCTAAGGCAGATGCCTTCTTCTTCTGGGCCTCCTCCATTTCTTTGCCGAGCGCCTCGATCACGAACTGGCTGACGCGCTTCATGCGCTTGCCGCCGTAATCTGCGGCGCTGGTAAAATATAATTCCTCTTTGGCGCGGGTCATGCCTACGTAGAAGAGCCGGCGCTCCTCCTGGATGTGAAAGTCCCCTGTCGGCAGGATCTCCTTGATCAGCGCGTCAGGCAGTTCAATCGGTTGCCGTCGGTGCGGCCAGGGAAAGCGCAGGTTGACCAGGCTGACCATAAAGACTGCCCGGAACTCCAGGCCCTTTGCCTTATGGATAGTGAGCACATTGACGCTGTCAGTATCAATATCCGCCTCCACCGTTGCCGGGTCATCCCCTGCCTCGATCAAAAGATTGAGGTAGTTGACGAAGTTGTTGACCTTATCCTCCTTGGCCACGCCTTGGAAATCCTGCACGATCTTGAAGAACTTTGCCAGGTTCTGGATCTTTGCCTCGTTCACCAGGGATTGATGCTTGGTCAGCCGCTTCAGGTATCCGGTCTCAGTAAGGAAGATATAAAGCAGTCTGCCGCTTGAGCGCTCGCGGCTTACTTTCATGAACTTTTCGATGTCTTTGAGGATATCCTTGATCTTGTCGCGGGATTTAACGCTTACATCCTCAAGCTCAGGGATATTTGCCAGCTGCGTAAAGACCAGATACAGCGGTTTATTGCGGCGCCTGGCATAGTGGTTGCAGCGCGAGAGGTCCTGCAGGTTCATATTGTACACCTCAGAGCTGACCAGGTAATACAGGCTCATGGAATCCGAGGGGTTGGCGATGCTTTTAAGGAAGTTGATGCAGATCTTCACCTCCTCGCGGGTGTAGAGCCCCTGGTTGCCGCTAAACTGCCAGGGGATCTGCTGCATATTCAACGCCTGCAGAAAGGGTTCGCCATCGGAATTTGAGCGCACCAGGATCGCAAAGTCGCTGAATTGATACTTCTTTGTCTTTACCTTATCCTTGATCATCTTTGCCACCTTGTCAGCCTCAGTGGACCTGCTGTCAAAGTGCAGATGCTCAGGAGCCTTCCCCTTCTTAGTCGTGCCCAAGAGCTGTTTATTGATGCCGGACTTGACCTCAAAGCGCTCAGGGTTGTTCTTCTGGATCAGCTGGTATGCTGAATCTAAGAGCGGCTGGGTGGAGCGGTAGTTTTTGACGATATTGACCTTAGTTGCCTTAGGGAAGTCCTTGATGAAGTTAAGGAGGTTTGAATAGGCAGCTCCGCGGAAGCGGTAGATACAGTTATGGACCACAACTCCGTTGGCAATGAAATTATGGGTGCGCCCTATCTCTAAGTCGTAAACTGTAACTGTGCCCTCTTTTACTTTAATATCTTCAATTCTATCATATACCACCGAAAACCCCTTCTTTATGGGGAGGTAATGGCCGAGCAGCACATTAGAAGCAGGCATTATCAGAGCAGGCCGATTCTGGATATTTTTTTTAGCTAAACTGAATTTATATTCTAAGATACCACCGGTCAAATCTCTAATCTTATGAGCAATATCCTCTACTTCCTTCATGCTGGATAAACTATATCTTAAACTATAACCTTTCTTCTCTTTTTTTAAATGAAAACCTGCTTTTCGTAACTTTTCTAGTGTTTCATTATCTGAAGTCCACAAACCGACCTCATGCTGAATCAACGGATTTATTAATAATTTACCCTTCCTTTCTTTGGATATATATCTCCTACTGCAAAGGTAAAGATTTATCTTTATTCTCACCTTATTGCCTCTTGTGACTGCATCCAGGCAATAATGATGGTACTCTAAATCGATATCGAGATCCTTAGCTAACTGCCTTACGCCTTTTTCAGTATCTAGTTCTTTATAAAGCCGCTTTAACCAATCGTCTACTATATGCAGCTTTGCCCTCTTCTGAAAACATACTGTAGGTATGCAGTATTTCAAAGATAGGAATGTTTCTAAATATTGGGCTTCCTGCTCTGTCTTAAAGGAACGTAGTCCGATTATTTTATCGGCAGAACGCTCTAATTTTAATCTCACTGCCAGCTGATCGGTTGTGCCCAACCTCCAACCCAAATCCTGCCTCCACATCAAATAAACATAATAAATCTTTTTAAGGCTATAATCTTGCCTGACCGGCGAATGGCAGAACATTTTATGATTAGAGGTTACGGTCACCTCATTGCCGCTTGCCGTAACAAAAGTTATCAATTTGTCTTTCTTTGTCCGTTTAAATACATTTTTTACCAGGGAAGTGCCTATATGGCCCTTGCCCACTGCCGTAAGCACAGAATCTCCGATATTTATATCTTCTATTTTCTTTTTGCCTTCAGGGGTATCAATTAGAATACCGGCTACCAGACACTGGTCATCATCCCCTGTGACCGTGATATTGGCGTCTTTGCCGGCTAAGAGCTTTGCCAGCTGGTATTGGGCAAAATTGGTATCCTGGAACTCATCCACCAGGATGTATTTGAACTGCTCCTGGTAGCGCTTCAGGATCAGCGGGTGCTCACGCAGGAGCCTTAAGGTGAGGTAGAACTGGTTGGCAAAGTCGACCTTGCTCTCCCGGGCTAAGAGCTCCTGGTATTTATCATAGGCCCGGGCTACCTCCATCTGCTGTATGGCTAGCTCCTGGGCTGCTGCATCATCAGGGTCCGCTTTTGCCTTGATCATAAAATCCCGGGCATAATCCAGGTACTCCTTAGGTGAGATATCCTCATCCCTGGCGCGGCTGAAGAGCCTAAGCAGAGCCTCGATAAAGCGCGTGGGGTCAGCCAGCGGGCGGTAGTAATTGAGCGAGAACTCAAAGAGGTGCTCACGGAAGAAGACTGCTGCCTCTGCCTGGGTAAGCACCTTAAAATCAGGGTTTAAGCCTGCCTCAAGGGCATTCTCGCGCAGGATGCGGTCTCCGAAGGCATGGAAGGTAGAGACCCAGATATCCGTGTAGCCGTAAGGCACCAGGATATCCACGCGCTCAAGCATCTCCTTGGCTGCCTTATCAGTAAAGGTAAGCGCCAGGATCTCATTGGTCTTAGCCAGGTTCTCATCCAGGAGCCAGGCGATGCGGCGGGTGATCACGGTGGTCTTTCCTGTGCCTGCGCCGGCTATGATCAGAAGCGGGCCCTTTTTATGGGTAACGGCTTGCTTCTGCTCCGGATTTAACCCCTGGAGGATCTTACTCATTAACCGCTTCTTCTGTTTTAAATATACCCTTAAATTCGTCAACTGACTTCTTTAGATCCTGCTTCTCCTGTTCTACCTGTTTTTTCAGCTCATCTGCCTGCGCCTGGATCTGCTTGCCGGCCTCGTCTACCTGCGCCCGGATCTGCTTGCCGGCCTCATCGGCCTTTGCCTTGATATTCCCGGCGACCTCGTTTGCTTTATTGCGCACTGCATCCAGATTGATGTTGGCAAAATCCAGGATCCCGGTTTTAGCAAGCGCTGACTTTAAGATCAGGCTGACCAGCATCTTGGGGCTGGTGATATCCTGATAATTCTCTTCTACATTCAGGTCAAACTGGAAAGATTCCTCTTTGCCGGCTAAATAAAACTTAAAGGCCACTTTGCCGATCTTTAAATTAAACCTGTCGATCCTTAACTCCGCTTCTTTCTCCTGCTTCTTAGGTAAAAGCGGCGTTAATGCGTTGATGTTCAACCTGCCGTCCGGGCCGCGCACTATTACCAGTTCTTTGAAGTTCAGCCTGAGTTCCTCGAGGTGGACTTTCTGCTTTAGGAATGCGCCTAAGTCGTAATCTACAAAGACCTCCGGGATATCAGCCATGAGCTTATCCGCAAAACCTTCAGGGTTCATGATCTTCAGGCCTTTTATTCCGACTAAGGTGTTAAAGATCCCCACTGATACGCCCTCTACCTTAGCTTCCAGACCGGTGAACGCTTTGACGCCGGCGGTTAAGGCATTCTTGGCGATAATCCCCTTTGCCAGCCATGCCCCGGCCAGCAAGATCGCAAGCACCAGAACAACAACTCCTAGCTTTTTCATCTCCTACCTCCTTGGTTTTATTACTACTTTTCTATATACGCCTTGATGATCTTCTGCGGGGTAAGGGGTTTATCCGAGCTGTCTTTTTCTACATTCTCGATTGCCTGTACCGCTTCATACCCTGAAACTACCTCGCCGAAGATGGTATGCTTCATATTAAGCCACGGGGTCTTGGCAGTGGTGATGAAGAACTGGCTGCCGTTTGTATTCGGTCCGGAGTTCGCCATAGCAAGGATTCCCGGCGAGTCGAATTTTGCAACCGGGCTCACCTCATCCTCAAAGGGCCTCCCCCAGACAGATTCCCCTCCGCGGCCGGTACCGGTGGGATCTCCCCCCTGGATCATAAAGCCCTTGATCACCCTGTGAAATATTAATCCATTATAATACCCCTTCTCCACCAGCTTAGTGAAGTTTTCACAAGCCTTAGGGGCGATATCCGGCATCAGTTTTATCTCGATCTTTCCCTGGGTTGTCTCTAGGATCACTCTTGCACCTCCCTGGTTGGTAAACCCGAATGAAATACTGACTATCAAAAGCACTAAAACCAAAGCAATAGATATTCTTTTCATATGTTCCCTCCTCTTAGGCATTAAAAGGGACAGTCCCCTCCGGGGACAGTCCCTTTTACTTATTTTGGCTTGACAATGGGCGATTTTCAAGTATACTTGAGAAACTAAAGGAGCAAATAATGATTAAGATTTGTGCAATCTGTGCAAAGGGACCGCTTAAAGGCAAAATGGTAACGCGCAAGGGCGCGGCCAAGTCCAAAGGCGGCACCGGTTCAAAGATCGTACGCTGGACACACCGTAAATTCCTCCCCAACCTTCAGAAGATGCGCATAGTCATCAACGGCAAGGCTCAAAGGGCCTATGTCTGCACAAAGTGCATCAAAAAAGGCCGCATCGTCAAGGCCGTAAGAGCTTCCTATAAGCTCACGCCCGGTTAAGGAATATCTCCTCGATCTCAAGTATAATACTATCCTCCCCCTGCCAGGTGTCTATGCGCGGGCTGTAAACCAGGTCTATACTATCCGCCTCTTCGACACTCTGCTTTGAGCTGCTCATACCAAAGCCGATCGCGGGATACGTTATCCCGCTCTCTGTGACCCAAAATTTCAAAGTATCCCTGCTCAATACTGCAGCTTCCCCTTTGACCTTAAGCCCGCGCGAGTAAAATTTCGGATTAGGGTTGCCTCTGCCAAAGGGCTCCAGCGCCTCAAATTCGATGATCTCTGCCTCACCCAGCTGCGCAAGCGGCAGCTCCATATCGACCTCCAGACTCGGCAAGAGATCCTCAATACGTAATTTATCATGGGCCAGCCGGTTGATACTTAAGCGAAAATTATCGATATTATCGCGCTTAAGTACCAGGCCGGCTGCGTGGCTATGCCCACCAAATGTATGCAACTGATCCTTGCAATGCAGGAGCGCATCCAATAAATGAAAGCTCTTGATCGACCGGCCCGAACCCTTACAAAGATCATCGGTTAAAGACAAGACGATCGTCGGCCTATAGAATCTATCGGCTAATTTCGAAGCTACTATTCCCAGGACCCCCTGGTGCCAATTCTCCTTGGCGATTACGATCACCTTATGATCCTTGAAATTAACCTCGCGGTCGATGATATCCTGCGCCTCCTCTAAGATCCCTCTTTCGATCTTCTGGCGGTCCCGGTTTTGCGAATGAACGATTTGCGCCAGCCGCTTCGCTTCTATCTCAGAATCCGCAAGTAAAAGCGCAAGTGAAGTCTCGGCTGTATCGATGCGGCCGCTGGCGTTGATCCGCGGGCCCAGGATAAAACTGACAAAGCGTGAGCTCATCTTCTTACCGCTGATACCCGCGACATCCATCAGCGCGCGCAGTCCCAGACGGCGGGTTTGGGAGATCCTTGCTAGCCCCTCTTTTGCAAATATGCGGTTTTCTCCCACTAAGGGGACAATGTCTGCGATCGTGCCTATCGCGACCAGATCCATATCATCTGCCAGAGGGTCATTAGCAAGCGCCTGGCAAAGTTTATACGCTACTCCCACACCGGCAAGGTCGCGGAACTTGTAGCCGCATGATTTTACCTTTGGATTAAGGATCGCTGAGGCCATGGACTTCTTATCCGGCTCCGATGGCTCATGGTGATCGGTAATGATCACCTCGACATTACTCTTTCTTAACTCTCTGATCAGCTCGTGATCATTGGTGCCGCAGTCAACGCTGACTAAGATATCTATTCTTTTCTCTTTACAGATCTGCAGGATCTTTTTATTCAGGCCGTATCCATCGTGCACCCTGTGCGGCAGGTAATGCTCGGCCTCAAGCCCCATCTTTTTGAGCGTGGTTTTAAGCAGAGCCAGGCCGGTGATGCCGTCAGCGTCGTAATCCCCGAAGATCATTACTCTTTGTTTCTTCTTCGCCGCGTCACGCAGGAGCTTTACGGCCTTGCGCATATCCGAAAATGAATTCGGATCCAGAAGGTCGGATAACTCCGGTTTTAAGAATTCCTTCGCTTCCTGTTTTGACTTGATGCCGCGGTTGGCGAGGATCTGGGCCAGGATGCGTGAGATACCTAACTCCTTACTTAGCGCATCCTGCAGATGGCGGTTCGGTGGCAAAATATTGAGGATCTTGTGATTCTGCATCAAGTAATCCCTCGCTTCTTCCGATCATCAGCATTAAGCTCGGGATAAGTTCGGCCTGACAACTTAGCTCTTCGGCTTCGCTCAGAGCTAATCCTGAGCGAGTCGAAGGATTAGCTTCATTATTGTTCGCTAAGTTGTGGCCTCACTTACATTTTTTCCGGTCGTGCTATACCTAATAATTCCAGTCCCTTTGCCAGGGTGGCCCGCGCCCCATCGATCAGCGCCAGGCGCGCCCGGGAGAGATCCGGATCTACTCCTAATACGCGGTGCAGATCGTAAAATCTGTGGAAGCGCTCGGCGACCTCCTGGAGGTAGGTGGTGACGAGGTACGGATCTGTTGTACTCAGGCACGCCTGCAGCACAAAGGAGAATTGCCAGACCTTTTTGAGCAGCGCAAGCTCCTCCTTCTCCTTAAGAAGCAAGAGGTCCGCCCCCCTGAATTTGACCCCTGCGGTCTTATTATTCAGAATACTACAGATCCTGGCGTGGGCGTACTGCACGTAATAGACCGGGTTATCCGAGGTCTGCTTCTTGGCGACATCGAGGTCAAAATCAAGGTGGCTTGAGGTGCGGCGCATCAGGAAGAAGAAGCGCGCTGCATCGCGTCCGACTTCGGTAAGCACTTCGCGCAGCGTTATGTACTGGCCGCGGCGAGTCGACATCTGCAGGAGGACGCCTGCGCGGTAGATCGCCGCCAGCTGCACGATGATGATCGAGATCGATTTTGCTTCATGCCCCAGCGCCTGGACGCCTGCCTTGAGGCGATTGACATAGCCGTGGTGGTCAGGCCCCCAGAGATTTATCAGCCAGTCAAAACCGCGCTTGTATTTATCCTGGTGGTAGGCCAGATCCGGGGTAATATAGGTATAAGCGCCGTCACTCTTGATCACTACCCTGTCCTTGTCATCGCCGAACTCGGTTGACTTAAACCAGGTCGCCCCATCCTCATCAAACAGATAACCCCTCTTCTTTAAAAGCTCCAGCGCCTTCTTGGTCTTTTCGCTCTTACTCAGGGACTTCTGGCTAAACCATGAGTCAAAGGTGACTCCGAAATCCTCAAGCTCTGTTTTGATCACCTTCAGGATGTACTCGACTCCGTATTCGGCGACATCCTCCTCCTTGATATTATTGTCGATCGCCTTCTGGGCGATGGCATAGATGTATTTACCCTGATAAAAGTTCTCCTCGAAATTCGAGCTCTTCCCGGAAAGTTCCTTCATCCGCGCGATGATCGACCGGCCCAGGATATCGATCTGGTTGCCTTCGTCGTTAAGGTAATACTCCCTCTTTACCTTAAATCCCAAAAACGCCAGTATATTGGCAAGCACATCACCCACTGCTGCCTGTCTGGCGTGGGCGACCGATAATGGCCCGGTGGGGTTGGCACTGACGAATTCGATCAGCACCTTCCTACCCTTGCCGAGATCCGGCATGGTTAGCTCCTGACCCTTGACCAGCTCTGAGAGCTGTTCAAAGAAATATTTTTCGCTCAGGTAAAAATTGATGAAGCCGGCGCCCTCAAGCTTTATATCCTTAATATACGCCTGCAAGCGATGCTTCTTCAGGTATTCCTTGATTCCCGTAATCAGTTTATTGGCGATATCGCGGGGAGGTTTCTTAAGGAAGCTGGCCAGCTTCATCGCGATATTAGTAGAGAGGTCCCCGAAGCGCGCCTCTTTGGTAAGGTCCAGAATTATCCCGTCCCTTAAGACCTGTTCAAGGTCCATCCCTTTAAGGGAGTCGCTGATCGCCGCAAGTATTATATCCTGGATTTGCTTATCCATCGTGAGGTGGGGGTTTGAGTTTATATTGCGGCTTTTCTGGGTATCCTGACGCGCTTAGCGTCAGACCAGAGCCGCTCCAGGCCGTAAAACTCTCTTACCGGCTTGTAAAAGATGTGCACTACGACTGTTGCGAAATCTAAGACTAGCCAACCGGATTGATCCATTGGATCTACCCGGCCGATTGTTTTGATCGAATCTCGGCTCAAGTCATCCTGTATGGAATCTGCCAGGGAGTTGACTTGACGGATCGATGAAGCGGTTGCAATGACAAAAAAATCACAGAAGGCAGACACCTTATGCAAGTCAAGGACTACTACCTTCTGTGCTTTTTTACCTCTTGCGAATGACGCAATGCGAAGCGCTAACTTTTTGGAGTCTATTGCTACTCTCCTGTGAATGCTTGCTAATTACCTAAGATCTTATACATGCCGGTTCCGCAAGCGGAGCATTTGCCCTTCATCGCCTTGCGGCCGTTCTTCATCGTGACCTTCTCTTCGTTCTTCATTTCTTTCTTAGCTTTGCACTTCACGCAATATCCAGTTTCGGCCATCTTTCTCCTCCTTGTTGGTTAGCTTATGACTTTCTCTTTTCCAAAGTTAAAATATATTAACACAGCATGCTTTGCCTGTCAACACATTCATATGCAAAAGTTTCCTCTGCATACCCAGTGTTTACAATTCTTAATCTAAATGCAGCCCGCTGTGAATCTTTTTTTCGCTCTCCTTAAGCGGCCCGATCAGCGCCAGGTTAAGATTGCCCTCGAAAAATATATCATTTGCTAGGCGCTCTAGGTCCTCTCTTCTTACCTTGTTTACCTCTTTGACGATATCGTCAATGGTGTAAGTCTTGTCAAGAGAGACAGTGGTCTCCCCTATCCAGAGCATGTGATCCTGCGTATCCTCTAGGCCCAGCATGAACTGGCCTAAATAAAATTCTTTCGCCCGGTGGAATTCATCGTCAGAGACAAGCGCCTCTTTGATCTTTTTAAGTTCCTTGAGGATCAGGGCAACGGTCTGGGCGATCTTGGTATTATCGATGCCGGCGCGTACGCCGAATATCCCGGTGTCTTCATAGGCTTTCACCTGTGTGCCGATGTTATATGCCAGGCCGCGCTTCTCCCTGATCTCGTTAAAGAGGCGGCTTGACATGTTCGCGCCCAATATAATATGCAGGAGCGCCAAAGCGTATTTATCAGGGTGATTCCTCCTCAAACTGTGAAACCCTAAGCTCAGGTGCGTTTGTTCGGTATGTTTGTGCAGGAGTTTAAGCTGGGGCTTGCTTTGATTCTCTTCTACGTTGGCGAATTTGTTAAGGTTGGCCTCCGCAAGCTGCGAGAAGATCCGCGAGACCTTCTGGGTGAATTTATCGAACTTTAAGTCTCCGGCTGCGCTGATCACCATATTTGACGGTGTATAGTGGTTCTCCTTAAAGCGCATCAGTGATTCCCTTGTAGTTGCGCTTACAGACTCGACTGAGCCGATGATCGGCTCACCCAGCGGCTGGTTCGGCCAAAGGAGCTCGTCCAGGAGCTCATGCACGTACATCTGGGGCAGATCCTTGTACATCTTGATCTCCTCCAGGATCACCGTCTTCTCCCTTTCAAGCTCTGCCTTGTCTATTAAGGGATTGATCACCATATCAGATAAGACTTCCAGCGCCATATCAAGGTGCCGGGCAGGGAGCTTTACCAGGTAGCAGGTAAGCTCTTCAGAGGTAAAGCCGTTGAGCGCTCCGCCAACGCCTTCAAGTGACTGCTTGATCTTACTGCAGGAGTATTTCTTGCTTCCCTTAAAGAGGAGGTGTTCCAGGACGTGGGCAATGCCCTTGTTATTCCTGGATTCGTAGCGGCCGCCGACCTTGATCCAGATCCCCAGCGCAGCCGACCGCTTCTCCTTCATCGGATAAACTACGATCCTTGCCCCATTCCCTAATCTCTTCTTCTTATACATCACAAATAGGGACACCCAATCAACTAATCGGCGGGGTGTCCCCCCTTTCCTTTTATAGGGGACACCCCTAGCTTCAAGTGATTGGGTGTCCCTTTTTATTGGAGGGATTGGATGAATTTTGATACTTTTTTGACTAAATCGGGTCTGCCGATGTTAGCTTTTATCTTCTTAATGATCGCGCTGCCGACGATCACGCCGTCAGCGGCCTTATTGATCGCTTTTACCTGCTTAGGGCTTGATATACCGAAACCAACGCACACCGGCTTGCGGGCAGCGCGCTTTACACTTCTGATATGGCTGATCAAGTCACTGGGAAGACTGCTGCGCGCTCCGGTAACGCCGGTCAGGGATACGTAATATATGAATCCTCTTGAGACCTTAGCGATATACTTTATCCGCTTGCGGGAAGTTGTGGGTGAAATAAAGCAGATCACGTCTAATTTATGCTTATTCGCCAGTTTTAGCAGGGATTTACCCTCATCAGGGGGAAGGTCAGGCACGATCACTCCGTCAACGCCTGCGGCGCTGGCCTTCCTGGCGAATTCCTTCTCGCCGAAGCAAAAGATCGGATTGTAGTAAGTCATCAAAGCGATCGGGATATCTGTATGTATGCGCAGCTCCCTGACTAAGCGCAGGATATGATCGAGGTTCACCTTATTTTTAAGCGCTCTTTGCGAGGATTCCTGGATCACCGGGCCGTCTGCCAAGGGGTCTGAAAAAGGAACCCCGAGCTCGACGACATCTACTCCGGTTTTGGCGAATTCTAATACCAGCCGCTTGGTGACATCCAGGCTCGGGTATCCGGCAGTAATAAAAGCGATGAACGCCTTCTTCTTCCTTTTCTTCAGCTCTTTGAATCTGCGCTCGATCCTGTTCATAGCTTCAGCCTTCTAGCTGCGATATCAAGGTCTTTATCCCCTCTTCCCGATAAACAGAGGATCACGGTGGAATTCTTCTTGATCCTCTTTGCCATCTTCTTAAGGTAAGCGACCGCATGCGACGGTTCAAGCGCCGGGATTATGCCTTCGGTCTCAGAGAGGAGTATAAATCCATCCATCGCCTCTTTATCAGTGACCGCAAAATACTTTGCCCTGCCGGTCTTTTTGTAATATGCATGCTCCGGGCCGACGCCGGGGTAATCCAGGCCTGCGGCTATAGAATGTGCGATATTGATCTGGCCGTATCTATCCTCTAAGACGTCTGACTTTGAGCCGTGCAGGACCCCGGTGCTCCCCGCCACCAGCGTCGCAGAGTGTTTGCCGGTTGCGATACCCTCTCCGGCTGCTTCGACTCCGATAAATTTCACTCCCTTATCCTTGAAGAAGGCATAGAATAGCCCCATTGCATTGCTGCCACCACCGACGCAGGCGACCAGGTAATCCGGCAGCCTCCCCGTTATCTTTAGGATCTGCTCTCTTGCCTCGCGGCCAATCACTGACTGAAAATCCCTGACCATCAAAGGATACGGGTGCGGCCCGGCAACGCTGCCGATAATATAATGCGTATTACCCACATTGGTCACCCAGTCTCTTAAGGCCTCGGTCATCGCATCCTTAAGCGTCTTTGAGCCGCTCTCTACCGGCACAACGCGCGCGCCGAGGAGTTTCATCCGGAAGACATTCAGCTTCTGCCTCTCGATATCCTCAGTGCCCATATAAACATCGCACTTAAGGCCGAATAGTGCCGCCACTGTGGCGGTTGCGACTCCGTGCTGTCCCGCGCCGGTCTCAGCGATAATGCGCTTCTTCTTCATCCGCACGGCAAGCAGGATCTGACCCAGGGTATTATTGATCTTGTGCGCCCCGGTATGCAGAAGATCCTCACGCTTCAAATAGATCCTGGAGATCCCCAGCGCCTTGCTCAAATTTTTTGCAAGATAAAGCGGCGTGGGCCTGCCGGCATATTCCTTAAGGTAATACTCTAATTCCCGGCGGAATTTCTTGTCGCGGCCGGCCTTGGTATACTCCCGGGTCAACTCATCCAGCGCATAGATCAGCGTCTCAGGTACGAACCTTCCGCCAAAATCCCCAAAATGTCCCTTCTTATCAGGTATCATCTTTACCCCTCTTTAAAAAGTATATCTCTGCGGCCCGGAGTAGAAAAATTCCAACATTCTCTCCCAGAGCGCCCGGAAACTTTCGCCAAAATCTCTCAAAATACCGCTGATGCCTCCGCCCATGTAAGGCGGGCAATAATAATCGTTAGGGCCGTAAAATATCTGGAAAGTGAGAAACCTAAAAATTAATGAGAGTAAGAGTGAAATTAAGATCAATCCTGCCAACCCTACGGCAAAGGTGATCAGGCATCCGGTCAGGCAACTCTTTGCTCCCTTGCACTTCTCAAGATCCCCGCCGCAGTAGCGGCACTTTATCGCTGCCTCTTTTATATCTTCGGCACAATACGGACACTTCTTTAGATCTTGGGCTTTCTTAGGCACTTTTCTCTAGGGACGCCCTTCTTAAATTTGGCGGCGTGGATGAATTTTCTGAGCTTACGATGATGCTTCTTTCCGGGATACAGCTCGACTCCCGTTGAGACATCCACCCAGTGCGGCCGCACGCAGTGCAGAGCGGCCAAAACATTATTCTCGCATAAGCCACCCGATAGGAATACCGGCCGCTTTAAATCGTTCAGGTTCGGGATAAACTTCCAGTTGAAACTTTTGCCCGTCCCGCCTGCCTTTGACTCTGCAAAGGTATCAAACATATAAGCAAAGACCTTGTAGCGGCGGATCTCTTGCGGATCAAGCTTTTTTCTTACCCGGAAGGCCTTGATCACCTTGTAATCTTTAAACTTTGCGCAAAATGCCGGCGATTCGCTACCATGAAATTGTAGCATATTTAGACGGCAGAGTTTAGCGATTTTTTTTATCTGCTCTTCTTTGGCATTGACGAATACGCCGACTTTGACAATACCCTTTGGCAGATGACTGATGATGTTGGCGGCTGCGCGAGGCTCGATGTAGCGCGGGCTCTTCTTATAAAAAACAAACCCCAGCGCATCACAACCGGCATCGACCGCAGCCAGCGCATCGTGCAGATCAGTTATCCCGCAGATCTTGACTCTTACCATGTTAATCCTTTATCCTGACAGCAATACGCTTCGTAAATTTCTTTCGCTGCGCTCATTACCATCCCATCAATTCCTCAATTTGTTTCTTCGGATCCTGCGCGCGCATGATCTGTTCCCCGATCAGCACCGCCTTTATCCCCATGACCTTGTAAAACATCACATCCTGGCGGCTCTTGATCCCGCTCTCAACCACCACGGGTATATCGCGGGGCACGAGAATGTAGAGCTTCTCGATCGTCTTGGTATCGACTTCCAGGGTGTGCAGGTCGCGGTTGTTTATGCCCAGAATCGGCACCTTCAGCGTCAGGACCTTCTTTAAGTCCTTCTCGGTGTGAACCTCGACCAGATAATCCATACCTAAGTCGGTTGCGATCCCCGAAAGCTGGGTGATCTTATCCTTAGTCAGGAGATCTGCGATCAAAAGGACCGCATCCGCGCCGTAATACCTGGACTCATAGACCTGGTACGGCTCCAGGATAAAATCCTTCCTCAGGATCGGGACAGTAGCGATCCCCTTGACCTCATTTATATAGGAGAGATTCCCGCCGAAGAAATCCTCTTCAGTTAAGACTGATATCGCCTGCACCCCTGCGTCCTGATAAAGCTTAGCGATCTGCTGTGGCACAAAATCCTCGCGGATCAGGCCTGCCGAAGGAGACTGCTTCTTTATCTCGGCGATCAGAGATATATCCTTTGCCTTTTTGATCGGCTCGATAAAGGGCCTTGCAGGCGAGAGATTAGCGACTTTCGCCTTTAGCTCTTCTTCGGGTAAATTCTGCTTTGCCGCGGCGATCCTCTCCTGCTTCTTAGCGATTATCTCCTTTAGCACATCCCGGCTCATGAGTTCGAACACTCCTTTAGCATCTTAAGTTTTTTCAGTGCTTTGCCTGAGTCGATCGCATCAGCTGCTAAGCTTATCCCCTCTTTTATCGAAGCTGCCTTTTCCGCAACATAGATAGCGGCAGCGGCATTGAGCACTACGATATCCCGGATCGGCCCATTCATGCCTTTTAATAACTTAAGCATTATATCTGCATTAGCCGCAGCTTCACCCCCCCGCAGATCCTCTATTGCCGCTCGCTTGATCCCCAGCTCTTCGGGATCGATTCGGTAATTTTTGATCTTTCCGTCACGGGCCTGGCTTACGTAAGTAGCGCAAGTTGTACTGATCTCATCCAAACCGTCAGCGCCGTGCACCACCATTGCATGCTTTGCCCCTAAATTGGATAGTACCCGCGCCAGAGGCTCGGTCCATTTACGGTCAAATACCCCTACCAACTGATAAGCTGCTCCCGCCGGATTAGTCAAGGGCCCCAGGATATTAAACATCGTCCGCTTACCGATCTTCTTCCTCGCCGGCATAGCGTATTTCATCGACGGGTGCAGGTTGGGAGCAAATAAAAAGGCTATTCCCGTCTTAACCAGGCACTCCTCCAGCTTCTCCTTGGGGATTAAGATATTTACGCCCAGCGCCTCTAAAATATCAGCGCTGCCGGATCTGCTGGATACTGAACGGTTACCGTGCTTAGCAACCGTGATTCCGCTGGCAGCAGCGACCAGTGCCGCGGCAGTTGAGATATTGAAGGTCCCCAAATTATCTCCTCCGGTACCGCAGGTATCAAGCACTACTGCGCCTTCGGCTGAAATTTTGGTTACATGCTTGCGCATCACTGAGACCGCTGCAGTCAGTTCATCAACGCTCTCGCCCTTCAGATTCAGCGCGTTTAAAAAGGAGACGATCGTATTAAGCTGGACCTTTCCGGTCATGATCTCCTCCATCACCGCGCGCATCGCATCAGCGCTCAAGTCTTTCTTCTGGGAAATTATTTCGATCGCTTCTTTTATCATAGTTTTAGAAAATTTGCCAGCAGGCTCTTGCCCGCTTTAGTCATGATCGATTCGGGATGGAACTGCACCCCAAAGAGCGGGAGATCCTCGTGTCTAATCCCCATGATCTCGCCCTCTTCGGTCCAGGCATTGACCTTCAGGCGCCTGGGCAGTGATCTTTTATCGACGATCAAAGAATGGTAGCGGGTGGCGGTAAAGGGATTTGCTATTCCCCTAAAGACCTCTTTCCTGTCGTGGTAGATCTTTGAGGTCTTCCCGTGCATTAGCCTCTTTGCCAGCACGATCTTGCCGCCATAGACGTAAGCGATGCACTGATGCCCGAGGCATACCCCCAAAATCGGGATCTTTCCTGCGAACTTCCTGATCACTTCGCAGGAGACGCCGGCGTTCTCTGGCCTGCCCGGCCCGGGTGAGATCACTATTCTTTTCGGCCTCAGGCGTTTGATCTTAGCAAGGCTTATCTTATCATTCCTGAAAACCTTAACGCTCTGCTTCAGCTCAGCCAGGTACTGCACCAGGTTGTACGTGAAAGAGTCGTAATTATCTATCATTAATAACATATCGACCTCTTATTCTTTCTCCCTGGTGATCTTTGCTCCCAGGCCGTTTAATTTCTCCTCTATATTCTCATAACCCCGCTCAAGGTGATATATCCTGGAGACTTCGGTCTCACCGTGCGCGGCAAGGCCCGCCAGGATCAGGCCTGCCGATGCGCGCAGGTCAGATGCCATCACTGCCGCCCCCGATAGATGTTTTACTCCCGCAATGATCGCATTGGGCCCCTCACGCTGGATATGCGCGCCCATCCGGTTAAGCTCTGCGACATGCATGAACCTGTCGGCATAGATCTTCTCGGTGATCACGCTTACGCCGGGAGTGATCGTCATCAGGCTCATGATCTGGGCCTGCATATCCGTCGGTAATCCGGGATACGGCAGGGTAGTCACGTTTATCGCCTTTAGCCCCGTCCTCCTGCGCACACGCAATGAATTATTAC
>JBHPGR010000023.1:0-16738 GCA_042570405.1 Candidatus Omnitrophota bacterium
GGATCCTGTCAATGATCACATCTTCATGCGCCCCCTGTTTGCTCAGGTCCACGACCTGCTGCAGGGACATCTGATCGGCGCTGACTGCCTGTTGGCTGGACGTAGAAGCTGCCTCCTGACCCGGTTTCTCTATCTGGCTGCCGACGAGCGCGCCGCCCAAAGCGCCTGTTGCCGCGCCGATCGCTGCTCCCTCTCCGCCGTGGCCGCTCTGATGCCCGATGATCCCGCCTGCTGCCGCACCCAAAATGCCTCCGATCACGGTTCCTTCGCCAACTCGCGTCTTATTTGTCTGGCATCCGACGACTGCCAAGGCCAGGAATAAACACAATACGGCCACAACTGTTCTCTTCATCTAACTCCTCCTTCTTTTTTAGGTCTTTGTCTTACGTAATCTCTTAAGGCGCTCTTTGATCTTTGCCTCGTGTCCGATATCCGTCGGTTCATAATATCTTACCTTGCGAGCGGTGTAGTCCTGATTGACAAAATGCCCTTCATAGCTGTGGGCGTACTTATACCCCTGGCCGTGGCCGAGGGCCTCTGCGCCCCGGTAAGAAGCATCTTTTAGGTGGTCCGGGACCTCCTGCGTCTTTTCCTTCTCGATATCTGCAGAAGCCTTGTCGATGGCCAGATACGCGGCATTAGACTTCGGCGCGCAGGCAACATAGATCGCAGCGTGGGCCAGCGGGATCCTCGCCTCGGGCATCCCGACGAACTCCGAGATCTGCAGCGCGGCGTTAGCAAGGACCAGCGCTAAGGGATCGGCATTGCCGACATCCTCTGCGGCGGCGATACAGATCCGTCGGGCGATAAAACGCGGGTCCTCCCCGGCATAAAACATCTTCGCCATCCAGTAAAGCGCAGCATCCGGATCTGAGCCGCGCATGGACTTTATAAATGCTGAGGCAGTATCGTAATGGCCGTCGCCATCCCGGTCATAAAGCACTGCCTTCTTCTGGGTGGACTGCTGAGCAACCCCCAGGTCAAAATTAACTGATCCATCCTTGGCCTTAGCGGTAGTCAATACTCCGATTTCCAGGGCATTTAATGCTCTGCGCGCATCGCCTTCGCAGGATTTAGCGAGGAAGCCAAGCGCCTGCTGATCAACCTTTACCCTGCGCCTGCCAAACCCCTTGAGCTTATCCTTCAGGGCGCGGTTCAGGATGCGTAAGATCTCATCCTGCGAGAGGCTCTTTAACTCAAAGACCATCGAGCGGGAGATCAGGGGTGATACCAGGGAAAAGAAGGGATTGTTCACTGTAGCGCCGATCAGGACGGGGTTCCCATCCTCTACATCAGGCATCAGCACATCCTGCTGCGCCTTGTTAAAGCGGTGTATCTCGTCGATAAAAAGAATCGTCTTCTTACCCGTATTAGAAAGGCGCACCTTTGCCGCAGCGATCAGGCGTCTTAGCTCTTCGGTGTTAGAGGTGGTGGCGTTTACCGGGGCATAATATGACTTAGTGGTATTGGCGATACACCGGGCAAGCGAAGTCTTTCCGGTGCCGGGCGGCCCGTAAAGGATCAAGGAACTTACCCGGTCCGCCTCTATCGCCCGGCGCAGGAGCGTATCCTTTCCTAACATATGCTCCTGCCCGACGAATTCTTCCAGGGTGCCGGGGCGCATACGCACCGCAAGGGGAAGATTTTTGTTAACGGGGAGTTTGTCCGCAAATAAATCTGTAGATTGTTTAGTCATTTTAACTATTGACTGTCCGGCACTAATTCAAAAAAATCCCCACCTGTGCCGTTGGGCTCTATAGGTTGAATCGACTTGTTTACAAGTGGGCGCCTCCTTCGCGTGCCTTAGCAAGCGAAGAGTCAGCTCCCATGAGATAGCTGTTGATTCACCTCTTAGTCAGCTCCCAACGGGCACGGCAGGGATATGTAAAATGAGCAAAGTTTAACTTCGTGTAAAAAGTATAACACATATTTTTATGCAAGTCAACTTACCGCGTCCGTGCCCCGAATTTATCCGCTAAAACCCTGGTAATAGCAACGTGAACCGGCTGGATCTCGCCCTCGGTCAAGGTACGCTCATCGCTTCGGTAGATACAAGAGACGGTCAGTCCCTTACAGTCAGAGGGGATCTGTTCGCCGGTGTAATAATCGACTACCTCGGCCTTGCGCAGCAATGGGACGCCCTCTTCCTTTATGCTCTCAAGCAGGCCGGAGACGGAAACATCCTTCTTGACCACAAGGCTGATATCCCTGGATATCTGCGGATATACAGGGAGCGCTTTAAAGCGCTTTTTTATCCTTGCGCCAGCGATGATCTTATCAAGCTTCACCTCAGCGGTAGAGATCCCCCTCTCCAAAGCCTTCATTACGCCGATCTGCTCTTTATTGACATTGATCTCTACTGATGAAAGATCCTTACTATTGCTAAAATTATGACCTTCTATGCCTAGCCGGGTAAAAAGGACCTCCAGGATCCCCTTTATGCGCAGGAGACCTGCCTCGCCCTTATCCTTGCGCAGGGCGGCATCCGGCTTCTCGCCGCAGAGGGCCAGGCCTAAGGTTGATTCTTCACGGATGGATCTGTCTTCGCTGGAGAATACATTGGCGATCTCAAAAATATTGACGTATCCCTGCCTCTGGTTTAAGTTATAAACCACCCGGGATACAAGGCAGGGGATCAGCCCCGGCCGCAAAACTGCCTGCTCCTTGCTTAAGGGATTTAGGATCCTGATCGGCCCCTCCTCGACGAGGCTATGGGTGATCACCTCGTTCAGCCCCAGGCCGACCAGCATATCCTTGATGCGCGTGACCATCTCTCCTTTGGCGTCGCTGGCTGCGCGCAGCCTGACCCGCGGCGAGGTCGTAGGAATATTTTCATAACCAAAGATGCGGGCCACCTCTTCGATCAGGTCGACATCCAGGCGCAGGTCCTGCCGGCGCGATGGCGCTTCAACGCTCAAGGTATCCCTGCCAGAAGATCTTGTCTTTAACCCCAGGCTGTTTAAAATCCCTTTGACCCGGGCCGGACTGATATCAACTCCCAGGGTATTGACGACTGATGCTACTTTTAAGGTTATTTTACGCTTTTTATCTGCGGGCACCCCTGCGCTTTTGAATGATTCTAATTTTCCTGCGGAGAGTTTCTCTATTAAAACAGCTGCCCGATGAGCGGCAAGAGCGACTCCTTCAGGATCCACCCCCCTCTCAAACCTGTAAGATGATTCGCTCTGCACCCCCGCCCTTTGCCTGCCTCTGCGCACAACTGCCGCTTGAAAGAGCGCAGACTCAAGCAATATATCCTTTGTGCCCCCTGAAACTTCGCTTGCCTTGCCGCCGATGATCCCGGCAAGGGCGACAGGATTTTTGCCGTCTGCGATCACCAGGATATCAGGATCCAGCTCCCTATTGACGCCATCGATGCTAACCAGGATTTCCCCTTTCTTTGCCCGGCGTACACAGATCGTGTCGGTTTCCAGCTTCTCCAGGTCAAAGGCGTGCAACGGCTGGCCATATTCAAACAATAGATAATTGGTAATATCCACTACATTATTCACGCTGCGGCAACCCACCAGCTCTAATCTCTTCTTAAGCCAGGCAGGAGATTCCCCCACCCTGACGCCTTTGATTATTGTAGCGGTATAGATAGGACAATCCTTCTTATCCTGGACGCTGATCTTGAAATTAGTTTTTGGTTTTGGATTTTTAGTTTTGCGTTTAGCTTCAGGGATCTTAAGCCTGGAATGGGTAATTGCCGCTGCTTCGCGCGCAACGCCGATCAGGCTCAAAAGATCCGGCCGGTTAGGGGTGATCTCGACCTCAAAGACAAAATCACCATCCTTCTCCTCTAAGGCGGTCACTTCGATCCCTGCCATAGTCAATTTATCGGCGAGTTGGCGCGCCGGCAACTTTATATCTAGGAAATCTTTTAACCAATTATAAGTTAATCTCATATTGCGCCCTAAAACTGATTCAGAAACCTTAAGTCGTTTTCAAAAAACATCCTGATATCGTCGATGCCGTATTTAAGCATCGCGATACGCTCAATGCCCATGCCAAAGGCAAAGCCGCTATACTTCCTAGGATCATAACCGACATTCTTAAAGACATTGGGATGGATCATCCCGGAGCCTAATATCTCAAGCCACCCTTTTCTGCCGCAAACAGAGCAACCCTTGGCCTTACAGATGATGCAGGAGATATCTACCTCTGCTGACGGCTCGGTAAAGGGGAAGAAGTGCGGCCTAAAGCGCATCTTGATATCCCGGCCAAAGACCTTCTTGGCAAATATCTCCAGGACCCCCTTTAGATCCGAGAACCTGACATCCTGATCGACCAGAAAACCCTCGACCTGATGGAACATGGATGAGTGGCTGGCGTCCACAGCATCCGGACGGTAGACTCTGCCCGGCACGATTGCCGCCAGAGGCGGTTTTTGCGCCTTCATCATCCGGATCTGTACGGGGGAGGTATGACTGCGTAATAATAATTTGTTCTTTGCCTGCGGTAGGTCGACGTAGAAAGTATCAAAGACGTCTCTTGAGGGGTGGTCCAGGGGGATATTCAGCCCGGTGAAATTATTATACTCAGTCTCTACCTCCGGCCCCTCGACGACTGAAAAACCCATCTGTTTAAAGATCGTACAGATCTCATCGATCACCTGCGTGATCGGATGAAGATGGCCCAGATCCTGGGCGATACCGGGTAATCCGATATCTACAGCAAAATCCGCAACACCCGGTTGTCGAGCGCCAAGCGCTCTCTGTTTCTCCTCGATCACGGCAGAGAGCCTCTGCTTGATAGTGTTGGCTTTCTGGCCGAAAGCCGCCCGCTCCTCTTCGGGCAGGGTGGGGATCAAGGCGGTCAGCTGGGCAAGGAGGCCCTTCCTGCCCAGATACTTTACCCGGAACTCCTCCAGACTGGCCGGAGAATCAAGCGTCTTGGCCTCAAATTCTATTTCAGCTTTAAGAACCTCAATATCAACACTGCGCATAACACTCCTAATAATATAAAGACAAACCTTCTCTTTGAAGAATTAACCTTCTCCTGCAGCAGTCTCCCCGGACTTACCTTGCGCACCATCTTTGCATGAATATCCAGATCCCCGCCATGTTCAGGACAGGCGCGATGAAACTCGCCCCTGACCTCTATCCGGTCTCCTTTGGCTTTATAACCTCCTGCAAAACGCACGTCCTTTAATAGATGTCTGGCGGCCCAGATACCGATCGAGGCCTGGCCGTCACGCACGTTCACCCAGGCGTGATCCCCGCGCTTCATTATATCCCCGATCACCTCGCCTTCATAGACGACCTCTTTACCATCGAAGGCGGCAGCATCTCCTATCAATTCGACGGAAGAGACTGATTGGGCATGGCAATCAGTAGAAACTAAAAACACAGCGCAAGAGATTATAGCCAGCAGAATCAGTAAACCCTGTACTCTCTTCATTACTTTCCCCTTATTGCCGCAATGAAAAATCCCAAAAGCGTGAATACCGCGATAAACTCAAGCCTCCCCGCCCACATCTGAATAATATAGGTCAGTTTTAAAACCGCCGGCATCCCGGCATTTGTGATCCCGCAGGAGAGCCCCACATTGGCAGCCGCAGAGGTGGATTCAAATAGGGCCCTTAAGAAAGGATGGCCATAGAGCATCCCTACGATCGCCCCTGCGCCGTATAGGACAAGATATGCCAGCGTGATCAGGAGCGCAAAGCGCACCTGCTTATCCTCGAGAAACGCCTCTTTGATGTGGTGGTACCGCTGCATCACCACTGCCTTCTGGGGGAGAAGGATCTTCTTGATCTCCTGCTGCAGGGCCTTAAAGATGATCCCGATGCGCAGCATCTTTATGCCGCCGGTAGTAGAGCAGCTGCTGCCGCCTAATGCCATGGCACAGATCACTCCGACCATGGCCAGGTCCGGCCACTCCCTGGCAAACTGTGCGGCGTATATGGTCATATAACCGGTGCCGGTGTGCGCCGAGATCAGCTGATAAAACCCCTTTCGAAAGAGCATCAGAGGCCCCGGGTAAAGCCCTCCCCTTTCTAGGCCGACCGCGACTATGGCAAAGATAATCATCGCGCTGATAAAGAATGCGATCATCTCGATGTTCCTGCGGATCTCCCTGCGGTTGCCTGTCCAGAGATGATAGTGCATTTTAAAATTTATCGCTCCCAGGAACATAAACATCACTGTTATGATCTCGAAAGGAAAACTATGGTAATAAAGGATATTCTGCGACTGCGGGGCAAATCCGCCGGTGTCAAAGGCGGCCATAAAAACGCAGGCTCCGTGGAAGAATGCGCGTAGCGGCTTCATCCCGTTTATGATCCCGACCCCCCCTAAGACTACTGTGCCCAGGACCAGGTATACTACGCTGACCAGCCAGATGAAGCGCGCGGTGTGCACCACGTTAGGCAACACCCTCTCTTCCCGCGCCTCCCCGACATACATCTTCAGCGCCCCTGATACCCCCCTGACAAAGAATGAGAGCGCGATGATCACGATCCCCTGGCCGCCGATAAACATGATAAAGTGGCGCCAGAAGTTATGCGTAAAGGAGAGATGATCCAGATCCTGGACTAGGACCAGGCCCGTTGTGGCAAATCCGGACATAGCATCAAAGCAGGCATCAAGATATGAACCCCAGTGGCCGCTTAAATACAGGGGTATTGCGCCCAGGATCATCGCCACGATCCAGGAGAGAGCCACCACTACCATCCCCTGCATCCAGTTCAGCTCCTTATCGGTAAAACAAAGCTTAGTCAGGATCAGGCCGAAGATAAAGGTTATCTCTACCGCGATCAGGAAATCAAAGAGCGGATTTATCTCACCAAAAAGGAGCCCGGCCCCTAATGGCACCAGCATCACCAGGCCCAGCCCCATGATAATCTTGCCCAGGTAATAACCGATCGCTCTTACGTCATCTATGGTGGGGTGAATGATCATAGCGATATCAAAAAGCAGATCAGGAATGCCGCCAGCATTATGCACAAAGCGTATGCAAGCTCAGTGGCAATGCCTAAAGTTATATTGACTAATTTTGCGATCATCTCGCTCTACCTTATATCAGGTCTTTCCTACCAGCACATCCATAAGCTGCGGCTCATTGCCGATCTGGGTCAGTGCGACGATATCATCGCCCAGCATAAGCCTGGTATCCCCCTTGGGGACGATCACCAGATTCTTGCGCACGATCGAGACCAGGACCGAATCCGGCGGGAGCTTGATATCCTTCACCTCTTTATCGATCACCGGAGATTCTTTCGGCAGGTCGATGCGTACAATGGCCAGCTTCCCGCGCTTAAAACTCATCAGGTTGACGAAGTCAGAGAAAGATACCTCCTCTTCGATGATCTTAGCGATGATCTCCGTAGTATCGACCGGGACATCTACACCGAGCTCTGAGAATGTGTGTTCGTTATCCGGCTCATTTACCCTGCCGACGGTACGCTGGACCTTGAACATCTCCTTACCCAGCTGGCATACGATCAGGTTATCCTCGTCTTCGCTGGTCACCGCGGCCAGGACTGCAGCGCGCTTAATACCGGCCTCCTCCAGAATATGCGGATCGCATCCGTCGCCGTTGATCACCAGGACCTCTAGATCCTTGGCTACCCTTTCGCAGGTCTCTTTGTTTTTGTCTACTATGCTGACGGTGTGATTATCGGCCAACAGCCTCTTAGCCAAAAAATATCCTACATTACCTGCGCCTACGATTACAATATACATCTTTTGTGCCCCCATCTTATAGCCCGAACTTTTGCTTTATTTTTTTCAGGCTTGACACCTTGACTACGGCCATCATCATATCCTTTGCCTGAAGCGTGGTAGCCGGCTCCGGGATGGTCACGCCCTCCAGCCTCTTGATCGCGGCGACCATAAACTCTCCCGGCATATTGAGCTCCTGGACCATCTTGCCTACAAGGCTATTCTTAGCCTCTACCTCGATCAGCCCCAACTCCTTGCTCTCGATAAGATAGCTTGAAAAGCGGCTCTCAATGATCTGGTCGCGTACTTTAGAGGCGATAAGCACCGTGCCACTGATCACCTCCAGACCTAGCGCCGAATAGATGTGTGCGCGCTGCGGATCATAAACCCGCACTACGACCTTAGGGACCTTAAAGATCTTCTTGGCCACCTGCGCCGAGACGAGATTGGTATTATCGCCGTTGGTCAGCGCGCAGAAGACATCCGCCTTTTCGACCCCCACCTGCTTTAAGAGGTCCAAGTTAAAACCATTGCCCACTGAAGTAAGCCCGTTAAAGCTGTCTCCCAGCCGCTCAAAGGCGTCTGGGCTCTTATCGATCACTACGATATTGTGCCCTTCGCCGGACAAAAGTTTTGCCAGCTCCGAGCCTACCCTGCCGCAACCTACGATTATCACATACATATTAAATCCTCCGTAAAATCCTAAATTCGAAATCCTAAGCTCTAAACAAACCCTAAATGCTAAATCCCAAATCCTAAACCGCCTAGACCGCTTAGAATTTAGAAATTAGAATTTGTTTAGGATTTCGAGTTTAGTATTTAGTGTTTACCTTTAGCTATCTCTATTAATTTTTTAAATGTCTTACTGTCCTTGACTGCCAGGTCGGCCAGGATCTTCCTGTCCAGGGCGATCTTGCATGTTTTTAGCCCCTTCATAAATGAGCTATAGTTGGTACCGGCCTGCTTGCAGGCTGCGCTGATACGCGTGATCCAGAGCCGGCGGAAGGTCCTCTTCTTTACCCGCCTGTCCCGATAGGCATAGACGAGCGCGTGCATCAGGGCCCTGCGAGCCTGCTGATAGTGCTTGCTCCTCTGCCCCCAATAACCCTTTGATCTCTTTAGTAGTCTTTTCTTGCGCCGCCTTGTAGCAACGCTGTGCCTTGCTTTAGCCATATGGTAACATCCTCCTTAAATGTTTTTTGTATTTTTTACTATCGATACCCTTGCGCCTGCGCAGCCTGCGCAGCCTTTTTGCGCTCTTGCTGGATAAAAGGTGGCTCTTACCTCCCGATGAACAGCGCACCTTCTTGTTTTTACTCAACTTGAACCTCTTGGCTACTCCCTTTTTTGTCTTTAATTTACCCATTCTTTACACCTCGTTTATTTCGGGGCTATTACGAAGGACATGATCCTGCCCTCCATCGATGGCCCTCTCTCCAACTGCCCTTTATTCTGCATATCGCCGATAAATCTATCCAGGATCTTCCTGCCCAGGTCTACGTGCTCCATCTGCCTGCCACGGAAGAACAGATTTACTTTTACTTTGTCCCTTTTGCCCAGGAAAGTGATCGCCTGCTTTAATTTTGTCTGATAGTCGTGGTCATCGATATTGGGCTTGACCCGGATCTCTTTGAGTTTGCCGTGCCTCTGATGTTTCTTGGCTTCGCGCTCCTTGCGTTCCTGGTCGTATTTGAACTTGCTGAAATCGATGATCCGGCAGACGGGGGGGCTCGCAGAAGGAGCGACCTCTACCAGGTCCAGTTCCTGCTGGACCGCACTCTGCAGGGCTTTATCTGTCGGCATGACACCTAACTGATCCCCCTTAGGCCCGATCACGCGCACCTGGGGAACGCGGATCCTTTCGTTGATACGGATGTACTTTTTAATCTTAGCACCTCCTGTTTTCTACTTCCTCTTTGATCTCTTTGATAAATTCCTCCAGTCTTCTGCTGCCGGTATCCCCCCTGCCTCTTCTTCTTACGGCGACTGTCTCCTCTTTACGCTCCCGCTCTCCGACGATCAGGGCGTAAGGCACCTTGGCGACTTCAGCCTGGCGGATCCTCTTCTGCAGGGTTTCGCTGCGAGCATCTATCTCGGCCCTGATCGAATTCTCTTGGAGTGTTTTCCTGACCTCCTCGGCATAGTCTTGCAAAGAATCCTTTATCGGTATGACCACTGCCTGGACCGGAGCAAGCCAGGCGGGGAAGGCGCCGTTGTAATGCTCGACTAATGCTCCGATAAACCGCTCAAGGCTGCCCAGGATCACCCGGTGCACCATGATCGGCTGCTTCTCTTTACCCGCACTATCTATATAGGTAAGTTTAAACCTCTTGGGGATGGAGAAATCACATTGGATCGTGGCACACTGCCACTTTCTGCCCAGCGCATCCTTTAACTTGATATCTATCTTAGGGCCGTAAAAGGCGCCTTCGCCGGCATTGACCTCATAGGAGAGGCCCTTCTCCTTCAGAGAGCGCTCCAGCGCCTCTGTGGCTCCTTGCCAATCCTCTTCGCTGCCGATAGACTTCTGCGGGCGGGTGCTCAACTCTATGCCTAGATCGCTGAAGCCGAATACCTTCATCAGATCAAAGACAAAATCAATCACCGCCTTGATCTCATCCTTTAGCTGCTCCGGCAGGCAGAAGATGTGCGCATCATCCTGGGTGAAACCCCGCACACGCAGCAGCCCGTGCAGGACTCCTGTCTTCTCATGGCGGTAGACTGTGCCCAGCTCAAATAATCTCAAAGGCAACTCCCGGTAACTCCTGATCTTTGATTTATAGATCAGGATGTGGCCGGGGCAATTCATCGGCCTCAATACATACTCCGCGCCAATCTTGGAGGATTTCTCAACCGGAAGGTTAAAACTGTACATATTATCTTTATAATATTCATAGTGTCCGGAGGTGTGCCAGAGCTTAGAATGCATGATATGCGGGGTGGCTACCATCTGATAACCGCGCCTTAGATGCTCTTCTTTCTCGTAATCCTCGATGATCTTACGCAGCATCGCTCCGCGGGGGTGGTAAAAAACCAAACCTGCTCCTGCCTCCTCGTGATAGATGTCAAAGAGCTCTAAAGAGGGCCCAAGTTTTCTGTGGTCGCGCTTTCTGGCTTCTTCGAGGTTCTTTAAATGCGCAGCCAGCTCCTCCTGCGAATCAAAGCAGGTCCCGTAGATCCTCTGCAGCATCGGGTTAGTCTCGATCCCGTGCCAGTAAGCGCCGGCGACCGATAAAAGCTTAAAGGCCTTGATTTCGCCCGTAGATCTTTGGTGCGGGCCGCGGCAGAGATCCAAAAACTTCTTTCCGGTTTTATAAATAGAGACCTTCTCGTCCGCAAGCTGTTCGATCAATTCTACCTTGTAATCCTCTTTTAACGGCTTAAAGAGCTTAAGCGCATCTTTTTTAGAGAGCTCCTCCCGGATGAAGGATTCGTCTTTAGCGATGATCTCGCACATCCTCTTCTCGATCTTCTGCAGATCATCGTCGGTAAATGGTTCCTTTTTATCAAAGTCATAGTAAAACCCGTTCTCGATAGCAGGCCCGATGCCAAGCTTCACCTCCGGCCAGAGCTCCTTCACCGCCTGGGCCATCAAGTGGGAACAAGAATGTCGTAATGTGTTTAAGTCCATGTCTTTTAAAGTGGTGGGCCCAAGAGGACTTGAACCTCTGGCCTTTTGCATGTCAAGCAAACGCTCTAACCAACTGAGCTATGAGCCCACAAGTGCCGAGGGAGGGAGTTGAACCCACAAGGCCTTGCGGCCGCGGGATTTTAAATCCCGTGCGTTTGCCAGTTTCGCCACCCCGGCAGTATATTAAGCAAATTCCAAAGAATCTGTTGTTTTGCTTCGTTCCCAGCCTATATTAGAGTTTATACACTCTTCGGCTAATAAATGCTTTCTTGCTAAACTAAAACTTCCAGGACAATAACACTGTTGAATAATTTGCCTTGCTGCCATCTTCCCGAATTTTAATACGCAGCAGCTTCCTTGTTTATTATGTCTATAAATTTTCCCTCGCGCTTTCAAAATTACCCCTATCATTTGCCCTAACCATCCCAAAAATTTACTTGAACCCGAATATATCCTTAAATCCCATTGTTCTCTTTTATTGGCAGGATGTACCCAGCTTCTTATGCAACCATCTCCATCAATCAGGCCTCTCAAAAAATCAGTAAAATATTCATCAGGTACAGCTAGCTCTTTTATGGTTAAAGATTTACTGGGTGTCAATCCTATAGATAAAAGGAAATCGTAAAAATTCTTATTTGCAATCTGAAAGCGGTACGCCTGATTATTCATACCTTTATTTTTAATACCGATCTTACACACAAGCTTCAATCTGTTTTTTAGGCCCTCGAGAAATTCTCTCTCTGATGTGGTTATATCTATATGCCGTCCGTCAGAAGACAAACACCCATCACTGGTAATCAGTCCCACTAAGTACCAGAGATTTGCTCCTTCGATCTTTAAATCTTTTCTTTTGCGTGGCATTTTATTTTGGAGGCGACGAGCGGATTCGAACCGCTGAATAGCTCTTTTGCAGAGAGCTGCCTTACCGCTTGGCTACGTCGCCGTCTATCAAAGAATCTTTTTTACCGCTTTAATGATCGTATCGACTTCCGCCAGGCAGCCTATCCCCACGTCACCGCAGGCAAGCCGCCCTTTGCGCGGCTCAACGAACTTGTATCCTAATCCCTGCAACTTCTTGATGTTGCCCTGCACGATCTTATTTCTGTACATCCCGTCATTCATCGCCGGACAGAGCAAGACCGGCGCCTTGGTCGCGCAGACAACACAGCCAAGTAGGTTATCGCAAATTCCTCCGGCGATCTTGCCGATGATATTGGCTGTGGCCGGAGCGATCAGGACCAGGCCTGCCCGCTGCGCCAGAGAGATATGCCCGATCTCCCACTCCCCTGCCTGCTCAAACATCTCGCAGAAGACCTTATTGCCGGCAAGCGCCTCGAAGACGACCGGACGGATCAACTCCTTCGCCTCTGGGGTCATCACAACGCTGACCCTAAAGCCCTCGCCCGTCAATCTGCGCAAAATATCACAAGACTTATAAATAGCGATCCCGGCAGTTACGCCAAGGATCACCTCTTTCTTTGCGGCCATCCGCCTATCCTGCCCTTGCCTTCTTATATTGCAGCTTTCCCTGGATGATCTCATGCAGGGCAATGGTCGATGGTTTTATTGCCGAGCTCATATCGATCAGCTTCGGCTTACCCTCAGAGATCTCAAGCGCCCTCTTTGAGGCCATCACCACAAGCTTATAGATCGAATCACCGCTCTTCTCCAGAAGCTGCTCCAAAGGTACGTATGACAATTTCGCTCCTTTAACGCCTGCCGTTGATTTCGCAGGAAACGATCTCCTGCAGTTGCTTTACCGCACGCTTCAATACCCTGTTTACCAGACGATAGTCGTAACGCCGCGACGCAGAGAGCTCGGAGTGCGCCCGCCTGATCCTGCGCGCGACCTCCTTGCCGTCCGTCTTAGGGCAGCGCCTTTTCACCCTGGCGCGCAGCGCCGCAAGAGACGGCGGAAGGATGAAAATAGTGACCGCATCCTTAGGATACAAGCGCTTGATCACGCGCGCGCCCTTTAAATCCAGGCATAAGACGATGCTGCGGCCACTCTTTAGCTGCCGGTCTATAAGATCCCCGGGCGTTCCGTAATAATATCCCAGAAAGTTGGTCCATTCAATGATTTTCTTATCCTTACGCAACTTCAGGAACTGCTGCCTGCTGATGAAAAAATAATCCTTGCCCTCTCTCTCCTTCGACCTCTTCGGCCGGGTAGTAAAAGACACAGACCCTGCCAGGCCCCCCCTAATTACCCGGGACCTTAGGAGCTGTTTTGCCAGCGTTGTCTTACCCGAACCCGATGGGCCGGAGATGACAAATATTAGTCCGGATCTTCGCTTCACGTATTATTCTATATTCTGTAACTGTTCGCGGATCTTCTCGATCTGGCTCTTGATATAAATGACTTTCCCTGAGATGCCCGACGCGCAGCTCTTCGCGCCGATGGTATTGGCCTCGCGTTGCATCTCCTGGGTGATAAAATCCAACTCTTTGCCTATCGGTCCCACGGCATAGAGCCGCTTGGTCAGGTTTTTGATGTGGTAACTCAGCCGCTCGATCTCCTCGCTGATATCGGAATACTTCAGAAAGCTGGCGCGCTCTTCATCCGTCTTGATCCTGGCTAATTTCCTGCGCACCGCCTGCTTAAAGCGCTGCCTGATCACTTCCAGGGAACGCTTTAGCGTTTTTGCCCGGCCCAACAAAAAGGTATGCGTAGCGCGCCCCTCATTCTGCCTTGCCCTGATCAGGTCATCCAGGGCCCCGGATAGGGTCTTACTTAACTGCTGGCAGATTTTGCCCTTCGAGAATTCCCCCTCCTTCAGCGATAATACCCCGGGCAGGTGTATCAGGGCGCTCAAATTTATATCATTGGCGACCCTGAATTTCTTCTCTACGCCTTTCAGCGATGAGATGTAACGCCTCAACAGCTTCTTATTAATACATACCCGGGAGGCTGCGCCGCCGGCGATGCGGATTATACAAAGCACCCTCCCCCTTTTAATCCTGGACTCGATGATCCTCTTTAGCCTCTCCTCAAGTGAAATCAGCCCCTCCGGCAGATGAAAAACCGTCTCTAAGAACTTGTGATTTGAGCTCCTTAACTCGACGAGGACCTTACCGATCCCCTTAAGCTCCGCCTCTCTGCTTCCAAATCCGGTCATGCTTCTTAACATATTCTACCTCAATAGGTTACGCCCAACCCTTGACCTTATGTTCCTTTTCAATAACCGCCTTGGTGGGGTACAGATCAACGATGATCTCCTGGGGTTTAAACCAAAGCTTGATCTCGCGTTCGGATTCCTTGGCATCGGAGGAGACGTGGATCACGTTTTCGTATACCCCCAGAGTGGTTATCCTTCCGTATGAGCCGCGGATAGTCGTTGCTTCCGCCTTCTCCGGATTCGTGGCTCCGGCGAGCTGGCGGCACTTCGCGATCGCATCTTTTCCCCAATACACCAACGCCATCACCTTGTGCCGGTTGTGTAACTCGCCGCGGATATATTTGACCAGCTCCCCGAAGAAAGGTTCCTCTTGCAGATGTTTGTAATGCTCTTCGGCAAGCTCCTTTGAGACACGCAGCATCTTAGCGGCGACGATCTCAAGCTTACTCTCCGAGAGCCTGGTCAGGACGTTGCCGGTGAGAGATTTTTTAAGTCCGTCGGGCTTGACCAATATTAATGCCGCCTCATCCATATGGCTAACCCTTTCTAATTTTGTTGATCACCCTGTCGAGATCTTCCTGAGAATAAAACTCAATAGTAATGTGGCCGCGTTTCTTCCGGCGATTTATCCGTACCTTGGTGGCTAAGATGTGTTGCAACTCTTCTTCTATAACGCAGAGGTAGGGATCTCGCTTGCGCATCGATTGCTTAAGCTGCTTAGGCCTTAGTCTGAAACTTTTTATTAGATTTTCGAGCTCCCTGACAGACAACCCCCTTGAGATCACTTCCTGCGCAAGGCGTCGCTGCTTATTGGCATCATCAATTTCAAGAAGCGCCCTGCCGTGTCCGTAGGAGATGCGCCCCTTCTTCATCTCATCCTGGATCTCTCTGGGTAGCTTCAGCAACCGCAGGGTGTTGGTCACTGTAACCCGGGCCTTCCCTAAAACCTCGCTGATCCGCTCCTGAGTCAACTTAAACTTATTCATCAAATATTGATAAGCCCGTGCCTCCTCAATGGAATTAAGTTCCTCTCGCTGCAGGTTCTCGATCAAGGCTAATTCCAGGGAATCCTCATCGCTAATATCTCTGATGATTGCTGGTATCTCCTTTAATTGCAATATGTTAGCAGCGCGCAACCTTCGCTCGCCAGCAATCAATTCAAAGTTCTCCCCCCGCCTACGCACCAGGATCGGCTGGATCACCCCCTTCTCTCTAATCGACTGGGCCAGCTCCTCCAGGGCCTGGTCATCAAAATCTTCCCGGGGCTGAAATTGACTGGACCGGATCTGCCCGAGCTTAAGGAAGGAGACCTTCTCCTCCTTGCCGGTAGATTCCCGCTCCGGGATCAATGCGCTGATACCTTTCCCTAATGCCTTCTTCTCCATGGTCACTCTCCTGATTTAATCTCCTCTTTGCTCTCTTCCTGCGTAGAATTGTCCAATCTGACTTCAGGAACCTTAAGCCCGGATAATTCACCGGCTAATGCAGCATAGCGCTGCGCGCCAACAGAATCCTTATCATACAAAGCAATCGGCTTCCCGAAGCTCGGCGCCTCGCTAAGGCGGATATTCCTGGGGATCACGGTCTTATACACCTTCTCATGGAAGAAATTCCTCGCCTCCTGGATAACTTCTTTAGTAAGGTTAGTGCGATAATCAGCCATTGTCAAAAGCACGCCCTCGATCTTGAGCTCCGGATTAAGATTATCCTTCACAAGATTAATAGTACTAACTAGTTGTGTTAGTCCTTCCAATGCGTAAAACTCGCACTGCACTGGAATTATCGCAGAATCTGCAGCGCACAATGCATTCACGGTAAGCAGGCCCAGCGACGGAGGACAATCGATCAAGATAAAATCGAATTCTCCCCGGACTTTCTCCAGAGCCTTCTTTAGCCTGTATTCCCTCCCCAAAACGCTGACTAATTCCACCTCTGCTCCGGTAAGATCCAAGTTGGAGGGAGCAAGGGAAAGATCCGCCACTCCCGTCGGCTGCAGGGTCTCTTGAATATCCAATTCGTCAAGGAGGATATGATAGGTACTCTTCTTGATATTATGCTTATTTACACCTAAGCCGCTGGTGGCGTTCGCCTGCGGATCCAAGTCGATCAGCAGAACCTTCTTTCCTGCCAGGGCCAAATAAGAGGAGATGTTGATGGCAGAGGTAGTTTTGCCTGTCCCGCCCTTTTGATTACAGAGTGCTATTACCTTACTCATTGATATTTATACATTTAGGCAACGTTTCACGGGGAACCCCCGCGCCTAATGAGCTATATTACTTTTATTATCTTAAAAACCTGGGGCTTGTCAAGTGTTTTTTTAT
>JBHPGR010000024.1:0-16128 GCA_042570405.1 Candidatus Omnitrophota bacterium
TTCGTATAGCAGTTAAAGAACTTGCGGAACTTTATTACTCCGCTACCCCTTCCCTAGGAATATTCCTTTAGGCAAAAATAAATTATGCTAGAGATCGGTAAGTTAAAGCTTAAGTCTAACTGTATCCTTGCCCCGATGTCAGGGATAAGCGACCTTCCTTTTAGGATGCTTAACCGCAGGTTCGGCTGTGAACTCGCCTTTACCGAGATGCTTAATGTGCGCTCCTTAAGTTATAAGAGCAGAAATACCCAGCAGATGCTTTCTACCTGCACAAAGGATAAGCCGCTTGGGGTACAGCTGTTAGGATGTGAAGCAAAATATATCATTAAATCTTTAGAAGTGTTAAGCAAACATAAATTCGCGATCCTTGATTTTAATGCTGCCTGCCCGGCAAGAAAAGTCGTACGCCGAGGCGAGGGCGCGGCATTACTTAAAGAGCCAAAGTCGTTAAAGAATATCCTAAAATTATTAGTCAAGGCCAGCGATGTCCCGGTTACGGTCAAGATCCGCAGCGGTTGGGATAATGATTCTGTCAATGCTAAAGAAGTGGCACTTTCCGCGCAGGATGCCGGCGTGAGCGCTGTTTTTGTACACGGCAGGACCAGGATGCATGGTTTTGCCGGTGGAGTGGATTATGCGGCAGTCAGAGACGTTAAGAAGGCGCTGCATATACCGGTGATCGGCAGCGGGGATATATTAAACGCATCTCTGGCCAAAAGGATGCTTGATGAAACCGGTTGCGACGGGCTCTTGATAGCAAGAGGGGCGCTGGGAAACCCCTGGATATTCAAGGAGTGCACAGATTACCTCTTGAAGGGAGAGTTGCCAAAGGGGCCAAGCACAGAGGAATTGGTCAGGGTGATGAGCTCTCATTTGGGAGACTACGTCAGCTTCTACGGTGAGAGGATCGGAGTAATAAAGTTCCGCAAGTTCTTTAACTGCTATACGAAGGGGCTGCAGAGTATCCGAAGGATAAGGGAGAAGATCTCACGGGCAAAGACATGGAAAGAGGCGCTGGCGATCATCAGATGCTGCCGCAGGCCCAAAACAACAAGCCCCCCGCTTTCGGCGGAGGGCTCTTGTAGGTGATAGGCCTTATAGCTTACGCTATCTCGCCTGACCTCCTTGTCATCGTCAATATAAGTATGCCACAGAAAGAAGCAAAAATCAAGCTGGCGGAAAAGAATATTAATGGTATAATACGCAGACAACAGAAGGAGGAGTAATGATCGAGAGGAGCGAATTTAAGGGCAGGCCGGTACTTGTAATCAAGCGCGACGGGGAGGATAAGTACCCCTTTGCCTTTGGCCTGACCAAGGCCAGAATGATCGTCGAGAACATCGAAGAGATCAAGAAGTTCGTGGCAGAGAACGAGCAGAAGTAGAACTTTTGCTAATTTTTTAGATGAAGCCCAGGGTCGGGATCCTTATAACGGCTTTTATTTGCCTGAGCGCGGTCTTTGCCTTTGCCGAAACAAAGGTTGAGGCTCAAGTCGACAAGGATACCCTTTCTACCGACGAGCTACTTACCTATAAGCTTGTGGTCACCACCTCTGAAAAGAAGCTTGCATCTCTTGCAGTGGCAAGTTTCGATGGGTTCAAGGTGGTGTCTAAGGCGCAGTCCTCAACGGTCTCCTTTGCCAAGGGGAAGGCCCGATCAGTCTACGTATATGTTTTTATGCTGTCTGCGCAGAAGACAGGAAAGCTTACGATCGGCGCCAGCTGTGTAGAAGCGGGGGGTAAGAAGTATTCGGCGGAATCATTCAAGATACGGGTAACTAAGGGTAAAGTCAAGGTACCTAAAGCACCTGATAAAAAGTCAAAAGAGCCGCAATACATTCTCTGATTTATACGTTCGCGGCCACAAAATCGTGCCCTTCAGGGCACGCTTGGGGCTTAGCCGCTCAGTATCAATTCTAGACAGTCTTCGAACTTCAGTCCGGAGAAATTGATTCCCGTGAAAAAGATAAAAAGAGAATTAGAGACTCCTGTGCGCTATTTAAAGGGTGTCGGCCCTAAGCGGGCCGAGATCTTCGCTAAACAGGGGATATTGACCATAGAGGACCTCTATTACTACTTTCCCCGGCGCTATGAAGACCGCAGGAACCTTTCTCAGATATCAAGCCTAAAGCCCGGGACAACCGAAACGATAAAGGCTGATGTGACTAGCTGCGATCAGCGCCGCTCCTTCAGGAGGAGAGGCTTCTCCATTGTCGAAGTGACGGTGGAAGATCCCAGCGGGAAACTTGCCTGTGTCTGGTTTAACCAGCCGTACCTTAAAGATTACCTTAAAGAGGGTGTAACCCTGATCCTCTTTGGCAGGGTCGAGGAGTATGCGGGGAGGCTGCAGATGAACTCCCCAGAATTTGAGTTGATCGATAGCAATGATGATCAGCCGTTAAATACCGGCAGGATCGTACCGGTTTATCCCCTTCCCAAGGGGCTGACGCAGCGTGTGATGCGCAAGATGGTCAAAAAAGCGCTGGATGAAGATCTTTCGTCAGTGCACGATTTTCTTCCCTATACAATAAGGTCAAGGAACCATCTGTTCAACCTTGCAAAATCTCTGATCAATATTCATTTCCCCGGGGATGAGGCGCTGCGCAAGGAGGCCTACCGGCGCTTGTCTTTTCAGGAATTTCTACTCTTTCAGATACCTCTTGCCTTAAGAAAACTAAAGAGGAGTAAGCAGCCGGGGATTGCGCATAAGTCAGAAGGCTCGCTTGCCGATGATTTTATTAAAGCATTACCATTTAAATTAACCGCAGCGCAGGAGAAAGTCATTGCGGAGATCAAGAAAGATATGGCCGGTTCCTCCAATATGCAGAGGCTTTTGCAGGGGGATGTCGGCTCAGGTAAAACGATAGTAGCTACGATCGCAGCGGTGATCGGCGTGCAGAGCGGTTACCAGGCTGCTTTCATGGTGCCTACCGAGGTACTCGCCGGCCAGCATTTCGAAAAGATCTCCCGTCAATTAAAAGCTTCAGGGGCCAGGGGCGTCAGGGTGGCCCAGTTGAGCGCGGGCGTTAAGGCTAAGAGTAAGGTCCGTCAGGATCTTGCCTGGGGCAGGGTGGACCTGGTGATCGGAACACACGCCCTATTGGAAGAGGGTGTAAGTTTTAAAAAATTAGGGCTGGTAATAATCGACGAGCAGCACAAATTCGGCGTGGGGCAGCGGGCGCTCCTGCCGAAGAAGGGTAATAATCCAGATGTGTTGATCATGACCGCAACACCGATTCCGCGGACGCTTGCGATCACTATTTACGGAGATCTTGATATATCGGTTATAAACGAACTTCCCAAGGGCAGGCACCCGATCAAGACCGAGCATCTTGCTTTAGAGGAACGGTTAAGGGCTTACGAATCAGCGCGAAGGCATTTAGAGCTCGGCGCCCAGGTGTATGTGATCTATCCGGTGATCGAGGAGTCTTTTGCTTTAGATATGGAGGGGGCAAAGCAGACCTTTAAGCGTCTTGCGGGCGGGGAGCTTAAAGAATATAAGGTAGGCCTGATCCACGGCAGGATGAGCCAGGAGGAGCAGCAGGCGGTGATGCAGAAGTTCCGAGCTAAAGAGCTGCAGGTTTTGGTCTCAACCACGGTTCTGGAGGTAGGCATTGACTGTCCTGACGCTTCTTGCATAATCATAGAGCGCGCTGAGCGCTTTGGCCTGAGCCAGCTGCATCAGTTACGCGGCCGGGTAGGCAGGGGAAGCAGGGAGTCAGAGTGCATATTATTAAGCGATGCGCTAAGTGCTGAGGCAGAAAGCAGGATCCGGGTTATGGTGGAGCACAGGGATGGCTTTCATATAGCAGAGGAGGATTTGAAGATCCGCGGGCCGGGAGAGTTCTTTGGCAGGAGGCAGCATGGCCTGTCAGGGTTAAGGGTAGCAAATCCATTAACGCAGATGCAGCTTTTAAAGAAGGCTAGGGCTGATGCAATAAGGCTGATAACCGTTGATCCCGGCCTAAAAGAGCGGCAGAACATCTCTTTAAGGGAGAAACTCCTGCAGAGGTTTCCCGAATACGAAGAGCTGATCTTGGTGGGCTGATGCGTATAATCGCAGGTAAATATAAGAGCAGGTTGATCAAGGCGCCTAAGAATATCAGGCCGACCCAGGATAAGGTCAGGAAGGCCTTGTTTGATATTCTGGGTGATGTAGAGGGGCTAATCTTCCTTGAGCTCTTTGCGGGAACAGGTGCGGTTGGCATTGAGGCTCTCTCCAGGGGTGCCCGGGGATTAACGCTTGTAGAGCGCGAGGGTGAGTGTAACCGCATGATCGAAAAGAACTTACGCTCGCTGGGCATTGAGGATTGCCAGGTCTTAGGGCTTACAGCGCAGGAGGCGATAATCGCCCTGCAGAGGCTTAAGAAAACCTTTAATATTATCTTCCTTGACCCTCCCTATGAGGGAGACCCGTCCCCTCGGTTTGGTTCGGCTTCGCTCACCACAAGCCGCTCGGGGCCAACGTCGGGCAGGGGCGAGACATTGGCAAAAAAAACCTTGCAAGCGCTATCGGCTTATGATATATTATCGCCCTACGGATTGGTCGTAGTGCAGCATTTTAAGAAAGACATCCTCCCAGAGACCCTGGGAGTTTTGAGTTTATTAAAGCAGAAGAAGTACGGAGATACCCTGCTGTCGTTTTACAGGGGAAAGGATGATTAAGCATGTGTCAGAGAGCAGTATACCCGGGAAGCTTTGATCCGGTGACTTACGGCCATATTGACCTGATCAAGAGGGCAAAGGAGATCTTCTCGGAGGTGGTTGTGGCTGTGGCGCACAACCCGATCAAGGAGCCTCTATTTACCGTAAAGGAGAGGCTTGCGCTTTTGAAGGAGGCTACCTCAGGGATCAGCGGTGTGATCATAGATGATTTCGAAGGCCTGGTCGTTGATTACGCGCGCAAGCAGAAGTCTAAGGTGTTGATCAGGGGCTTAAGGATGATCTCTGACTTTGAATACGAATTCCAGATGGCGCTGACTAATCGAAAGATCGCCCCTGACATCGAGACGATATTCCTGATGCCGCAAGAGAGCTATTGTTATATCTCTTCAAGATTACTAAAGGAGACGGCTGCCTTGGGGGCGGATCTGTCTTCCTTTGTACCTGAAGCAGTTGAGAAGTCCCTGAAGAATAAATTAAAATGAAGATAGATCCCCTGCTGATCGGCGCTGAAGGCTTAAGCCTGAACGAGGCAATAGATCCGGGGCAGTTAGACCTAGGTAACGAAGTGGCCAAATTTGAAGGCCCCGTAAAGGCAAGTGGTAAGGCCCTGCTGTTTGCCAACGTTCTTACGGTTGAGCTGAAGATCTGTGGCCTAATGCGGGCCGAATGCAGCCGCTGCCTTAAGGAGCTTGAGGTACCGGTTAGTAACAAGCTAAGGCTCGACTATCAAGTCGTGGAGTCACCTCAAGCGATCGACCTTGATCCGCAGATCAGGGAGGAGATCATCTTGAATCTACCGATAAAACCGTTGTGCAATAGCGGTTGCAAGGGGCTATGCCCCGGCTGCGGCAGGGATCTAAATCAGGGAAGTTGTGATTGTAATAACAAAGAATAGCAGCTAATCCGGGAGGAAGAAGTGGCTCTACCTAAAAGCAAGCATTCAAAGGCTCGCGGCAGGAAGCGCAGGACACATTGGAAATTAAAGGGTGCGCATCTTGCACGCTGCCCAAAATGTAAGCAGTTTAAACTAGCGCACCGCGTCTGCGTGTCTTGCGGATATTACGACGGCAGACAGATAATCGAGATAAAGGTAAAAGAGAAGAAGAAAAAGAGATAAGCGAGATACGCGTTGCAGCCAGGGACTGTCCCCGAGCGAAGCAGATTAGATAGTGGGCGCAAGAGGGACTGTCCCGCAACAAGAGAAACACAGTGCGGGAGAGAAGCAAAACACGATGAAGATAATCGTCGATGCGATGGGTGGCGACTACGCCCCTGAAGTAGTGGTTGATGGTGCGGTTGCTGCGGTAAAAGAATACTCAGTAGACGTGGTCCTGGTCGGTGACGAGCCAAAGATCAGCTCGCTGCTTAAGAAAACAGGCTATAGGGGTACAAAGGTCACAGTGCATCATGCCGCTGAAACGATCGGGATGTCCGAATCAGCCGCAATAAGCATCCGCAGGAAGCGTAATTCTTCGATCGTAATCGGCGTCGGCCTTGTCAAGGACGGGCATGGCGATGCATTTTTAAGCGCCGGCAATACGGGTGCGGTAGTCTGTGCGGCTACCTTGTCGTTAGGGCTTCTTCCGGGGATCGAACGCCCCGGCATAGGCATTGTTACTCCGACCCTAAAGGGGATAGGCCTGATCATAGATGTGGGTGCGAATATCGACCCTAAACCAAAACAGCTCATGCAATACGGGATCATGGGCGATGCCTACTGCCGCTATATATTGAATAAACCTAATCCCGTGGTCGGCCTATTGAATATCGGTGAGGAGGCTACTAAAGGCACTGTGGCGCTTAAGGAGACGCGCGAGCTACTTGAGGCGAGCAACCTTAACTTTATCGGAAACGTTGAAGGCAAGGATCTCTTCTCCGGAAAGTGCGATGTCGTGGTCTGCGACGGGTTTGTAGGAAACATCGCCCTGAAGGTATCAGAGAGCCTGGCCGAGGCGATGCAGGAGTTTTTAAGGAGGCACATTAAAAGCAGCCTGATGGGAAAGCTCGGGGCGCTATTAATGATCAGGAATTTTTCCAAATTCAAAAAAGAGATGGATTATTCCGAATACGGAGGGGCGCCATTACTAGGTGTAAACGGCAGCGTGATCATCGGCCACGGCCGCTCAAGCGCCAAGGCAATAAAGAACGCGATCAGGGTAACTAAAGAGGAAGTCGAGCGCGGGTTTAATGAGAAGATCATCGAGGCGATAAGATAATGCGAAAAACAGGGATAATCGGATTAGGCAGTCACGTACCAAAGAAGGTCTTGACAAATGCCGATCTGGAAAAGATGGTCGAGACTTCAGATGAGTGGATAACCACGCGTACCGGCATCAAAGAAAGGCGTCTTGTCGCCAAGGGGGAGGCTGCTTCAGATCTGGCGGTCAAGGCCGCTAAAGAGGCTTTAAGGGATGCCAAGATAAAGGCAGAGGATCTGGATCTGATCATTGTTGCTACGATTACTCCGGACATGCAGTTTCCTTCCACGGCCTGTTTTGTGCAGAAGGGCTTAGGCGCAAAGAAGGCAGCTGCTTTAGATATCTCTGCTGCCTGCGCAGGATTTATCTACGCGCTTTCGATTGCAAACCAGTTTATCTCCAGAGGCGTTTATAGGCATGTTTTGGTGATCGCCTCGGAAGTCTTGTCTTCGATCACCGATTGGAAGGATCGTAACACCTGCGTTTTATTCGGTGATGGTGCCGGAGCGTTAGTCTTATCAGAAGTAAAATCAGGAGGGATCCTTTCGACATACTTAGGCAGCGACGGCACTAATTCGGATTTATTGATGTTGCCGGCAGGCGGCTCGAGGAATCCGGTAAGCAGGGAAACGATAAAAAATCGCCTCCATTACATCAAGATGCAGGGTAATGAATTGTTTAAGATCGCGGTCAACGTCATGGTTGAATCGCCTAAGGTCGCCCTCCGCCAGGTAGGCATGGATTCCCATGATGTCGACCTGCTTGTCCCTCATCAGGCCAATCTACGGATCATCAATGCAGTCGCAAAACGTTTGCAGATTCCGCTGAATAAGATCTATATAAATATTGAAAGATACGGTAATATGTCCGCCGCTTCTACGGCGGTGGCTCTGGTCGAAGCGGCAAAAGAAGGAAGAATGAAAAGAAGCGATATTGTAGTTCTGGATGCTTTCGGCGGAGGGTTAGTTTGGGGCGCCTGCGTCATTAAATGGTGAGATGATGGTAGCCTATCTTTTTGCCGGGCAGGGGAGCCAGTACGTAGGAATGGGTAAGGACTTGTATGAGTCTTACCCCGAGAGTAAAGCGGTCTTTGATAAGGCAAACGAAGTCCTGGGTTTTGACCTGCGCAAGTTATGCTTTGAGGGCCCTAAGGAGCGCCTCAAGCTTACGACAATCTCCCAGCCGGCAATATTTGCGGTAACGCTGGCGGCATTCGAGGCCTTTAAGTCAAAAAGCTGCGCTCAGGCGAAATTCCTTGCCGGATTAAGCCTCGGTGAATATAGTGCGCTTGCGGTAGCGGGTTGTTTCTCTTATGAAGATGGATTGAGGCTGGTAAGGAAGCGTGCAGAGGTCATGGATGATGCGGCTCGAAGAAATCCGGGGAAGATGGCAGCGGTGATCGATCTTACGCAGGAGAAGGTCCGGGATATCTGCTTGCAGGCAGGCAGCGAAGTCGCGAATCTTAATGCACCGGGACAGGTGGTGATATCCGGTAGGCGCGATGCAGTAGAGAGAGCGGTTTCTTTGTGTTCGCAGGCAGGGGCAAAGAGAGTAGTTGAGCTTGAAGTGAGCGGGGGCTTTCACTCCTCCTTGATGTTTGAGGCTTCAGAAGAATTACGCCTGGTTTTAGAGAATACCCCGATGCAGGATGCGTCGCTGCCGGTGATCAGCAATTATACGGGAGAGGCGCAGTTTAAAGTGGCGGCTATCAGGGAGAACCTCATCCGTCAGATGTATTCTCCGGTTAAGTGGGAGGCTTCGATGCGCTTTATAAAGTCTCAAGGAGTAAATGAATTTATAGAGTTCGGGCCGGGAAAGGTCTTAAAAGGGCTGATGCGCCGAATTGACAAGGAAGCACGGGTGTCCAATATATCCACAAAAGAAGATCTGTTTTCGCTAGGTAGACAGGGGTAAGCTATGCGCCTGAAGGATAGGGTAGCGCTGGTAACGGGTGGCGCCAGAGGTATCGGACGCACGATCGCCTTATTATTTGCCAGAGAGGGCGCTGACGTGGTTGTGGCTGATATCAACCTGGAAGAGGCCAAAAACACCGCTTCTGAAGTAGAGGGGATCGGTAGGAAGTCCCTGGCACTTGACCTGGATGTGACCAGCCAGGCAAAAGTGCAGGAAGCAATAAACAAAATTCTTGACAAATTCACAAAGGTTGATATATTAGTTAACAACGCTGGCATCATCAGGGACGGTTTACTTCTGCGTATGCAAGAGGCCGACTGGGATGCGGTGATGAATGTCAACCTCAAGGGGACATTTAACTGCATCAAGAGCGTATCCAAGGCGATGGTCAAACAGCGCAGCGGCAAGATCATTAATATCGCTTCGATCATTGGAATCATCGGAAATCCGGGGCAGGCCAATTATGCGGCATCAAAGGCAGGGATAATTGCGCTTACCAAGACTGCGGCCAAGGAATTAGCCAGCCGCAATATAATGGTTAATGCCGTAGCGCCCGGTTTCATCCAGACGGATATGACCTCAAACCTGCCGCAGGAGTTGAAGCAGAAGATGCTGGGGGCAATTCCGCTGGCGAAGTTCGGCTCACCTGAAGACGTGGCAAACCTTTGTTTGTTTCTGGCCTCGCAGGCCTCGGATTACATCACCGGACAGACGATCGTGATCGACGGCGGAATGGTAATGGTTTAAAAAAGGAGGAAGAAGAGATGGCGGTACAAGACAAGGTAAAATCAATAATAGCCGAACAACTGGGAGTAAAGCCTGAAGAGGTGACACCTGAAGCCTCCTTCGTCGATGACCTTGGGGCGGATTCTCTGGACACGGTAGAATTGGTCATGGCCCTGGAAGAGGAGTTTGGCATTGAGATCCCCGACGAAGACGCTGAGAAGATTGCTAAAGTCGGCGATGCGGTCAAGTATATTGAAGAAAAATCTACAAAAACATAAAAAGCCATTATAGAGCGTTAAATCAACTTACCCCGCCACTTCAGTCGGCGGGGTAAGTTTTAAGTGAGGACATGACTAAAAAGAGAGTAGCGGTAACCGGTTTAGGTATAATTTCTCCTGTGGGAAACGATACTGTTTCCTTCTGGGATGCGTTGAAAAACGGCAAAAGCGGTATTGGCCCGCTTACAAGCTTTGATGCATCAAAGTTTACTTCGCGCATTGCAGGAGAGGTAAAGGGCTTTGATCCTGGCGCTTGCGGGATATCCCTCAAGGATGCCAGGCGCCTGGAGAAGTTTGTGCAGTATGCGATCGCCGCTTCCGGGCAGGCGATCACTGATTCCGGCCTGGATCTGGACAAGGAAGATAAGCGCAGGATCGGGGTAGTGATCGGCTCCGGTATAGGCGGCTTAAAGACCATAGAGGAGCAGACTAAGATCTATCTGGAGAAGGGGCCGTCAAGGCTATCGCCATTTCTTATTCCGATGCTTATCGTTAATGAGGCAGCGGGACAGGTTGCGATCAGCTTTGGATTAAAGGGGCCCAACTCCTGCGTTGCTACTGCCTGTGCTTCGGGAACGCATGCTATCGGAGACGCTTTTCGGGAGATCGAACACGGCGATGCAGAGGTAATGGTCACCGGCGGAACCGAAAGCGCTATTGTGCCTACAGGGGTAGGGGGTTTTTGTGCCCTAAAGGCGCTTTCAACAAGGAACGGCGAACCGGAAAAAGCCAGCCGTCCATTTGAAAGGGACCGTGACGGATTTGTGATCGCAGAGGGTAGCGGTATAGTTGTATTAGAAAGCCTGGAGCATGCCCGAAAAAGAAATGCTAAGATCTACGCCGAGGTGTGCGGCTACGGGATGTCATGTGATGCCTATCATATCACAGCGCCTGATCCCGGAGGAGAAGGGGCGGCAGCGGCGATGAAAGCAGCGATGAAGAACGGCGGGCTTAATCCAGAGGATGTGACCTATATAAATGCGCACGGCACCTCCACAAAGTTAAATGATAAGACCGAAACCATGGCAATCAAGAAGGCCTTAGGAGAGCATGCAAAGAAAGTGATGGTCAGCTCCACCAAATCGATGACCGGCCATCTCTTGGGTGCCGCCGGCGGTGTTGAGTTCGTAGCATGTTGCCTAAGCATAAAAGACAGTATCGTCCCGCCCACGACAAACTATGAGCATCCGGATCCGGAATGCGACCTTGATTACGTACCCAATACCTCCCGCAAGGCAGATATAAAATCATGTCTCTCTAATTCCTTAGGGTTTGGCGGGCATAATGCCACTCTCGCGATTAAGAAATTTAAGGGATGAAATCAAATCCTAAATCCCAAACTTTGGAATTTAGTGCTTAGAATTTGTTTAGGATTTCGTGCTTAGGATTTAGAATTTAAATTATGAGTTATACTATTGCAGAAAAGATCATACTGGCGCATATCGGCAAAAAGGATATTGAACCGGGTGATTTTATCGAAGCTAAGATCGACCTCTGCCTGGGTAATGATATAACCGCTCCTCTTGCTATAAGCGAGTTTAAAAGGGCGGGTTTTCGGAAGGTGTTTGACCGCTATCGGATCGCATTGGTCCCTGACCACTTTGCTCCGGCAAAGGATTTAAGGAGTGCAAACCAGTGTAAGGTGCTGGCGGATTTTGCAAAAGAGCAGAAAATAAAGAATTATTTTGAAGTAGGGTGCATGGGGATCGAGCACGCCCTGCTTCCTGAGAAAGGGCTGGTATTACCCGGAGACCTGGTGATCGGAGCAGATTCGCACACCTGTACTTACGGGGCGCTGGGTTGTTATTCGACCGGCGTAGGCTCGACCGATCTGGGCCGCGCCTTTATTGACGGGAAGTGCTGGTTAAAGGTCCCGGAATCGGTAAAGTTTATCTATAAAGGCAAGCTAAAAAAATGGGTCGGGGGTAAGGACCTGATACTCTATACAATCGGCAGGATCGGGGTAGACGGCGCCTTATACAAGGCGATGGAGTTTTCGGGCCCTGTGATCAGGCGTTTGGGTATGGATGACAGGTTTGCGATGAGCAACATGGCGATAGAGGCCGGCGCCAGGACAGGGATTATCGAGCCAGATGCTGTTACGCTGGATTATCTTAAGTCAGTTGTAAGTGGTAAGTCGTCAGTCGTAAGGAAAAAACTTACAACTTATAACTTACGACTTATGACTAAACTAAAAAGCGATAATGATGCTGTTTACGAGAAAACATATGAATGGGATGTATCGAAGCTCGAACCGCAGGTAGCCTGTCCGCACCTGCCGAGCAATGTTAAATCAGTAAGTTCGCTGAGCAAAGTCAAGGTTGATCAGGTGGTGATCGGCTCCTGTACTAATGGGAGAATATCCGATCTGAGGATAGCGGCAAAGATCCTTAAGGGCAAGAAGGTCAAGTCAGGAGTGAAACTGATCGTGATCCCGGCGACTCAAAAGATCTACCTTGAGGCTGTTAACGATGGGCTGGCCGGGATATTTGTAAAAGCAGGAGGGATCTTCCAGACCCCGACTTGCGGGCCTTGCTTGGGCGGACACTCCGGGGTCCTGGCTGAGGGTGAAGTTGCGATCGCTACGACTAACAGGAACTTTATTGGCAGGATGGGGAGTCCGAAATCCTTTGTGTATCTTTCGAATCCGGCTGTAGCGGCGGCATCGGCAGTGACGGGGAGAATTACGCATCCCGATAGAATATAGTATATAATGACCCTGGCATTTTCTTCGCTCATGGTCGGTTTTTCGCGGGTCCTGTCTTGGACTGTTTTCTCGGTGCATCACGCACCTCGAAAATCAGTCCAAGCCACCCGCGGCACATCACTAATTAGATGAATATAAAAGGTAGGGTCCACAAATTAGGTAATGATGTTAATACCGACGATATTATTGCGGCCAAGTACTTGGTCTCAAGCGATGCCAGAGAGCTTGGTAAGCATTGCATGGAGACTATCAGGCCGGGGTTTGTTAAAAAGGTGAGGGCCGGGGATATAATCGTGGCTGGGAAGAACTTTGGCTGCGGCTCCTCCAGGGAGCATGCGCCCCTGGCGATCAAGGGGTGCGGAATAAAGGCAGTGGTTGCAAAGAGTTTTGCCGCGATATTCTTCAGGAATTCGATCAATATCGGGCTGCCTTTTTTAGAGCTAAAGGAAGCCGGTAAGATAAAAGACGGCGATGCGCTTGAAATAGATCTAAGCAGTGGTATAATAAAAAATCTAAGCCAAAAGAAGATTTATAAGACTCAGGCCTTCCCTGAGTTTTTGCAGCAGATAGTAAAAAAGGGCGGCCTTATGCGTTATATGAAAGGGAGACGATGTTCAAGATAGCGGTAATTCCAGGAGATGGCACCGGCCCGGAAGTGGTAAGGGAGGGGTTGAAGGTCTTAGAGGCCGCAGGTAAAAAGTTTAAATTTCAATACCAGACTAAAGATTTTGACTTTGGGGGAGATAGGTACCTTAAGACCGCAACGACCCTGGACGATAAGGATATCGGCGAGCTAAAGAAGTATTCTGCGATCTATCTGGGTGCGATCGGACACCCTGACGTCAAGCCCGGGATCCTTGAGACGGGGATCCTCTTAAAGATCAGGTTCGCGCTTGACCAGTATATAAATCTCCGTCCGGTGCGCCTTTATGATCAAAGGTTCTGTCCGTTGAAAGATAAGGGCCCGAAGGATGTGGATTTTGTTGTAGTGCGCGAGAACTCTGAGGGGCTTTACAAGGGGATGGGTGAGTTCCTGAAGAAGGGGACCAAAGAGGAGGTAGCTACACAGGTTTCTTACAATACACGAAAAGGGGTTGAGCGCTGTATCCGCTATGCCTTTGAATATACGCGTAAGCGTAATAAAAGAAAACATCTTACCCTTTGCGGAAAGACTAATGTGTTGACCTATGCCTGGGATCTTTGGGAGAGGACATTTAACGAGGTGGCAAAGGAGTATCCGGACGTCAAGACCGACTATACCCATGTTGATGCGACTACGATGTGGTTTGTCAAAAACCCCGAATGGTTTGATGTGATCGTTACCGATAATATGTTCGGGGATATCATCACCGATCTGGGCGCGATGGTCCAGGGGGGGATGGGGATCGCCGCAGGCGGTAACATCAATCCGCAGGGGGTTTCGATGTTTGAGCCGATCGGAGGGAGCGCTCCGAAATATACAGGTAAGAATGTGATCAATCCTCTTGCAGCTATCTGTGCGCTTTCGATGATGCTGGAAGTTTTGGGAGAGGAGAAGGCAGCCAAGGCAATCGAGGATTCAGTGATCAAGGTGGTAAGGGAGAAGCTGAAGGCACTCGGCGCCGGTAAAATGGGGCATTCCACTTCTGAAGTAGGCGATTTAGTAGTACAGCATCTATAATCTTTGTGTTCCCGTTCTCGCGCTGAAGTTTTTCGCCGTCTGCTACGGTTTACGGCTCTCTCCCGGAGAGACTTACGCCTTAAAGAGATCCTCCGTTCGCCGTAAATCCTTGCAGACTATTGCCGGAAAACTTCTAATGCGCTTCGAACGTGAAACACAAAGATCATAGAGAGGAATTACATAATGCAGAAAATGGCTAAGTATAATGTAGCGGTAGTGGGAGTCGGGGCGGTAGGGATAGAGATGCTGCGTTGCCTAAAGCAGCGCAAATTCCCGGTGGGAGAGCTGCGCGTCTTTGCCCGCTCATCAAGGGAGATAGAAGTCGACGGAGATAAATATTCCGTCAAGGAGATCTCACACGAAGGTTTTAAGGGCGTGGATATCGCCTTATTCGCCGGGACTGAAGGAGAGAAGGGCGCGGCAGTTACTTTCGCACCGGAAGCTATAAAGCGGGGCGCGGTAGTGATCGATAACGGAGCAGATTTCCGCATGGACCCTGAGGTTCCCTTAGTCATTCCGGAGGTAAATCCGGATGAGATCAAGAAGCACAAGGGGCTGATCGCTAATCCTAATTGCTCTACTATTCAGATGGTGGTGGCACTTGCCCCGATTTATAAAGCTGCCGGAATCGAAAGGATAGTAGTTTGCAGTTACCAGGCAGTTTCCGGAGCAGGGCGTGGAGGAGTAACCCAGCTTGAAAATGAAATAAACGGAGAAGTGCCTGCCCTAGAAAGAGCTTTTGCTTATAGGATATCTAAGAATGTCATCCCGCATATCGGCGGTTTTGGGGAAGCAGTTTATACTTCCGAGGAATGGAAGATGGTGCGAGAGACTCACAAGATCCTAAATGATGATAAGATTAAGATCTCTGCTACTTGCGTACGCGTGCCGGTAAGAACCGGCCACAGTGAAGCGGTTTACTTAGAGACTAAGAAGCCAATCGAACCGGACCGGGTAAGAGAGATTCTGAGAAAAAGTGCGGGTATCAAGGTGATTGATTCACCTAAGGATCAAGAATATCCCTTACCGATCGACTCTGAGGGTAAGGATGAGGTTTTTGTCGGCCGTATCCGCAAAGATCCCTTTGTGAAATGCGGGCTCTGGCTGTGGGTGGTCTCGGATAATCTGCGCAAAGGCGCTGCTTTAAACGCGGTGCAAATAGCCGAATGCGTAATATCAGGTTAAGCATCGAGTATCGCGGTACTAATTACGCGGGATGGCAGATTCAGAACAGAGTACAGAGAACAGAGTACAGGGAACAGAGAAGAATTCAAAGGCCGCAGCGAAAGACCATTCAGGAAGCCCTCGAAAAAGCACTCAGTAAAATACTCCGAGAAAAAGTTAGAGTGATCGGCTCCGGCAGGACTGATGCCGGTGTGCATGCTCTCTCTCAGAGCGCGAACTTCAAGACTGAAAGCAAGTTGCCGCTGCAGAAATTACAGATGGCTTTAAACGGGGTCCTGCCTCAAGATATAAGGATTACAATGGCCCAGGAGGCGGGAGCTGATTTTCACAGCCGCTTTTGCGCTAAGTCAAAGATCTACCGTTACCTCATCCTCAGCCGCAAATATAATTCATCATTTTTACGCAGGAGTGTATGTTTTTGCTCTTACCCCTTGGATTTACGGCTGATGCGCAGAGAGGCAGCTGCGCTTAAGGGCAGGCATGATTTTAAGTCATTTTGCGCCAGCGGCAGCAGCTCTAAGGATACAAGGCGCAACCTAAAGCAGATAAGTATCAGGAAGATGAGCTTGGGCCTGTCCGCAACCCCTGTAATTGCAATAGATATAGAGGCGGACGGCTTCCTCTACAAGATGGCGAGGAACATTGTTGGTACGCTTATTGAGATCGGCAGGGGGAAGTTGCCTGCGGGGAGCTTAAGCAGGATCCTGAAGGCAAGAGAGAGGTGCCTGGCCGGCGAGACCGCTGCGGCCTGCGGGTTGTACTTGCTCAAAGTCAAATATTAACTAGGTAGCGGGCT
>JBHPGR010000025.1:0-14629 GCA_042570405.1 Candidatus Omnitrophota bacterium
CCCCTGTCTTTACTACCTGAAAATCCCAGTCGCCGTAGTAGTGTTTATAAAGCCCCTCTTTACATTTTTGCGTGCCGATCAATTTTGCCTTAGGGCAAAGCTTCATAAGTTCGGGCAAGGCTCCGGAATGATCTGTTTCCACATGATTGGCGATGATATAGTCTAACTTCTGCGGGGAGATGATCTCTTTTATTTTATCGATCATCTCCGCGGCAAAGGGGGCGTGTACTGTATCGACCAAAGCTATCTTCTCATCTACTATTAGATAAGAATTGTAGGTAGTCCCACGCTTCGTAGAGTAAGTATGGCCGTGGAAGTTGCGTATATCCTTATCCACCGCTCCTACCCAGTAAATATCCGTCAATATTTTTACTGCAGCCATCATTGGCCTCCTAATACCCCTGGAAATTTTCGGTTATGATCCTGTCCTTTGATAGGACCAATTCCTGCCGGAGTATGTTCTGCATCGCCTCGACCATCCCCGGAGGGCCGCAGAGATAAAACTTCCTTCCGGCATAATCCGGTATGCTCTCCTGAATGATCTCTTTATTCACTCTGCCGACCTTACATTCGAATTCAGGCGTATGCTCATGCAGCACATGCACGACCTTTAGCCCCGGATATCCATTGCACATCTCCTGAAAATCTTCCCGGAAAGCTATGTCTTTAGCGCTATGGTTAGAATAGATCAGCACGATATCAGTGCCGAGCTTTCTATCGACAACATCCTTACAGATACTTCTGATCGGGGTGATCCCGATACCCCCGGAGAGAAAAGCGATTTTTTTGTCTGCTTCATCGAGAATAAAATTACCAAGCGGATATTGCACCTTAATGGTAGCCTGCGCTTTTAAACTATCAAAGGCCTTGGAGAAATCGCTTTCCGTAAGTTTCTTAGTAAATTCAAGATAACCTTTTTCCGTAGGAGAATTGGATATGGAGAGGTACCTTTTTAACCCCGGCTTAATAGTAACCGAAAGAAATTGTCCGGCCTTATATTCCCGCGGCGGATCCGCCTCGACCCTTACGCTTTTAACGTTATAAGTCCTTTGGATTACCTCTCTTACTCTTGCGTCCTGTTCCCCTGGCATATAAACGCCTAACCTATCTTCTCAAACATATCCTTGCCCACCCCGCATTCAGGGCAGACCCAGGTCGCTGGTATATCTTCGAATTTAGTCCCCGCAGCTACACCATGATCAGGGTCGCCGGTTGCCGGGTCATAGATGTACCCGCAGACAGTGCATTTATATTTATCCATCTTTACACCTCCCTTTGGTTAGCATATTATAAAGTATAACAAAGAGGCTGGCTTTGCAACTGCTTTCTTATTGCTTTTTGCCCTTTAACTGCCTGTATTTCTCCTCTCCTACGCACTCCCTGGCATGCTTACACCAGTCAACGCATGAGGGGAGCCGGTCCCGGCAGATCAGGTTTTTGCACTTCGGACAGCTGAGTTTTACCTCATCTGAAAAAATCTCCACCTCATATCCGCAATCCGGACACTTAAGAGATTCGCTTTTAAGCTTCCTGTCATCCTGTCCCGGGCACTTAAATCCGATCATAACCTTTCCCCCTTGATACTTATGGTTATATCCTGAAAGGGCACCTGCTTTCCGGAATCTGCGATCGCCTCCTTGATCACGCTGATCAGGCCGGAACAACAGGGAACCTCCATATGCACATTGGTGATCGATTTTATATCGTTGTTTTCCAGGATCTGTTTGAACTTTTCGCGGTACAGGTCAATATTATCCAGTTTCGGGCACCCTACAAGCAAGATCTTTCCCTTTAATAGCTCTTGATGAAAGTCGGCATAGGCAAAGGGTACGCAATCAGCCGCAACTAGAATATCCGCATTATTAAGAAAAGGGGCGATCGCCGGGACAAGCCTAAGCTGCACCGGCCACTGACCGAGCTGCGACTCTGCCTTAGCTGCGAAAAAAGCCTCTTTCGGAGCTTTTTGTTTCTTGCGAAGATCGATTATCTTTGAACCGGGACAGGCCTGTCCATGAGCGTGCGCATGGACAGCGCCTTGCGCGGGTATCTCGATATTTTTCTCCTTAAGGAAATCTATTGCCTGCTTGAAATATGCATGCTCACCATGTCCTTTAAGATGCTCTAAATGCTCTTCTATAGTATTCTTACCCTGCTTTACAATCGTCTCCATGACCTTTCTTTCGTTGTAAGGCTCTGCCTCCCGCTCTTCGATCGTAATCGCCCCTTCAGGACAGTATCCGATACAGGCACCCAGACCGTCGCAGGATAAATCGCTGATCAAGCGCGCCTTTCCATCAATGATCTTCAGCGCCCCTTCAGGACAATTCGGGATACACTCCCCACAACCGTCACATTTTGCTTCATCAATCTTAATAATCTTTCTTTTTGCCACCTTTCCTCCTTATTTCAACAAAGAGGCAACGCTAATGTCTTTTAACTCAGACAATACCCCTCTTTCAATCTTATCCACCTGCTTCTTCAAGGGACATCTTTTGATCTCCGGACAGATATCACCCTTAAAAAGACATTCATTGATCCTCAGTGGTCCCTGGAATATCTTCATCAGATCCAGCAAAAATATCCTTTCTGCAGGCTGCGCCAACTCAAAGCCGCCGCTTCTGCCTTTATAAGACTTAAGTATTCTTTTTTTATCAAGGGCCTGTAAGATCTTCCTCAGGAACGGCCGCGGGATCTTTAATTTAGAGACAAGCTGCGAAACCGTGAATATTTTTTCCTTATTTACGGCCATACAACATAAGGCCCTTAAAGCGTAATCCGTATCTCTGGTAACTAATTTCATCATGATCTCCGGATAAGAAGGAAGGGGCAGTTTAACGTCTTACCCAGGACCGCATACTGCAGCCTTCGTCGCAGTGGGCGACCGGGCGCAGCATGTATCTGACCGTTACATCCATATCGCCTCCTTTTGACTAAATGATACCATATTGGTGTCATTTGTCAAGAAAAATTTTTCATTTATTTTATAAAGAGATTTACCAGGTATCCCAACGCCAGGATCTGGGGCACGGTAACTAATGGAAGCCATAACGCAGTGCGCCTTCCCACATTCGCCCAAAGCAGTCCGATCTCAGTATAATCGGTAGCCACCCCTGCCATCAGAAAAACAAAGCTGTTTCCCAGGGCGCCGGTCTGCCGGAAGATCTCAAAGGCTAAAGGGGCAGAGCCCTCAGAGCAGATTTCGATTACCGTTGCCAGCCCTAAGGTGACAGCCAACCCTAAGAAGGTCGGCCCCATAAAACGCTGGAAGAAATCAGCAGGAATATATGCGCCGGCAAGGCTGGCAATAGTCATCCCGATCAAGATCCACCAGAGGACCATATTACCAAGGGCTGTTGCGCCGCTTAAAACTCCTCTTAGATCAGAGATCATTCCCTTAAAGCTGAACTGATAATCCTTAGCGCGCGCCCTAAAATCATTAAGAATCGAAAAGCCCTCGGGGACATCGACAATATTCTTATTCTTCTCGATCAGCCCCCTCTTCTCCAGAAGGATAAATATAAACCCGGTGTTGATCGCCACGATGATAGCGATAGCGATCAAAAGCAATCCCTTTAACCCAAACAAGCTGATCAGCATTATGGTGATCGCAAAATTTGCCCAGGGGCTGGCCATAAGAAATGCTACTACCGCAGGATTAGAGGCTCCTTTTTTATGCAGCTGTATGGATAAAGCCAGTATCCCGTGGCTGCAAGCACTCATCAAAAAACCCAACAATACAGCATTAAATATCGTGGAGGCTTTCTTGCGGGAGAGGATCTTGGAGATGTACTCCCGCGGAATATAGTGATCGATCACCCCGCCTAAAAAGAGCCCAAGCGCAACTGCCCACCAGATGATCTTCAGATACATCAGGAAGGACCTGCGAAAGGCAACGAGACTAGGCACAAAGAGTGAAGCACAAAGCATGAGCGCCGGTATCAGAAAGGCGATAAATACTTTCTTTTTATAAAAAGGCGCCTTTTGCGCCGGGGCGCAGACCGCGGAATCTGCAAGGCCCTCCTGCTTAATAAACTTATCTCTGCAGTGACTGGCGCAGAAGAAGTATTCCCTGCCATCCTTAACAAGCTTTATGGCGGACTTGGGGTCAACATTCATCCCGCAGATCGGATCGCGCTCCACTAAAACACCCCCGGAATGATAGCGCTACAAAATGCGCACTTGCCTTCCTTCATGTTATACTCAGAAACCGTAAAACCTTCTCTTTTAATTATCAATTTCTCACACTGATGGCAGTAGGTATCATTGCCAAACCCTAAGACATTGCCGACATATACATAAGGAAGGCCGGACTTATAGCCGATCTCCTGGGCTTTCTTGAGGGTAGCCTCCGGTGTTGCCTCCCGGTCAGTAAAATTATAGTTGGGATGAAAGCGCGAGATGTGCCAGGGGATATTCTTATCTACGCCGGCAATGAATTCCGCTATATCGCGTAATTCATCCTCAGAATCATTCTCGCCAGGCACTATCAGCGTGGTCAGCTCTATCCAGATATTCAATTTTTTCATCACCCGGATCGAATTCAATACCGGCTCCAGGCTGGCCTTGCAAATCTCGCGGTAAAATTCATCCCGGAATGACTTAAGGTCGATATTTGCCGCATCCAAGTAGGGGTGGATCATTGTAAGTGCTTCTTCAGTCATATAACCGTTAGTGACAAAATTATTATTTAGGCCTTTCTCCTTAGCGATTATCGCCGTCTCCATGGCGTATTCGAAGAATACTGTCGGCTCGGTGTAGGTATAAGAAATACTCCTGCATTTCTTATTAAGGGCGGCTTTGACTATGTCTTTCGGTAGAAAGTTTTCGCCTTCCTGACTGCGCTCGCGGATGGAACCTTGCGAGATCTCCCAGTTCTGGCAGAACCCGCAGCGAAAGTTGCATCCGACGGTAGCGATAGAAAGGCTCTTAGAACCGGGCAGGAAATGATATAGGGGTTTCTTCTCGATAGGATCGATCTGGCTGGTAACTACTTTACCATAGGCGTAAGTATTTAATACGCCCTTAGAATTCTCTCTTACCCCGCAGAACCCGAATTTATCTTCGGCGATCTTACAGTGGTGATTACAGAGATAACAGCTGACTGAGTTCTTCTCTGACTTTTTGTATAATAAGGCTTCCTTCATATCCTTAAACTCTTCAGCTGAGCATCATCAACCGGGGCGGCCCTTAATGAAATGAGGGCATGCTTGCGGCCGGATTCGGACTTTCGGTAAAATTGTATATCTGCTTCAAGGTCACCGTTAAGATCGCAATAGCGGCAGGTTATGCCGCAAGATAACCTGATCAGCTCTTCGCAAAACTCACCCCTTCCCAGCACGCTGGGCCCTGCCAACTCGATCCCCGGAGAAAAAATATAATCTCCCTCCTCTGCCAGGGAGACTATCCTGTGATTCTCCCCTTCATCGCGGCCAACTACTAATTTCGCCTTATCTGAAAGGCGAAAATGCCTGCCTAGCTTAAGCAGCTCTACTCCCTCGGGATTTAACTTACCGTATCTCATCAGATCCTTTAGCCTCACAGCAAAGCCCGGGTCAGTCAAGAGACATCCTCCTGCAGGCTGTGCATACTCCCGGATATTAAGCCGTTCGGCTAACTCCATCTGAGGCCTGCGATTCCTCCCGCTGTAGTCGAACAATTTCTCCCGGTTGACCCAGCCCTGTTTCTCAGGGATAGTCTCAGGAAGTAACTTTGCCGAGAGCGGCCTTAATATCAAGCCCTCCAGTCCGGACTCTCTTGCAATAGTCTCCAGTGCCTGCCTGTTTTGTGACATCGGCCGCTGCCCCAATACTTCTCCCGTTACCACGAACTTTACACCTGCTTCAGGCATCAACTCTTTTGCTTTCTTAAGCATTAATATCTTGCAATCAATGCAGGGATTCATATTGGAGCCGTAACCGTGCGCAGGATTTCTGATCAACTGCAAGAATTCCTCGCGCAACTCTACTCTCCAAAGCTCTTGATCTGGATTAGGTGGGTTTTTATCGCGGAAGCGAAAAGGGATCTTGAAATTTAACTTGATGACTTCAATACCCTGATCACTGATCAGTTTTGCGGCTAATCTACTGTCCAGGCCGCCTGAGGTTAAAGCGAATGCTTTCATAAAAAGGTATCAAGGCTGGCTTAACAAAAGCAGGCTGGCGTCTTCAGGCGGCTACCTTAAAAACCAGATCGTTTTGATGGACCTTCTGGGCGACCTTTATGCCCACCGCATCTCCGGATTTCGCCTCGGAGACTGACGCATGCTCTATCTGCATGGAATCAATACTCTGCGTAAAATCATCCGAATGGCCCTTGATGTGGATCGTGTCACCCACCTTCAGGCTGTCCGTCAACCCGATAATCCCTACGCTGATATGGCCAAAGTAATGCATGATCTTACCGATCTGCTTCTCCTCCATACCCGGCCTCCCTTGTTTAGGCTCTAGAGAATTAGCCCATGCAGGGTTTTCTACCCTTGTTGGCTCTCTTTGAGCGCCAGTTAAGTTTTCCTCTGCGTTTTCTTTTTCCCATCTCGTTTAGTATTTGTAATAGTTTACAGGGATAGTCTGTGATATATAGCGCACCGCCTCGATGATGCAGATGCGGATCGCTTTCTCCATCGGGGTATTGGCATAAGCAGAAAGCCCGCCGCCTAAGCCCCAACTACCCAGAAAACCCATCATAATGCCGCCGGAAACATCCGATGCCTGACCCTGCACCCGGGTAGCAGCTAATACCTCGGTAGTAGCTGTGTCTACGATGCGTATATCCAGGGCAATATGCGCTTTATTTAATGCTCCTCCGAGTAAGCCGCCCAAAACGCCGCTGCCTACTCCGCCGCCGCCGCCGATACCCGCGCTTCCGCCTGAGCCGCTAGGCTCAAACTCGGTAACAGCAGCAGTGATCACCAAATCTGCGGTCTTAATCTGCCCCCTTGCAGGGCCGCTGCCCTGCTCTGCCGCTCCGGAAGCAAGAAGCTCCTGCTCCTGCATTACAGCACCTAATACCTGCCTCTCCACCACTGAGAAACGGCTACTGTTGATCATGGCGGTAGTCAGCATCTCGCGCAGACCCGAGCCGATCTGGCCGGTTGCCTTGGCTGCCTTGACATCAAAATCCGCTACGGCGATGCGCGCCTTCGGCCCCGAATACGGAGGCAGAGGTGCGGCGCCTGCGGTATTATCCACCCGGGCAGTAGGCTGCATCATCGAAGCGCAACCTACAAGCGTAAAGCTAAACACAAAAAGGCTTACTAAAACTAATATCTTCTTCATACTAATTGCCTCCCCCTTTAGCTAATGCATCTATGATCTTTGTGGCCAAGTCATCGGCTGCCTTAATCAATGCCTCCTTGCCGCCGCTTACTATATCCATATGCGCGGAGCTTGCTGAAGCATTTAGATAAGCAAGCACCAAGCCATCTTTGACCCGGATCAATTTACCGGTGATATTGGCAAAACAGGAGCGCATGCTTGACTGTGGGATATTTCCCCCTGCCGAGGCGAGCGCCTTACCCAGGACCACAAAATCAGCTCTAGAAAGATTCCCTAATTTTACGGATTTAGCCTCGCTGAGATCGACTATACGGAATGCCTTATCCTTTTTGATCACGCCCCCTAGATTCGAAGGCTCAAGCACCTCATAACCCTGGCTGAGCAACCTCTCGGCAAGAGCTGCTTCAGTCACTGATAGATCGACTTCACTCGCCCACCAGGCGCGTTGGGGCCCCTCGATATTCTGTTCGGAAACCAGCAGGATTAACTTTGTCTTACCCGAATCCTTTGCGCAGGCCGAAGTAAAGGCCAGGCAGCAGAAGGACACTAAAGAAACCAAAAGAAACTTTTTCATGCGACCTCCTCTTCCGTACTCATTAATATACAAAAGCGCCTCTTTTGTGTCAAGATAAATCGGGGGGTTAGAAAAACTTCAAAAGTCCTGCCAGGCGACTGACAATACGCCATGGCTTCTCTTTTTTTATCTCTCTGCGGCTGCTGGAACCGGTGGTAACGATGACAGTGCGGATCCCGGCCCGCCTGCCTGCTACGGCATCGACAGTCATATCACCTACGTATACTGCCTCTTGGGGCTTCAGGGAAAACCTGCTCAAGATACTGTTTAAGATCAGTGGATGCGGTTTAAAATTTTTGAGTTTATCCGCGCAGAGCACAACCCCGAAATAATTTGATATTTTAAGATGAGAGATCAGGATCCGGGAAAACCTGGTGGGGCGGTTGCTGGCAACCGCGAGTTTATAGCCTTTTCCCTTAAGGTATTGCAGCAGTCTCTTTGCTCCCGGGAGGAGCCGGGATTCTCTGACTAAAGAGAACAAATGATGCTTCCTGTATACCGCTACTGCCCTCTTTAAATCCGCAAGGCGGATGAAAGGCTTAAGCAGGTTCTGATCACCCCAGCCTACTGCCCTGCGGATCACCAGGGCGCTTCTTGACGGATAATCCAACCTCTGCATCGTATGATTAAAACTGCTGATTATCGCAGGGTAGGCGTTAACCAGCGTTCCGTCCAGATCAAAGATGACTAATTTCGCAAGCCTGGGAGACATCTACTTAAACATGGGCAGCCACAAAAGACTGAACCAAATAATCGTAACAGAGATTATAGTCGTTACCAGGCCGACCCTTAGCCACCTGAAAAAGGTTATCTTTATATTCCTTTCCTTCTCAAGCATCCCCAGCGCTACAATATTGGCCGTCGACCCGACTAAGGTCATATTCCCCCCGAAACAGCCTCCGAACAAAAGTGCCCACCATAGCGGTTGGATTACTAATCCCAGCTCCTTAAAACTCTGTATGATCGGAGTAAATGCAGCTACCAGGACTACGTTATCCAAGATACTCGAACCGATTACGCTGATCCAAAGGACCATGGAAGTAAGAGACACATGGCTCCTGATCACTGTCTCCACCAGCCTCTTAGCCAGTACGTCGGTCGCTCCGGTATATTTAAGCGTCCCTGCCTGGGCGAATAAGAGCATGAAAAAAAGAAGCGTCCACCACTCTACATGATGCTCGATATACTCCCTTGCCTTACGCCACTTCCAGATCATTACGATTCCGCTGGAGATCAAGGGTATGCTTAAGAGAAGAGTATTGGCCTCTAGGCCAAAAAACAGCTCTAGCCGATGGTGTAAGGCTATAAAGAAAAGCGTTACCCCAAAAATGCAGAGGCTGATTTTAAGCTGCCTGTCCGGAGGAACTGAAATAAGGCGGATCAACATATCGTTTGCGCCTAAATCTTTGATCTTACGGTCAAACTCCTTGAGTACCTTGCGGTACCAAAACAACAGCAACATTATAGTCACTATCAGGCAAAAGATCATCAGCGGAAACGCCTTGGCTATAAAATCCTCAAAGGTGAGCCCCGCCTTGGTAGCAATGAATATTCCGATCGGATTACCCAAAACTGTACCTGCCGAACCGATATTTGTCGTAAGCACAGCGCAAATTACAAATGGCACAGGATCGATTTCAAAATAATCGCAGATCGCCAGGATCGCAGCGACTACAAAAATGATCGAGGTTACTTCGTCCACTGCACAGGCAAGAAGAGCCGAAACTATAGAAGTAGCAATCAAGAATCTTTTTGCCGTCAGGTTGCGTATCCGCAGGATCAAGCTGACTATCCAGGCAAATAGACCTGCCTCCTTTAAAAGCCCTACCAAGACCATCATCCCAACCAGAAAAAGGATTACTTCCAGTGATGAAAATTTTACAAGCATCTCTATATCGATCGCCCGGCTGATAAGCAGGATGGAAGTCCCTAAAAAGACAAAGCTGAGACGGAAATTCCAGAAGAATAATGTACCCAGGATAGAGGCCGACAATATCGCAACCGACAAGGCCTGATGCCCGTTCAACCCGATACTAATAGAATAGAAGCCCACCAAAGAAGAAATGAATACTAGTGCTGTGATCTTTAAAGATAATCTTCTCATGCGGAATCTTCTTGATATTCAGAAAGCATCGCTTTCAGTATATCTTCCCTTGTGACTATGCCGGTTACTTCATTGTTGGCGTCGACTACGGGTATTCTCCTGGCCTCCTTGGTAATCATGATCCTTGCGGCCTCACAAAGAGTAGCATCTTCATTGACGGTTACCGCATCTTTAAACATCACCTCTGCGACCTTCATGCCTTTAAGCATATGGACCTTCTGCCTGACTGCTTTCGGATTCTCCCCGTATACAAAGCCTCCTACCTTATCCACATAGCTAGGTAAAATCTTAGCCAGGACCCCCTTCTCTGTAAAAACTCCGGCTAACTTTTTATTTTCATCAATGACCGGCAAGCCTCCCATGCCCAATTCGAACAATAAATCCATACCTTCCCTAACGCCCATTTCAGCAGAAAGGCTTTTGACCTTTCTTGCCATGACCTCTTTTACCTTCATCGCTACCTCCTGTTAATAGGTAAGGAATAGGATCAATCCTTCGACTTTCCCTAGCCTGAAGGCTGAGGTTCGTCTCAGGATTGATACTGAGGGCGGCGTATTCTTGCCCCCGCCCTAAAGTACGGGGTTTCACTTCGCTTCGGCTCAGTGTCCTTCGAAGTGTCCTGATCAAAACGAAGGAGAACGCCGCCGAATGTATCAAAAAATCTCTTTAAGACGGGTCTTAAGTCGCAGATAAATTACCGCTGCGGCAGATATCTTCAATAATTCCCCCGGAATAAAGGGGATGAATCCGATCAGCAGGAGTTTTTTAAGCGGATAGCCTAAAAGAACCCTGAGCCATATAACGCCGCAGGATAATAAAACCAGGTCTCCCAGGCAGAATATGGCAAATAAGCGTAGGAAATTATTCCCGCTGTATTTTATCAGCCGCCAGACCAATAAAGCAGCTAATAGGAAACCGACAAGATATCCCCCGGTAGGCCCAAAGAGATAAAATATACCGCTCCCGGCTCCGGAGAAGACCGGTAGGCCAAAAACCCCTAATAAGATGTAGGCGGCCTGGGAGAAGAGCCCAAAGCCGCCCAGAAATGCACCCGAGAGCAGGACAAAAAAAGTCTGCAGGGTTATCGGTACCGGCGAAAACGGCAGGGGTATCCTCAAAAAAGCCCCGAAACAGGTCAAGAGCACAAACACAGATACTCCGATCGCCCGGCGCATAGCTTTGCTGGTGATCAATTCCTTATCGAACGCTAATTCTCGCATCTTTTCTCCTTTATTGGCAGACAATTATAATTTTCCGAATATTATTATATACCTACTCCTTGGCTATCGCCAGAGTGATTATCCCGGCTATAATCAAAAAGGGGCCGAGACTTCCCCTGACCACAGAGAGAAGATCCGGAAACCAACGTAAGACCGCTAAAAGGCCGAATACCAAAAACAGTAAACCAAAAATTACTTTTATAATACTCCCCAATGCGCTCTTACCCTCGCAGCCTTTCCCCTCTTTGACCTGATCTGCCATTTTATCTACCTCCTCATATAAAAAGATCTACTTCGGCGCGCTCTTCCACCTGCGGTGGATCCACCCCCACTGCGCAGGATATTGACGGATGTAGTGCTCGATAATATTGGTTATCCTCTGTACGCTGTTACGGATAATCTCCTTGGGGCTATTGCCTTCTTCTATATCCAGCGGCGGTTCGAATACGATCTTATGCGTATCATCCTTCTGCCTGATGATAAAACAGGGTAGTACCGCAGCACCGGTGCGCCGGGCAAGGACTATCGGGCCCGTTGCCGTAGCTGCCTTTTTGCCGAAAAATTCGACCAAGACTCCGCCGGTGCCGAAATTCTGGTCAAGCGGCATAAAGATCAACTCGTTAGCGCGCAGAGCGCGGATCGTCTCCTTTATGCAGGTATCTCTTGGAATACTGTATATTGTCTTTATTTGTAGCTTTTCGCGCTTCTCAAGAAAGATCTTTTCTACGCGGGTATCCTTCATCGGCCGCATGATCCCCACGGTCCTGTAGCCCTCCAGGCTTAAACGCGCCAGCATTAGAGGAAAGTTGCCAAAATGAGCGCTTACCAGGATCACGCCCTTACCTTTAGATAACGCGCTGTCAAGATGCTCTTTACCTAATATAGAGATCTCCTGCTTTATGCGCTCGAACTTATCCAGCATAAAGACAACCTCAAATCCGGCCTTAGCCATAAAGATAAAACAGTCCCTGGCGATCCTTTCCCGTTCTGCGGGACTCTTCTCATCGCCAAAGGCAACGGCTAGACTGTCTAAGGCGATCCTTCTCTGCTTGGCGGCAATCCGGTAACCCAAAAGGGCGATCAGCTTGGCAAAACCATACACCTGGCTGCCGGGAAGGATCCTGACAATAAAAATACATGATTTTAGTACCAGCCACCCGAAGTAGCGGCCGATGCTTTTGCGTATCTTTTTTGAATCCATACTTGATATATCCTCCTTACAATTCTCTTATTCTATCATATAAGTCTACGGCAGGCAATATCGTTTGAATTAAGCGATTATTAGGTATATAATTATTTTACTATGGCTAGAAAAGGCAAAAGTCATTACGCAAAGATCGCCCGGATCCTCTTGTTGATCCTGGTGCTCAACTGGCTCGTCGCTCTGGCAAAGATCTTCTACGGCCTCTTCACCCGCTGTCAGAGCATGACTGCTGACGGATTCCATTCTCTCTCCGACGGCGCTTCCAATATTATCGGCCTGGCCGGCATATATTTTGCCTCCCGCCCCAAAGACAGGGACCATCCTTACGGGCACAAAAAATATGAGACCTTTTTCTCCTTAGGGATAGCAGCGCTTCTTTTTGTTCTTTGCTTCAACCTGCTCAAGGATGGTTTTAGCCGTTTATATGCTCCGGTTGTCCCTGTGGTCGATTTAAGAAGCTTCCTGATAATGATCTTTACTATGGGGGTTAATTTCTGGGTGATGAAATATGAACGAAAGAAGGGCGAACTGCTGCAAAGCGATATACTGATCTCGGATGCGATGCACACCAGGGCTGATATCCTCACCTCAATATCAGTGATCGTCACCCTGGTAGCGATCAAGCTAGGGTTTCCTATCATCGATCCGCTGGCCACGATCGCAATTTCCCTATTTATCGGGCATGCCGGTTATGAGATCATCAAGCAAAGCTCAGCCGTCCTCTGCGATACAGCCCCGATCGTAGACGTAAAAATGATCGTAGATTCGGTATTGGGGGTAAAGGGAGTGAATAACTGCCATAAGATCAGGACGCGGGGCAGGCCTGACGATATCCACGTCGATCTGCACGTCCAGGTAAAGCCGGATATGCATATAGAAGAGGCGCATAAGATCAGCTACGCGATCGAAGAGTCGATCAAAAAAGCGATCCCCTCAGTCAGCGATGTGGTAGTGCATATGGAGCCAAAAGAGAAATATTAAGGAAGGAATTTCAACGGATCCTGCGGCTTGCCTGAATTTGCCACCTCAAAATGCAGATGGGCCAACATCGCCCTGTAGTTGGCATTACCGGTCTTTCCTACCGCTCCAATAACCTGCCCCTGGCGTACGAATTGCCCCTTGGAAACATCGATCCTCGAGAGATGTCCGTAAAGAGTAGTCATCCCGCCCCAATGGTGGATTACTATATAATTTCCCATGCCGCGCTTCTGCTCCCTGGCGATGGCCACTCTCCCTGAGCGGCTTGACAAAACCGGAGTGCCAACTTCCGCCTGAAGATCAATACCTCTATGCCTTCTGCCTCCGCTACGCTTAGCGCCGAAGTGGCCCTCCCCCCGGCTGTCAGAGCGGATAATAATGTCTCCCTCGTACTCAATGGGAGAAATAAAATAATGCCTGTCGAGAAAGTAAAGGTTTACCGCCAGATACAGCGGCAGAGCAACCAGCAAAATCGTAAGGATCTTTTTCATTCTTCCCCTTTAAGTCGCGATGCTATAACATACAAACTCAACAAAAAGCAGGCCAGGATAAAGATATCGCCGAAACGAGTATAAAAACTAGTGATTCGCACGGAAGGTTCTATACTCTGATCCATAAATCCATCAATAAAGAGGACTCTTCCATCCTGATCCTGTACCAGGGAGAGGATCTCGCCAAGGGGTGAAATAAATCCTGATACCCCGGTATTAGCTGCGCGTACCAGATGCCGGCGGTTCTCCACTGCCCGCAGGACAGAAGCGGCGAGGTGTTGATAGGGCGATGCAGTATTGCCGAACCAGGCGTCATTAGTGATATTGATAAGAAACCCGGCACCCCTCTTTACAAAACCCCTTGCTAATTCAGGGAAGAGGTCCTCAAAACAGATCAGCACCGAGAAAGAGAGCTGATCAAGCGAAAAGACAGTAAAATCTTCTCCCTCTACAAAATCGCCGATCGGCACAATCGCCTCAAGCAGAGAGAAGACGCCCCTTAAGGGGATATACTCTCCGAAAGGCACAAGGTGCAGTTTGTCGTATTTTCCTAATATTCGGCCCTCTGCGGATATCAAAAGCGCGCTATTGTAATAAAGATCATCGCGTGTGGTAAGCGCCCCCAGCACAAGAGGCGTATCAATCTCTTTGGCAAATCCCCTGACTCTTTCAATATAGGCAGGCTCTTCCTCCAGGACTACCGGCATTGCTGCCTCCGGCCAGATGATCAGATCCGGCTTAGGCCTTGCCGCTTCGCCGCTTAATCCAAGATACTTATCCATGA
>JBHPGR010000026.1:0-14538 GCA_042570405.1 Candidatus Omnitrophota bacterium
GGATGGTGATCTCCAAAACTACTCCCGATGTCGGGGAATCCCGTGAGGAGATCCGTGCAGAGTATAAAGGTAAGGAGATCGCAGCAGGGTTTAACCCGCAGTACCTGGTAGATGTGCTGAAAAACCTGACGGATGAGAGCATAGATTTTGAACTGGCAGACAGCGAGAAACCCGGGGTTATCCGCAGGGAGGGCTATACCTACATCGTGCTGCCGATGCGCCTAAGTTAAAATGGAGGGGATAAAACACACCATTCAGGGCGTATTTAGGGCTATGGAGAAGCGCAGCATCCAGGCAGCCGGGGAGGACCCGCAGCGGATATTTAAGGACGTTCTGGCGCCGCGGGAGCGCAAGCATGCCAGGATCAGCGCCTTTAAAAACGGAGTAGTGCATATCAGGGTGGATTCTTCCGGGTGGCTTTACCAGATGAATCTGGGCAGGGATGTTTTGTTGGCGAAATTGCGCCGTAGATCCAGCAAAGTCAAAGATCTGCGTTTGCGCTTAGGACAGATAAAATGAAAAAGAAGATAAAGAAAAGTCAGGCTAAGGCAGCGTCGAAGGCAAAGGCCGCGCCGCCTGTCAAGGCCAGGCAGCCTGGCGGGGCGTCCGTAAGGCCCGACAGGGAGAAGGCATATGACGCCACTACGATCCAGGTATTAGAGGGGATCGAGGCGGTAAGGCTCAGGCCTGCGATGTACATCGGTGATACCTCTAACCGCGGCCTGCACCATCTGGTTTATGAGGTTGTAGACAATTCCATTGATGAGGCGCTTGCCGGCCACTGTAATAAGATAGACGTTGTGGTGCACAACAACAACAGCGTCAGCGTATCCGATAACGGCCGCGGGATACCGGTGGATATTCACAAGACCGAAAAAAAACCCGCGGTGGAAGTCGTCCTGACCACCCTGCATGCCGGAGGCAAGTTCGATCATAAGGTCTACCGCGTCTCCGGCGGCCTGCACGGCGTGGGGGTGAGCGTAGTCAATGCCCTCTCGGAGAGGCTGGAGGTGGAGGTAAAGCGCGAAGGCAAGACCTACCACCAGCGCTTTGAGCGCGGCAAGACCGTCTCAAAGCTTACTGTTGTCGGCAAGTCAGTCGCCACCGGCACCAAGGTCACCTTTAAGCCCGATAAGGAGATATTCAAAAACATAAATTTTTCATACGATACCCTCTCCCAGCGCCTGAGGGAACTCGCCTTCCTGAATAAGGGGCTCCAGATCAACCTGCAGGATGAGAGGCAGGATAAGGAGGCGAAATTTCAGTTTTCCGGCGGGATCGTCTCTTTTGTAGAGTACCTGAATAAGGGTAAGAACACCCTGCACAAGACGATCATCCACTTTGACAAGGAGAAAGAGAAGGTCCAGATAGAGGCTGCGCTGCAATACAGCGATGCCTACGCCGAGAATATCTTTTCCTTTGCCAACAATATAAATACCACCGAAGGGGGCACGCACCTTTCCGGCTTTAAGTCTGCGCTTACCCGCGCGATCAATCAGTACGCAAAGAGCAAGAATCTGCTCAAAAACGCCGGTAACATCACCGGCGATGATACGCGCGAGGGCATGACTGCGGTGATCTCGGTCAAAATTCCCAACCCGCAGTTTGAGGGCCAGACAAAGACAAAGCTGGGTAACTCCGAGGTCGAGGGGCTCGCCGCCTCGGCAGTATTTGACGCCCTGACCGGCTTTTTTGAGCAGAACCCCTCGGTTGCCAATAAGATCGTCGATAAAGTCATCCTTGCTTCGCGCGCCCGCGACGCAGCAAGGAAGGCCAGAGAGTTAACGCGTAGAAAAGGCGCACTTGATTCCGGCGGGCTGCCCGGGAAATTAGCCGATTGTTCGGAGCGCGACCCGGCACTCTGCGAGCTCTATATCGTCGAGGGAGATTCTGCGGGCGGGTGTTTTTCCGCGGATACGAGAGTGGCCTTGGCCGATGGCAGAACACTTTCTTTTAGAGAGCTTGAGGCAGAGTGGGGCACGGGTAAAATCAACTACTGTTATACGATTAAAAAAGACAGCAGCATCGGCATAGAGAAAATTCTTTCTCCCCGCGTTACCAGGCATAGCGCCGAAGTTGTGAAGGTAGTCTTGGATAACGATGAAACAATTGTTTGTACGCCGGACCATCAATTTATGTTAAGGGATGGGTCTTTTATCCGGGCGCGGGACTTAAAGCCAGCGATAAGCCTGATGCCTTTATGCAAGAAGATATCGAGGATCGGGGGTAGGATTACCATCGAGGGTTACGAGATGGTTTTAAATCCCAAGACGCACAAGTGGGTATTTACGCATATCTTAGCGGATAAGCACAATATTGAGAATGGTGTTTATCGAGAAGGCGATGGCCCGCATAAACACCACCAGGATTTCAATAAATTAAATAATAGCCCGGACAACCTGATAAGGATGACTGGCGAGGCGCATCTTGAGCTGCACAGGCGGCATGCCGGGGCTACCCTGCACAGAAGGGATGTTATAGAAAAATGTAATAGGGTTAAGCGCTCTGAGGAGTATCGCCGCAAGATCGCGGGCACGATAAAGAAGCGATTCGGGAAGATGTTGAGCGAGAAGGCTAAAAGGCAGTGGGATGATCGGGAATACAAGCGATATATGGTTAACAAATTCTTAGAGTTTTACAACGCCAATCCGGCTTATCGCCGGCAGAATGCACTCACCTTGGATTTGGCTCAAAGGAGGTATTGGTCCCGGAGGTCGAACAGATTAAGGCAGGCAGAGAGGGTAAAGGATTATTTTGTGGCTCACCCCGAAGCAAAACAGCATCTATCCCATAAAGCAAGGCAGGAATGGTCTAATCCCGGGCTTTTGGAATGGAGAAAGCGTAAAACAAAGGCACAATGGACTGCAGAATTCCGGCGCTGCAGAAAGGCCGCGTATAACCGAGTTTATTTAGATGCAGGTTTAGCGTTTGCAAAAACGGTATATGATCGCTATGGGGATGTTGATTCATATGATAAGGAAAGGGCTGCCCAAGATCGACGAAATCCCAATCTGGTTAAACTAGATACCCTGGTGGAGCGATTTTTCGACGGCGATAAAGCTAACTTATTGGAAGCAATTAAGAATCATAACCATAGGGTCAAATATATAGAAATAATAAAGACAAAGGCCGATGTTTACGATATGGAAGTCCCGAATACACATAATTTTGCTTTAGCTAGCGGAGTATTTGTGCATAATAGCGCCAAGCAGGGCCGCGACAGGAGGTTCCAGGCGATCCTGCCGATCAAGGGTAAGATTTTAAACGTTGAAAAGGCGCGCCTTGATAAAATACTCTCTAATGTAGAGATCCGCACGATCATCACCGCTCTGGGTACCGGGGTGGGGGATGAATTTGACCTCGCCAAGCTGCGCTATCATAAAGTAGTGCTGATGGCGGATGCGGATATTGACGGCTCGCACATCAGGACCCTGCTTTTGACCCTGCTTTACCGCCAGATCCCTAAGCTGGTCGAAGAGGGGCATGTCTATATTGCTCAGCCACCGCTGTATAAGATCAAGCGCGGGAACCGGGAGGAGTATATCCAGACAGAGGAGCAGATGAATCAACTGCTTTTAGACCTGGGTAGGGAAGGGCATACCTTTACCCGGCTTACGGATAAGAAGGTATTTGCTGATAAGCAGTTCAAAGAGCTCTTAACCCTGCTGGTTGAGCTGGACCAACTTGGGAAGGGCCTAGAGAAAAAGGGAGTGAATTTCGCCAAATACCTCACTTTTAGGCACCCCAAGACCAAAAAGATGCCTATTTTTAGGGTAAAAGTGGAGCATGAAGCCCATTTTGTCTATTCTGATGTTGAGCTAGCCAAATTGAATAAGCAGCTCGGCAAGGATGCTGAACCTGATACACTCGAGCTCTTCGAGGCAGAAGATATTGCAAATGTGGTGGCGGGAGTTGAGAGGCTGGGGCTCCAGATCTCGGCATACAGTAAAGAGATGGCAGAGGAGCAGCTTAAGTCCTCTAAGAAGAAGGGCGCGAAGACACCTTCCAAGGCCCCCTTCCGTATCACAAACGATAAGGACCGCCACGACTGTGCATCCTTAAAGGAGGTTCTCGCCTACGTCAAGGAGCAGGCGGTTAAAGGGATGCATATCCAGCGCTACAAGGGCTTAGGGGAGATGAACCCGCATCAGCTTTGGGAGACTACTATGGATCCTGAAAAGCGCACCATGTTGCAGGTCACGCTAGAGGATGCTGTGGCAACCGATAAAATGTTTACCGTATTGATGGGTGATCAGGTCGAGCCGCGCAGAGAGTTTATCCAAAGCTACGCGCACGAGGTTAAGAATTTAGATATCTGATATGTATGCGCACAACGAAAAAGTCATACCTGTTTATATAGAAAACGAAGTCAAGGATTCGTATCTCAATTACGCGATGAGCGTTATTGTCGGCCGCGCCTTGCCTGATGCCCGCGACGGCCTCAAGCCCGTGCATAGAAGGATCCTTTACGGGATGCGCGAGTTAAGCCTTGAACACAGCAAGCCAAAAAAGAAGTGCGCGCGTATCGTCGGCGAAGTCCTGGGTAAATACCACCCGCACGGGGATGTCGCGGTCTATGATTCGTTAGTGCGCATGGCGCAGGATTTCTCGCTGCGTTATCCCTTGGTCGAGGGGCAGGGTAATTTCGGTTCTATTGACGGTGATTCGGCTGCGGCGATGAGGTATACTGAGGCCCGTCTGGCCGCGATTTCTGATGAGATGCTCCGGGATATCGAGAAGGAGACGGTTAACTTTGGCCCTAACTTTGACGCCTCCTTGAAAGAGCCGCTCTTGCTTCCGGCGGTCTTACCTAATCTCTTGGTCAATGGCTCAAGCGGTATTGCCGTCGGCATGGCCACTAATATCCCTCCGCACAACCTCAACGAGATCGCCGATGCATTGATTCACCTGCTTGATCACCCGGAGGCCCAGATCAAAGAGTTGATGCGCTATATCAAGGGGCCGGACTTTCCTACCGGCGGGATCATCTGCGGCAGAAGCGGTATCAAGAGCGCCTACGAGACCGGCAGGGGGAAGCTTACTGTACGCGCCCGGGCAAATATCGAGCATCAGAAAGGCGGCAAGGATTGGATCGTAGTGACCGAGATGCCCTTTCAGGTGCAGAAGGCGGGGCTGATAGAGACGATTGCCGGCCTGGTAGAGGAGCGTAAGATCGAGGGGATATCGGATATCCGGGACGAGTCGGATAAGGACGGCATCCGCGTGGTAATAGAGCTGAAGCGCGATGTCGAACCGCAGATCATCCTGAATCAGCTCTTTAAACATACCCAGCTTGAGATTACCTTCGGCGTGATCACGCTGGCCCTGATCGAGAACCGGCCCCGCGTCTTGAACCTGCGCCAGGTGCTTGACTGCTTTATCGAGCACCGCAGGATAGTCATCCGCCGCCGCACGCAATTTGAACTGGATAAAGCTTTAAAACGCGCGCATATCTTAGAGGGCTTAAAGATCGCCCTGAAACACATAGACCGGATCATCAAGACGATCAAAACCTCTAAGAACACACCGGCCGCCAAGGCGAACCTGATGAAGAAGTTCGGCCTCTCGGAGCTGCAGGCGCAGGCGATACTGGAGATGCAGCTGCAGCGCCTGACTGCCCTGGAGCGGGATAAGATCGACGCCGAGTACATGGAGCTGTTAAAGAAGATCGAGTTCTGCAGGGCGCTTTTGGCTTCCGGTAAGAAGGTCGATTTAGTGATCAAGGACGAGCTAGCGGAGCTTAAGAAGAAATACGGTGACCAGCGCCGCACCGAGATCGTCGGCGAAGTAGAGGAGCTGGAGATCGAGGATCTGATCGCCGAAGAGGATGTTGTGGTGACGATCAGTCACACCGGATACATCAAACGGCTACCGGTCGGTTCCTACCGCAAGCAGAAACGCGGCGGCAAGGGCCATACCGGCGCGCAGGTCAAGGAGGAAGATTTTAGCGAACACCTTTTTGTCGCCTCTACCAAAGATCACGTGTTGATCTTTACTAATACAGGCCAGGTGCACTGGCTGAAAGTCTATGAGATCCCGCAGGCAGGCCGCGCCGCAAAGGGTAAGGCGTTAGTAAATCTCCTGCAGATCAAGTCCGGCGCTACGATCAGCGCCACTATACCGGTGCGGGAGTTCTCCGGAGATAAATTCCTGGTGATGGTCACTCATCAGGGCCTGGTCAAGAAGACCAGGCTTGAAGCCTACAGCAACCCGCGCAAGGGCGGGATCATCGGGATCAACCTGAATAAGGGCGATGAGTTGATCGGGGTCGTGCTTGCCGAAGGCGGCCAGGAGATCCTCCTGAGCACCCGCCAGGGTAAAGCGGTAAGGTTCCAGGAGAAGCAGGTGCGCGATATGGGCAGGGGAGCGCGCGGAGTCCGCGGGATAAAGCTGGACAAGAAGGATGTGGTTATCGGCATGGTGCGCGTGCACAAGGATGGTACGATCTTGACAGTGACCGAGTTGGGGTTTGCCAAGCGCACGCCTGTTTCAGAGTACCGTCTCACCCGCCGCGGCGGCAAGGGTATCATCAATATCAAGGTAACCAGCAAGAACGGGCAGGCAGTAGGCATGAAGACCGTCAGCGATAAGGACGGCCTGATGGTGATCACCCAGCACGGGGTATTTCTGCGCTGCGCAGTGAAGGACATACGCACCACCGGCAGGGCTGCTCAGGGTGTGCACTTGATTAAGCTGCATGCTAAAGATCGCGTCTCCTGCATCGCCTCCCTGGTCGTTGAAGAAGAGTAATCGTTGCCATAAGGTTCGCGGCTCTCCCGCCGAAGGCGGGAAAGACTTTTGAGAGCCGAGAACCTAAAAAGAGGATTATTAAGGAGAGAAGACCGTTCTCTCCTTAAGCTTATAGTGAATGACGTCCCCATCGTCTAGCCTGGTCTAGGACAAGAGCTTTTCAAGCTCTCGACACCGGTTCAAATCCGGTTGGGGACGCTTTATTATCAAGCCGGTTCTCCCGTCAGCTAAACACTTCGTAGATTTCTTTGAAATCTACTCGCAGCTTCCGGGATTTCGCTAGATAAAAGAATGAAGTGATTTACCCCACTTCATAAACACGTCAAAATTCTGTACCATAATTTTGACGTATTCCGCGGGATTTCGCTAGACAAAATCTTAAGGTGCTCAATGTGCGGAATAGTAGGATATATAGGTAGCAAAGAAGCTCAGCCGATACTCCTTAACGGCTTGAAAACATTAGAGTACCGCGGCTATGATTCAAGCGGTATGGCGATGGTTCTGTCTGCCAAAAAGAGTGTTTCCATTAGGAAAGCGCCCGGCAAGATATCCGTGCTTGAAAAGACCCTGAAGAGAAAACCGCTTAAGGGGAGCGCCGGTATCGCGCACACCCGCTGGGCGACCCATGGAGCGCCTATCCAGAAGAATGCCCACCCGCATCACGATTGCAAAAATGAGATCGCCGTTGTCCATAACGGGATCATTGAAAACTACGCAAAACTTAAGAATGAATTGATCAATGACGGCCATAAGTTCTCTAGTCAGACTGATACAGAGGTGATCGTCCACCTGGTTGAGAAATATCTTAAAAACGGTAATATAGAGGAAGCCGCTAGAAAGGCATTCTCTAAACTGGTAGGTTCCTTTGCTGTCGGCATTATCTTTGGGGGCGAGCCGGATAAATTGATCGGCGCCCGTTTGGGCAGCCCGCTTGTCGTTGGCGTGGGCAGGGGTGAAAATTTCCTTGCCTCTGATGTGCCGGCGCTTTTGAAGCACACTAAGGATGTGATTTTTCTCGACGATAACGAGATGGCGGTCCTCAGCCGAGACGGCGTTAAGGTTTCGGACTTATCGGGACGCACGGTTAACCGCCAGCCACAGCGCATCACCTGGGATGTCTCCCAGGCGCAGAAGCAGGGCTATCCTCATTTTATGTTAAAGGAGATCAATGAACAGCCCGCAGTATTAGAGGGGATTTTAAGCGGGAGGACTAAGGATAGCGGGGAGATAATTTTCGAAGAACTTAAGATCGCGCGCGAAGTATTTGTGCAGGCAGATAAGATTCTGATCGTTGCCTGCGGCACTGCATATCATGCCGGGATGTGCGGCAAATATATTTTAGAAGATCTCTGCAGGATCCCGGTCAATGTTGATCTCTCCAGTGAATTCCGTTACCGTAATCCTCTGGTGGATAAGAATACGCTGGTCATCGCGGTCAGCCAGTCAGGTGAGACTGCGGATACCCTGGCCGCAGTCAGAGAGGCTAAGTCTCGCGGCGCCAAGGTGTTAGCAATATGTAATGTTTTAGGCTCCACCCTTACCCGTGAATCCGATGGCGTGATTTACAACCATGCCGGCCCTGAAATAGGAGTCGCTTCCACCAAGGCCTACACCGCTCAGCTTGCCGTACTTTATCTTTTAGGTTTTTATCTGGCAAAGATAAAAGGAACCCAGAGTGCGCAGCTGATCAGTAGGCGCCTGGCCGTGCTGCACAGCATACCCTCCCTGCAGCAGGCAGTTTTAAAGGATCAGGATCAGATCAAGAGGCTAGCGCGCAGGAATTCCAATTATGGATCATTTTTATTCTTAGGTAGAAACATTAATTTTCCTTCAGCGCTTGAAGGGGCCCTAAAGTTAAAGGAGATCTCATACATCCCGGCTGAAGGATACGCTGCCGGAGAGATGAAGCACGGACCGATCGCTCTGATCGATGAATACCGCGCTGTTGTCTGCATCGCCCCCAGATCAAAGATTTATGAAAAGATGATCTCCAATATCCAGGAGATCCGCTCCCGCCGCGGCAAGATCATTGTGATTGCAAGCGAAGGTAATGATAAGATAAAAGAACTTACCCGTGAAGTAATATACACCCCTGAAATAGATGAGTTTTTCTCGCCCCTGATCGTCGCCCTGCCTCTGCAGCTTTTGGCGTATCATATTGCAACTAAAAGAGGTTGCGACGTCGACCAACCCCGTAATCTTGCGAAATCGGTTACCGTTGAATGAGAAATTTTAAATTCCAAACCCTAGAATTTAGTGCTTAGAATTTGTTTAGGATTTAGTGCTTAGTATTTAGAAATTAAATGTTATACATAGTAGCCACCCCGATAGGTCACCTTAAAGATATAACCCTACGCGCGATCGAAACATTGAAGTCGGTTGATCTGGTCGCATGTGAAGATACAAGGCACAGCAAGATCCTCCTGGACCGCTACCAGATCAAAACTCCCACCACAAGTTATTTTCAACACAATAAAATCACCAAAGGCCAATATCTGATCCGATTATTAAAGGAAGGTAAAGATGTTGCGTTGATCTCGGATGCCGGCACTCCGGGGATCCTTGATCCAGGCTATAGCATTATCAACCTGGCGATAGAAAATGCAATCCCGGTTACAGTGATCCCAGGCCCCAGCGCATTATTAAGCGCATTGGTCCTTTCAGGCAAACCCGCGCACAAGTTTATCTTTGAAGGATTTCTGCCTAATCGCACGCAGGCGCGCAAGAACAGATTAAAATTGCTAATTAAGTCTAAGGCCACAATTATTTTTTATGAATCCCCGCACAGGATCATCGCCACCCTGGAGGATATCCAAGCTGTCTCTCCGGATCGGGAAGTTGTCTGCCTGAGAGAGCTGACCAAGAAATTTGAGGAGGTCAAGCGCGGCAAGGCAGGCGATATAGCCGAATCTTTCAAGGCCCAGAAACCCCGCGGCGAGTTCGTCGTAGTCCTCTAAATCTCTTATTTTCCGCACAAATCGTCCATTCTGTAGGGACACCCAATCAACTAATCGGCAGGGTGTCCCCTAATAGGAACACCCCCAGCTTTAGCTAATTGGGTGTCCCTATTGCTTAGGAAGCGGTTTCTCAAAACCCCCCAAATAGCCTTGTTACTATATGATATATATAGCATACTTTAAGTAATTACTGGCTGATAAACCAAGCTCCACAAAGCATAAGAAATCCCACCATGCCACGGAGAGGATTAAAAATTGTTTCACTTATTTTGTCTGTTTTGTTGCTTGCGCAACAATCGGGATTTGCGCAGGCGGCAGGAGAGCTGGACCTTGCAGGACACCTGATGGGGCTGCAAGGTTCTTTATTTGGGGGCAAGTTCCGCCCGCTCCACCTGAGGTACCTCTCGCACAATCCCCAGACCAATGATTTTAAGCTATTACTCGACCGCGGGGATAATAACGGCCTGACAAAGAAATTCCTTAAGGACTCCACGCGGGAGCTTCTGGATTATGTGTTGATCGGGATTGCGCTACCCAATGAAAGTTTCTGGGTAAACCTGCGCCCGGATTCACCCGATCAGATCGTTGATCAGCATCTTGGCCGCACAGATATCGGCAGGATCTTTTTGGAGGCGGACCTTCAGCTTAAAAAAGATACTGCCAGCTTCACCTCTCCCAAGACTAAGGAGGGCAGTGCTTATTGGGGAAGGCTTTACGAGAAGGCCGGGGAGCTATTCGGTTCAGAGAATATCTCCATTCCCACGCTCACCCGCCCCTGGATCGTGCCGGGGGAGATCATCATCCGCGAAACAACTGATTCAGCCTACGTCTACAAGGCTAGCCTGAAGGTGATGCTTGAGCAGGATTATCTTGAAGGCTCAGCAACTTACTCATTCGAAGATCCCAGGCTGAAGGAGCTCAATGATTATTCATCCGAACTCATAAGAGAACTCATATTACCCAAGCTCACTCAAAAAATTAATACATCAGAGGAGTATGCTCCTCTTCGCCAGGTCTACTATTCCCTGATTATCGCCCAGTGGTTTAAACAGAGATTCCGCGGCAGAGGCGGCCTGCACTCCTGGAAGATAGACCGGGGGGATCTTACCGGCCTGGTCTCTGAAAGGCGCTGGTCGAAAGACACTTACTTTAAAGCCTACCAGGCATCATTTAAAGACGGCGAATATAATTTGCAGGAGCCGGTACAGACATTGCAGGGCCAGGCGATCAGAAGTTATTTTTCAGGAGGCATGAATCTTGCTCTGGCCGGTATTCCCATCACTCATGGCCCCGGCACTAGCGCTACAAACGGCGCGGTTACGGTAGTGGGGGCGGGCGCAGGACAGGTGCCCGGAGCATACCATTGCGGGGTAGATGTCAACGATGCCGGCACTATAGTCACTAGGATGCCGGAGGTAAAGGAGGCGAGCATTGATACCGCAGAACAAGCGTGGGCAAGAGAAGGTGTAGGGCAGGTTCAGGCAGAGATAAAATCGCCTAAGCCAAAATCAAAAACAAGTTTTAGCAATCGGCTCCTAGCCGGGATTGTGGGATTAGCTGTTCTGCCTGGCTTGGTCAACCTGGCACAGGCAGCTGATAGCGGCATAGAGCAGGTTGCGCGGATTGCTTTGGTAATTTCAGCACTCATATTAGGGGCGGTATTAATTGCAGGGAGCAGCGTCGCCACAGCTACTTTATTACATGAGGGTGCCCACGCGTTGACAGCTAAGATGCTAGGTGCAGAGAACATTAAGTTCGGGTTTTGGATGGTATTGTCTAAATTTAGGTTTCCCGCCCAGGAGAGAGAAAAATATGAAGTGCGTTTAGCATTATCCGCCGCAGCCGGGCCGTTCGCTAATCTTATTGCTGGACCATTAACCTTGCTGCCGGCACTATCAATGCTTAAGGCCGACCACGGTTTTGCTTCCGCATTGCTGGGCATGGGTTTATTATCTTTTAGTATAGCTAGCGTTGGTATCGGCATAGCAAATCTGATACCATTCGCCGTAGATAAAGAAGGTCATCCTTCGGATGGCAAGCAAATTTGGGACTTTCTTGTTCGTAGGGTTCGACGAAGGCAGCCTCTCAAAGCCTCTTCGTCAGGACAAACTAGCAAGGATCTTGCATCAGTGCAGACTTTCGATGAATTGTATGATCTGATAAGGAGCGTAGAAGAAGTCCATGGTTCACAGAGAGATTACGGCCCGAAGGAATTGATTGCTGCCATCAGGGCGGTCAGGGCAGGGGGGCTTGAATTAAGGAGTATTACCAGGGCGCGGGGCACGCCGCTGGAGGGGTTAAGGAGTAAGGTGGCGGAGTTGATTTTTTCTGTCGGCCGTGAGCGTACTAGGGCAGAAAAGCTCTTAGGCAGAAAAGTCACTGATTCCGAATGGGACGCTATCCAAAGAGCCCACCTGGTTGGAGCTGCCGCCGGCCACGACTACGAGATTGGCCCTGACGGCAGGCCCAGGAAGCACTCCGATTCTACCAAGGCCTACACCGCAGAGGAGATCGCCCAAAAAGCCCGCATCCTGGCAGAGGCGGGTTTCAGCCAGGAGGAGCGCAGGAAGCTGATCGAAGGGGGGATCGCGGGCGAAGAGCCGCCCGCCAGAGAATCGAAACCCAGCCTCCCTGAGAAGACCCCTAAGCCGCCTTCACCTAGAGTCATTATTCCTGCTCTTGTTAGACCAAAACTACTTGTTCCCCAAGGCGTATTAAGAGATTTAGGTATAAAAGGCATAAGGCCCAATAGAGCAGGGCTCTTTGTACCAGTAGAAGAACCACCACCAGATACAACAAGGATAGAGCAAGAGATTAAAAGACAACCGCCGGAACAAAGAATTCTGCTTAACGAAACAGATCTTGATATTCTTACAAAGGCAGGGGAATCCATCAATGATAATAGCCAGCAAGTTAGATTAGAAGCAGATCTGTTTAATGCCTTTATAGTAAATTTCTTGGTTCATTTAGGAAAACTTGACATTAACCATCCTATTTGCAAAGAACTAAAAGGATTACCCCAAGAGCAACTCTTTCCAGCTTTGATCGTTTACGCCCGAGAAGATGGTGCTCTGGCTGATATCAGAAACGCCCTCGAATATTTACTTTACCCAGAATGCCTATTTAGGTTTCGTAAGGAGGAGTTATTAGGGATATTGGCTGGACTGGAGCAATTCATCAAGGAAGAACTCAACCGGGGCCTTAAACCCAAAACGCACCACTTAATCGAACTCTTGCTTTTATTAACTGGCAGCAAAGAGGTTGCGGAAGGGCCGCGGGAAAAAGCCTCAGAGTTATTATTAAGTTACGCTGAGGCAAATACTTTTGCAGAGAGTATGCGCCGGCAAAGGCAACCTCTTCCTTACCGGCTTCAGGAGAGATTGTCCGGTTTATTTGTAAAGGAGATTGAGCAATATAAAGATATGTTGGTAAATTTAAGGGGTCTTTCTGAGGAAGAAAGACAGGTTCTTTTTAGAAGGATCTCAAGGGTTAACTTTGGCTATTCTCCTACGGGCTTATCAAGCCTGCCTGCCGGTCTGACCTTTGGCTTGGAATTTGAAATCGCCCTTACAGACCCAAACGGCAAGCCCTATGTTAACGAAGGCCTTAAGCAATCATTAATGGCAGCGTTAAAAGAAGCAGCTCCGGGCTGGGGTTTAACAGTGGAAGCTAATTATTGTATAGAACTTCGTTCCCCTATTCTAAAAAATCAAGCTGAGAGTTGGAGCGAAATTCAAGGAGTGATAGCGGCGCTTAACCAATTAATAAAACAGGACTATCCTAACTTGCGCTTTGGTAACTGCCATCTGCACATTGGATTAGAGCCGGCTGGAATTAAAGATAAACAACATAAGACCTTTTTGCTTAGATTAGCCAGCTATTCTAAGAGATTAATCCTTTCATTAATGAGGGCGAAGGAAGTTAAGCGATTCCATGATTTCAGTACCGATGTGCTCGTAAAAGGAGGCGATATAGCCACCTCACATAGAACATGGATTAACTTTTCAGAAAGATATCCTACCGTAGAATTAAAGGCTATGGCGGTTCCTACTGATCATTATGCAGGAAGCGGGACTTTGGATAGCAGCTTATTGCAAGCGCAGATAGCCATCGCTTTGGGGTTAGTGGTCACAGCTGCACAACAGCCAGACGAGCATACCATTACCAGATTAGGCCTGCCATTAAAGGCCAATTCAGACGATTATTGCCGTGGTCTAGATATGCTTTATAAAGATAACTATCTAATTAAGGCGATGGCGATCTGGGTTTTAGAGAGGTTGCCTGTCAGGCTTCCAGCAGATTATTCTGACGAGCAGGCAAATATTTATTGGCAGAATGATTTAATTGCCTTAATCAGAGAATTACACTCTCAGCAAGGAGGGCAGGATACAAATATCCTTCAGGCGCTACAAGGCCTTATTGATGGGGTTGCTAAACAGTCCGGGCATCCAAAATATCAGCAATTAGAGCGTTTCCTCTGCGGGTTATATTATATTTTTTATGGCAATGAAAATGAAAGGGAATTTGCGAGAGCCGGCCTAAAGAGGATTAATTCTAAACTATTTCTGAAGATTTCTAACTTGGCAGGGCAATTCAGAGATGACGTAGCAAGAAATTACTTCCTCGAATACACAGCCCCTGCCACCCTTAGGGCCTCAGCCAACCGCTCAGGGGAGGAGATAATACCCATACTTACAAAGATCTTTAACCTGGCAGGGCAATCCACAGGTGATCCAGCAAGAAATTACTTCCTCAGATCCACAGCCCCTGCCACCTTGGAGGCCTCAGCCAACCGCTCAGAGGAGGAGATAATATTCATACTTACAAAGAT
>JBHPGR010000027.1:0-13943 GCA_042570405.1 Candidatus Omnitrophota bacterium
TGCCTGTACGGAGTAGGCAGGAGCGATCTGGTGGAGAACAGGCTGGTCGGGATAAAGTCAAGGGAGATCTACGAGGCGCCGGCAGCGACCATCCTTTATACTGCACATAAGGAGCTGGAGAGCCTGGTCCTGGACAGGGAGCTGTCGCATTTTAAGGAAGGCATAGCATTGAAATACGCGGAATTAGTCTATTACGGGCTATGGTACTGTGGATTAAAGGATGCGCTTGATCAGTTCGTCGCCTCTACCCAGAAAAATGTCACAGGCTCAGTTAAACTGAAATTATTCAAGGGCAGCTGTACGCCGGTAGCAAGGAAATCAATGAAATCACTCTATAAAAAGGAATTAAGCACTTACGGTAAGGGTGACAAGTTCGACCAGAATCTGGCCAAAGGGTTTATTAAGATCTGGGGTATGCCCTACAAGAAATAAGCAGAGGAGCGGCAGATGTCAAAGAAAATGTGGGGAACGAGGTTTGCAAGGGGTAGCAGCGCGCTGACGGATAAGTTTACTTCCAGCATATCCTTTGATAAGCGGCTGGCAAAGTTTGATTGTATCGGCAGTATCGCGCATGCGAATATGCTGGGCAGGAAGAGCCTCATACCTCCAAAAGAGGCTGCCCGGATCGTAAAGGGCCTTAAGGGGATCTTAATGGATCTGAAGGCCAATAGGTTTAAATTCGATCCTAATGCAGAGGATATACATTCAAATATCCAGACAGCGCTGGCGAAGAAGATCGGCAAGGTCGCGGACAAGCTGCACACCGCGCGCTCCAGAAATGACCAGGTCGCCCTTGATGTGCGGATGTACTTGAAGGATGAAGTAGATCAACTATTAGAGATGCTCGTTCTTCTCCAGAGGGCAATAGTGAAATTTGCTCAGAGCAATAAAAAGGTGATCATCCCCGGCTATACCCATCTGCAGGTAGCGCAGTGTATATTGCTTGCGCATCACCTTTTAGCTTACGTTGAAAATCTGGAAAGGGATAAAGAGAGGTTGAGGGATTCAAAGATAAGGCTGGACGTCATGCCGCTTGGCTCTTGCGCCTTTTCAGGCACGGGCCTGGCGATCGACAGGGAGCAGGTGAGACGTGAGTTAAAATTCAAATCACTGACAAGGAACAGCCTTGATAGCGTCAGCGACAGAGATTTTATTATCGAGACGATCTCAGATCTGGCGATACTCTCGATCCATCTTTCAAGGATCGCGGAGGACCTGATCCTCTGGTCGACAAAAGAGTTTAATTTCATCGATATAGATTTTTCCTTTTGCACCGGATCGAGCATCATGCCGCACAAAAAGAATCCGGACGTACTTGAGTTGATCAGGGGTTCAGTCGGTAAGATCCACGGCGACCTTTCAAGCGTTTTGATGCTGATGAAGGGGCTCCCCTTGTCTTACAACCGGGATATGCAGCTGGATAAGCCGCCTCTCTTTGATTCGATCGATACGCTTAAAGGCATGCTTGAGATCTTCATCGCGCTCTTCGGTAATATCATCATCGAAAAGGAGTCGGTGGCTGCGAAACTTTTTGATGAATCACTATTTTCAGTTGATATCGTGGAGTACCTGATAAAGAAAGGTGAATCTTACAGGAGAGCGCATGATATCGTGGGCAGGATGGTCAAAGAGTGCCTGGATAAGGATAAGAAGATATCATCGCTCTCTGCGGCGCAGCTGGCAAAATATTGCGGAAAGTTTTCGCCGGACCTAAAAAAGATCTTGAATGCTCAGGCATCGGTGAATTCGAAGAATTCATACGGAGGAACAAGTCCGGGGCAGGTAAATAGGCAGCTTAAGTTTTGGAGCAAGACCTTAAGAAGGGGATAAAATGCACGAATTTAAGTATATAAACAACCATCTGAGTTGTGAAAGGGTGAGGCTTGAGGGCTTAGCCGAGCGCTTTGGCACGCCGCTTTACGTCTATAGCTACCATACCCTGATCAGCCACTTCATGAAGCTAAAACAGGCATTCAGGCAGGTCAAGCCGCTGATCTGTTACTCAGTAAAAGCTAATTCAAACCTGGCGATCCTAAAGGCCCTGGTGGATAAGGGCGCGGGCCTGGATATAGTTTCAGGCGGAGAGCTTCACCGTGCCGTGGCAGCCGGGTGCGACCCTAGAAAAATCGTCTATGCCTCTGTCGGCAAGACCGCTAAAGAGATCACCGAGGCCCTAAGGCGGGGGATTTTATTCTTTAACGTCGAGTCGCTTGCAGAGCTTAAGAATATAGACCGGATAGCAGAGCGCCTGAACAAGAGGGCAAATGTGGCGATACGCATCAATCCGAGCGTGGAGCCAAAGACGCATAAGTATATTACTACCGGCAAGCTCACGAATAAGTTCGGGATAGATCTTGCGGCAGCGCGCAGGATCATGGTCATCGCGGGGAACCTGCCTAATGTAAGGATCTGCGGCCTGCACATACATATCGGTTCCCAGATAACCGAAAGCCGGCCATTTGTCGCCGCAATAACCAAAGTGGCGAAGTTAGCTTCGGAGCTCCGGGAGACCGGTATTAAGATTGAGTATCTGAATGTCGGGGGCGGCTTAGGAATCGTTTATGACCGCGAGACTCCCCAGACTGCGGCAAAGTTTGCCTCAAGGGTATTGCCGATCCTAAAAAAAACCGGACTGAAGATCATCATGGAGCCGGGAAGGTTCATCGTAGGAAATGCCGGCGTCCTCTTGACCAGGGTTTTATATAATAAGTCCGGCCCGAAAAAGACCTTCGTGATCGTAGACGCAGGGATGAATGACCTGATGCGGCCGGCCCTCTATGAGGCCTACCATCGGATATTACCTTTACGGGCAACGAGTAAACGAATTAACGAGCCAACGAAAAAAGTCGATGTTGTCGGGCCGATCTGCGAAAGCGCGGATTTTCTTGCCAAGGCAAGGAAACTGCCTCTTCTATCAGAGGGGGATCTTCTTGCGGTGATGGGGGCGGGGGCATATGGTTTCAGCATGTCCAGCAATTACAACTCCCGGCCGCGTGCACAGGAGGTGATGGTGGTAAGGGACAAGGTCTTTGTGATCAGAAAGAGAGAGACCAGGGATGACCTTATCCGTAACGAGTCAATACCAGCTTTTCTTTTAGGTGTTTAATATGCGAAAATTAAACTTTACTAAGATGGTCGCCTCAGGTAATGATTTTGTCGTCGCTGGCATAAGCGGTCCGCAGGCAAAGCTGAAGCGGCTTGCCAGAGGGATATGTGATAGAAAATACGGTATCGGCGCAGATGGTTTACTGGCGATAAGCGACTCCAGGAGGGCGGATATCAGGATGCGCGTTTTTAATGCCGATGGATCAGAGGCCCAGATGTGCGGTAACGGAGCGCGCTGCGTGGCTGTTTTTTACGGGAAAGGCAGATCAAGGATCGAGACCAAGGCGGGGATTATCAATGCAGAGGTAGCCGGGGATCTGGCGCGGGTACGATTGACGGATCCTAAGGGGCTTAGGTTTGACTTGCCCGTAAGGCTTGCGCGCAGTATAAGAGTGAATTTCCTGAACACAGGCGTACCGCATGCGGTAGTCTTTGCCGGGATGCTGGATAAGATCGATGTCGTCCCGATCGGCAGACAGATCCGGAATCACAAGAAGTTTGCTCCCGAAGGGACTAATGCAGATTTTGTTGAAATCGTCAATAACAACCTGATAAAAATAAGGACTTATGAAAGAGGCGTTGAGGATGAGACGCTTGCCTGCGGGACCGGAGCTGTGGCTGCGGCGGTGATCTCCTGCCTGAAGCACGGGATCCCGAAGTCTAAAGGTTCCTGCAGGGTAAGTGTAGCGACGAAGAGCGGCGAGAGATTAAAGGTGTATTTTAATAGATCAGGAATGAGGATTACGGACGTTTGGCTTGAGGGAAGAGTAAGAATCATCTCTAAGGGGGTTTATTATGTTTAGAGGCTCTATGGTAGCGATTATTACGCCTTTCACGAGTAAGGGCGTGGATGAAAAGAAATTAAAGGAATTGATAGATTTTCAGGTCAAGAACGGAACATCGGCGATCGTCCCCTGCGGAACTACGGGTGAGTCTGCGACTCTTTCTTTTCAAGAGCATGACCGGGTGATCGAGATAGCGATAGAGCAGTCTAAAAAGAGGGTGCCGGTGATCGCCGGTACCGGCTCTAACTCTACCTCCGAGGCGATCATGCTTACAAAGCATGCGGCAAAAGCAGGGGCTGACGCATCTTTACAGATATGCCCCTACTATAATAAACCTACGCAGAAGGGGGTCTTTGAGCATTTTAAGGCAATAGCCGAGTCGGTCGATATTCCGCTGATCCTTTATAATATCGCCTCACGTACAGGCATCAATATACTCCCTGAGACGATCGGGAAGCTTGCGCATGAATGCAAGAATATCGTCGGCGTAAAGGAAGCCTCCGGTAACCTTGACCAGATGTCTATGATCAGGGCGCTGGCGGACAAGGACTTTTTCCTGATTTCCGGAGACGATAGCCTGACTCTGCCCGTATTAGCCATAGGCGGTACCGGAGTGATCTCGGTAGTAGCCAATATCGCTCCGCGCGATGTGGCGGATATGGTGGCGGCCTACGAACAGGGAGATCTCGCCCGGGCGCAGGAGCTGCATTATAAGCTCTTGCCGCTTGTAAAGGCGATGTTTATCGAGACAAATCCCGGGCCGGTGAAGACGGCAATGGGGCTAATGGGCTTATGTGAGGGGAGCCTCCGTCTGCCGATGAGCTCGATGCTGCCGGAGAATAAGGAGAAGTTGAAGGCAGCTTTAAGGGATTACGGATTACTGAAATAAAAATCCTAAATTCGAAATCCTAAATTCTAAACAAATCCCAAATTCTAAATCCCAAACATTGGGATTTCGTGCTTAGAATTTGTTTAGTATTTCGTGCTTAGAATTTAGGATTTGATAAGGAGATTAAATGATTAAATTGGGGATCGCGGGTGTGTCTGGGAGGATGGGGAGGCGGATCTATGAGCTGGCCCGCAGGGATAAGGATTTCGAGGTGAACTTTGCTCTTGAGAAGAAGGGGACGCCTGAGATCGGAAAACAGCTGGGTAAATTGAAGATTTCATCCGGAGCGGACGGATTGTTTCTGGTGGATGTCTTCGTGGATTTTACGATCCCTGAGGCGACTGCCGCAAACTTGTCTTACGCCATGAAGTATAAGAAACCGATAGTGATCGGCACTACCGGACTAAGGGGGGACGAGATAAAAAAGCTCGAGGAAGCCTCAAAAGTGATCCCGGTGGTCTTTTCGCCGAATATGTCGATCGGGGTAAATGTGCTTTTTTCAATGGTACCGGAGTTGGCAAAGAGATTGGGCTCGGATTACGGGATCGAGATCATGGAGGCGCACCATAAGGGGAAGAAGGATGCGCCTTCAGGGACGGCAAAGAAATTTGCTCAGCTCTTAGCTGATACCACCAAGAACAAGATACCGGTGCATGCTGAGAGGTTGGGGGATATCGTCGGCGACCACACGATCGTCTTCTGCGGTAATTCCGAGCGCATCGAGGTAAAGCATCAGGCGCACTCCAGAGACCTTTTCGCAGTAGGAGCTTTGAGAGCAGCTAAATGGGTTGTGGGTAAGCCGGCGGGATTGTATTCGATGCAAGACGTATTAAAATAGAGCTCTTTGATAACATAATGTCCCTGGCATTTTCTTCGCTCAGGGTCGATTTTGCCCTTTGGGCCGCCAAAGGTCTTTCGCAATCTCGGCTCCTGCGCAACTCGCCCGTCGGGCTTCGCCCAGGACGGGCTCAGACATGCTCGTCGTCCGAATGCTTCCGCGTTCGGATGCCCTCGATTGCTCAAGCATGCTTTGGCTAAAATCGACATTCGCTCAGAAAACGCCATGGCCATTATGTTTTGCGAAAGGAAACCAATGTTCAAGCTTTCAAAAAAATTACAATCACTCCCGCCGTATTTATTTTTAGAGATAGACAAGGCGAAGAGGAGGGCGCGCTCCGAGGGGCGCGATATTATAGACTTAGGGATCGGTGATCCTGATCAGGCGACGCCCAGTCACATCATCGAGCGGCTCCATCAGACGGCGCAGGACCCTGCTAACCACCGTTATGCCCTGGATCAGGGAATGTCTGCCTTGCGTCAGGCGATCGCTGCCTGGTACCGCAAGCGTTTTAGCGTAGAGCTTGACCCCGAGAGGGAGATCCTGCCCTTGATCGGCTCGAAGGAGGGGATCGCCCACTTTCCTTTGGCATTTTTAAACCCCGGAGATTATTCCCTGGTACCGGATCCATGCTATCCTCCTTATAAGGGCGGCACAATATTAGCCGGTGGAAAGCCATATCTTCTGCCGCTGCGTGAGTCTAATGCTTTCCTGCCGGTTTTAAAGAAGATACCGCCTGCTGTCCTTAAGAAAGCGAAGATACTTTTTCTTAATTATCCCAATAATCCTACAGCGGCGATCGCTGATTTTGATTTTTACCGGGAGGTAGCGGAGTTTGCGCGCAGGAAGAAGATCATTGTGATCTCTGACCTGGCTTATTCTGAGCTTTGCTATGACGGATACCGGCCCTTAAGTTTCTTAGAGGTGGAGGGGGGCAAGGTCGCGGGAATAGAGTTCCATTCCCTGTCAAAGACATTCAATATGACCGGCTGGCGTATCGGCTGGGCCTGCGGTAATGCCGATCTGATTGCGGCTCTTGCAAAGGTGAAGTCCAATATTGATTCAGGGATATTCTCCGCGATCCAGCTGGCCGGTGTCGATGCCCTGGAGGGGCCGCAGGAGCATATCGAGAATATGTGTAATCTCTATCAGCGCAGGCGCGATTGTCTGGTCGAGGGCCTCAACTCTTTAGGCTGGAAGGCCAAGCCCCCAAAGGCGACATTTTACATGTGGCTAAGAGTCCCTAAGAAGACTACTTCGATCAGTTTTTCAAAGATGCTCTTAGGGAGAGCAGATATTGTGGCTACTCCCGGCGTAGGCTTTGGCAAATACGGCGAAGGCTATATCCGTATGGCCCTGACTGTTTCTGAAGAGAGAATAAAGGAAGCGATTGAGCGCCTAAGAAAGTTGTAAGTCGTAAGCAGTAAGCCGTAAGTAAAAAATGGTGGTTTGTTACATCGGGGCCGGATCAAACCTGGGGGACAGGCGTAAGCATATTAAGCGCGCGCTGCAAATGATCGCTTCGCTTAAGGGAACGAGGGTGGTCAAGTCTTCGAGGATAATTGAATCTGATGCCGTAGGCGGGCCGAAAGACAATCCCAGGTTCTTGAATGCTGCCATAAAGGTCGAAACCAAGTTGACGCCGCTAGAACTGCTCTCGGCATTAAAGAGGATCGAAAGAGATCTGGGCCGTAAGAAAAGCAGGGCGCGCTGGGGCCCCAGGGTAATAGACCTGGATATACTTTTTTACTCAGGAAAGATCGTTAAGCGCAGGGACCTAAAGATCCCGCACCGAAGAGTCTTCGAGCGTGAATTTGTAATAAAGCCGTTACTGGAGGTAATTTGAGATTAGTCCGCAAGGCAGCGATGGTTTCAGGTATTAGCCTGCGAGCAAAAAAGCGCGGCCGATCGGTTGGTTTTGTGCCGACTATGGGTGCGCTGCACGAGGGGCACCTGAGCCTGATCCGCCGCGCGCGAAAAGAAAATGACCTGGTGATCGTAAGTATTTTTGTCAACCCCACCCAATTTTCGCCCCGTGAAGACCTAAAAAACTATCCCCGCAACATAAAGAAAGACCTGAGACTTTGCCGTAAGGAGAGGGTTGACATTATCTTTTATCCTACTGTAAATGAAATGTACCCTGCAGGCTACAAGACATATTTATCTGTTCGGGGCCTGGGTGACCGTATGTGCGGAAGGTTCCGCCCCGGGCACTTTAACGGCGTAGCAACAGTAGTGGCAAAGCTCTTCAATATAGCGCAGCCTGACCGGGCTTACTTCGGCAAGAAGGACGCCCAGCAGGCGGCAATCATAAAGAGGATAGCGCAGGACCTGAATATCCCGGTTAAGATAAAGGTATTACCGATCGTCCGGGATCCGCAAGGACTGGCGCTGAGTTCCCGCAACGCCTATTTGAGCAGAAAGGAGAGCTCCGAGGCGCTGGTTTTATATCGCGCCATAGGGCTTGCCCGCTCGCTGATCAAAAGCGGCAGGCGCGACGCCAGGATCATTATTGCAAAGATGCGCAGCGAGATCAAGAAAAGTAGAAGCGCCAAGATCCAGTATATATCGATCGTTGATCCGGAATCACTGAAGCCGCTTAAGCGTTTAAAGGGCAGGGTGTTGATCGCGCTTGCAGTGTGGGTAGGCAGGAAGAGATTAATAGACAATATTACCGTGAATTGCTGATGAAGAAGAGTGGCTTATTAAAGATCGGGATAGCAGGTTGCGGAGCGATCGGCTCATCCCTTGCAAAGACCATTGCTAAGGATTTTTCTAAAGAGGCGCGTCTCTGCGGCTTTTATGATACTTTAACAAAGAAGGCCTATCAGCTGGCGGCTCTGCATAAGAATAAAAAATTAGCGCTTTTGAGCCTTGAGGAGCTGATCAGCAAGTCGCAGTTGATCATCGAGGCGGCAGCTGCCGCCTCATCCTATGAGATCGCCAAAAAGAGCCTTTCTGCGCGCAGGGATGTCATGGTGATGAGCGTAGGGGGGATACTTGATCATTACCGGGAGCTGGAGGCATTAGCCAAAGAGAAGGGGGCGAAATTATATATCCCCTCGGGTGCAATCTGCGGCATTGACGGGTTAAAGGCGGCCAGCTGCAGCAAGATCAAGTCGGTTGTCCTGACGACCCGCAAGCCTCCTAAGGGCTTCCTGGGCCTTGCCTATCTATTAAAGAAGAAGATAAACCTTGAAAAGATCAAGGAGGATACGGTGATCTTTGAGGGCCCTGCTTTTCTGGCGGTGAAGAAGCTCCCCAAAAATATCAACGTCGCAGCAACCCTAAGTATCGCCGGTATCGGGGCAGAAAAGACTTTGGTGCGCATAATAGCCTGCCCCGGCATTAAGCGGAATATCCATGAGATCGAGATAGATTCCGAGGCGGGCAGGATAACCGCCCGCACGGAGAACGTGATCCACCCGGATAACCCCAAGACAAGTTATCTTGCGGTGCTTTCTGCGGTGGCGACATTAAAACAGGCATTACAACCGATGAAGGTAGGAAATTAGTAAATCTATAATAGGGAGAGGGGGTGAATATAGACATGGCACAGAAGCTGATGAAAGTAGGTATAAAGAGGAAGAAGGGTTTCCTCTATTATATCGACAAGAAAGGCGATATCTCCTGCGCAAAAATGGCAAGAGGTAAGAAGAAAGGCGGCGGTCCGAAGAAGGTCGCAAAGTGCGGCGTCAAGAGGAAGAAGGGCTACCTTTACTTCATTGACAAGAAGGGGGATGTCTGCTGCGCAAAGATGAAGAGAGGCGGCAGAAAGAAGAAGAAAAAAAGATAACGCTAACGAATAATAGCGTAAAGTAAGCCCCTGTAAACGGATTTATCTCGGATTTACAGGGGTTTACTTTTTTGGTATAATAAACAAATCCCAAATCCCAAATCCCAAAATACAAACGCAGCAGTTCAGATATGCAAGATAGCATAATCATTAAGGGCGCTAAAGAACACAACCTCAAAAACATATCTCTGAAGCTTCCCCGCGATAAACTGATCGTGATCACCGGGCTCTCCGGTTCCGGCAAATCAAGCCTTGCATTTGATACGATCTATGCCGAAGGGCAGCGCAGATATGTCGAGAGCCTTTCCAGTTACGCCCGCCAATTCTTAGATCAATTACAGAAGCCGGATGTCGAGGCAATCGATGGGCTGTCTCCTGCGATCGCCATTGAGCAGAGAAGGGCCGGGTCAAGCCCCCGCTCTACGGTCGCAACACAAACCGAGACCTACGATTATCTGCGCCTCTTATTTGCCCGGGCAGGTAAAATCAACTGCTATAAATGCGGTCGCCCGATCGAGAGGCAGAGCGCGCAGGAGATCGTACAAAGGATCTTAAAAGGCCCGCCGGGAGCACAGATTCAGATATTAGCCCCCCTGGTCAGGGGAAGGAAGGGCGAATATAAGGAGATATTTAAACAGGTCCAGAAGGCCGGTTTTGTCCGCTGCCGGGTCGACGGCGAGATTCATGAGCTGCCGCAGAAGCTCAAACTTGCCAAATACAGGATCCATAATATCGAAGTCGTAGTGGACAGGATCAGCATAGAAGAGAAGAATAAGGCCAGGATCACCGATTCCATTGAAACCGCGCTTGAGGTGGGCAAGGGGATCGTGATCGTCACGGTCAGCGCTGCGGAAAAAAAAGAAGAACTTACCTTCAGCGAGAAGTATGCCTGCATGGAGTGCGGGATCAGCCTGGCAGAAGTCGAGCCGCGCACCTTCTCTTTTAATTCTCCATATGGTGCCTGCCCCGAGTGCAATGGCTTAGGCACCAAGTTTGAGTTTGACCGGGATCTAGTCATACCCGATAAGAGTAAATCGATAAACCAGGGAGCTATTGAGGCATGGAAGCGCGGCGGCAGGGGGTATATCATTTACTACCGTTGGCTGATCCGCGAGCTGGCGCATGAGATGGGCTTTGGCCTGGATACTCCGTTTAATAAATTAAGTAAACCCGTGCAAAGGGCGGTTCTATACGGCGCGGATGTTTATGTAAATGATAAACCTTTTGAGGGGGTGATCCCGCATCTTGAGCGGATATTCCGCGATTCTGACAGTGATTACCTGAAGCACGAGATCTCCAGGTTCATGTCAACTCTTGCCTGTCCCGGATGCAACGGGGCAAGGCTAAGAAAAGAGAGTCTTGCGGTTACGATCGGCGGCAAAAACATCCGCGAGATAACCTGTATGTCGGTTAAGGAAGCGTATACTTTCTTCGTGGGCCTGAAGTTAGATCAAAGGCAGGCCTTGATCGCGCGACAGGTCTTAAAGGAGATCATTCAGAAGCTTTCATTCTGTAAAGATGTCGGGCTTGAGTATCTTACACTGGACAGGAAGAGTTCCACGCTCTCCGGAGGTGAAGCACAGAGGATCCGTTTAGCCACTCAGGTCGGGTCAGGATTAGTCGGGGTTTTGTATATACTGGATGAGCCAAGTATCGGCCTGCACCAGAGGGATAATGCGAAGCTGATCGCAACGCTTAAGAAGCTCAGGGATCTGGGCAATACCCTGATCGTCGTTGAGCATGACGAATCTACGATCAGTGCAGCTGATTTCGTAGTGGATCTTGGCCCGGGAGCCGGCAGGCACGGCGGGAGGATAGTATTTTGCGGCCAAAGAGAAGAACTTTTGAAATCACGGGATTCGCTTACAGCAAAATTCCTGCGCAGGGAGTTATCGATTAAGGCGCCTGTTGAGCGTAGGCCCTGGCGCAAGAGGAAGAGCCTGACGATCCACAAGGCAAGTGAGCACAACTTGAAGCATATCGATGTGAAGTTTCCCCTGGGGACCTTTATCTGCGTCACCGGGGTATCCGGATCAGGAAAGTCCACACTGATAGACGAGACGCTCTACCGCGGAATAGCCGCGCAGTTGTACAGTCATAAAGAGAAGCCGGGCAAGCACGATAAGATCAGCGGGATCGAAAATATCGATAAGGTGATCGTCGTCGATCAATCACCGATCGGCAGGACTCCGCGCTCAAACCCCGCAACCTATACCGGGGTCTTCAGCTACATCAGAGATATATTCAGCAGGCTCCCCGAGGCAAAAGTAAAGGGTTATAAGCCGGGAAGGTTCTCCTTTAACGTTAAGGGCGGGCGCTGCGAGGCCTGCTCAGGCGACGGGATCAAGAAGATCGAGATGCATTTTCTGCCTGATGTCTACGTCAAGTGCGACGTCTGCAAGGGGAAGCGCTTTAATCAGGCGACGCTGGAGGTAAGATATAAGGGCAGGTCGATCGCCGATGCCTTAGAGATGACCGTAGAGGAGGCGCTGGAGCTTTTCGGAAGCATCCCGAGGATCACGAAGATACTCCAGACTCTTGCCGACGTTGGCCTGGGTTACATCGCGCTCGGCCAGTCAGCGACCACGCTCTCCGGAGGCGAAGCGCAGCGGGTAAAGCTATCATCGGAGTTGAGTAAGCGTTCGACCGGGAGGACATTCTATATCCTTGATGAGCCGACTACAGGCCTGCACTTTGCTGACGTAGAGAAGCTGCTCTCTGTCTTACAGAGGCTGGTGGATAAGGGCAATACCGTGCTGGTGGTCGAGCATAACCCCGAGGTGATAAAGTGCGCAGATTACATAATCGATCTGGGGCCTGAGGGGGGAGACAAGGGGGGAGAGTTAGTCGGCGCCTGCAGTCCGGAGGAGTTAGCGAAGATCAAGGGGTCTTATACGGGTGAAGTTTTGAGAAAAGTATTGTCTAAAAAGTGAAGTGGTGGTATAGTTTTTTCTATGCATAAACGCTTACTGATTTTGGCAGTAATTCTGCTTTTTCTGTTTCCTTTAAGCATCCGGACTTCAGCGACAGAATTATTGGCGCAGGATGAGGCTAAGGAGGAAGAAGCGCTTTTCGTCGCTAAGAAGGCCTATGAAGACGGATTCTATGAGGTGAGCCTGAGCCTTCTTGAGCGGTTTTTAAAGAATTACCCTGCTTCGGTTAAGTCGGCTGAGGCGCATCTTTTGATCGGCCAGTGCTATTTCCATCAGAACAGGTCACAGGAGGCGCTGCAAAAGTTCCAGGAGCTCTTAAAGAGAAAGAGCGCCAAGGAGTATGAGGATGCGCTGACCTACTGGAGCGCCGAGGTTTATTTTAAGATCAATGATTTCAGTACAGCGCAAGAGTATTACCGCAGGATCATCACTGAATTTAGCGATTCAAAGTATTCGGCGGCCGCATATTATTCATTGGGCTGGTGCCTCTTTCAGGGACAGGATTATGCAGAGGCGCTTAAGAATTTTAAAGTGGTCGAGGAGGATTTTCCCGGCGCGCAGCAGGCAGAGGACGCCTCCTTTAAAATATTGGAGTGTCTCTACAACATCAAGGATTACGAGGCGCTTAAACAGAGATTGAGCAGTTCGCTTAAGGCCTATTCCGGCGATATCCACCGGCAGGCCTACCTGTATTTTTATCTGGCAGAAGCAGAGTACTACCTGAATGATTTTGAACAGGCGATCAAAGGGTATTCCAAAGTGATCTCTACTGTAACCGACTCTAATATTAAAGGGTTGTCCCAGCTTGGGGTGGGCTGGTCGTATCTGAAGTTGAACAGCTTTGATCGTGCCGAAGAAGCGTTTGCCGAAATCGATCAGGCGAAACTCGAGAGGGTAAGCCTGGATGTGTTGCTTCTGGGCCAGGCGGTATTGATGTTTGAAACCCAGAGGTTTGAAGAGTCTGCCGGCATTTATGAACGACTACTGGATTTAACGCAGGATCCTGACGTAGCGATTCAGGCATATCTTGGTAAAGCAGACTCATATTATAATCTGGCGAAATTCTCTCTGGCGAAGGAGACCTACCGGGAGGCGCTGGAGCGTGGAAGAGATTCCATTGCGCAGGAATCATTAGACAAGTTACACTATGGCCTGGCATGGTCGCATCTGAAGGAGGGGGAATTTAAGGAGGCGATCAGCGAATTTAAAAAGATCGTCAGGGAGACAGACGATAAGACGGTCAAGGTCTCCACCCTCTGCCACATCGGAGATACCTACCAGGATCTGGGGGATTTTGATTCGGCCAGGGAGTCCTATGACCGTATATTAGAAGATTACCCGGACAGTCTTTACAGCGATTACGTTCAATATCAGTTGGGCGTTACGCTACTTAAGAGCGCAAATTACAGTGGTGCCGCAATCGCCTTTGCGACCTTAAAGAGCAATTTCCCGGATTCAAAGCTCCTCGATGATGCATCCTATGCGCAGGGCCTGGCCTATTTTCAAAAAGAGGATTACGCATACGCAAGGGATATCCTGGAGAGGTTCCAGGTAGAGTTTACAGAGAGTAACCTCCGGCCGCAGGCGATGTATTTAC
>JBHPGR010000028.1:0-12055 GCA_042570405.1 Candidatus Omnitrophota bacterium
GCTAAAATAACGGTAGTGCTTGACAAAGGCAACAGCTTTGCGTTTTACAAAATCTACATATATGCGATTGGGGAGCACCCTGATTACCCTTACTTTCTTATAATCCGGATAGAGTTCAGAGAGATATTCTGCGTCGTCCTTCAGGTCGATATCAAATATATTACGCCCCATAAAGTGTTCCAGGCCCTCCCTCTCCTCATTGACCATGACATCCTTGACGATGAAAAAGTCCATGCCCAAAAGCCTCTTTCCAATATATAAAAAGCAGGTAACAAGGATCAGGGAGAGTAAGGCGACTACCGCAACCGGTACCAGTGGAAACTTAATTTTTCGTCTTTTCATATGCCAGTTCGATAAGTTTAAGGCAAAGCTCGCCAAAACCGCAACCGGCGCTCTTTGCCGCCTTAGGTAGAAGGCTAGTCTCGGTAAAGCCGGGGATCGTATTCACCTCTAGAACATAAACGATTCCCTCTTCCCCCAGGATCATATCAACGCGCGAGCATCCCCGGCAGCCTAACGACTTGTGCGCCGAAAGGCCCGCCTCCTGAGCGCTTGAAGTAAGTTTACCGGTCAGCTGTGCCGGCACTACGTATCGGGTTGATCCCGGCTGATATTTTGCTTCGAAATCAAAGACTCCATTCTCAGGTATTATCTCGACTATCGGCAGAGGCTTTTCATCCAGTATCCCTGCGGTTATCTCCCTTCCATCTACATACTCCTCGGCAACAGCTCTACCGTCAAAACTAAAAGCGAGTTCCAGCGCCCGCTCCAAACTATCCTCCTTCTTCACGATTGTAAGTCCCAGGCTTGAACCCTGCGCGGATGGTTTAACAACCAGGGGAAGCTTTAATTTTGATCTCGGGGCCCTCCCGGATTTATAAAAACTCTTATCAAACACTTCATACCTGGGTACGCGGATCCCCCGGCCTTCAAACACCCTGCGCGAAGCGACCTTATCCATCGCCAGTCTGCTGGCCGCCCTTCCGGAACCGGTATAAGGAAGCGCCATCTCGTCAAGTATGCCTTGAATGCCGCCATCCTCACCGAAATACCCGTGCAGGGCGATAAAGGCGCAGTTGATCCCGCTCTCCTTGATCAGGTCGATATTCCTGTCGTGATCATCCGAAGTGATCTCGATCTGAACGGCATTGATCCCGGCACCTGTTAGGGCTTCATGCACGGCGGCGCCTGATTTAAGGGAGATCTCGCGCTCTGTTGACGGGCCTCCCGATAAAACTCCTACTCGGCCGAAATCCTCTCTTAGTCCCATATCTTTATCTCCGGCTCAAGTTCTAAGCCATGGGTTTTCTTTACTTCATTCTTGATCAGCTGCATCAGCCGCTTGACATCACGCGCCTTAGCCCTCTGCCGGTTAACTATAAAATTGGCGTGCTTGCGTGATACTGCGGCACCCCCTACCCGCATCCCCTTTAGGCCGCAGGAGTCGATCAGTTTACCTGCCGCCAAACCTGCCGGATTACGGAAAATACAACCAAGCGAAGGCCTTGTTCTATCCTGCGTCAACCACCGGCGTTGCAGATACTCTTTGGCCAGCCTTCTGATTGCCCCCTTACTTCTTCGTTTCAGCTTAAGCGAGGCCCCCAGGATCACACACTTATTTAAATTTGATTTACGGTATCCGAACCTTAACTTGCGCTTTGTAAGAGTTTTAATCGTACCATTATAGTACATCACACTGACATTTTCTACTAAATCTGCGATTGTCTGTCCCGTAATCCCTGCATTCATCGCCAGCGCTCCCCCCAGCGTTCCGGGGATGCCGGCTAAAAACTCAAGTCCCGAAAGCCCGCGCGCCTCCGCGGCCGAAAGGAGCCTAAAGAGAGATACCCCACTGGATGAGTCAAGGCAGTTTCCTTTAAAATGAAATCTCTTAAAAAACGGAGAGCTCAGTCGCACCACCAGACCATTGACGCCCTTATCACTGATCAGGATATTGCTCCCTGCTCCGATGACAAAAACAGCTGCTCTCTTCGTTCCTGCGTGGATTAGCAATCTCTTCAGCTCCTCTAAGTCAGCCGGAAGGGAAAAAAACCTCGCCCTTCCGCCGATCTTAAAGGCGCTGTGCTTCGCCAGCGGCTCACCGCGCTTAACCTTTGATTTTAAGTCCCTGTTCCAGCTCATCGCAAACCTTAGTAATGTCCCCTGCGCCCAAAGTAACCACAAGGTCTTGCGGCTTTAGATCTTTCAGGATCCCCGCACAGATCTCTTCTTTTGCCAGAAACTGCAGGTCCTGATCCGGCGAATGCCGTTTTACCCCTTCAAAGATGCTCATCCCGTCTATACCTTTTATAGGGGCCTCTCCCGCCGGATAGATATCGGTGATGATCAATTTATCGGCTAATTCAAAGCAGCAGGCGAACTCCTTTAAAAGCAGTTTAGTCCTGGTATAACGGTGCGGCTGAAAGGCCGCGATCAGACGCCGGGGTTTTAGCTCCTTTAGCGCTGCCAGGGTCGCCCTGATCTCTGTAGGGTGATGAGCGTAGTCGTCGACTAAAAGATATCCTTTATCCTTGTATCTGACCTCGAGCCGCCTGCGCGTGCCCTTATAGCTTGCAAGCGCGCCGCTGATCACCCCCGGTGAAATGCCCAACTCAATGCCTACTGCGATCACTGCCAGGGCGTTTGAAATATTATGTGCACCGGCAAGGGCAAGTTCAAACCTGCCGATAGATCTGCCCTTATATAAACAATCGAAGTTTCGGGAAAAGCCGGAGACCCTGATTTCCCGGCAAGAGATATCACAATCCTGATTAAACCCGAAGCGCACTAATCTCTTTCTGTAGCCCTTAAGGATCGCACCCAGGCTCCAGTCGTCTCCGCAGCAGAAAGCGCATCCTGAATCACTGGTCTTCTCCAGGAATTTGCTAAAAGCTTGAGCCTGCGATGCAGAATCTCCGTAATAATCCAGGTGTTCGCGGTCAAGGTTTGTGATTATAGAGTAGGTCGGCTGGTAATGTAAAAATGACCCGTCTGATTCATCCGCCTCCGCGACAAAGAACTCCCCCTCGCCAAGCATGGCATTAGTGCCACTCCCTAGTAATATCCCTCCTATGGCGACCGTTGGCGTCAATCCTGCCTCCAACAGCACGTGCGAGAGAAGCGATGTGGTAGTTGTCTTGCCGTGGCTGCCGGTGACCGTGATCACGGTCTTCTCGCGCATCAGCTCTGCTAGAGCCTCTGCGCGCTTCAATAAAGTAACTCCCAGCTCCCTTGCCGCGCAAAGCTCCGGGTTATCCTCGGCGATCGCCGATGAATAAACCACTAACTCTTTATCGCGTACGTTCTCCGGGCTGTGGCCCAAAAAGACTTCAGCCCCCGCCTGCTTAAGCGCCCGCACCATCTTCCCGTCTTTTATGTCAGAGCCGCTCACCTCGGCGCCCTGACGCAGGAATAACTTCGCTACCCCGCTCATCCCGATCCCGCCGATCCCGATAAAGTGGATCCGTTTCTTCATATCCCTAAATACTCCTGCCAGGCTTCGCCCAACTCTTCTGCATCCCTGAAACCATAGGCCGATGAAAGCGCCCTCTCAAGATCCGGATTATCCCTTAAGTTTTGACAAAAATACACAAACTTCTCCTTGCCAAACTTACTGATCATAAAATCAACGATACTCGCCGCTTCTGCATAAAAAAGATCGACTGATCCGGACTGCCCGGCGCAGTGGGGATCAAGCTCAGCCAGCGCTTTAATATCCAAAAAAGCCCCTTCCTTTACCGCTTTCTCAATGATCATAGAATAAACCCCTCTTCCCGATCTGCCCTGGTAAGAAGCGACACCCTCATCAAGCCAGATCGGCACTGCCCGGTTATCAAAGCCGACAAACTCCCTGAAGATTATATGCCCCATCTCATGCGGCAGCAGCGTATCAAAGAAGCCCTTTGCGTGATAGTAGGTATGGATGATCTTACTTCTAACGTCCGCGCATCCGGCAGACCACTCCGGCTGCCCCGTAGCCTCCCGGTATTCGGCTGCATCCCTATATATGTAGATCTTTGCCCGGTCATCCCCAAGCCAAAAATCAAACCTTCTAAAACCCAGGTTATCAGCGATCTGATCGTAATGCTTTTCCGCCTCTTTGATCACCTGCCCTAGAAAGCCGTATTCCTGGCCGCTCTTATAATAAAGGATAAAGTGCCTGCTCTTTAAGAGATGCCACTTATCCGTAAGGGCAAAAGCCTGGCCGGTAGATAAAACTAATATCAGGATCAAGGCAATATATCTTCTCATCGGACTCTGCGGCCGATCACCGCCTCCGCCAGCAATTTATCAGCCCCGGGACCCTTGATCCGTTGGTACATCGAACGCATCTGACTTAAGCCCTGCCCGGATAACAAACCGGATAACTCTTTGCTTAAGGAAACGCTATTAAGCGCTTCATCTTCGATCACCCGCGCTGCCCCTGCCTCCACCAAGACCCTGGCGTTCTCACCCTGATGGGACCGGGCAAATGGGTAAGGCAGGAGTATCGCCGGTATACGAAAATAGATTATCTCGGCCAGGGTAGTTGCTCCAGCACGAGAAATCACTATATCGGCAGCGCTGTAGGCGATTTGCATTGAGTTAAAAAAACCAAAAACCTTATGCCTGATCCCGAGATCTGCGTAACCGGCGCGCAGAGAATCTTGGCCTTTATTGCCTGCCATATGGATCACCTGCAGCCGCTTCCTGTCGGGGAACTCCCGCAGGGCCTGTAATACCGCGCTATTTACCCTGTCGCTGCCCTGGCTGCCCCCTAACACAAGGAGAGTAATTTTTTCTTCCTCCAGAGAGAAGAAGCCTAAGCAAGAGCTCTTTTCGATTCTCTTCAGCGCAGGCCTTAGGGGATTACCGGAGTAAATGATCTTCTCCGGTGAGACCTTCAGGTAATCGCACGTCCTCTCAAAGGAGATCGCTACCTTGTCTGCGAATTTCGCAAGTAACATATTCGCCCTGCCCGGCACGACATTCTGCTCGTGGATCAGCGTCTCAATACGAAAAAGCCAGGCCAGCATCAGGCAGGCGATGCTGCTTTTACTGCCGAAACCGACAACCACGTCCGGTTTAAAACTTACCAGGAAGAAGAAACTTTCAAAAACACTTTTTACCCATTGAAATACCGCGATTATATTATCCGGATTAATTCCCGGGCTCAAGGATGCATCGCTTAAGTATTTTACTTTATACTTTGAAAGATCGAGCTTTCTCGTGAGGCGGCTCTCAGGTAAAAGCAGTAGCGCCTCTGTCTGCGGATAGCGCCCTTTCACCGCATCGATCAAGGCCAGGGCAGGAAAGATATGGCCGCCGCTTCTGCCGGTAGCGAGCAAAATCCTCATGAATTCTCTTCCCAACGCGAAATATTCATCACTATACCGATACCGATCATATCAAGGACTAAGGATGTGCCGCCGTAGCTGATAAATGGAAGCGGCAGCCCCTTAGTGGGAAAGACTCCGCAGGAGACCCCGATATTGATCACCGCCTTTAGTGAGATCATCAGCATTATCCCCAACCCTAGGAAGAATCCAAATCTGTCCCTGGTATTCTTAACCAGCTTAAAACCCAGATAGATCAACAGAGCAAATAAAAAGACCACACCCAGCGTGCCGACCAGGCCCAGCTCTTCCCCGATGATCGAGAAGATGAAATCCGTGTGCGCTGCAGGCAGATAAAATAGTTTCTGCATGGAGTGGCCCAGGCCGACACCGAATATCCCTCCCGAACCCAGTGCGACCTGGGACTGGATCAACTGAAAACCAGCTCCCCTGGGATCTGCCCATGGATTCAAAAACCCCATTACGCGCAACCGCCTGTAGGGGACCCGAAAGATCAATAGATATAAAAAAGGAATAGCTGCCAAAAAGAGCGTTGCAAGATGCCGAAGGCGCGCCCCGGCAACAAAGATCATCGCCATCACTACCGCAGCAAGAGCTAAAACTGTGCCGAAATCCGGCTGCATCAGGATCAATAGAGAGAACCCGCCCAAAACCGCAATCGGAGGAAGAAATCCTTTGACCAGATCCAGGACCCGCTTTGCGCGGCGGGTCAGAAAATCCGCGATGTAGATGATCATCGCAAGGCTCGCCAGCTCAGAGGGCTGGAAGCCGATCGGCCCGAGACGAAACCACCGCCTGGCCCCTGAGACCTCCCTGCCAAGGCCGGGCATCAACACTAAGACCAGAAGCAACGCCGAACCCAATAATAAGGGTTTTGCCAACTGCTGCAGCTTCCTGTAGTCAAAGCACATCGCAAGAAAGGCCAAGCACGCACCGATCAGGAGGAAGAGGAGATGCCGTTTCAAGAAATAAAAGCCGTCACCATACTGCTCCCACGCCCAGATACTTGAAGTACTGTAGAGCATTACTATACCGGTGCAGATCAGAATGGAGGTAGTTATAAAGATTTTTATCCTGGTATTGCGCTGCATCCTAATCTACCTTATCTAGATCCTGCACCCGCTTCTTAAATTCCCTGCCCCGATCTTCATAATCTTTGAACATATCAAAGCTTGAGCACATCGGCGAAAGCAGGACCCTCCCCCCCGGCTCGCTCCTTTTAAAGGCGATCCTCACCGCCTCCTCCATGCTCTTCGCCCCTTCAATAGTGCCTGCCCCGATAAGCGCCTGCCTTATCTTAGGGGCTGCCTCTCCGATCAGGACCACCTCTTTTACCTTCTTGCCCAGGTAGCTGCGGATCGGGGTGTAATCCAGGCCCTTATCTTTGCCGCCCGCGATCAGGATTATCGGGCCTGGCGTATATTTTAGCGCCCAGATCGTTGAATTTACCGTAGTACTCTTGGAATCATTGATAAACCGCACGCCTTTTACTTCCCGCACTTCCTCCAGTCGGTGTTCGATCCCCTTAAACTCATCCAGGGCTTCCGCTACTGCCTCATGATCTAGTCCTAAAAGATCACTCACCGTGATCACCGCTGCCTGATTGGGATTGCGCGTCTTGTTTCCCGAAAAATATACTACCCTTGCCCCTGCCTCCTCTGCCAGCTGCCTCAGGGAGGCATCTTCCTGATTCAAGACAAGATAATCATCTTTATCCTGATTAATAAAAATGCGCTTCTTTGCCGAAAGATACTCCTGCATGCCGGCATACCTATCCAGGTGATTTCGGGAAAAATTGAGCATCACCGAGATCTTCGGTTTAAAATCCCTGATCCTCTCCAATTGGAAAGAGCTCACTTCAAGAGAGACAAAATCCCCCTCTTTCATCTTCGCTACTTCCCCGCAAAAGGGATTGCCGATATTCCCGCAGATAAATGCGCGCCTTCCTGAACGCTTAAGCGAGTCGCCGAGCAAAGTAGTCACCGTGGTCTTGCCATTTGAGCCGGTAACGGCAATGATCTCAGCAGGAGATAGGGCCGCACCGATCTCGATCTCGCTGACGACCGGTATCCCTGACTGATCAGCCCAGAGTATGGGGAGCGCATCGTCGCTTACCCCGGGAGAGACCACTACTAATTCAGATCCCTCTATACTCCCCTTTGAGTGGGCGCCGATCTCAACCCGGATATCCTTTATTTTAAGTCTTGACTTATTTGCCCGCGTTATCTCATTATCCGACTGCTCGGTAACGCAAACCTCCGCTCCCAGTTCTTGCAGGAGCCCTGCGCAGGCCAATCCGGAACGGGCCAGGCCCACGACGGTGACCCTTAAGTTTTTAAATCTCTCTGTGTTCTTCATTTATTGTCCGAAGAGGCCCGTTTACCTGACCTTCAACGTGACCAGCGTGATCATGGCAAAGATGATCGCCATGATCCAGAACCTGACGATCACCTTGGATTCGGGCCAACCCATGAATTGGAAATGATGATGCAGGGGAGCGATCTTAAAGATCCGTCTGCCCGTGAGTTTAAATGATGCCACTTGCAGGATCACCGAAAGCGCCTCCAAAACAAATACCCCGCCCACTACCACAAGCAAAAATTCCTTCTTGATCAAGAGCACCACTGTCCCTAAAGCCCCTCCCAACGCCAGAGACCCGACATCCCCCATAAAGATCGATGCCGGATAACAATTATACCAGAGAAACCCCAGGCACGCCCCCACCATCGCCGCACAGAAGACCGCCAATTCAGCGCTCCCATTGATATATGGGACCAGGAGGTAAGAGCTAAACTTCAGATGGCCGGAAACATAGCATAACACGCTCAAGGCCAGGGCGACCATGATCACTGAACCTGTGGCCAGGCCATCCAGGCCGTCGGTAAGGTTTACCGCGTTTGAAGAACCGGCGATCACTATGATCACGAATAACAAATAGAACAATCCCAGTTCCAGAGAGACCCCTTTCATAAAGGGAATATTCAGTTTAGTACTGATCGCGGGATCCAGGAAAAGAACCGTCCCCAACGCCAGTCCCAGGATGATCTGGCTGCTGAACTTTGCCGTAGCGGTAAGGCCATTTGATTTTCTGCGTACCTGCTTCAGGTAGTCATCGGCCAAGCCCGTCAGGCCAAGCCAGAGCGTGCTTGCCAGCACAATGATCACAAAGCGGTTTGTGGTGTCTGCCCAGAGCAATGTAGAGATAACCAGCGCGATCAATATCATCACCCCGCCCATGGTCGGGGTATTCTCCTTGCCGCTATGCAGATCGTCAAGCCGCAGGCTAGCCTCCTTCCTGACATTCTCGACTAAATTGAACTTCCGAAACAGCCTGATCACTACCGGGCCCAGGGCGAGACTTATCAGAAACGCAGTCAGGGCGGCCATCGCCGCGCGGAAGGTGATGTAGCGGAAAATATTAAAAAACGAAAAGATCTTATGCAGCGGGTAAAAGAAATAATAAAACATACAGTTAGCTGATTACCTCCTCCATCTTCATCGCCCGGGAACCCTTGACCAGGACCAGATCATTATGCGAGAGGCGCAGCTTCTCCTTAAGCAGCCTGCGCGCCTGCAGGGAGTTTGCGCATCTAAAGACCTTTTCTCTGCCGAGCCCGCAGGAGCGCGCGCCCTCTGCCGCGGGCCCCGAGAGCCTGCCAACGGCTATAAAAACATCACAAACTGCAGCTGCCTCCCTGCCTGCCTGAGCATGCAGATCACCCGAGGCATCCCCAAGCTCTAACATATCCCCGATCACCACGATCTTCCTCCCCTTTACGCTTAAGTCTCCCAGCGCCTCAAGGGCGCAAGCTAGCGATACCGGATTAGAATTGTATGTATCGTCGATAAAACTGATATTCCCGGATCTCTTAAGGGTAAACCTCCCGCCGGGAAAATCAAAACTTCGCAAGGCACGAGCAATCTGGTTATACCCCACCCCTAAGACTCTAGCCACTGCGATCGCCGCTAATGCGTTATAAATATTCCAATATCCCGGACTCTTAAGTTCAAAACGCTGCCTGCCATTGACGCTAAACTCCTGGATCCCTCTAAGGCACTTAAGATCGCCTGCCCGGAAATCACTTGCGCCCTTTAGGGAGAATCCGAGCTTCAGCTTTTTTTTGCCCTCAGCGCTTAACAACCTGCTTAACATTTTATCATCAGCGTTCAATAAAGCAATATATGGTTTTCTTAAATTCGATAACAATGAGCGCTTCTCCCGCAATACTCCATCAAGGTCCCTGAAAAATTCCAGGTGCGCCGCTGCGATATTGGTGATCACCCCGATATTAGGAGAACATATCCCCGATAGACACTCTACCTCCCCGAAATGGTTCGTGCCGATCTCAAGCACCACCGCATCGTGTCTTGCGTTAAGCTTACTCAGGGTCAGGGGAAGGCCGATCTGGTTGTTCCTGGTACCCTCGTTCTTAAGCACCCGCATGCTCTTTGAAAGAATATGCGCGATCATATCCTTGGTGGTTGTCTTACCGTTGCTCCCGGTTACCGCGATCACCGGGATATCGAATCGATTGCGCTGGAACCTTGCGATATCCCCTAAAGCGCAGGTTGTATCCCTGACCTTAAGTATTGCGGCGTTGCCGGGAAGATTTTTGAGAGTTTTACCTGCCGTAATTATACAGCCGGCGCCCTTTGCTGCCGCGTGGCCGATAAATCTCTGGCCGTCAAACCTATCTCCTTTTATAGCAATAAAGGCCTCGCCGCGCTTTATACTCCTTGAATCGATAGAGATCCCTCTTACACGGGCCTCCTGCTTACCCCTGATCAATCTTGCGCCTGTAGCTTTTGCTAATTCGCTTACCTTAAACATTCTCTTATAATTTTACGGTCATCAAATGGGACCCTTTTTGTGCCTACGATCTGCACATCTTCATGGCCCTTGCCTGCGACTAACAAGATATCACCGGCTTCTGCCAGTAGAATTGCTTTTTCGATCGCCTCGTGTCTATCGCGGATCACTGAATAATTCTTTTCTCTAAACCCCTTCTTGATCTGATTAATGATCTCTTCAGGGTCCTCGCCTCTTGGATTATCATCCGTGATCATCACTTGGTCGGCTAGCTGCGATGCCACTTGACCCATCTTAGGCCTCTTGCCTTTATCGCGTTGGCCGCCGCAGCCAAAGACCAGGATCAGCCTCTTGGGAGACAGCTCCTTAAGCGTCAAGATCGTGCTCCTGAGCGCATCCTCGGTATGCGCGTAATCCACGAATATAGAAATTCCCCTGTTGTTTTCGATTCTCTCCAGCCTTCCCGGGACCGAAGGGAACCTTTCGATTGCACCGATTAGCTTCTGCGGGTCAAGCCCCTCCTCTATCGCCCAGGCAAAAGCTGCGGTGAGATTATAGACATTATGCCTTCCGATCAGCTCCGTATTGACTTTATACTTTTTTTTGCCGGATATGATCTGGAAACTCGTATGCACGTTATCAAAACTGATATTTCTGGCAGCGAAATCAGCTTCGCCATCTATGCCGTAAGTCACGACTTTTGCCTGCGCAGACTCGCCTATTCTTCTACCGTAGGGGTCGTCATTGTTAGTGATTATGAATCTGTCATTAGAGGCAGGGATTCCGGTGAATAATTTTTCCTTGGCCCGGAAATAAGTCTCCATATCCAGATGATAATCAAGATGGTCCTGCGAAAGATTAGTAAAGATACCGGACGCGAATTCTATTTCCCGTGCCCTCTCCTGGTCAAGGGCATGGGATGAAACCTCTAATATCGCGCAGTCGCAACCTGCCATATGCATCCGGGCCAGCATTGACTGCAGCTTTATCGCCCCCGGCGTTGTATTCCCGGCAGGAAAAATCTTATTTTTATAGCGGTAATTGACTGTTCCGATCACCCCGGGGCTTCGCCCGCAGGCCTTTAATAACGCCTCCAGCAAATACGAGACCGTAGTCTTACCGTTGGTCCCGGTGATCCCGATTACCCTCAAGCTCTTCGATGGAAAACCGTAAAACTGCGCTGCTAATCGTGCTAAGGCCTGACGGGTATCATTACTGACAATAAATTCGACACCCTCTGCATCCTTAGGCTTAAGCGCCCCCTCCTGAATCACAACTAGCTTTGCGCCGCGCCTGATCGCATCCGCGATATAATCGTGGCCGTCAAAGGAAGTCCCCTTTATCGCTACAAAGATGTACCCGCCGGATACACTCCTTGAGTCGCAGCTAATCCCATCAAACCTGTCTAAAGATTTAATCAGTTCTTCCAAGTTCATTTTTGCCTATAGCGTCCCTTGATCGGCCTTCCTGTCTCAAGGTAGCGCAATGTATCCTCTGCCACACTCTTAAAGACCGGCGCCGAGACTACTCCGCCGTAGTAGACCGGCCTTGGTTCATCCACCATCACCACGATTGCGATCTGCGGGTCCTCAGCAGGTGCAAATCCGATAAAGGTAGCGATGAATTTATTATGCGAATACCTGCCTTGCTGATCCAGCTTCTGCGCAGTGCCGGTCTTTCCTGCGGCCTTAACGCCGGGTATCATTGCGCCCTTACCCGTTCCTGACTCGACCACGCCGGTAAGGATCTCTTTGACCCTGGCCGCGCTATCTACGGAGATCACCTTGCGGATCATCGAAGGCAGAAACTCTTTTATCGTCTCGCCGAATTTATCCCGGATCTCCTTTACAATAAACGGGCGCATCAGCTGTCCGCCGTTTGCAACCGCAGATATAGCCGCCACCAGCTG
>JBHPGR010000029.1:0-11990 GCA_042570405.1 Candidatus Omnitrophota bacterium
GATCAAGGTGACGGTCATCCGCGAGACGCGGGCGATCGAATACGCAAAATAAGATGAAGATCCTGTTTATCGGAGATATAGTCGGAAGCCCCGGCCGGGAAGCGGTCAAGATCCTGCTCCCCGCGTTAAGGGATGAGCAGGCTTTAGATTTTGTGATCGCCAACGCCGAGAATGCCGCAGGCGGCTCCGGGATCACGGCGCGCGTGGCGCAGGAGTTGTTTGCCGCAGGCGTTGACGTGCTTACTTCAGGGGACCATATATGGAGGAAGAGGGAGATCTTTGAGCTCATAAAAGAGGAGGCCAGGATCTTAAGGCCGGCTAATTTTCCCGCCGGCGCTCCCGGGAGCGGCTGGAATCATTTTAAGGCCGCAAACGGCGCCAGGGTGGGCGTGATCAACGTCAACGGCCGGGTCTTTATGGAAGCGCTTGAGAACCCCTTTAAAGCAGCGCAGGCAGCGCAGGAAGAGCTTTCAAAAGAGGCGCAGGTGATCATCGTGGATATGCACGCTGAGGCAACTTCGGAGAAGATGGCCTTAGGCTGGTATCTGGACGGCAAGGTATCAGCTGTTTTAGGGACGCATACGCATGTCCAGACCGCCGATGAAAGGATCCTTCCCTCAGGCAGCGCCTATATTACCGATGCGGGTATGACCGGGCCATTGGATTCGGTGATCGGCAGAAGGACAGAGGATGTCCTGGAGAGGTTCCTCACCTGCGTTCCGGTAAAATTTGAAGTGGCCAAGGAGAATATCTGGCTGCAGGGCGTACTCCTTGATGTAGATCAGGCTACCGGCAAGTCAAGGTCGATTACCAGGATCCAGAAGAAACTCTAAGAGATGCGTAAGGCCTTTATAATCCCACTATGTATTCTTCTATTATTAATAATCTGTCCTGCCTGCGCCAGTACGGATCTGGAATATACCCTTGATACTAAGGGCAAGACTATCCCTCTGCCTGGAGTTTATCACCCTAATATAGATTTGAGCGGACGCGGAGAAATCCATAAAGAAAACCGGCCGCGCGTCTTCAGCTCTAAGGAGTCGCTAGAGCGGTGGGAGAGGGATATCGGCCTGCAAGGGATATTCCGCCTGCAATATAATCTTTGGGAAGTAAAGGAGCTGATCGAAGATACGGAAGCGCAGGATCAGCTCCTGGCCAACTACGAAGAGATGATCAAGAAGATCTCTGATGCCGGCGGAATAGTGGTATTGAACCTCTTTGGGATGCCGGCCGGGCTTGGCAGGATACGCGATAAGAAAAGCCCCCTGCGCCACCTGCGCACTTTCAAAGAAGCGATCAAGGCGGTTATCCGCAGGTTAAGTTGCGAGAAAAAATTTAATATCTGGTATGAGGTATGGAACGCCCCTGACCTTGAGGAGTTCTTTCTTGGCAGGAGAATAGATTACCTCTTTTTATACCGCGCCGTAGCCGAGGCGGTAAGGGAACTGAAGAAGGAATATAAGGTCTATATACCGGTGGGAGGTCCTGCAGTCAGCTGGTGGTTTCAGAATGTCGACGGCAACTCTATACTTACCCCCGGGAATAGCCTGGTCTATGACCTGATGAAGTTCTGTAACGCGCGCAGGCTGCCGTTGGATTTTATCAGCTGGCATGCCTATTCTACAGATCCCCGCGCCGAAGAGGAGATCACCCGTTATAAGATGACTTCCCTGGCTCTGGTCAGGCGCTGGCTCACCTACTTTAAGCGCATTAAGAATGATACCCCCTTGATCGTAGGAGAATGGAACTATGACCGGCAGGTTAACTCTGTGCCGGAGCGCGGTAAAGATGCCCATATCGCATCAAGCTACATCCCAGCGCGGATACAGGGGATGTATCGGGCCGGGGTCGATCGCCAGTTCTATTACTGCCTGGAGGATTTTCAGAACAATGAAGAGGGGATCAACAGAAATGTGGGGATATTCTATTCCGCCAAGGCCCTGGCGCATAAGGGAGGAGCTAAGTCAATATACCAGGTCTTTCAGATGCTGAATGTGCTGGGCAGAGAGATGTTTGTTGATCAGAAGCCCGACGATGAATTTGTCGGAGTGATCGCCACAAAAGATGATCGGCGTTATGTATGTATGATCTATAATTACATCGATCCGGAGATCGCCAAGAATTACATCTCAAGGAATATCGCATTAATGAGCGGCGGGGAAAGGAAGATCGTGCTTAGGCTGATCAAGTCCGGCAGGTTTGATAAGCTTCTGAAGGCAGAGTTGCAGATCTCATCGCTTCGCCTGACCAAAAGGTTGAAGGTGATGCTTAAGAAGGCCCTTGCCCTTGATCAGCGCGCCAGGCAGTTAATGGATTCCCCGCGCACACTTAAGATTTCGCTTAAGAATCTAAACGGCGATTATCTATACAAGAGATATAGCATGGATTCCTCCTGCGTAAAGGAGTGCGGGTTCTCTCCCGTAGAGGAGAAGAAGATACAAGTTGATGGCCTGTATCAGGAGACTATCAGCCTTAAGCCCTATTCGGTCCAGATGTTGATCCTGGAGGAAGATGAAAAGGACTAAACATATTTATACCGTTTCAGAGATCACCCGGGATATAAAGCTGATCCTTGATAATACTTTCGCCGATATCTGGGTGGAGGGTGAGATCTCGGGGGTGAGCAGGATCCCCAGCGGTACGGTATTCTTCAGCCTTAAGGATAAAGAGAGCCTGCTTAAATGCGTGATCTTTGCAGCAGCTGCGTCACGTATAAAATTCCAGATGAAAGAGGGCTTGCAGATGATCTGCTCCGGCAGGATCAGCGTCTATGAGAAGCAGGGTAATTATCAGTTTTATGCAGAGACGTTGGAGCCCAAGGGCATCGGCAGCCTGCAGCTGGCCCTTGAGCAATTAAAGCAGAAGTTGGAGAAGGAGGGCCTCTTTTCTTTAAAGCATAAACGGCCGATATCCTATCTTCCCTCCAGGATAGGCGTGGTGACTTCTCAGCGCGGCGCGGCACTCAAAGATATACTGAATGTCCTGGATCGAAGATTCGCCCAGGTCCATGTGATCCTCGCTCCGGCCCGGGTGCAGGGCGAGGGAGCAAGGGAGGAGATCGCCTCAGCGATTCATGACCTGAATCGCCTTAACCAAGGATTACCGGTTAAAGAGCGCATAGAGGTGATGATCGTCGGCAGGGGCGGTGGGAGCATAGAGGACCTCTGGGCCTTTAATGAAGAGGTAGTTGCCCGCGCGATTTATGATTCCGCGATACCGGTGATCTCAAGCGTGGGGCATGAGAGGGATTGGACGATCGCCGATCTTGTATCAGACCTGCGCGCGCCGACCCCTTCGGCTGCTGCAGAGTTGGTGATCCCCAGAAAAGAGGAGCTAAAGGCAAAGCTTAGCGATTTAAGCCGGATGCTTAAGCGCTCTTGCCTTGATCTGGCCGGCCGCCTTCAGGAGAGATTGGCTCATCTGACGCACCGTCTGAATTTGGGTAATCCGGCCCTATTGCTACAGCAGCATCAGAGGCAGATTGCAGATCTCGCCAGGCAGATATACGTGCGCGCCTCGCATCTGGTCAGGCTTAAGAGTACGCAGCTTGCAAACTGCGCGGGAAAATTAGCGTCTTTAAGCCCTTTAAATATTTTGTCGCGGGGATATAGCATTACCTTTATGCCCCTTAAGGATATTGCGCTTAAAGATACCAGTTTATTAAAGATGGGTGATACGGTTAAGACCAGGCTCCACAGGGGTGAATTTTTAAGTAGAGTTACGGCAGTGCAGCCAAAGAGAATTTTAAGGGAGGATTAAAATGGCAGAATTAAAATTCGAGGAGTCTTTAAAGAAGCTGGAGAAGATAGTCGAGGATCTGGAGAAGGGTGACCTCTCTCTGGATCAGGCGCTGAAGAAGTATCAGGATGGAATCGAGCTCTCGCGCAGCTGTTCGCAGAGACTGGATAATGCCAAGAAGAAGATCGACATATTGATCAAGGATAAAAATGGACAGCTCGGTTTAAAGCCGCTTGAGGGCAAGGATGCCGGGGGGTAGATGTTGTTAGAGAGGATTAAAGAGCCGCAGGACCTAAAGAGGCTTAAGCTGGACGAGTTGCCTGCGCTTGCCGCGGAGTTACGCCAGCGCATTATCGAGGTAGTCTCGGATACCGGCGGCCACCTCGCCTCAAGCCTGGGCGCAGTGGAGTTGATCCTTGCCTTGCATTACTGTTTAGACGCGCCGCAAGACAAGATCATTTTTGATGTCGGGCATCAGGCCTACGCCCATAAGATCTTAACCGGAAGGAGTAGGGAGTTCTCAGGGCTTAGGCAATATCAGGGTTTAAGCGGCTTTCCAAATAAGGACGAGTCGGTTTATGATATCTTTACCTCCGGCCACAGCTCTACCGCGGTATCACTTGCAGTCGGCCTTGCCTGCGCCAGAGATTATCTACCCGGGAAGCAGGACTATAAAGTCGTGGCAGTGGTCGGGGATGGTTCTTTAAGCGGGGGTTTATGTTTTGAGGGCCTGAATAATGCCGGGCACGTCAAAAAAGACCTTCTGGTGGTCCTAAATACTAATGAGCTGAGTATCGCTGCCAATGCCGGGGCACTGAGCACCTATATAAATAAGATCATCTCTTTACCTATATACAACCGTTTCCGGGGGTCTCTGGATAATTTCGTCAAGTCGCGCCTGCCCAAAGAAAGCAGGCTGATAAAGCTCGCCAACAGGTTTGAAGAGGGGCTCAAGGGGTTATTTGTTCCGGGGATGTTCTTTGAGGAGCTAGGCTTCCGTTATTTCGGCCCTTTAGACGGGCACAACCTTGAAGTCCTGATTCCGACGCTTAAGAACATCCTTAATATCAAGGGACCTTTATTGCTTCACCTAGTCACTAAAAAGGGTAAGGGTTATAAACCGGCAGAGGATGAACCGGTCAGGTTCCACAGCGCCGCTCCATTTGACGCAGCAACCGGCCGGCCGCAGGCTAAAGGGGCCATAGGTCCTAAGACTTTTACCCGGGCATTTTCGGAGAAGCTGGTGGAGTTAGGGGGCCGGGATAAGAGGGTGATCACGGTCACTGCTGCCATGCCGGAGGGTACCGGATTGGATAAGTTCCGCGACGCCTACCCGAATAGATTTTTTGATGTAGGCATTGCCGAGCAGCATGCAGTGTGTTTTGCCGCAGGCCTGGCCAAGGCCGGGCTAAAGCCAGTAGTAGCTATATACTCAACATTTTTGCAGAGGGCCTATGATCAAGTCTTTGAGGAGGTCGCCTTGCAGGACTTGCCGGTTACTCTGGCGCTTGACCGCGCCGGAATCGTCGGGCCGGACGGGCCTACGCATAACGGGGTTTTTGATATCGCTTATTTGCGGGGGTTGCCGAATCTGGTGATCATGGCGCCGGCTGCTGCTGAGGAATTAGGGGCGATGCTGGAGTTTGCCATTGAGCTGGGCAAACCTGCGTTACTGCGCTATCCAAAAGCCGCCTCCCCTGCGCAGGAGATACCATGCGCAAAGTTGAAATTAGGCAGGGCCCAGGTTTTAGAGGAGGGGCGCGATTTTGCGATCTTCGCTCTGGGTAGTATGGTAGCTCCATCGCTTGAAGCGGCGAGGCGCCTGCGCAAGGACGGCCTCTCAGGGGCGGTGATCAATGCGCGCTTTGCAAAACCCCTGGATACTGATCTATTGAAAAGGCTGGCTGATGAGGTAAAATGTATTATTACCGTAGAGGAGGGCACTTTGTGCGGCGGATTCGGCAGTGCCGTCAGTGAAGCGATCGGCAAGCCGGTAGCCAGCATCGGGATCCCTGACGAATTTATCCCCTTTGGTAAGCGAGAAATCTTATTGGGGAAGTTTGGCCTGGACGCTCTAGGTATAGCCGCTAAAGTAAAATCTCTATGCCAAAGATAACCGTCGATAAAGATAAATGTAAGGGGTGCCTGCTTTGCGTCAGTTTTTGCCCCAAGGGTTTGATCGGCAAATGCAAGGAGCTGAATAAGCGCGGCATTAATGCCGTTGAATTCAAGGGGCCACAGGAGTGTACGGGCTGCATGATCTGTGCCCTGGTCTGTCCGGATTGTTGTATAGAGGTCTATAAATAAGATGTTAAAAAAAATATTGATCAGCGGGAATGAGGCGATCGCCGAGGGGGCGATCCGGGCCGGCTGCGATCTCTACGCCGGATATCCGATCACTCCTCAGAATGAGCTGATCGCCTATATGGCTAAACATATGCCCAGAGCCGGCCGGGTATTCATCCAGGCTGAATCGGAATTAGCCGCGATCAATATGGTCTTCGGCGCTGCCGCAACCGGCGCGCGGGCAATGACCTCATCTTCCAGCCCGGGGATCAGCCTGAAGCAGGAGGGTATCTCCTATATGGCCGGAACAGAATTACCCTGCGTGATCGTCAATATAATGCGCGGAGGGCCCGGCCTGGGCAATATAGCTCCTTCTCAAGCCGATTACTTCCAGGCTACGCGCGGCGGCGGGCATGGTGATTACCGTACGATCGTGCTGGCTCCTGCCTGCGTGCAGGAGGCGTATGATTTTATGCCGCTCGCCTTTGATCTGGCGGATAAGTATCGCAGTCCGGTGATCATCCTGAGCGACGGGATGTTAGGGCAGATGATGGAACCCCTGGAGCTTAAGGAATATAAGCCAAAGCCTTTGGCTAAACCATGGGCGCTTACCGGATGCAAGGGCAGAAATGCTAATATTATCAGGTCGCTTTATCTTAAAGATGGCGCCCTGGAAGAGCTCAATCTTAAGCTGCAGGAGAAATATAAGGCGATTCAGAATAGCCAGCAGCGTGCCGAAACAGCGTTTTTGCAGGATGCCGAGATCATTATTGTAGCATATGGCGCAATGGCCAGGATCTCTGAAGGGGTAGTGAACGATCTCAGGAAGAAGGGTAAAAGAATAGGCCTGATCCGGCCAGTCACTCTCTGGCCGTTTCCTGAGGGGGAGTTCCGGAAACTCGCTGCCGGGAAAAAGAAGCTAAAATTTTTAGTTGTCGAGATGTCCTGCGGCCAGATGGTCGAGGATGTAAGGCTGGCGCTAGACGGCAGATTTCCCGTAGAGTTTTTAGGAAGAGCCGGAGGCGGTATCCCGAATGGGGGCCAGATCCTAAAGAAAGTCGAGTCTCTTTAGATGGAGAAGATATTCAGCCGTCCAAGATCGTTAAGGGATATTGCCACCCACTACTGCGCAGGGTGCGGACACGGCGCTGCGCACCGGATCATCGCTGAAGTAGTGGATGAGCTGGGCATCAGGGAGAAGACGATCGCCATCGCTCCGGTTGGATGCGCGGTGATCGCATATGATTACTGGGATTTTGATTGCTCTGAGGCAGCGCACGGAAGGGCGCTGGCGGTTGCAACCGGTATGAAGAGGGTCAGGCCGGACAGGATCATCTTTACCTATCAGGGCGATGGAGACCTGGCAGCGATCGGCACGAGCGAGACGATCCATGCAGCTAACCGGGGAGAAAACTTGACCGCTATATTCATTAACAACGCTATTTACGGCATGACCGGCGGGCAGATGGCTCCCACTACTCTGCTAGGGCAGAAGACTGCCACCAGCCCTAATGGCAGGGAGATGGCTTCTGCGGGCCCGCCCTTAAAGATATCTGAGATGTTAGCGCAGTTGCCGTCAGTAAAATACGTGGAGCGGGTATCCCTGCATTCTCCTCAGGAGATCAGAAAGGCCAGACAAGCGGTGAAGCAGGCTTTTAAGAACCAGGTCGATGGCGTAGGATTCTCTCTGGTGGAGGTGCTCTCTGCCTGCCCGACTTATTGGGGTAAATCGCCGCTTGAGGCGAATGATTGGATAAAGGATATAATGTCTAAGGAATTTCCGTTGGGGAGGCTAAAATAGATGCAGGAGAGGATCATTGCCGCCGGCGCCGGCGGACAGGGGATCATGCTCTTGGGTAAAGTCCTGGCCGATGCGGCGATGAGGGAGGACAAATTCGTGACCTGGTTTCCTTCTTACGGGGCTGAAGTGCGCGGCGGAACTGCCCACTGTATGGTCATCGTCTCCGACACCAAGATCAGCTCGCCGTATATCGAGAAGGCAGATTCCCTGATCATTATGAATCAGCCTTCGCTGCAGCGGTTTAAAGGAAGATTAAAAGACAACGGCCTGACCGTGATCAACAGCTCTTTAGTCGCAGATTGCCCGGATAAAGAGCCCGCTATCGTGCAAGCGCCCTTTACTGATATCGCTTCTAAGTTAGGCAACATCAAAGTCGCCAACATGGTCGCAGTAGGGGCGTATCTGGCGCGTAAACAGCTGGTAAAGACCGAGACGGTCTTTGAGGTCTTTGAGGCGATGGCTCCGAAAAAAGAACTGATCGGGATCAATAAGAGGGCGATCGAGGAGGGGAGTAAAGTCATATGAGTAGAGTTCGTCCTTCGACTTCATCCGAATCCGTTCACTGTGAGTCGCTCAGGACTTCACTGAGAGGGAAGATACATGCTTAGAGTTCGTTTTGCTCCTTCGCCGACCGGAAGCCTGCACATCGGCGGCGCGCGCACAGCGCTGTTTAACTGGCTTTATGCCAAGTCAAAGGGCGCAGAGTTTATTCTTAGGATAGAAGATACGGACCAGGCACGCTCAAAGAAGGAATATCTTGACGAGATACTGGATAGCCTTAAATGGCTGGGGCTTGATTGGGATGAAGTCTTTTATCAAAGCAAGAGGTTTGATCTTTACCGGGACCAGGCCCAGAAGCTGTTAAAGGAAGGCGGGGCCTATACAGAAAAATCGGAGAGTGGCGCCGAGGCGGTCATCTTTAAGGTGCCTAAAAAGCAACTCAAGGTAAAGGATCTGATCCGCGGCGATATTGAATTTGATACCGGGGTGATCAAGGACCAGGTGCTGATCAAATCAGACGGGACTCCCACCTACAATTTTGCCTGTGTTATAGACGATGCGGAAATGAAGATCACCCAGGTGCTTAGAGGAGATGACCACATATCCAATACCCCAAAACAGGTCCTACTCTATGAAGCGTTGAAGTTGGCCGTCCCGGAATTCGCGCACCTGCCTCTCATATTAGGCAAAGACGGAGGAAGGCTCTCTAAGCGGACAGGGGCTACCGCGATCAGCGAGTATCGTTTGGCCGGTTACCTGCCGCAGGCCCTGGTCAACTATCTTCTGCTTTTAAGTTGGTCGCCGGGCGGCAACCGGGAGATCATCGGCCTCCGGGAGGCGGTTGAGTTATTTGACCTTAAGAATGTGAATAAGACCTCTGCTGCATTTGACCTGGATAAGCTTAACTGGATGAACAACCAGTACTTGAAGAGAGCGGATACCTCGGATTTAACAGACGAAGTAATCCCCTTCTTGATCGAGAAGGGCTATATCAAAAAGGATGATTTTAACCGTAAAGAGCTTGTTTCTCTGGTAAGGCTATTTCAGGGCAGGTTGTCTAAGTTATCGGATTTTCCGGATTGGGCTGATTTTTTCTTTCTCAAGGAGGTGCGCATGGATCCCGAGGCGCGTGCCAAGCATCTATCCGGAGATCTCTCACGGGAATTTAAGCTTTTCATCGAGCGCCTGGAAAGCCTGGATAAGTTTGAGGTCGAGACCATTGAGAGCGCATTCAGGGAGATGATCAAGGAATTGAATATCCAGTCAAAGGCGTTGATCCATCCGATCAGGGTGGCGCTTACCGGAAAAACCGTTGGACCGGGGCTATTTGATCTGATTTATCATCTAGGCAAGGAGAGGACGAGGGAGCGTTTAGCTAAATTTATCGGGGGAGGCAAAAAATGAGTCTCAAGAGGAGATGCATAATCCTTTTTATATTATTGAGCGCGTCTCTGACAACAGGCTGCGCTACCCTAAGAGGGATGAGTGAGGATTTTTCTAAGGGCGTAGAGGTTACCGCGCAGGGCATCAAGCACGGCTCGCGCGGTATAGTAAAGCTTGTCGAGAATACCGACGGATGGATCAGGGAGAATCTTTGGTGATAATTCGCACAATAACTTACTCGCACTGTCGTGCTCGTAAGTTATGTGCTCATTAAAAGGAGGCCAAGATGGCAAAAGATCTAGGCAAGACCTCCTCAGGGCTCCAGGCCAATGTGGCCGGGCTATTATGTTACCTGGGGGGATGGATCACCGGGCTGATATTTTATCTGCTCGAAAAGGATAATAAGTTCGTGCGTTTTCATGCTCTGCAGTCGATCGTGATCTTCGCAGCTTTGAATGTCATCGTGATCATTCCGGTAGTCGGATGGTTCCTGGCCCCCTTTATGGGGATCATAGGGCTGATCCTCTGGGTGCTTTTGATGATCAAGGCCTACCAGGGCGAGAAGTTCAAGCTTCCGATCGTCGGAGATATAGCGCAGAAAAACAGCTGATTTTTTGCAAAAACGCTCCGTTACTAATATTTTGATCTCGGCTCTATCGGTCTGCCTTGTGCTGGGTATTGCCGAAGCGGTTATGCGACTTGCCTGGAGGATGTCAGGCTGGGTCGAACGGCCGATCTATCAAAGAAGCGCAAATCCCTACCTTCGTTATGAATTGGTGCCGGATACAGAGCTAGGAGTTGTATCTGTAAACTCTGACGGCTTCCGGGGCCAGGAATACCGAATAGAGAAACCCGCCGGAACTTTCCGCATTATCATGCTGGGGGATTCCGAAACCCTCTCCCTGAAGCTCAAAGAGAAAGATTCCCTCGCCGGGCAGCTTGAAGCGTTATTAGATCAACAGCCCGGCGCTTGGGATTACCAGGTGCTCAATTTCGGCGTAGAGGGCTACAACACCTTCCAGGAACTGGAGCAGCTTAAAGACAAGGGCCTAAAGTATTCACCGGATCTCTTGATCTTGAACTATGTCTTTAATGACCCGGAGCCCGGCGAGTATTATTTCAATAAGACCTTGCTTATGCGTCACAGCGCCCTGGTGCGATATTTTACCTACCGCATTAAGAAGGCATCGATCAGGAGGGAGAGGAAGCGCCTGGGCGTGGGTACAGAGCTGGATAATCTTTACTATCTACATCAGGAGAAGTTCTTTGGGCCGGTGAGGAGCGCGATACTTGAGACCGCCGATATCGCCGCTAGCCTCGGAGGAAAGCTAGTCGTAGTCATATTCAGCGAATCCGGGCTTACAGTGAAAGATTTTAAGGAGAATTACCCTTATCGGCCGCTGCATAAGCTTATAAAGAGCATAGAATCTGAAAGAATAATCTTTATTGACCTGATAGATGAGTTCGATCGTTTAGGGATGGGGCCGCAGGATGTATCAATTGATTATATCGCCGGCGAAAGCCATAAGAACGCTTCTGCGCTTGGTGTGGCAGCCAGCCGTATACTCAAGGCCCTAAAGGAAAATAAGCTTATCCCCGGCTGATGAAGAAGGCACTAATCATAATCCTGGTAATACTTTCGATATTCTCTTTTGTCCGCCACCAAAATCGCGCCCCAAAGAGGAACTTCAGCGATTTTCACATCTATTATGTCACCGGCCAGAGGATCCTGAACAAGCAGGATATCTACATACCCGAAGACCAGGAGCATGCGGAGTTTAAATATTCTTCGCTCTTTGCCCTCTTTATGGTGCCATTTGCGCTCTTTCCGGAGAGAGCAGCTGATGCCCTTTGGTACCTGCTGCAGTTTTCTTTGCTCTTTTTTATCTTTGCCTGGGCAAAGGAGCTGGTCTGTAGCAACAGTCTCGTCGGAAAGAAGCTCTACCTGTTTTACGCTTTATCATTCCTGGCCATGGCCAGGTTTATCTTTCTTAACCTTGACCTGGGTCAGCCCAATATCCTGATGTTGGCGCTTTTGCTTTTGGGTTTTAGATATTATCTTCGCAAGAATGATCTTGCCTGCGGCCTGCTGATCGGCCTGGCGGTGATGGTAAAATATACGCCGCTTCTTATAATCCCGTATTTCCTGTATAAGAAGCGGATCAGGTTGGCGTTGCTGATCTTGCTTTCAGTGGTTTTGTTTTCATTCGCCTCAGGAGCGTTGTTGCGAGCGCTTGATCCTAATGTGACTTCTTCATCAGCCGGGGATAAGCTTATTTTC
>JBHPGR010000030.1:0-11918 GCA_042570405.1 Candidatus Omnitrophota bacterium
ACGGTCAGGAAGATCCAGATGGCCTTGAAGAGCGCCGGGCTTTATGAGGGAAAGATCGACGGAAAAAGAGGGCCTAAGACGCAAAAGGCGATCAGGGATTTCCAGGAGAGCCTCGGGCTTAAGGTGGATGGCGTAGTCGGGCCTAAGACCTGGGAAAAATTAAGCGGTTATTTAAAGGTAGGGGAGGCTTCTGAGTAGTCTTAAGGAGGATTGATCCGATTCTTATTAAAAAGCCCGACATTTTCGTTGGGCTTTTTTATTTGAGGATGTTATAATATGGCTATTATGCAGAAGTTTCCTAAGGGATTCCTCTGGGGAGCGGCTACATCCGCCCATCAGGTAGAAGGCAATAATACCCACAGTGACTGGTGGGACTGGGAGAGGCAGAACCCTCTGATCGAACCCTCCGGGGAGGCATGCCGTCATTACCAGCTTTATAGGCAGGATTTTGATCTGGCTAAATCGCTATCTCATAATGCCCACCGGCTCTCTATCCCCTGGAGCCGCATAGAGCCCGAAGAGGGCAGGTTTGACAGCCGGGAAATAGAGCATTACCGTGATGTCATCCTTGCTCTTAAAGAGCGTAATATAGAACCCATAGTCACGCTGCACCATTTTACAAGTCCCTTATGGTTTGCCCGGCTCGGAGGATGGGCGAACAGGGAAGCGCACAAATATTTTTCCCGCTTCACAGAGCGGATAGTAGCGGATCTGGCCGCGAATGTAAAATACTGGGTCACCTTAAATGAGCCGATAGTCTATATCTATCATTCATACATCCTGGGTGCCTGGCCTCCGCAGGATAAGTCATTTCTGCGGGCATTCAGGGTAAGGCAGAATATGCTTTTGGCTCATAAGAGGGTCTACCATCAGATTCACGGTATTTATCGCAAGGCAGGATTGAGCTCGCCTTTCGTGAGTATTGCCAAGAATATGCAGGCTTTTTTTTCGACCTCCGGGTCCTTGCGGGATAAATTCGCGCTAAGGCTAAAGAGGAGGCTCTATAACTTTGAGTTTCTTGAAAGGCTAATGAGTTGTTCGACACTTGATTTCATAGGCTTAAACTATTATACGCGCGGAGTCGCTGGAGGAAGCGGCTGGAATCTGCGCAGTATGTTGGTCGATACCGATGAAAGAGTCAGGAGTGGTTTTAAGAAGAACTGTCTGGGCTGGGATATTTACCCCCAGGGCCTATTTGACGTGTTGCTTGGTCTAAAAAGATACGCTAAGCCGGTGATGATACTTGAAAACGGCATCTGTACCGATAACGATCAGTTGAGGTGGGAGTATATACGAGATCATCTTGATAGTCTTTCCCGCGCGATGAAGCAGGGGGTGAATGTCAGGGGCTATATTTATTGGTCACTGATAGATAATTTCGAGTGGAATCAAGGCTTTGGGCCGAGGTTCGGACTGATCGGGATAGATTACCATGATTTTAAACGGACGGTCAGGGAGAGCGCAAAGAGGTTTGCCGGAGTTTGCAGGACGGGGAGGCTTGATTAAATGCAGTTAGTCGATAAAGAAACGATACTAAAGGAGATCCCCCTATTTGCTGGCCTGAGCGCGGAGGAGTTTCGTATCGTAAAGGAGAGAGCACACTTTAGGGAGTATAAGAAGGGGCAGGTGATTTATGCCGAGGGAGATGCTCCTGATGCCTTCTATTGTGTTATCCTGGGCAGGGCAGTAGTTTATACAAGGGCAGCCAGCGGCGAAGAGACAATGCTGGAGTATCTGCACCGCGGAAAATATTTTGGGATCATCTCACTGCTTACCGCAGAGCCGCATTCAGTGACCGCCAAGACGATAAACGATTGCCTGCTCCTGGTGATCAGTAAGGATGATTTTACTGTTCTGCTTAAGAAGATCCCGACCCTTGCCATTGACTTAAGCAGGACTCTCTCGCGCCGATTGAAGGATAAGGATATACATCAGAAGATCATTTTTGAGAGCACGATCATCTCGGTATTCAGTTCTTATGCCAGGGCGGGCAGAAGCGTTTATGCATTGAATCTGGCCCTCTCTTTGCGTCGCGAGACTTCCAAGTCGGTGATCATCCTGGATATCTGCAGCGATAATAATATTCACAGCCAACCGGTGAAGATGGAGATCCAGGGCGATTGCAAGACCTTTGACCTCAGCGCTTCCTTGGATGCGTCGGAGTTCCGGGATTATATAGTAAATTCCGCCTTTGGGGTGGATCTGCTTTTGTTGTCTTTCAAATGTGGCGAGGATGATGCAGACCACATAAAAAGACTGTTAGACGTCTTAAGCCGGCTTGTCAATGATTACCATTACATAATACTGGATCTGCCGTCTAAGATGGATCAGACGGTCTTTGAGATCCTGAACCAATCGGACATTATACATGTCTTAAGCGGTTCTGATACCATGGACCTGAAGCGCACCAATAGTCTGATCATGAGGCTGCACAGCGATTTTCATTTCTTACCGGGCAAGATCAAGGTGATCGTCAATGAGTATAAGCTTGCAAAACTATCCTACCAGCAGCAGTTGGATCTGTTGGGGCATCCGATATTCGCCACCCTGCCTAAAATAGAGCTGGGGGCAAGCGATAGGCTGGTGCTGGAGGCCGCAGATTGCGAATACGCCAAGGCGATCAGGAGGATCTCACGTCAGCTGGGCGATTGCCGCATCGGCCTGGCGCTGGGGGTGGGGGTGGCGTACGGTTTCTGTCATATCGGTGTATTGAAGGTGATCGAGGAGGAGGAGATACCGATCGACATCATCTCTGGTTCAAGTATCGGGGCGCTGGTCGCCGCCCTCTGGGCGGTCGGAAGATCCAGCAAAGAGATACTTGAGATCACAAAAGAGTTCCGCAAGCCGCAATACCTCTGGAGCATCGTAGATCTTACTTTTCCATGGCTTGGTTTTATTAAAGGAAAGAAGTTGCGGGCATTCCTTAAGCGCCACTTAGGCAACATGACTTTCTGCGATGTCAGATTGCCTCTAAAGATCATCGCCAGCGACGTAAGAAAGAAGGAGATCAGGCTTTTAGACAAGGGATTACTTGCGGATGCGGTGATGGCCAGTTGCAGTATGCCGGGGGTATTTACGCCTTTTAAGTCAAAGGAACAGATGCTCTTTGACGGAGGGATCATCAATCCTTTACCCACCGAGGCATTGTTTAAGGCAGGGGTGAAGAAGATAATCGCCGTCAACGTGACCCCCTCGCGGGATGATATTTTAAGGCAGCAGAAGAAGATCAAGCAGGGGGCGGTTCAGCAGGATAAGGAGAGGAAGGGATTTAGCATAAAACGTTTTATCGCAAAGCGCCTTAAGACTAATATACTTGATATTATCTTTAGCAGCATCGAGATGATGCAGTCAGAGATGGCCGAGAGGGAGGCGCAGCTGGCGGATATCGTATTACACCCGGATACGCAAGGGCTATATTGGCTTGAGCTGCATAAGGCGCGGGAGTTCGCAAAAAGAGGGGAAGAGGAAGCCCGCAGGAGACTTAAGGATCTAAAGGGGATTATAAAAGAATAAAAAAGGAGGCAGGATGTATAATCGCTTTTTATTATCAATTATATGTTTATTATTAATAAGCCTATCGGGTTGCGCTACGATTAAGGAATGCGCAAAGGGATTTGCCGGTGTCTCCACCAAGGTCCTTGAGGATGGCAGGAATGAAGCGATCAGTATGAAGTTCAACACTGATTACGATACCTGCTATAAGTTGAGCGAAGAGATACTAGCGCGTATCGGCACATACACTTATGCCAGGGATACCTCGAAGCAGATGATCGCAGTATTTCTATCAGAGGAGGACACTACTCCCGTAGGGATCTTCATCAGTAAGATCGATGAAAAGAACACGCAGATCGAGGTCTCCTCCCCCAGTACTTTTGCCAGGGAGACTATTTCGACAAAACTGTTTTCCTTCTTAGAGAAGTGGCTGGTAGCGCAGGAGCAGGGAGTTTCTTTTGACATCCAGAGGGCGGTCATAAAGTAATGGCGCGAAAGTCACATTTATTGAGTGCTAAAGAGGCTAAGGCGATAGATCTTAAGGCACGCAAGATGCTCGGCATATCTGTCCTGGTTTTAATGGAGAATGCCGGCAGAGAGATAGCCGCAGAGGCGATACAGATCCGGCGCGCAAAGGCCCGGGTTGCCATATTATGCGGTAAGGGTAATAACGGCGGGGATGGATTTGTAGCGGCGCGCCATCTTTTAGTCTCCGGTATAAAAGCAGAGATCTTTTTAGCAGGGTCGATCAAGGATGTAAAAAATGAAGCGCGGGTTAATTTAGAGATCCTCCGTAAGCTAAAGCACGGGATCATTCAGATAAAAGAGCGCGATTTGGCCGGGATAAAAAGGAAGATTTCAAGATACCCTCTGATAATTGACGCGCTTTTAGGGGTGGGGCTTAAGGGAGAGGTAAGGGGAATATACAAGGATTTAATCGGATTGATTAATTCTTCTAAGGCAAATATCTTGAGCGTAGACATACCATCCGGGCTTAATGCGACTACCGGCAGAGTGCTCGGCGCCTGCGTGAAAGCGGATAGAACAGTTACTTTTGTAGCCAAGAAGCGGGGGATGGTCATCGGTGATGGGCCAAAGTTCTGTGGGCGAGTTATTGTAAAAGATCTGGGTATTCCCCTGTAAATGAATCTGGCAGTCTTCGAGCGAATGTCGGTTTTAGCCAAAGCATGCTTGAGCAAGCGAGGACATCCGAACGCGGAAGCATTCGGACGACGAGCATGCCTGAGCCCGTCCTGGGCGTAGCCCGACGGGCGAGTTGCGCAGGAGCCGAGCTTGTGAAAGACCTTTGGCGTTAAAAAACCGACCTGAGCGAGAAGACTGACGGATTAATTTACAAATACACCTTAAGGAGAATAAATGAAGAAGTCTCAAGCAATAATGGTATGGTTTCTTCCGGTAATTGTCATAGGGGGGCTATTTTACCCTTTATTGGGATATTTAGTCCTGGCGATGATGGCGTTTTTTATTGTACTCTCATTTTTCAAGGGGAGGTATTGGTGCTGGAACCTCTGCCCCAGGGGGGCATTTCTGGATATCGCACTCTCTAAAGTCAGCGCTAAAAAGCCCCTGCCTAAAGTCTTTACAAAGAAGTGGTTTCGCTGGTCTATATTTGTCCTGTTTATTGCATTTTTGATATTGCGCATACGCGGTACAGGGGGCAGCCTTATTGCTATCGGCTATGTTTTTGTCGGGATGTGCCTTTTGACTACGATCATCTCGATCATCTTAGGGGTGACCATAAGACACAGGGGATGGTGCGCGATCTGTCCGATGGGCACACTGCAGGATGAGATCGGCAAGATCAGAAAGAACTAATGCTGGCTCATTTGAAGGCGCACCTTACAGGTAAAGTAGTTATACTGGGGATCGGGAACACCTTACGCAGTGATGACGGGATCGGGTCTATTCTTGCGGCCCGGATCAAGGATAGAGTGCCTTACATAGTCTATGATGCCGGCACCGCCCCTGAAAATTATCTGGGTAAGATTATTAAAGATGCGCCGGACAACATTATTATCATCGATGCGGTCGATTTCGGGGGTAAGCCGGGAGACAGCCGGATAGTTGAGGGAGAGGACCTAAAAAGCACTAATTTATTTTCTACCCACAATGCTTCTATCTCGCTTACGATTAATTACTTGAAAAGCAATTTGAAGGCCGATATAATAGTTTTGATCATCCAGCCAAAGAGTATCGCTTTCGGCGATAAAATGACTCCTGAGTTGACTTCTGCGTTAGAAAAGCTTGATTCATTTTTTTAAGGAACGAGGAAGATGAAAGAATCCCGCCAGATTATGCAGCCGCACCGGGCCCAATGGAGGAGCCATATAGGATTTCTTTTGGCGGCAGTGGGTTCTGCGATCGGTCTGGGGAACATTTGGCGCTTCCCCTACCTCTGTTATAAGAACGGGGGCGGAGCGTTTCTTATCCCCTATGGGATCGCCTTGATCGTCGTAGGTATACCCTTGATGATCCTGGAGATCGGGTTGGGGCAGAAGATGCGCGGCTCAGCGCCGATGAGTTTCGCCAAGGTCAACAAACATTGGGAGTGGCTGGGGTGGTGGGCGGTAAATTTCGTGATGTTTGGCATCGTTCTCTACTATTCGGTAGTGATCGCCTGGTGCGTGAACTACCTGTTTTTCTCCTTTGACCTCTCCTGGGGGGCAGACCCCAACGGTTTTTTCTTTAAGGAGTTCCTGCAGTTAAGCAGCGGCCCGGCGCAATTAGGGGATGTGCGGACGAACATCATCTTTGCCCTTGCCTTTGTCTGGTTTATTAACTGGCTGGTGGTATTCTTCGGGATCCAGCGGGGCGTGGAGCGGGCAAATAAGATCTTCATGCCGATCCTCTTTATCCTCACTTCTGTTTTAGTGGTCTGGAGCATCAATCTTCCCGGGGCAAAGGAGGGTATCAAATGGTACCTACGTCCTGATTTTTCTTCGCTTTCTAAGGCGCAGGTCTGGATCGACGCATTCTCTCAAATATTCTTTACCCTGAGCCTCGGCTTTGGGATCATGATCGCCTATGCATCATACTTGCCGAGAAAGGCCGATATCGCTAAAGACGCGATCACGATCAGCCTGGCCAACTGTTTTTATTCCATCTTTGCCGGATTCGCCGTATTCGGCACCCTTGGCTATATGGCGATGACAACAGGCGAGCCTTTGGGCAAGATAGTCTCAGAGTCTATCGGTTTAGCCTTTGTCGCCTATCCTAAGGCGATCAGCCTGCTCCCCGGAATGGCTCAGCTTTTCGGGGTGATGTTCTTTTTCACCCTGGTAGTCGCCGGCCTCTCCTCAGCCGTTTCGATCCTTGAAGCCTTTAGCTGTGCAGTAACCGATAAGTTTCATTACCCCAGGCGGCAGGTTGTGACCTTTCTCTCTGCTGCGGGATTCTTCGGAGGGATGGTCTTTGCCACCAGGGGAGGCCTCTTTTGGCTTGATATAGTGGATCACTTCCTTACGCATTACGGTTTGGTTGTGGTGGGTATTCTGCAATGTATACTCGTGGGCTGGATCTTAAAGGCTTCTAAATTGAGGGAATACATCAATCATATCTCCAGCGGCCTGCGTATCGGCAGCTGGTGGGATTTCTCGGTGAAGTTTTTGACTCCGATCCTGTTGATCGTGATATTATTGAATGATCTGACAAAGGAGATTAGTTCTCCTTACGGTGATTATCCCAGGCTTGCCAATATACTTATCGGTAGAGATTGGTTGATTTTTACACTATTTGCCGCCTTGATCATTGCCGCGCATCCATGGAAGATCGATATACATCAACAGCAAGAGGAGTAAGGGGGGAGCAGGATGAACTTTTTAGCGAATTCTATTACAATACTGGCCCTGGTCGGCGGCTTTATGTCGATAATCTTCTCGCTGGAGCATCACTTTACCTTTGCCTGCTGGGCAATACTTCTTTCGGTGGTCTTTGACGGCCTGGATGGCCAGATCGCCCGCCGTAACCCGGTACCGAGTGAATTCGGTAAAGAAATAGATTCCTTGGTGGATGGGATCTCTTTCGGGATCGCCCCTTCAGTTTTAGGCTACATCTTTATCTATCAGGACTTTTATCTTTGGGCTACGCTTGCATTGCTGGTATATCTTATTTGCAGCGTGATCAGGTTGGCAAAATACAATGTAACGCCTAAGGAGAATTTATCAAATCACTTTTGCGGTTTGCCTACTACTGTCAGCGGCGGAGTACTTGCTTCCTTTGTCTTGATCTTCCGCAGGAAACCGGATGTGCCATTTTCTAATTTTATCCCGGCGATATTCCTATTCATAGTATTACTGCTTAGCTTTCTGATGGTCTCCCGCGTAAGGTATCTGAACCTGGATGGCTTAAAGCAGCTATTCGGCAGAAGGGTGGTCTCGGTAGTATTATTTGTAGCGATCTTATTGATCCTGGCGGGGTATCTGGGAAAGGCAGGCACGACGCTCTTTATAATATTCTTGATCTACCTTATATTTTCTCCTTTGTTTGTACGGAAATTAGGGTAAAATATATATCTCGGGACGAGGTTCGAGGCTCTCCCGCCGAAGGCGGGATAGGCTTTTAAGAGCCGAGAACCTAAAAAGAGGATTATTAAGGAGAGAAGACTGTTCTCTCCTTAAGCTTATAGTTTTTTGATTGCTAAGGAAGGGGTGACATGGCCCCCTGGAATCGCCTACTGGGGCCTACCAGAGGGGAAACCATATGGGTTTCCCTATGGGGAGTGAGCATCAATGCCCCGCGAGATACGCATAGATATAGCAGCAAGCTTTAGTAGTTTACTTGCTCGCATTGAATAAGCTATAGCGAACGACTAAGCCGAGGTAGCTCAGTGGTAGAGCGCGGCCCTGAAAAGGCCGGCGTGGGAAGTTCGATTCTTCTCCTCGGCACCATCTTTCATATATAGTTTCTAATCAAGATAAAGTAAGAGTTAATAATTTTTATGATGAAGAATCAAAAAAATAATTTTATTGATAATAAACAAAAGCATTAATTACAGGAAAAAACCCCACCTCAAAATTAAGCAAAGTTCATTTTGTGCCCAAAACGCCCCCACCGATGATTGGCGAGGGGCGTTCGTCGGTATGAGGGAGGTGCTTATGAAGAGATTTCTTATAGTGCTCGGGATAGTACTCATATCTTTGCTATGTATCACAATTTTTAAAAATCTGATTATTAAATCCGTGGTCACAAAGGCTTCCTCTGACATCACCGGAGCGCCGGTCCACATGGACGGCTTTTCATTAAATATTTTCAGCTCAACGATACACATATCCGGATTTAAAATGTATAATCCCAGCGGCTTCCCGCAAGGTTTACTGGTATCTTGCCCCAAAATAAAAGTCATATATGATCGCGCTACCTTATTTAAGCAGAAGCGTCACTTATTACTTGTGGAGATTGAATTAAAAGAGATGGGGCTTACCAGGAACAAAGATGGAATTCTCAACGTGGATTCATTAAAAATAGCGAAAGAATCAAAGTCTTCTCCGCCTACCCCTATGCAAATCGATCTCCTCACCTTAAGCATCGGCAAGATCGTCTACAAGGACTACACGGCCGGTACGGAACCCAGCGTGCACGTCTACGATGTTAATAGGCAAAAAAGCTATAAGGGAGTTCCCACCGCGCAGCAATTGGCTTTACTTGTGTTAGCAGAGCCTATGAAGGCGGCAGCAATAAAAAACGCACAGATCTACGGGGCTGCTCTTGTTACGGGTGTGGCGGTGCTGCCGGTTGCGGTCGCAGCAACATTTATAGGTAAAGATTATGTGCAGCAGATTATTGATGTCAGCTTTGAACATCTGTACGAAATAAGTCTTGAAGTGGTAAAACGCATGGGAAGGATTACTAAAGACGACGCGTCAGGCGGGGTGATCAAAGCCGATATTGACGGAGCGATGGTGGCGCTTATGCTGAGGAAAGGCGCAGACAATAAGACTGAAATAACGATTTCCGCGCGCAAATATATGTTTCCCAAGATGGATATTGCAGGAGGGGTTTTGTATCAGATAGTCGATAAACTGTAATGAAGCAAATTCCGAAGAAAGGAGGATGAAAATATGGAAGATAAGAATAATTCATTGAAGTCAAGTGGTGAATCTCTAAAGCCATTTATCATTGCGGTGATAGTCATCGCTATTGCATGGATAATTGGCAAAGGCGTCTTAACGCTTATTTCGTCTGCAAAATCAATGTAATAGTGCTTATTGAGCCTCGCGCTTCTGAGGCAAATGTCTATAGTAAACTCACCATGCCCTTATTGGGCCCGGTGTATCTGGGGCTATTTTAAGAAACAGGAGCAGTATATAATTATTTTGTAAAGAAAGGGCTTAGAATCATGAGCGACTATTTGTTTTCGATTATTTTAATAGTTTCTAGCATTACTGCCGGGTGGATATTTTATCTTCTTGTTTCATTTTTACTTAAACGGCGCGATGGTTTTTCAAAAGGGCTTAAGGCCGACTTTAAACTTATTAAAAGTCCGTTACGTTTTTTGATACCAGTTTTGTGTATCTCGGTGGTTATCCCTTTATTACGGCTACCGGAAAAGGCGCACGGCTTTATTGGCCATTTTATTCAAATATTGCTTATTGCGTTATTTGGTTGGGTTGCCGTAAAGGTTGTTTACATTGTTCGCGATGCGCTTTTGAACCGTTATGATATTAATACTCGGGATAATCTGCATGCCCGTAGTATGCATACACAAATGCGTATGATTGCAAACATCATAAGCGTGGCTATAGTTTTGTTAACCGTTTCTTTTATTCTGATGAGCTTCTCAGAAGTCAGGCATATAGGGGTAAGCATATTGGCTTCGGCAGGAGTTTTGGGAATAGTTATAGGTTTTGCCGCGCAAAAAACACTGGGAAACCTAATTGCCGGTATTCAGATAGCCATTGCTCAGCCGATCCGGCTGGATGATGTGGTCATTATTGAAGATGAATGGGGCTGGATTGAGGAAATTACCCTTACTTTCGTGGTGGTACGCATCTGGGACCTAAGGCGCTTAGTAGTTCCAATATCATATTTTCTCGAAAAAACCTTTCAGAATTGGACGCGGACTTCAGCAGATTTGTTGGGAACTGTTTTTATCTATACCGATTATACCGTGCCCGTCAAAGAAGTCCGTAATGAATTAACGCGTATTCTGCAAAACTGCCCAAAGTGGGATAAAAAGGTCAATGTGCTGCAGGTTACCAATGCCACCGAAAAAACAGTTGAACTGCGGGCGCTGATGAGCGCAGCGGATTCTCCTACTGCTTGGAATTTACGTTGTGAAGTCAGGGAAAAACTCCTGGAGTTTCTGCAACAACGCTTCCCAGAATGCTTGCCGCGGATACGCATTGAAATGAATAAGGGGGAATTAAGTTGATACGTGCAGCATTTATATGCCAGCAATTTTGTTTATTCTTCCATAAGGCCAGAAATATAACCGGCTTATAAGTAGTATAAAAACAAAAACCAGGAGAATGAAAATGGCCGTTGAAAGAGTGGGAGAGAAGTATAAGTGTAGTGTTTGTGGTAACGAGATCACCGTAACAAAGGTAGGCGGCGGAGAACTTGTTTGTTGCGGTCAACCAATGGAAAGAATAGAAGGATAAAAAACAAGAGGAGAGGGGAGTACAATGAGGAAATATATACGGGGATTTAGTATCTTAGTTTTAGGAATTGCCGTTATTTCACTTAGCGGCTGTGCTACATGCAAAACACCATACCGCAGAGAACTATCTGGCAATCCCAACTTGAGAGAAGCGAATGTGAGCTATAAAAAAGCTATAGATTGGCTGGATAAGGCAGAATGTTCTTCGATACCCTCCGAAGCGCAAAGATCTTATAGAACCGCAGAATCTTATGTTTCAGATGCTATTTATAAGTTAGAAAAGCTGGGGCATGATAATAATATAGACGTTTCCGAAGATCTCTATTATTGCGAAAAAATAAAAACAGAAACAGACGTTAAGATAGGCGCGGCTGAGAGAGCGAAGTAATTCTTTTAAAATCTTAAGGCGACGGTGCAAAAATATACCCCAAGGCGAGGAGCGCAGCAAAAACCACCACTGCATACACCACAAAGTGCCAGCAATGACGATAAGGATTGAATACGCCACATCGCAAACGCTTTCGCCTGAACGGCGGGGGCTGGGGGGCGCAGAAATTAAATTGACTTACGGTTATTGTTGTAGTAATTTTAGATTGAGCAAGATATTTGACAAATAGCCTTTTGGGTATTCCTCAGACGAAGGGTACTGTAAATAAGCTCCTTGTAGCAATATCTGTTGCAGGGGTCTTTATTTTGGATAGAAGGTTAGCATATAGATCACCGGTAACGCAAGCGGTGCTGGAAGCAGCGGAGAGGAAGGAAGGAATAGCTTAGTGGCATAATTGGGGAGAAGAGGGGATACAATGAG
>JBHPGR010000031.1:0-11454 GCA_042570405.1 Candidatus Omnitrophota bacterium
GTTTATAGATGACTTAAAGAAATTAGTCGAAAAAAATAATGCAAAGAACTAATTTTAGGATGCCTTCATTAGAAACAACAACCCTTTGGGATTTCCCAACGCAAAATTATGGCGATAGACCCCATGGTGATAATAAATTTAACGGAGTTACCCCCGCCTTTATAATCTGGAATTTAATTCAAAGATATACAAAGAAAGATGATTTAGTAGTAGACCCAATGTGTGGTAGTGGTACAACTATTGATGTTTGTAGAGAGGAAAATAGAGAAGTTATTGGTTACGATATTGCGCCAAGCCGTAAAGATATTATCAAAAACGATGCCCGTAAAATTCCTCTTCAGAGTAATTCGGTAGATCTTGCCTTTATTGATTCTCCATATTCAGACAATATTATATATTCAAATGACTCTCGGTGCATTGGTAAGATATCGTGTGAAAAGGAAGCATTTTTTATTGCACTTGAAACAGTTACCAAAGAAATCCATAGAATATTAAAGCCTACAAAGGTAGTAGCATGGCTGATAGGTGATCAGTGTAAGAAAAGGAAATTTGTACCAGTAGGCTTTAAATTATACGAAATTTTAAATAAATATTTTGAACCAATAGATTTAGTTTGTATTTCAAGACACAATCAGACTTCTAATACTCCTATTTGGCATGAAAGGGCGAAAAGATTTAATTTTTATCTTAGGGGGTTTAAGTATTTATTGATTATGAGAAAAGCTTAAGAAAAAGCCGTCAGTTTCTAATTTTTTAAAAATAGAAACGTACCCATTTACCCACAAGAGCGGATTAGCCCATATGGCAGATGGATTAAGTATTGGGAGGAAGCGTAAGATAGCAAAGCTTTACATTCAAGTTTGCTCTTAATGCGAGGAGGCATACATGTTAACGGGCGATAGAAAAACGATAATGGAATTGCTAAGTGGTGTCAAGTATTCGCTCGTCAATAATCAAAGAGAATATGTCTGGAGCTTAGGCGGCGGGCAAATAGACGATTTTCTGTATGATATACAATACTACTTAAATAACCGCCAAGAGAAATGGTTCTTGGGGCAAGTGGTATTACTTAGAAAAGAAAGCGGTGGAGGCGAAGAATTTAAGATTATTGATGGACAGCAAAGATTGACCACCTTATGTTTATTCTTGGCCGCCTGTAGAGATAGGGCGAAGAGCCTTAACAATAACGCTCAGCAAGCAAAAATGCAGGAGTATATCAGCTTTATCAATGGCACTGATGGGAGCGTCGAAGGGCTGCGCATCTCGACATCGAAGTCTATAAAGGATATATTTGACAAGATTTGCACCATCCCTGATTTTAATTATGAAAGACCACAAGATTTCACAGTTGCGCAATGGAGGAAGCAACTAAAAATCATCAAGAATATATTCGAAGCATTTAAAAGATTTCTTGAGGATAAGGATCAATCGTCTCTGAATGATGCTATAGATATTGTGTTGTATGCATACGTCTATAGACTTATTTCAGATGATGCAGGCGAGACCTATTCTTTATTTGAGAATACTAACGCAAAGGGAACCCCACTAGAGGCCACGGATCTTCTTAAGAATCTCTTAATGGAGGAGTTAGGAGAAGGTCCAGCCATGGAGTCTGCTTGGAATGATATAGCCTGTAATTCTGGAACGACAGGCGTAAGGATGCTTAAATATTTCTATACTGCTAAAAAGGGCACGTTGGAAAGAGGCAATATCTACAGGAAGGTTAGGGATAATTTAGTTCGAGGGAAAGCAGAAGAGTTTGTGAAGGAATATCGGGCATTCTCCTTTTTCTACCACACGTTAGAGGCGGATATTTCTGAGCAGTCGTTGAGAGGCATGCTTAATGATGTTTTCCAATGCCCCGAGATTGTTCAACATGAGCCAAGCGTAAGGCAAATCTATCACGCAATTCAGGGGATCCAGTTGCTAAAAATCATTCTTTGCTACCCCATGATATATTCTTTAGTAATGGCTTATATGCGAAATGAAAAAACCGATGGCACAAGAAGAGCTCTTGTGAGGATATTTGAGGCAATAGAGAGGTTTCATTTTGTTAATACGTATATTTGTGACTCAAGGGCCAACAGGGTTGAGACTTTATATGCGGAGTATTGTAAAAAATTCAATGACTGCAATGACGGTTTTGTTGATCTCGTAAATGGCCTGATTAACAAAATGAAGAATGAATATACCGAAGATGAGGCGGTATTTATTGCGAACTTTAAAAACAACTTGGAATACGATCCTGACAACTTAAGGAGAAACACCATTCTGTATTACGTGTTCGATAGGTTCAATAATTATGATGAACCTGGTCGTAGAACTGTGGATCAGGCGGCTTGGTGTGACTATTATTCCCCAGCAAGAAACATAAGAAGGCATCTGTTCAGTATAGAGCATTATGCTTCTCAAGCTCCAAGGGAGGGTGAAGTTTTAGAAAACGTTCATAATGTAGGGAACCTATTTATTATTGGAAGCGACTTGAACGGCCGCCTGCAAAACTTGACCCCTGAAGAGAAGATGGCAAAGCTTAAAAATGAACTATACCAAGATATTGGCAATAACAAAATGTTGAAGGAGTTTATCGATGCGTGGGATAGTCGTTGGAATGAAAAGAAAATCAAGTCTAGAGCAGTAGATTTAGCGAAAAGAGCGTATACTAAGGTCTGGAGACTGCCGTAGCCCCCCGAATACCCTATCATCTGTTATATTGTTTCTGTTGGTATGTGTCGAGAGAGCACAATCAGCAGAGGGAATAAAGAGGACGGTTCTGATTTTAGAAAATGCCGCTTCTAATTTTTGAAAAATAGAAACGATAGGAATTTTTATTATGAGAGCAAAAGAAATTTATGATGGTTTAGCGGAACGCTGGGGCAAGATATGTAATGATGAAGCTTGGATCAGTAGTATCAAAAAGGATTATAGTATGGCTGATATGGAATGGACTCCAGATAGATTTTTCCTGATCACTAATTCTTGGGGGCCTTGGCATTCTAACAGACAAATGGAAGTATGGAATGCAATGAAAAGTGCTTTTCCGGAAGTAGCAAATGATATCCGAAAGGCAAGACAAGATTTTAAGGGCTTCCCTCTTCCATGGCAGAATGAAAGAGTGAAAAACATTTCGGAATATTTAAAACGAGAATCAAAGACCTTCGAAGAGGTTATCATTTATTTGCGATCACTTACTGGTCTCCAAGCTCGTGATTATTTAGCCGAGATTTTAGGTGCTGGGAAGAATAAAAAAACTATAAGCTGTTTTATCAGAGATTTTCTTTTTAAAGATACGTTACCCATTGATAGTAGAGTATCTGAGATGTTATCTTGTTTAGGATTGCCCAGCGATGAGGATGAAATGGTTAGATTATGCGAGATGGACGGAGTGCCTTCGAGGATCCTGGATAGGATGTTATATATGCAGTGGGATGAATGTCCTGATAGGTCGCCCGGACCTAATAACGAATGCGGAAAATGCAAAATTAATAATTATTGCTGGGAATATATTCTTAAATAATTTCTAAGACAACTCTCTAAAAGATGGGGGGGTTTCCCTATTTTTGTTTAAAAATATAAAATCGGAAGTTTAAAAGAGAAATTATTGAAAAAATATAAAGATTTTGAAATCGAATCAAGAATTCTGAAAAGAATAATAGGGTGTTTTTATTTCTCTATTGTTTTTATAGTCTTTGCATTACTATTTAGAGGAGTTATTCCCACCTCTTTACGCAGATTAATATTTTGCAGCAATTATTTATTCCTTGGTTTATTTATCAGGACATTTTTTTATTATGGATTTTTTAAAGAAAAAGAAAATAAGAGACTTAATATAAAGGGGATAAAGAATTGTTTATTAAACTATTTCCATTATGGAATAGCATCAATAGCAGTTTGTGGCCTTGTTTATCTCGCTTCGTATGAACAAATTGAAAAAATGGATAAGTTACTTTTCCACTTTATATCAATACCATTATTTATCTATTCTGGATTTGCTGTTGTTGAAGCAATTATGCCACGCATACGCATTAAAGAAAATGATTAAATCTCAATTAATAGTCGCTTCTAATTTTCGAAAAATAGAAACGTCCCTAAATTTTGGTTTTTATAAAAAGGTTGACTATGTGTTTCAAGTACCCAGATCTTCTTAAACTGCCGATCAAAAGAGCCGCTTATAGTGATAGGACTGCATGGCTAATGGGCGAAATGGCAAAACTCGCTTATATTAAATTCGAAGAAAATGAAACGAAGAAAAATGAGTTAATCGAGAGTTTAAAGAAAGCTAATTTTTCTCTGAATAAGGTTTTCGACTGTAATGGCACTCAGGCTTTTCTTGCTTTAAGAGAGAAAGATAAAATGGTTATTTTGGCATTTAGGGGGACAGAGAAGGATTCGCTCAAAGATATTATTTCGGACTTAGATGCGAGATATTATAAAGATGAAAACGGTGAAAAATCCCATAAAGGTTTTCTCAAGGCTTTTCAATACGTTGAAGAAGAAGTCAGGAAGAGCCTAGACAATTTAACAGATTGTGCTTTATATATTACAGGACACTCGCTTGGAGGTGCCCTTGCAATGATTGCTACCCATAGTTTAAATAGTGATAATTTAGCGGCTTGTTACGCCTTTGGCGGTCCAAGAGTTGGGAATAGTGAATTTGGAGATACAATAAAGCCTCCGATTTATAGAGTAGTGAATGATTTGGATCCAGTTCCATTTTTGCCTCCTACCTATTTATGGGAAGCTCTTCGTTGGTTTGCACAGAAATTTAATTGGGAGAAATTGCTGAAATTTGCGGAGAAAATGAAAGGATATGCTCATCATGGGGATCTAAGATTTCTCCCTGCATGTAACGCTGATTTCAAAGATGCACGGGTTATTACAGATCGCAATGATTTTTTTCGTTTTATACAATATCTCATTAAAAAGGTTTCAAAATGGAAGGAAATCGCTGCAGATCATGCAGTTGATTTATATTGTGAGAAATTAGCTCAATATGCACTAAAGAGGCTAAAAGCAGAGGAATAAAGGGGACGGGGCTGATTTTAGAAGATGCCGCTTCTATTTTAGCGGGTGAAGGAGGTGTAAAATGAAGATAGCTTTAATAGTTATAATAGCATTGGTAGTTGGTTTATTATTGTGCAAGAAGTTCTGTAAATGTTGTTGCAAAACCGATAAAAAAGAATAAATTAGAAGGAATAAAGGGGACGGGGCTGATTTTAGAAGATGCCGCTTCTAATACTTTGTGCTTCGCACAAAGTATTTCGCTAGACAAATACTTAAGGTGCTCCATTTTCGAAAAATAGAAACCAAGCGAAATTAGTTGACATGGATTTAAGGTAGGTGTATATTGAAATAGACAATTAGGCGGTCCCGTGTTTGAAGGGGGAAGTCCCGGACGTTAAAAAAGTAAACCTTCGCAAGACGTAAGTCTAGCGAAGGTTTTTTTATTTAGGTTAGATTTCGCCACTTTCTGCGTCTATTGAGGTAGGAGGTGGCGATATGAAAGAGCTGATTGCTGCAGAGGCGATTGAACACAAGATTTTTCTGATCCGTGGTGAGAGGGTTATGTTGAGCAGTCATTTGGCTGAGCTTTACGGGGTCACAACCAGCGCTTTGGCGCAGGCGGTAAGGCGTAACATCGCAAAGTTCCCTAAAGACTTTATGTTCACCCTTAGCAGGAAGGAGATAACGAACTTATCACAGTTTGTGATAAGTTCAAAATTGAAACACGCACCCAATGTTTATGCCTTTACAGAGCAGGGCGTTGCGATGCTTTCCAGCGTATTACGTAGTAAAAGGGCGATCCTGGTCAATATTGCGATCATGCGCGCTTTTGTGAAGCTGCGCAGGATCATATCCGGGCACAAGGGATTAGCGCATAAATTAGCAGATTTAGAACGAAAAATCGAGACGCATGATATGGACATAAGGGAGATCTTTGAGGCAATCCGGCACTTAATGGGGATACCGGGTGAGCATCGAAAGATAGGCGGTTTTGGGACTAAATAACTGAAAATCCAGTTTAGGTTTTCTTACCACGACACTTTAGAAACAAGCAGATTTTTCAACGCGATTGCGCGGAGGTTTTTTTGTTTTCGTCCCTCGTTGCCGCAAAGTGATAGCTGACAACTCGGGACTCGCAAGCAGAAGTGATAGCTTTTGCTCGTTAGATTTAGCCGCTTCATGCGTCTATTATAGTAGAGGCAAGGGATGAAATAGGCCCTTGACAATACACTAAAAATAGTGTAAGCTTAAAATGGAAGGCAAAAGCGGCTATAAGGTCATATTTTACGAAAGCGCTGCGGGGCGCTGCCCGGCAGAGGAATTCTTAGAGTCCTTGCCTATTAAGACCAGGGCAAAGGTGGCTAAGTGGTTAGAGAAGCTGGAAGAGTTCGGGCCGGATCTCCCGCGGCCTTATGCTGATACGTTAAGAGACAAGATTAGGGAATTGAGGGTAGTTTTTGCTTCGCAGCATTACCGCTTTCTGTATTTCTTTTACCAGAAATATATTGTGGTCACGCACGGTTTTGTTAAAAAGGCTTCCGAGGTCCCGGAAAGCGAAATAGAGAAAGCGCGTAATATAATGCTTGATTTTAAGGAGAGATCAGAAAGAGGCGAGATAGAGCTATGAGGGGCGCAAGGAAATTTTCCGATTACCTGAAGAAAGAATTAGGGCATAAAGGCTTTAAAAGGGAATTTGACCGGGAAGAGGTGTACGCGAACCTGGCTATTCAGATCGCAAAGTTAAGGCAGGATAATGGCTTTACCCAGCAGGAGCTGGCAGAGATGCTGCATACAACCCAGCAGACCATTTCGCGGCTTGAAGATCCAGGAAATGAAAGTTTCTCAGTAAATACCCTGATTGAGCTTGCCGAGGCTCTGCATAAAAAGCTAAAGATACAGTTTGTTTAGGCTGGTTTTAATTCTTAAAATTAAGACAAATAGAAATAGTTTGACAGAATTTTGAAGTAGGTGTATATTGAAATTGACAATCAGGTGGTCCCGTGTTTGAAGGAGTAAATCCTGGACGAAAATATCCCGCCGTTGGCGGGATCAATTCGGCCTTGTAACTTATGATCACTAGGTTCCATAAGTTACGGCCTCATTGAAAGTAAAACCTTCGCGATTGCGCGGAGGTTTTTTTATGTTAGATTTAACCACTTTCTGCGTCTATTAGAGTAGGAGGTGGTGAGGATGAAAGAGCTGATTCCAGCAGAAGCAATTGAGCGGAAGATTTTCCTGATTCGCGGACAGAAGGTTATGCTTAGCAGCCATCTGGCTCATCTTTATGGAGTTACAACCAGCGCATTAATCCAAGCGGTAAAGCGCAATATCGAAAGATTCCCCGAAGATTTTATGTTTAAACTAACCGCAGGAGAATCCAGGATTTTGGTATCACAAAATGTGATACCAACGCTTAGGAGTTTTGGCGGCTCTCTGCCTTATGCCTTTACAGAACAGGGCGTGGCGATGCTGTCTAGTATTCTGCGCAGCAAAAGAGCCGTCCAGGTAAATATCGCGATCATGCGCGCTTTTGTGAAGCTGCGCAGGATCATATCCGGGCATAAGGGGTTAGCGCGTAAATTAGCAGATCTGGAACGAAAAATCGAGACGCATGATATAGATATAAGGGAGATCTTTGAGGCAATCCGGCACTTAATGGGGATACCTGGCGGGCACAGAAAGATAGTCGGTTTTGCGGATAAATGACCAGAAACCATGAAAAATGTAAATCTGTTGACAGGAACTTGAAGTAGGTGTATATTGGAACTGACAATCAGGTGAGTCCCGTGTTTGAAGGGGGAAGTCCCGGACGTTAAAATCCTTAAAAAGGATGACCCCGGCTTTTCCAAGATCATAAAATGATCTTGGAGCCGGTCCTTCGGACGGATTCCTTGCGGAATCCGGGTCAAAGTAAAACCTTCGCAAGACGTAAGTCTAGCGAGGGTTTTTTGTTTTGGGGTATGTTATGAATAGAAAGTTCCTTATTGTATTCTTGGCCATATCTGCATCAGTTATTCTAGCAGCAGGTCTTGTCTTTGCTAATGGTGCCGATAGCAGTGATTTTGAGGTTACGGATGAAATGTTCTGGTTGGATAGATATATGCTTATTTTGAAGTCAACGACTGATTATAATGAAGCTTTGGATTTCGCCGTTAAAGCAAGCGAAAAACTCGACTTAGAATTTAAACATGAGTATAAGGATTATTCACGGGAGAAAGGGATATATTTTACGGAGGATCTCCCGGATCCGGATTATAAGGGGTTGTATTGGCCAAGACGTTATGAGGGTGAGCATATCTCTCTTGAAAACTCAGGAGCATATGGTGATGCATTCGCTCCTGGCTATATCATAGTTGTGGGTGGCGTATATAGCGATAGAGAGAAGGGTGATAAGGCATTAAGTAGGGCCAAGGAACTCTACAAAGACTCTTACCTCAAAAAAACTAATATGTGGATGGGGTGTATACATTGAGACTTAGACCTTCGCGATTGCGCGGAGGTTTTTTATTTAAAAATACGTCTTGACAAGAAGGTTAACATATGTTAATCTTATGTTGGAATGTTAACCAATGTTAACCAGTTAGGCATAAGTTAACGAGGGGAGCTATGGAGAATAAGGAGTTTTTAACCACCACAGAGTTGGCAAAGATCCTGGGGATCAGTAGAATAGCCGTGTTTAAGAGGGTCAAAAAGGGGCAGATCAAGGCGATCAGGATCGGGAAGAATTATGTCATCCCAAAGGATTCTGTCCCTGAGATCCTGGGGGAGGTCTTAAGCGAAGAGAAGAAGAAGGAGATCGAGGCTGCGGTGAAAAAGACTGTCCAGGAATACGGGGAAACACTGCGCCTTCTGGGTAAAGAGTAATTATTTATGAAGAGCATTTCAATAGCAGAAGTTGAGTTTATCGCTTTTAGATTAGCCAAGGAAACCCTGGATTTCAATGAGCCGATCCCTGAATTCACAACACGTTTCCCCAATATCCTGGAGAGCTGCCTGGCAACCCCTGTACAAAGATTTGCTAAAAAGACTTTATATGCGGGCCTGATACAAAAGGCAGCGGTTTTGTTTTACCTGATGATCAAAAACCACCCTTTCCAGAACGGCAATAAGCGCATTGCCATGACCACATTATTAGTTTTGCTTCATGAGAACAAAAAATGGTTAAAGGTTGACAAGAAAGAATTGTATAATTTTGCTATCTGGGTGGCATCAAGCCCGGCAAGATTAAAAAGTGAGACTGTACAGGCGATCGAGAAGTTTATTAAGACTTATTTGGTGGATTTGAAATAATAGGTATAAGGGGGCAGTGATGAAACAGGCGCTATTGTTCGGGGAGAGGGCATTATTGGCTATTTTTATCTGTGCCGGAGTGGTTTTTGCCCCGACATTGATATATGCAGGTGCCGAACCTCCTGCCCAAAAGAGCGCCGATGAAGAGAAAGTAATTAATTTTGATGAGGAGACCAAGGACGAGAGCGCGGTCTTCCTGCTGCATGAGATTAGTTATGAGGTTAAAAAGGACTGGTCTTATGTCATTAAGGTGCATAAGAAGTTTAAGGTACTCAAGGAAGAGGCGAAGGATTACGGGGAGATCCCCATATACTACGATAAGGGGCGCCAGAAGGTATTGAATTTAAAGGCGCACACAATCACCCCGGACGGCAAGAAGCACAAGTATACCAAGGCCCAGGATTTCAAGGTGTACGAGGGGTATCCGATGTATTCGGACCTGATGATGAAGATGGTCACCCTGCCGCAGGTGGGGGTGGGTACGATCCTGGAGCATGAATATACGGTCGTATCCAAAGGAAAGCCCATTGAGCAGGCATTCTGGTATCATCGAGGACTTAATTTAAGCATTTCTGTCAAGAGCGGCAGATTAAGTGTGACTTTTCCTAAAGAGCTGGGGATACAGTATAAGGAATTTAATCTTGAGTATAAGCCCAAGATAACCGAAAACGGTTCCAAAGTGACTTATCTCTGGGAAAAGGATGATCTGATATTGGACGAAGTCACCCAGAAGGATGATATGGTGCCGCCCCTAAGGCTGGAGGATATCGAGAATTATATAGAGTTTTCTTCGATCAAGAGCTGGGGCGATATTTCAAACTGGTTTTATGCCCAGGTGCAGGAGAATTTTGAGATTACCCCCGCAATAGAGAGGGTTGCCAAGAAAGTGATGGAGGGGCATGAAAGCGTCAAGGACAAGGTCAGGGCGGTACTTGAGTATGTCCAGGAGGAGTTCAGGTATGTCTCTATGTCATTCGGCGACAATTCCATTAAGCCGCATCCGGTAAAAGAGGTCTTCCGCAATAAATACGGGGATTGTAAGGACCTTTCGCTTTTTTGCATGGCGATGCTGGCGACCGAAGGGATAAAGTCTTATCTGGTGCTTTTTAATGACGAATATTCCATGACCGACCCGAAATTTGACTTGCCTATACCTTCTTTCTTTGATCACGTGCTATTACTGATCGATGATCCGCAGGAGGGCCAGTATTATGTCGATCCGCTTTTAGAGGGATTTGATATCGGTGAATTCCCTAAGGGAGTGCAAGGCGGCTACGCTTTTATTATAGACGAAAGCGGGGGAAGGTTCGGCCGTTGCCCGGTCTTTGACGAAAACGCAGATTATGAGAGCTCGAGTAAAGTAATCGCCATAGACCCTGTTGATGGTTCTGCGGTTATAGAAACCGAGTCCGGCTGGGACCTGGAGCAGTCCATATCTACCAGGGATATGGTCAAGGCGATGACCGGGGAGGAGAAGGAGCTGTTCTTTGAGATACTCAAGCAGAGGCTCGCCGCGGGGGGAGAGGTGGAGTATAGCAGGATCAACGGCCTGGATGAGAAGTACGGCCGGCTTACAAGCGAAAGCAAGGTAAAGCGGCCAGATCTTTATCCGGTCACGGATGATATGATCATCATAGAATTAGATTCTCTTTCAAGGGCGCCGTGGTTTCATAAGGAGGATAGGGAGAAACCGATATTCTTCCCGTTTAACAGCCTTGATGAGCGGAAGCTGACATATATCATTCCTGACGGGTTCAGGGTATCGCATATGCCGAAGAGTGTGGATCTTGATATTGGCGGTTTTCAGTTCAAGAGAGAGATCGAACGCAAAGACAATAAAGTCACGATTACTGATATAAGGCGGTACCGGCGTGTAGAGTTTCCTAAAGAGCAATATCCGAAGGTAAAAGCCTACTTTGATAAGCTTCCCGGTAGGACTAACCAGCGCATCGTCTTCAAGCGCATAAAACTCCTGCAAGATGAAGTAAGGGATTTCATCGGTAACCTGAAATCAAAATTCTCCAAAGAAGAGTAAGGCGGGTCCTGTCACGCCAAAGATTTATGGCGGGCCACCCGCTAGCAGTAGATCCCAAGCCTGAAAATCGTTTTTCGGCTTGGTTCGGCTTCGCTCACCACATGTCGCTCAGGACTCGTTCCTTCGCC
>JBHPGR010000032.1:0-11092 GCA_042570405.1 Candidatus Omnitrophota bacterium
CAAGAATAACGCTGCCAGCGCCGCGGCGCCGAGGATAGCGATGCCAGCGATGCAGAGAAGATTACTGGAATCGCTATCTGAGGATTTCAGCTTGTTAAGTAAAGTATTGAGCACAGGGTTAAAACCAAGCCGGTAAGTATACACGGCTATAGGTCCCCAAATTGACAGGAATGAACCTATCAAGATAGCTAAATTAAAATAAGGCAAGAGGGCCATCGCTATTAATACCAGTATGGCTAAGGAAGAGATCAGCAAGCGTAGAATTAAACCACCTAATATCTTCAAACGCCTACCTTCCTCTTCATTCAATGTATGTCCGGGGCGGATTTCCACCGCAGACTCAATGGCAAGGATCTTGTCTTTAGCCATCCGGTATAATTTGTTGCATAATAATACGCTTAATCCTGTAAGTAGCATGAACCAAACGGGGTAAAAAGTGCATGAAATAAGAGAATTGGCTGCGCTTGCTGTACCAGCGAATGCCAGCCTAGGCAGCAGCAGCGCGGCAATGGCGATTCCGGCGATGCAGGCGAGGGCGGGGCCGGACTTGTTCCGTTTGAGCGCGGCAGAGAAACTTTTTACAAGCTTAATCAATAACCAGATAGGCAGCGTAACTGCGGCAAGAGGAATTCCGACACAGGCAGCAACGAGGCAAAACGCCCCGATTGCAATCCATTGGCCGACTCTGTTCTCTATAAACCATTTTAAAAGCAGGGCGCAAGGCATTAAAACAACCGTGAAGGGAACAAGCGCTACAATTAATAGTATTTCCTCTATCCGGCTTGCTTTGCCATCAAGCAGGCCAGTGATCTTCCTTGCAATCAGCGCAACGGGTGCTGCAATAGCCGAAACAGAGGAAGCTGCCAGTATAAACAGAGACTCTTTTAGCCCGTTAATGATACGCTGCCTTAAGGCGGGCTTCATCATAATCAATAAAAATGCAATAGCGCCTAAAACTACTGTTACCGCGCCAAAAACTGTATTTGCATGCATCACTTCAACGCAATCGTCTACCACATTTGCCCGGGCAACACTCACCATACCCAAAATGATACCGGCGATGCAGGGGAGGGTGCGGCGGCTTGCTTTTCTTCTCTCTAATTCAGCAAGCTTGTTACTTAATCCTACTCTACGGCTTTGAGGCAATAAATCTTCATTCAAACTTCTCTTGATACGCCTGATTCTTGCCTCTAGCCGCCTATCTCTTCCGGTAGCTCTCTCTCTTTTCACTCTGCCGTTTCTGGCCGCGACTACCGTAGCGTCGCTGCAATAATCTTCTTCTCCTTCATCGTCGTCAACTTCTTCAATTTGCGGCTCTAATGCCTGCTGGGTTTTATTATAGGCTGAGACAATTATCATACGGCGGATGCAATCAAAAATGCACGCAAAGAAAATCACGGCAGGAGCAACTATTTTAGTTACAAGCAGGGGCAAATGCCTGGCTACTAACCAAGTATCTATTAATTTAAGCAAGGGCACATATATACTCATAAATCCAAGAGGTACTAATATAAAAACTGCTGAAATACCCGCAAATAGCTCTATTCCCATAATCACTCTATGTCTGCGTATCTCTTGCCCTTCCGGGCTGAAGTCAACTGTCTGAATAGCTGTTGTTGCGCTGGCGGCTGAGGCAGGCTTTTCTTCTGGCTCTTCCGGCTCTTCATAATCTTCTATCTTAAGTTCCTTGCCCAAAACCTCTTCTAGCGCTTTAGCAACCCTGGCTCTATCTTTACGGATCAGGAATTCCCAGCCCTCATGGTCAAAATCCTTATCCGACAGATCATATTCCGCGGCTAAGGCATATTTATCGTCGCTGGAATGCATCCCCTGCGGGTCTTTTAATTCTACCAGCGCTGCGCCGCCGTAATCTGCTAAATCGCCTTCATTGAAATAATGGGCATCTGCCTTGTGGCCGCCGATGACCTTAGTTGTTACTTCTACGGCATCATCCAAATCAATAATATCGCCTAACCCCTCATTGTTTAATCCGGCAATTATCCGGGCGCCTGCTTGTTCGTCTTCTAAATTTTTAGCTGTTTTATAAATCGGCAAGTCTTGCCTTGCTTCTCTGGCGCGCTGGATGGCAATGCGCATGAATTTGCCGACGTTCTTTTCAGGCATTACTTTAAAAGGATCCTCTGCGTAGATGCCAAGATTAACAAATGCCGGCAGGAATGAGTAGGCGTCTTCCTTTGTGGTAGCAAGCACGGATTCAGTAAGGCCTTGAATTTCAAATATCAGGAAGTCTGCTTCCCTGGCAAAGTCTGCTGCCCTGAGGGCTGCTCTGGGAGTCTGGATAGGAGCGCCCAGCTTTATCCTTGATACGTCTGCCCCCGTGATCTTGAAGACCTTATTAACCAGCTCTCTGAAGAGCACGAACTCCCTGACATCGACAAGTAGCGGTACGACTAGATGCGGATTGTAAGACGGATTTTCTTTGACTAATCTGGCAATGGCTGTCAGCTCTACGATAAAGGTCCGCTCATAACCGGTTAGGGCCTGGCGCAGGCCGCGGTTGCCGAGGGCGGGATTTGCCTCATGCAACTTCTTTATTCTCGATCTTATATCATCTATTGGCTGGGAGAGCTTATCGGATAACTCCCTTAGATCATCTTCGCTTGCGCCCTCAAAAACCTCACCTAAGGCCTGGTTGTAGAGGCTGATAAAGGCCCGGTTATCATGATCCAGTATATCTGCAAGCGCTCTGTAAATCTCCTGACGAGAAGAATCAAAAACAGCCTCAAGCTCATCCAGGGCATCCTCTGTTTTTATCGGGAAGGTCTCAAAGAGGATCAGCGCCCTGAGGATAGCTTTTGATATACGATTTTCTGTCCGGTGTACCTTTACTGCCTCAGGCTTCTCATCTGATTCAGTCAGCCTCTTAAGGTCATACGGCTCGATGGATTCTCTTCTTTCGCGCCTGTCGCGGATATACTTCTGTGCTGAGGCAAGCTTGGCACCCGGTACGCGGAAGGGGCTGCAAGAGGCATAGTCTAGGCCTGCGGGGATGATCTCATTTGCAATCGATTGGGGATCCCCTCCCTGCTCGCCGCAGATACCTACCTTAAGTTTAGGATTGACGCTTTTTCCGAGGGCAGCGGTTATTCTGACCAGCTCACCTACGCCAGGATCAAGGGTCTTAAAGGGATCAGACCCTAAGATATAGACCTTCTCACTCATGTATACAGGGATTACGATGTTTCCTGCATCATCCCGGCTAAACTCAAAGGTCGACTGGGTAAGGTCATTGGTGCCGAAGCTGAAGAAGTCAGCATGGGTTGCGATCTCATCTGCAGTTATTACGCCTGAAGGAACCTCGATCATCGTGCCGATCAGGTAATTGCCGCCCTCATCCTTTCTGCCGCGCTTAAAGCCGAACTCCTCCTTGGCGATCTTCTCTACCATATCCTCAAAGAATATAAACTCCTCGAGTACTCCGACAAGGGGTATCATGATCTCAACCGGTGAGACGGCAAGATTTCTCTCCTTTACCGCCTTGTAAGCTCCCAGGATCGCCCTTACCTGCATGGCAGCGATCTCAGGATGGACGATCATCAAGCGGTCACCACGGAATCCGAACATCGGGTTAGCCTCCTTCATCGAGTGGATGCGCTTTATGATATCGCTGACATTCATACCAAGCTCTCTGCTTAAAGCCGTGATCGCAGCCATCCCTTCATCGCTGTCAGGATGCGGAAGGAACTCATGAAGCGGCGGATCGACTAATCTTATGGTAGCGGGCCTCCCCTCTAAGAGGGTTAAGATATCTTCAAAATCTGCCTGCTGATATTGTGTAAGCTGTGCCATGGTTTGAGGGTTAAGTTCGGCCTTCCCTTCAAGGATCATCTTACGGAACTTATGGACGCGGTTTTCACCCGGGGCTCTATCTATAAAGAACATATGTTCTGTGCGGGCAAGGCCGATACCATCGATATCAAAGTACTTTACCGCCGCAAGCACATCATCATGGGTCTCGGCGTTGGTGCGGATGGTCATACGGTATTTATCGACCCATTTGAAGAATAATTCATAGCGCTGGAAGAGCTTCTGTTCTTGCGGGGTCAGACGATTGCCGATACTTACTTCTTTAATGGTAAATTCGAAGTCTTCACCTGGAAACAAATACTTTAAGACGCGGCGGACTCTCTTAAACGTACGGTGCAGATTAAGTAGTGCGGATTTAATAATATCTCTTTTCTCTTCATCGGAGTAATTTACATCCTGCTTGCCGCGGATGACCACTGAATCCATAGTCTTAAGTTTTCCGACAAGGACTTCTCCGGTATAGCCGTCAATAGAGATAATATCGCCTGCATTAATTCTTCTATCGCCGACTTTAAAATAGCCTTCTTTTTCGTTAATCACTAAAGCGCCGGCGCCGACAACAGCGGTCTTGCCCATACCGCGGGCGACTACCGCTGCATGCGAGGTCATCCCGCCCCTTGCAGTAAGGATACCCTCTGATGCCTTCATCCCGCTTACATCCTCAGCTGAAGTCTCAAGTCTTACTAAGATGACCTTGGTCTTCTTATCGGCTTTGACCGCCTCCTCTGCCTCAGTTGAGGTAAAGACTACCTTACCTGCGGCAGCACCGGGTGAGGCGTTAAGACCTTTGGTCAGGAGTCTTCCCTCTGCCTTGGCCTTCTCCTTATCAGCGGGGTCAAAGATAGGATGCAGGAACTCATCGATCTGCCCAGGTGCAAGTTGCATCACTGCCTCTTCTTCATCGATTACTCCAGCATCATAGAGATCCATTAGGATATTAAGTGCGGCAAAGGCAGTGCGCTTGCCGGTTCTGGTCTGAAGCATATAAAGCGCACCGTCCTGAATGGTAAACTCAATATCCTGCATATCCTTATAGTAAGCCTCAAGTGCCAGGTATATCGCCTCAAGCTGACGGTAGACATCAGGCATAAACTGCTCTAAGGTAATGATCTCGTCCTCTCTTCCCTTAAATTCCTCTGCGTGGAGACTTAAAAACTTCTCCCTACCGTCTGCGTTTACCGGCATCGGTGTCCTTACGCCTGCCACGATATCCTCACCCTGTGCCCTTACCAGATACTCTGCGTAAAAGACGTTCTCACCGGTTGCCGGGTCGCGGGTAAATCCTACGCCGGTTGCTGAACTCTCATTCAGGTTGCCGAAGACCATGGTCTGGACGTTTACTGCAGAGAGGGTATCCATGGGGATATTATTCATCTGCTTATAGGCACGGGCGCGGGGGTTGTTGCTTGATTTGAAGACCGCCTCGATCGCCATAAAAAGCTGTGTCTTTACATCCTGCGGGAACTCCTTGCCCTGGCTTCTGATGTAGGACTTAAACTCGGTTACGATCTTTTTTAAGTTTACGGCATCAAGATCAAGGTCGCTTGTGGCGCCCTTGGCCTTCTTCTCGGCTTCAAAGATATGCTCAAAACCCTCTTTACCAAGGCCTAAGACCACATCACCAAACATCATAACGAGCCTTCTGTAGCTATCCCAGGCAAAGCGTTCATTATTAAACTCAGCTGCCAGGATCTCTACGGTAGTATCATTAAGGCCGATGTTAAGTATGGTATCCATCATCCCGGGCATGGAGACGCGGGCTCCTGAGCGCACGCTTAAGAGTAAGGGTTTAGTATCTGCGCCGAAGTTACGGCCGTTGGCAGCTTCAATCTTAGCGAGGTTCTCCTCTATTTCAGCGATCAGCCTGGGAGATAGCTTGTGGGTCCTGTCATACTCTTTGGCCTCATCGGTGGTGATGGTAAATCCGCAAGGAACACGGATGTAGTGCTTATGACCGTTTAATTCATAGCGAAGCCGCGCCATCTGGGCGAGATTAGCTCCCTTGCCTCCTAAGAGGTCCTTCATCGAGGCCTCGCCTTCAGTAAGATTGTTGCCTTTAAGGTCCGTGCCGAAGAAATAAACGCCTTTTTCGCTAGTCTTACTCTTTGATTCGTGCCCGGTGATGCAGCTAAGCTTATTGACTTTCGTCTTCCTTGCCGCCGGGGTATTCCAGGCTCTGCTGGCTAGCTTGACTACAGCTCTTCCGATAGTGAAAATTCCACTCAAGGCTAATATCAAGGCTAATATAGGTACAGCCATCAGGATAAATGCAACTATGCTGCCTAAAGTAATTACTGCCCCGGTCCCGGGGATCGCTGCGCTGGCAATGCCGGTCAAAAGCAAGATCCCGGCGATGCAGGTAAGGGCGCGGCCGCGGCTGACTCTGGCCGGAGAGAAGGCAGGAATAGCTTCTTGGATGTCATCCGGAAGCGCATCTTTAATTAACTTTAATTGCTTTACCAGCCCCAAATATTCGCTCCTGTTTCTGGGTATTCCGTAGTCTCCCACGCTTTCTTCCTGACGGAATCCTAACTTGTATTCCTGTAAGCTACGCAAAATATCGTCTGCCTCTAAGATGCCTTTAATTGTATTTACAGATAATACCCTGGCCCTCTTAAAGATAAAACTCCACATGCCCTCCTGGCCGAAATTATCTACTCCCAATAAAGTAACCGGCAAGACCTGTGTAGGTGACGCCGTCGCGGTAATCAACAGCATATCCCCTTCCTTCATTTCGCCTATCATCATGGCATAGAAGTCAACGTGAGTGCCATGCGTCATCTCGGCATCCAAATATTTTATAACGTGTATGGCCGGCTGCTGCTTAACCTCTAACGGCGTCTCCCCTATGGAGCCTTCTATAAATTTGAAATTAATAATCCTGTTACCTGTCTTTAATCCGGCCCTGATAGTTAAGGTTCTCTTATCCGCGCTTAAAGATTCTTTCAGGACTTCAAAACCCTGCTTTGTCAGTTCATTCCTGAAACAATCACTGCTACCCTTAAGCGCGGCAGGATCAGAGAAACAGTATTTCCCCTCCAGTAAGACAACCCTCTCTACTGACGGGCAGGATTTAACTAATCCCGCTATTCCGGCAACATCAAAGTAGGCGCCGGGATAATAGATTACTTTCTTATCGCTTAAGGCATCCTTGATATATAAAGAACGTAATGCCTTAAAATAACCTTGCGTAAACTTATAATCATCTGTTAACCTGACCTGCCAACCATACTTATCGTGATCATCTAATTCTTCTTCTGCCTTCAAGGCAATCATCCAAGGCAATTCTCCCAAATTTTCCCTGATAAATGTGACCACGCCGCTTGCGCTGAGCTTATTACTATCTTGCTGATCCTCACTATTTAATTTTCTAAAAAATGCCTTGATTATATCGTAATCGGCTCTGGCCAATTCTTGTGTCTCTACAAAACAAGCAGAGGCGAAACGCATATTTACATCATCTAAAACTTTGCTTAAATCATCCCCCCTACCTAACCAAGCGATTATATAGCGATAAATTCCTTTAACACCGAAGGCAGCCCAGTTATCTACGTCGTAGAAGATCTGTGCCTCGATTGCTGAACGCGCCCTCCTGGCTATAGCTGCTTTTGAGGCCTTCTTATCGTGCAGGATTATCCCTTCTTTGATTTTTACAGCCTGTGCTTCAGTCAGGAATAAGCGCCCTTTAAAGTATTTCGCAAAATAACGCGCAGCGTCTTTTCCGTGGTGCTTTGATTTTGCGGCAAATATATCGTGCAGGTATATCTCAATCGCCAAAACCGTCCAATCGACCTCTTCTTCTATACCCATCTCTTTGATTAATAGCCGCGCTTTTTCAATCAATTCATCCGAGTGAGGCTTACCGTGTGCCGTTTCTTCAATATAATCCTTACCCAGCAATTCTTCTGCTGCCGCGGAGACTTTCGCGACCTCGATATCGTTTACCTGCCGCAATGCTTCTGTGGCCGCATTACAGACATAACCTTCTATCCCCTTAGTTTTTAATACCTGTTTGATGGCATTCTTGGCTAACTGGATTACCTCATAATCCAGGGCATGGACAGGGCCGGCCCACTCCTTGGCGATTGAGGAAAGTGCCTCTGCGGCCTCATCGTATCGGGACTGCTGAAGGCCCCCGGTTGTCAGCGCTGCCAGGGCCATGAAAATCCTGAGCTTACCGGCCAGCCGCGGCGAGAAGTAATAATAGAGGTTAAGATTATCTAATAGGTATTTTTCATGGGCCTGGACTGCTTCTTGGTGCGATTTTGCGTCGACTGCTTCGGCTTTGGCGTGGATAGCTATTGCGGGAAGGATAAATGCTAATTCCTTTTCGCTAAAATTTTCTTTAAAGAAATCATGGGCTGCCTTTGATAAATAAATACCGGCCTTATTCTTTCCGGCCTTTTCTTTGGCAAAAACCGGCGGAGCGCGCGCCGGCTGGGTAGTCAAAACATAGAAGCTAATCGCTATACCAGTCTGGTCAGTTATATGCCTTTCGTAACCGCTATATATTGATTCATATTTTTGCGCAGCTATCGCCTGGTCTATGCCGGGGGTATTATCTTTGTTTAAGTTATTGCCGAGGCCGGCAGCCTTTGCTGCCACAGCCTCTAATCCCTCTTTATCCACATCAATATCGTAGATATCTAAGTGCTTTCTTAAGAGGTCGGTGGTGCGGATGCCTCTCTCCTTCTGTTCAAGATACTCCATATCAGCGATACCCTGTTTGCGCATCTTCTCTACTGCCTGAAGGCCTAGGATCAGGGTCTCATAATCCAGGTTCTCTGATAGTAGCTGCCAGAGGGGCTTCTTTTTAAGATTAGCTTCTGCCACTACCTTTGCACGGCTTAGGCTCTCTTCAGTGCGCTTATCCTTATCATCCAGGATGGCTCTTAGTTTGGCAAATTCATCACCGTGGCTCTCTTTAAAGGCAGGTTCAAGCTTGGTAATCGCCTCATCCAGCTCTTCTTTCCGGGAGGCAATAAATGCATTCTTCTGCTGCCTGATTGCAGCCAGGATCGTATCTATATCAGCCTCTCCGGCTAATTTCTCTACGATCGCCTTAGCGGATGTGTTCTTAACCTGCTCTCTAAGCATAAGCCATAAGCTCTTTCCCTGGGTGCGGGCGACCAGGCGGTTTAAGGCAAGGTCAAAGGGAAGGATCGCGTTCATACCAAGATGCATCTTCTTCTGCATCACGCTTACCAGATGATCCTTCTCAAGGCTAACCTGACCATTAAGACGGATGATCCTCATCCTTCTTATGATATGCTCATCGCGCTCAGAGGCAAGCAGGACCCTTGCGATATCCCTGGTATCACCTATATCGGATATCTTGCGGCCTAAGAACTTAGGCGCCAGGATCTTTATGACGTTCTCTACCGCGGTAAGGCAACCCATACCGTCACCCTTATCGCCCTTGCTCAGGTAGCGGTTCGCCTTTAAGAAGAGCTCCAAGAGTTCAGGATCATTACGGGAGCGGACCGTATCCAGGGTGACCTGGTCTTTAAAGCGGAAGTGCAGGATCTTATGCTCTTCATAGACCTTGACCCCTTTCTTCTCCTCGAGTTCGATGATCTCAAAGAGGTCGCCGTGGCGCTCAGTCACCAGGCACTCCTCGATCATGTAATCCCTGAGGTCTGTGGCCTCATCATCACCGGTTGAGGCGCCTTTAGGGGTTGCGCCGCTGAATTTAAGGAAGTGAGAGAATCTCGCGCTTTCCGGGATGCCGCCAAATACAGTCACTCCTCCTGTTGGGATACCGGTATTAAGCGGCTCCTCATCTGCCAAAATATCGGTAATTACGATATTCTTCATGAATTTATCCACCAGCTCCTCTTCACCTGCGATCTCCTGCTTCTCCCTTGCAAGCTGTCCGTTCTTACTGTTGGATTCAAGATCCTTGAAGTGCTCCTCTTGTGCCTCCATAAGCTCTCTAAGCCGCGCCTGCTCGAGCATCTCAATGTAGGCATCAAAGTATTTCCAGAGACGCTCATCATTTGAGCCGCCTCCTGCCTTAAGGCCTAAGGCCATGACTGCAAGGGCAAGCTGCGCCTCAAAGCTGTCCATCGGAGACTTGGAGCGGTGCGAAATCACCAGCTGGCCCCCCTTAGCCATCGTCACCATCATCGCCAGGATCGTCTCGCATAAAAGGCCGATCTGGTTGTTCTTGATTAAAACGGCGTTAAAGAGACCTTCTTGCCCTTCTTCCTGCTCTTCTTCCGGATCTATTTTCTCTTCGTTTCGCTCTTCCATACACTCATCTACATTTTCATCTTTGGTGGTGGCGATATCATCGCCGACTAAGATCAGCACTTTCCCGAACAAGCGCATCAACTTCTGCCAGCCGCTATGGTCATCCTCGGCAAAACCGTCTTCTAAGGATACAATCGGTATATCATCGCGCTCAATCGCAAGCTGATAGATCTTGATAATATCCTCATGACCTAAAATCTGGGTCGGCTGGCTACCGGCAGGCAGGAAGCTGACGTATTTACCGATAGCATCCTTGGCCTGGCCGGGGAGTTTACGGAAGGCCTTCTCCAGCTCGCTTAATGCAGGATCAAGCGCGATCATCACCTGCTCACCAGGGGTAAGCCCGCATTCTACTATCGCCCGCCTTGCAATGCGCCAGAGCTTCTGGATAGGGAGGATATCGCCTGGATCAGGCTTGATAAAGACGGATATTCCTCCCTCTGAGCCTACCCCGCAGTAGAAACATCCCGGATATTCATCGGAGTCGATCAAATCACGCAATTTACGCTGCAGTCTTACTGTCCACTCTTGCGCTTCCATGGGATTTTTAGCGCCTACCGGCATAAACATCGACTCCTGGAAGCTGATATTGCTGTTAGGATACTCCTTCTTTACGTGCGCACCTCCCATGCCGCAGTTACGATACTGCCAGGGGTATCTTAAGATCTCACCATTCCAACAGATGACATCCCACATCCGCGAGATGATCAGCTTCATCTTGTAATAATGCATCTTGGTCTTCCAGGCACCCTCTGCCTGCTTGGAGCCCTTAACTCCCTCCACCGATCCTTTATCACGGTCCTTCTTGGCCTTACGCTTGCCATAGTCAGCCACCAGATAATCTAAGGCGCCCATCTCAGTGAAGCTGAAGGTGTAGCGGCCCAGCCAGGCAAAGAGGTTTATGCCGGTAAGCGAGGAGAGCCCTAAGAATCCTGCGGTAAGCGCGAATCCTGCCAGGCCAATATTACCGCTGGCATAGGGGCCTTCGGCATCAGTATCAAGATCAGGC
>JBHPGR010000033.1:0-10883 GCA_042570405.1 Candidatus Omnitrophota bacterium
ACCGCACCATCGTCATCGTCTATGAGGGCCGGGTGATGGTTGCGTCCTATGATGAGAGCGGCCTGATCGATGAAGGGTCCGCCACCCTGACTGACGGCCAACAGGCCGCCCAGGAGGGCCTCGTCCAATAATCCAAAAGCCAAAAGCCAAAAGAGCCAAAAGGGACACCCAATCAGTTGAAGCTAGGGGTGTCCCCTGATTAGTCCCCGTAGGGGACAGTTTCCGCCTTAGCAGAGAAAACGTCCCTCTTTTATGGCCGTTTTTGCTTGCAATCAAAGGGCTTTTGTGATAATTTAAAATCTTGCCGCATCCAGTATAACCTACTTTATTAGAATGGCTTTATTACATTTAAACGATTCCAATTTTAAGAAGGAAGCTTTAGGGTCTGACTTGCCGGTCCTGGTAGATTTCTGGGCCGAATGGTGCGGACCGTGCAAGATGATCGCGCCTTTTATAAAAGAGCTTGCCGTTGAATTCAAAGGAAAAGTTAGGGTCGGCAAGGTCAATGTCGAAGAAAGCCCCCGTGTAGCCTCGCAATACGGCATTATGTCTATACCCACCATCATATTTTTCAAAGACGGCCGCGTGATGGAGCAGTTAGCCGGCGCCTTGAGCAAGGCCGAACTAAAGAAGAAACTACAAGCATATATTTGATGAAGAAGATCTTTATTGCTGCGACAAAACAGAATGACGGCAAGACCACCGTATCTTTAGGCCTGATCCGCAACCTTCAGGACAAATTCAAGAGGGTGGCTTTTATTAAGCCTATCGGCCAGCGCTATCTTGAAGAGGAGGGGTTGAAGATAGATGAAGATTCTATCTTAATCGAGGAGGTCTGTGGCATAAAGTGCGGGCTCAAGGATATGAGCCCGATCGCAGTGGCGCGCGGCTTTACCGAAAAGTATATTACTTCGCCGAATAAGAGGCCGATCACCTCCCAGATCAGGGATTCCTTCCGCCGCGTCTCAAAGGATAAGGACCTGGTAGTGATCGAAGGGACCGGGCATGCCGGAGTAGGTTCTGTTTTTGACCACTCTAACGCGACTGTAGCTAATCTTCTTGATTCTAAAGTGATACTTATCTCTTCGGGCGGTATCGGCAGGCCGATAGATGAGATATTGCTGAATAAGGCACTCTTTGAGGAGAAGGGAGTAAAGGTCTTAGGCGTGATCATCAATAAAGTCTTGCCTGAAAAATATAATAAGATCAGCCGCCTGGTAAAGATCGGCCTTAAGAGGAAGGGCATAGAGGTTTTAGGGGTGATCCCCTACAGGCCGATGCTGTCATTCCCGACGATGAAGCAGGTTCTGGAGGAGACGGATTTCCAGGTCCTCTGCGGCAAACAGTATCTTGAGGCCCCGGTTTCAAGGATCTTAGTCGGCGCGATGCATCCGCGCAACGCCGTGAAATACATCATCGACGACAGCCTGCTGATCACGCCGGGCGACCGTGAAGATATGATCATGAGCGTCCTTGAGTGCCACAGGGATACATTTAAGACAAAGTTAAGCCTTTCAGGGATAGTCCTCACCGGTGGAATAATCCCGGATCAGCTGATCATGGACCTTTTATATAAAGCAAAGATACCGGTATTACTGGCTAAGGGCGATACATACGCCGCAGCATCAAAGGTCCACGACCTGACAGTCAAGATCAGGCCGCAGGATACGGAGAAGATCAATAAAGTGGTAAGATTGATCAGGCAGCACGTTGATTTAGATAAGATCATGAAGGGGATATGATGGATACGATAAAAAAGATCCGCGAGGGCGCAAGGTTAAGGCCAAAGACGGTGGTGCTTCCCGAGAGCGAAGATCAGCGCGTATTGGAGGCGGCCAAGTTCATTGAAAATGAGAAGATCGCTAAGGTAATCCTGCTCGGTAAAGATAAGATTAACGATAAAGATAAAGAGTACTACATCAAGGAATTTTATCAGCTGCGCAAGGCCAAGGGTGTCAAGATGCAGGAGGTAAAGAAGATATTCGAGAGCCCGCTCTATTGCGCGGCGATGATGGTGCGCAGCGGCAAGGCTGATGCTTTTGTCGCCGGCGCCAGCAACACCACCCCTGATGTGGCGCGCGCTGCGATCTGGTGCCTGGGAGTTGATGAAAGGATGAAGATCGCCTCCAGCGCATTTATTATGGTAGCGCCAAATTCTTGCCATGGAGAGAAAGGGACACTGATTTTTGCTGACTGCGGCATCGTTCCTGACCCCAATCCAAGGCAGATGGCTTGTATCGCAATAGAATCTGCTGGCCTGGCAAAGAGAGTATTAGGGATCAAGCCGCGGGTTGCGCTATTGAGCTACTCGACAAAGGGTTCGGCTAAGGGTAAGTCAATAGACAAGGTACGCGAGGCGCTGGGGATCCTAAGGGAGATGGCGCCTGAATTGTCAGCTGACGGCGAAATACAGGTTGATGCGGCGATCGTCCCTGAGGTGGCTAAAATAAAGCATCCGCAGAGCCCATTAGGGGGCAAAGCGAATGTCCTTATCTTTCCTAACCTTGATGCCGGGAATATCGGATACAAATTAGTCCAGCGTCTGGCAGGCGCGCGTGCTGTAGGGCCTTTATTATTAGGTTTGAATGCTCCCTGCAGCGATATGTCACGCGGTTGTTCAGTCGAAGATATCGTAGATTGCGTGGCAGCAGTCTCTATAATGGCGAAATGAAGATCTTAGTTATAAATTCCGGAAGTTCCTCGATAAAATACAAGGTCTTTTGGATGCCTAAGGCAAAGAGGCTTAGGAAGGGCTCGATCGAGAAGATCGGCGAGAAGGGCTCTAAGATAAAGGATCATTATGCCGGCTTGAAATTAATCCTGAAAAGGATCGATGGAGTTGATGCTGTAGGTCATCGGGTAGTACACGGCGCACAAAAGTTCAAGAAGCCGACTTTGATCAATGCAGCTGTGATCGGTAAGATCAGAGAATGCGGTTCCATTGCTCCCTTGCATAACCCGGCGAATTTATCCGGGATCACCGCCTGTAAAAGATTATTGCCCGGTGTAAAGCAGGCAGCGGTTTTTGATACTGCCTTTTATAGATCTTTGCCGGATTATGCTTACATCTACGGCCTTCCCTATGAATATTATATAAGATTCGGTATCAGAAAGTACGGGTTCCACGGAACCAGCCATGAGTATGTTGCGGCAAAAGCTGCGCAGAGATTAAGAAGACCGCTGAATAAATTAAAGATGATCACCGCTCATCTGGGTAACGGCTGCAGTATAACTGCCGTAAATAAAGGTAAAGCAGTTGATACCAGCCTCGGATTTACTCCTTTAGAGGGGCTGGTGATGGGCACGCGTTGCGGGGATATTGATCCTGCCCTGGTTACCTATATTATGCGCAAAGTGCGGCTCAAACCTTCACAGATCGATCTTATATTGAACAAAGAGAGCGGCCTTAGGGGGATCTCAGGTATCAGTAATGACATGAGGACGCTGCTCAGGAAGGCGAGAGCCGGGAATAAGCGCGCAAAGCTTGCCATAGAGATCTTCGTCTACCGGATAAAGAAATATATCGGAGCATATACCGCAATTATGGGCGGTTGCGATGCCTTAGTCTTTACTGCCGGGATCGGGGAGAATCAGAAAAGAATCAGGGATAAGGTCTGCGCCGGGTTATTCTCTTACCTGAAGAAAGCCCCAAGAGTTTTAGTGATCCCCACGGATGAAGAGTTGATGATCGCGCAAAAGACCTACCAGTTAATGAAGGCAGGATAATATGAAGAAGGTATTTTTCCTGACATTAGCTGCGCTGATTGCGTTTTTTGGTTTCAGTTTTGCCGAAGAGGGGGTGGCCAAGATGAAGAAAGCAGTGATGATCATTGCCCAGGATGGATTCCGCGACGAAGAGCTCTTTGAGCCTAAAGAGGTCCTGGAGAAAGCCGGAATTGAGGTAAAACTTGCTTCAATCGTCCTTAGCGAGGCGAAGGGGAAATTGGGAGGCAAAGCAAAACCGGATATGCTCTTAAGCGATATCGAGGCAGCTGATTTTGATGCGGTGATATTTGTCGGGGGCCCGGGCGCAAGCCAATATTGGGATGATCTTACTGCCCATAAATTAGCCAGGGAGGCTGTTTTGGCAGGAAAGGTAACAGCTGCGATCTGCATAGCTCCGGTGACATTAGCCAAGGCAGGCGTGCTTAAAGGCAAGCGTGCTACTGTCTGGTCATCAGAGGGTGAGCAGCTGAAGGCAGCGGGCGCAGATTATACGGCGAAGCCCGTAGAACAGGACGGTAATATAATCACTGCAGCAGGGCCTTTTGCCGCCAGGGAGTTCGGCCAGGCAATAGCCGAGGCCTTAAAGGCAGAATGAAGCTCCCCGGGCTAAAGCCCGTGTTTTCCCAGAGCGAAATACTGAGCGGCCATTATTCATCCCTACTCTAAAGAGTGCGGTTTTCCGGCCGCGAATGTATAAAGGAAAGTCTGAGGTAGAGATAATGATCAGGACAGTTTTAAAATCCAAGATCCACCGCGCGCGAATCACTGAAGCTAAACTTCACTATGAAGGAAGTATCACCATTGATGAAGATCTGATGAGCCAAGCGGATCTTATCCCCGGCGAAAAGGTGGAGGTCTTCAGCTTTAAGAGCGGCGCGCGCCTGGAGACTTACGTGATCAAGGGTGAGGCCGGCTCAGGAGTTGTCTGTATGAACGGCCCGGCTGCACATAGTATTAAGGTAGGGGATGAGGTAGTGATCGTCGCTTACGCCCTGGCTGAGGATAGGCAAGCAAAAGCAATAAAGCCAAAGATCGTCAAAGTCGATGAAAGAAACCGGATTAAGGATTAGAATATACGGCGATCCCTGCCTGAGGAGGAGGGCAAGACCGGTGGCCAGCGTAACGGACGAGCACCGCCGGAATTTAAGCGAGATGGCCAGGCTGATGTATGACGGTTCGGGTATCGGCCTGGCTGCCACGCAGGTGGGCCTGGATGATTCGATGATCGTCGTTGATATAGGCGAAGGGCTTTATAAATTAGTAAACCCAAAGGTCACTGAGAGGTCCGGCCGCCAGGTCAATCAGGAGGGGTGCCTGAGCGTCCCCGATGTCTGCCTCGATGTCAGGCGCGCTGCCAATGTCACGGTGGAGGCGATGGATGAGAACGGCAAGGAGGTCAAGATCGACACCGAAGGTTTCTTTGCCTGCGTGCTGCAGCATGAGATAGACCACCTTAAGGGCAAGGTGATCGTAGATTACGCTTCATTTTTTGACAAGTTCAAGTTGAAGAAGAAATTAGCCGGATTAAAAAAGAGGGCACAAAATGAAGGATTGCCAGAACAGAAAACAAAATCTTGCAAACTGCAACTGTAGTTATGACCCCTGCTTAAGAAAAGGGACCTGCTGCGAATGCCTGCACTATCATCGTAAGATGAATCAGCTTCCGGCGTGTTTCTTCCCTGATAGCGCAGAGAAAACCTATGACCGCTCAATAGCAAAATTCATCGCCACGCAAAAATGAAGAATAGATTACCCGCATGGTTCAGACAGGAATTACCTCAAGATAAAGTCCGGGCGCAGCTTGACTTCTTATCGGAATCAGGCTTGAATACCGTCTGCAGGGAAGCGAAGTGTCCGAATCTTAACCGTTGCTTCAACGAATCTCAATTGACATTTATGATCTTGGGTGATACCTGTACGCGTAACTGCCGCTTCTGCGCAGTAGGAAAGAGCAGCGGCGGAGCGCTGGATATCGATCTGGATGAACCGCAGCGCATCAAAGAGGCAGCCGTGAAACTGGGGTTGCGCTTTGTAGTGATCACCTCTGTGACCCGCGATGATTTAGCTGATGGAGGAGCGCAGGTCTTTGCAAAGAGTATAAGACTGCTGCGGGAATACAATCCTGAGGTAGGAGTAGAGGTTTTGATCCCTGATTTTCGCGGCACCCCCGCAAGCATTAAAACCGTCGCGGATGCTAAGCCGAATGTGATCGCCCATAATCTAGAGACCGTAAGCCGCCTCTATGATCAGGTAAGGCCAAAAGCTGATTATAAAGTTTCTTTAAGTGTTTTAAGCAAAATAAAAGAGCTAAATCCTTACCAGATCAGTAAATCGTCGATCATGCTTGGCTTAGGGGAGAGGGAGGATGAAGTTATCGAAGCGATGATCGATTTACGCAAGAACTCCTGCGATATATTAACCCTGGGGCAGTATTTAGCGCCTTCGAAGGACCACTATCCGGTAAAAGAGTTTATCAGTTTGGAGAAGTTTGAGAAATACCGCCGGATAGCCATCGGTTTTGGTTTTAAGACTGTGGCCTCCGGGCCATTAGTGCGAAGCTCTTATCAGGCGCAGGCTGTTTATAAGGATTCATTATGCATGATTTGATCATCATCGGTGCCGGACCTGCTGGTTTAACTGCCGGGCTGTATGCGGCAAGATTCGGCCTTAAGACTGTGATCATTGAGAAGATGAGTGTCGGCGGCCAGATCCTGCTCTCACCTGGGATCGAGAACTTTCCCGGGTTTCCTGAGAGTATCCCTACCGGGGAGCTGGTGGAGAGATTCAGGAAGCAGGTGACTGATTTAGGTGTAAGAATCGAAAGCGAAGAAGCCCTTGAGATCGCCGCAAGCAAAGGCCTTAAAAACCCCATTTTTGGCATCAAGGCGCAGGAGAAGTCCTTTGAGGCGAAGAGCCTGATCATTGCAACCGGCGCGCAATACAAAAAATTAGGCGTTGAAGGAGAGGAGAAGTTTATCGGCCGCGGAGTATCTTATTGCGGCACCTGCGACGGGCCGATGTTTAAGAATAAGGAGATCGCTGTCGTTGGCGGAGGGGACAGGGCGATAGAGGAGGCGATATTTTTGACCGGGTACGCCAGTAAAGTTTCGCTTATACATCGCCGTGCCCAGCTGCGCGCTTCTAAGGTCTTAGAGGATAAGGCGCGAAGAAGCCGGAAGATCGATCTTGTTCTGGATAGCGTTATCGAGGAGGTAACCGGCGAAAATAAGGTGAATGGCGTAAATCTTAAGAACGTAAAGACAGGTGCTAAAAAGAAACTCTTCTGCGAGGGAGTCTTTATCTTCGTCGGGATCGCTCCGGATACCGGTATTGTAAAAAAGCTGTTGGATTTGGATGAAAAAGGCTTTATAATAACGGACAATAAAATGAAGTCTTCGAAGGACGGTATCTTTGCCTGCGGAGACTGCAGAGAAAAGAGCTTATACCAGGTAGTCACTGCCTGCGCCGACGGCGCGACTGCCGCAGATTCAGCGCACAAATACCTGTTAAACCGATGAGCAAATATCCTACGCACAACAAAAAATTAATCGCCTGGGTCGAGAAGATGGCTAAGATGTGCCAGCCGGATGAGATCGTCTGGGTGGATGGTTCAATGGAGCAGAAGGAGAAGCTGCAGGCAGAGGCGATTGCCAGCGGTGAACTGATTCCCTTGGATCAGAATAAGCATCCCGGATGTGTTCTGCATCGCACCGCCGTAAATGATGTTGCTCGCACCGAAGGGCTTACCTTCATCTGTACAAGGAAGAAGGGTGATGCCGGACCGAATAACAACTGGATGTCTCCGCGCAAGGCCTACAAGAAAGCCGGAGCGATCTTCAAGGGTTCGATGCGCGCAAGGACGATGTATGTGATCCCATTCTCCATGGGGCCGGTCGGTTCTGAATTTAGCAAGATCGGCGTGGAGTTGACCGATTCGCGGTATGTAGTCCTGAATATGTTGATCATGACCACAGCTGGAGAAAGTGTCTTAAGGCAGCTGGAGAAGGATGATAAGTTTACTAAATGTCTCCATTCTAAAGCGGAGCTGGATATCAATAGAAGATTGATCATGCATTTTCCGGAGGATAATGCTATCTGGAGCGTCGGTTCAGGTTACGGAGGGAATGTGCTTTTAGGGAAGAAGTGCCTTTCTCTGCGTATTGCCAGCTGGATAGCCCGCCGCGAGCACTGGTTTGCCGAGCATATGCTGGTGATGGGGATCGAGAAGCCCAACGGCCAGATCCAGTATATCGCCGCGGCATTCCCCAGCGCCTGCGGAAAGACGAACCTGGCGATGTTGATGCCTCCGGAGGGGCTAAAACGTAAAGGTTATAAGATCTGGACCGTGGGTGATGATATCGCCTGGATGCGCATCGATTCCGACGGCTCCCTTTGGGCGGTCAACCCTGAAACAGGATTCTTTGGCGTCGCGCCTAACACAAATTCACAGAGCAACCCCAATATGGTCGAGACGCTCAAAAAGAATAGCATATTTACCAATGTCGCGTTGAAGCCGGATCACACCTTATGGTGGGAGGGGATGGATGGGCCTGTGCCGCAAAGCGGGAGCGATTGGAAGGGCAGGCCTTGGAAGCCGGGGATGAAGGACGAGGACGGCAAGCCGGTAAAGGGCGCGCATCCGAACAGCCGTTTTACCACCCCGATCGCTAACTGCCCCACAGCATCATTCCGCCTGCAACAGCACCACGGAGTTCCGATCTCTGCGATAATCTTCGGCGGGCGCAGGATTCATATTACTCCCCTGGTCTATCAGTCCTTTAACTGGCAGCACGGAGTTTTTATCGGAGCGACTATGGCATCCGAGCGCACAGCTGCACAGTACGGAAAACAGGGTGAAGTGCGCCGCGACCCGATGGCGATGCTTCCCTTCTGCGGATACAATATGGCGGATTACTTCCGGCATTGGCTGGATATGGGCAAGCGTATGGCTAAAGCCCCGAAGATATTTGCCGCGAACTGGTTCAGGCAGGATAAACACGGTAAATTCTTGTGGCCGGGATTCGGAGAGAACCTGCGCATCCTGGAGTGGATACTGGAGCGATGCAATAACGAGGCGGGAGCGGTCGAGACTCCGATCGGCTATCTGCCGCAGCCGGCCGATATAGATATGACCGGCTTGAAATTAAATTCTCAGGTGATGGATAAACTTTTGAGCATAGATAAAAAGGCCTGGCTTGAGGAGTCAAAAGACGTAAAGAAGTTCTTTAAAAAATTCGGCAGAAAACTGCCTAAGGAGCTTTGGCAGGAATTCAAAGATCTCCAAAGCCGCCTCACAAATTAGGGACACCCAATCAGTTGAAGCTAGGGGTGTCCCCTATAAAATGGCAGAGGGGACACCCTGCCGATTAGTTGATTGGGTGTCCCTTAATGGAGGGGAGATGGTTTTATTAAGGACGGAATTTAAGGATTTAAAGCTTTTTAAGCGCGGCAAGGTGCGCGATGTATATGACCTGGGAGATAAGCTGTTGATCGTCTCAAGCGACCGCATATCATGTTTTGACGTAGTCCTGCCTAACGGTATCCCTCATAAGGGGGTAGTGCTTACCAGTATCTCGCTCTTCTGGTTTGATTTCATAAAAGATATAATCCCCACTCATTTTGTAACCGTTGATATTGATAAATACCCTGAAGAAGCGCAAAAATATAAGCGTGAGCTTGCAGGGCGTTCGATGGTGGTGCTAAAGACAAAATCGATTCCCGTAGAGTGCGTGGTCAGGGGTTATCTTTCCGGTTCCGGATGGAAGGAGTATCAAAAGAACCAGTCAATTTGCGGGATAAAACTGCCCGCAGGGCTTAAGCAATCAGATAAACTTGCGGAGCCGATATTCACGCCCGCCACTAAAGCAGATTCCGGACACGACGAGAATGTCGATCAGAAGCATATCGAGGGCACGATCGGCAAGGAGACTGCAGAAAAATTAAAAGAGTTAAGTATCAAGATCTATAAGAAGGCAAGCGAATATGCGCTTTCGCGCGGGATCATCATTGCCGACACAAAATTTGAGTTCGGAATACACAATGATAAGATAATTTTAATCGATGAAGCGCTTACCCCGGATTCATCGCGCTTCTGGCCCAAGGATCAGTATTCTCCGGGTAAGCCTCAATCCAGCTTTGATAAGCAGTTTGTCAGGGATTACCTTGAGACCCTGGATTGGGATAAGACACCGCCCGGACCGGATCTCCCCAGGGAGATCATCGAAAAGAGCAGCGCAAAGTATCTTGAAGGTTATAAGAAGTTGACCGGCAAAGACCTGAAAAGGACATAAATGCCCAAGAAAGCATTATCAATCTTTCTGCGCATCTTTGTTACCGCGGTCCTGCTTTTTGTCCTATTTAAGCATGTAGACGTAGATAATCTGGTCGGGGCGATAAAGAACGCTGACAAGCCGCTTTTATTATTCGGATTCCTGCTTTTCTTCGTAAATTATATACTCTGCCTCTTCCGCTGGAATATGCTGCTTAAGGCAGCGGATATCCGCCTGCCGCTAAAGAGGGTGATCATATCTATCGCCGGCGGCCTCTTTTTTAATCAGTTCCTGCCATCGACGATCGGCGGGGACCTGGTGCGCAGCATCGATCTGTCGGTGCACACCAAAAAGCCGCATGGAGTGGTGGCAACGGTGCTCTTGGACAGGTTGAGCGGTTTTATCGCGCTTACGCTCATAGCGCTCTTTGCGCTTATTCTTGGCTGGAAGCATATACAGGACGTAAGCGTGCTTGCAACGGTCGCGATCATCACTGCTATATTGACCGTATCGCTTTTTATGATATTCAATAAGACTATCTATGCCAAGATCAATAAACTCCTTCATGCACCGCACGCCGGAAAGATCAGGGAGTGGATAAAACTCCTGCACCAGGAGATGCATATCTTCAGGCATCATAAGGGGGTGGCGGTAAAGAATCTATTGATCTCTTTAGTGATCCAGGGCATCTGCCCGGTGGTCTTTTACCTGATAGCGTTATCCATAGGGATAAAGGTAAATATCATCTATTTCTTTATTTTCATCCCGATAATAAACGCGATCACCTTCCTGCCTATTTCAATCGGCGGTTTGGGATTAAGGGATGCCACGGCAGTGTTTTTCTTTGCCAAGGTAGGTGTGAGTAGTGACCTCACCTTTGCCGCTTCG
>JBHPGR010000034.1:0-10843 GCA_042570405.1 Candidatus Omnitrophota bacterium
CTGCAGCGCCGATCCAGACCGGGTCCAGGATCCAGCCCTGGACATCCCCGTATTTAAGGCCACGGTCGACATAGATGACCTCCTCACCCACTCAGGGGATGCCACCTTTACCCTGGCAGCCCAAGCCGCTGACACAGAGACCTTGACTGTTACCGGCAACTTTGCTTTGGGTGCAAGCTCTACCTTTACTGTCGGGACCAACAACCCTGATATCCTGGTAGCAGGTGACTGGGAGATCACAGCAGGTGGCACCTTTAATGCCGGATCCGGCGAGGTCACGCTTAACGGCTCAGGAGCCCAGGCCATCACCTCCACTACCGAGTCTTTTAATGACCTGGTGATCAATAAAGGAGGCAATATCGCCACCCTCCAGGATGCTGCTGCAGTCGCAGGCAATCTTACCGTTCAACTCGGCACATTGGCAGTCTCCACCTACAACCTGGCAGTCACCGGCAACTCTGTAGTCACAGGCTCCGGAGGCACTGCTACCGTTACTATCGGTATATCAGGTGATACTGGCTGGACGACTACGGATATGACTGTAGGTGCAAGCGGTGTAATCACCTGCTCTGGGACCTCTAAGATCACTGCCAGCGGCAGCTGGGATCACAGCGCTGGAGCATTTACCTGTTCCACCAGCATAGTAACCTTGACCGGAACAGGAAATTTGTCAGCAGCATGGCCCGGTCATCATTTTTATGATTTATCAATGGCCGCAGACACCAAGACCACGACCCTGGGAAATTGGCGTCTTTATGTAGATCATGTTTTAACTCTGGGTACGGGAATTGTTAATGGAGGGACAGTCACCCTTTACTTAAGTTGGGAAGGGGGGACACCTTTTGTCAATGGCGGCGCCACTATAACTTTAGAGGAATTTGTCTATGGTTCAGGGGGAGGCACTACTAACGTAGCCGGAGGAAATTACGGTACAACCACGCTGACCCTTTCTCATGCTACTGGTTCCAACACTTGGGATATTGCCGGGGTTATTACAGTTAATGGTACATTCAACATTGATCACGCTGGCTCAGGTTTAACTGACACAGTTAACACGAATAACTATGCCCTTAATGTAACCGGCATAACTACAACGGGTGGCGGGGCTGGTGCGCTTAATATAAACTGCGGCAGCTCTGCTATAGATATTGGCACCGGCGGCCTAAGTCTTGCCGCGAATTTTAGCCTTAACTTGCAGACCTCTAGCGTCAACGTTGCCGGTCCGTGGACAATTAATAGTAGCGCCACCGTTGATCCCGGCACTACCTCAACTGTCACCCTTGACGGTGATACCGCCCAGAACATTACCTCCAATGGCCAATCCTTCAATGACCTGGTGATCGATAAAGGTAGTAGTAGCTCTGCCTCCCTGCAGGATGCTGCTGCAGTTGCAGGCAACCTTACAGTCCAGCTTGGCACCCTGGCAGTCTCTACCTACAACCTGGCAGTTACCGGTAACTCTGAAGTTACCGGCTCCGGAGGTGCTGCCACAGTGACTATCGGCATCTCAGGCGATACCGGCTGGACGACTACGGATATGACTATCGGCGCAAGCGGTGTGGTGACATGTGTGGGAGCTTCAAAAATAAATATCGGAGGAAGCTCGGATATTTCAGCAGGAACTTTTACCAAAGATACCTCTACGGTTACCTTTACTGCCACTTCAGCAGGCAAGACCGTTAAAAGTGGAAGTAATACATACTATAACGTCATTTGGAACGGAGCAAACGATTGGACATTACAGGATAATTTCATCCAAACTAACACTACTGGCTTCACTTTGGGAACGCTTAACTTAGACGGAAAGACCTATCAGGACACCACAACCGGTCAGACTATCACGTTTGGCAGTGGTTTTACGCTTAACATCGGAACGGGATGGCTTCGAGGTAGAAGCACTACTAACTTAAATATTGGAACAGGAGCCCAGCTGACTATCTCCACAGGCGCTATATCTGGTGGGTCTATTACCGTTGATGGTACTGGTACTTTTACCTGCACTGACGCAGCTCAAATAACCGTCTACGGTGATTTGGCTATCAGCAGTGCCAATTTTGATGCCGGAACTTCTTTATTTACACAGTATGATTATGGTTGGGGTGATCTAACTACAACACAACTATTATACGATTACACGTTTGGTACTACGAGCCCTGCGGCTCAATATATCCGTCTGCTCGCCGATCTCACCGTTGAGAATGACTTTACCATCACCAGCAACCCAAGTTATACCTATACTTTTGATGCCAATAATCACACCATTTATGTCGGCGGCGACTTTACTATCTCTTCTAATGGCGTATTTCAGGCTGAAGATTCAACGGTCCAATTTAATGGCGACTCTACCCAGAATATCACTTCAGACGGCGAATCCTTCAATCACCTGGTAATCAATAAAGCTGGAGGCGCAGCCACCCTCCTTGATGCTGCCGCAGTTGGAGGCAACCTCACTGTTCAAAAGGGTGAGCTGGCAGTCTCAACCTACAACCTGGCAGTCACCGGCAACTCTGTGGTCACAGGTTCTGGCGGCACAGCCACCGTCACTATCGGCGCATCAGCTGATACGGGATGGACCACTACAGATATGACGATTGGGGCAGACGGTGTAGTCACCTGCTCCGGTGCCTCCAAGATCACTGCTAGCGGTAACTGGGATTCTTCAGCTGGAACGTTTAACTATGATCAAAGTACAGTAACCCTGACCGGAACGGGGAATTTAAAGCCCAAATTTATTGATAGCCTAACTCCAAATTTTTATAATCTTACGATGGCGGCTGCGGACAAGACTACCACGATGCAAAATCATGTTGGTCCAGCCAATCTTTGTACCTTGGGCAGTGGCATCTTGAGCGGAGGAGGATATAATTTAAGATTATATGGCAACGGCACACCTCTTGTTAATGGTGGTGCCACCATAACATTAAGTTATTTTCTCTATCGCCCTACCAGCGGAACAACAAATATCACCGCAGGAAATTATGGGGCAACAACTTTATCGTTATATTCCCTTGATGACGACCTTACCTTTAATTTAGCTGGCGATATTACTGTTAATGGCAAATTGGATCTTTCTATAACTGGCGGTACTATTATCCTTAACACTCAGAACTATCAGATTACGGCAACTGGGATATCGTTTGGGGATGTCGGCTATCCAGGTCCCACTACTTTAAATTGCGGCAGCTCCATAATAGATATTGGCACTTCTGGCATTATTGTCAACAACAGTGGCAGCCACAATGTGGATCTGGATACTGCCACCATTACCTGCGAAGGCCCATGGACGATGGTTGACGGCACCGGCACTATCACTATTGATGACGGGGAATCTAGTGTCACCTTTGACGGCACAGTCAGCCGGAACCTCACCTCCAATAGCCAATCCTTCCATGACCTGGTGATCAATAAAGGAAGTAGTGCGGCTATCGTACTCCAGGATGCTGCCGCAGTCACCAATAACCTTACCGTGCAGCTGGGTGAGCTTACTGTCTCCACCTACAACCTGGCAGTCACCGGTAACTCTACTGTCACCGGCTCTGGCGGCACAGCCACCGTCACTATCGGCGCATCAGCTGATACGGGATGGACCACTACAGATATGACGATTGGGGCAGACGGTGTAGTCACCTGCTCCGGTGCCTCCAAGATCACTGCTAGCGGTAACTGGGATAATGGCGGAACCTTTAATGCCGGCTCAAGCACAGTCACGCTTGACGGAACGGATCAGTCTATCCTGGGCTCAAACACATTCAATGACCTGACAAAGATAGGCAGCGGCCAGACTCTGACCTTTGAAGCAGGCTCCACCCAGACGATCACCGGAACCACCACCCTTCAGGGCAACAGCACCCTCTCCTTGCGAAGCTCTTCAGACGGCGTGGAGTGGAACATCGATCCGCAGGGTGATGTAGAGATAAGCAGCGTTGACGTGCAGGACTCCTACAACGTAGATTTTGATAACTCCGGCAACTATATCGACCCTCTACTTTCGGTTGATAGCGGCAATAACTACGGCTGGTTTACTCCCTCTGACTATCCGGATCCTCCCCCTGATCCAGACCCTGAAGATCCGGAGGACCCGGAATGGGAACCGGAGGAGGAAGAATCTCTCTTCTTAACCCCCAAGGGGACCTTTGGTTATGAGGAGGGAGAAAAGTACAAGAAGTACTATCCGCGGGGAAAATACCGGACTATAGTCATAGTTTACGAAGGAAGGCTTGTAGTCGGGCCGTACGATGAAAAAGGATTACAGGAATACAAAGCACTCCCTCTCACTGGCGGCCAACAGGCCTCTCAGGAGGGCATCGTCCAATAGCCTGCGTGTTAGATTTTCCTACCTGTTGCGTCTATTATAATAGACGGCTAAATCCTAAATTCTAAAATCGAAATTCTAAACAAATTCTAATGTCCCAAATTATAAATCACAAACCTAACCGCTATGATCTGGAGCAACGAACTCTGAATTTCACGCAAAAGGTCATTGCATATATAGAAAAATTGCCAAAGGGCCTGGTAAATCAGGAAATTAATAGACAGTTGATCCGTTCTGCTGGTTCGGTAGGCGCTAATTATATCGAAGCAAACGAATCCCTGGGTAAGAAAGATTTTTTCATGAAGGTAAAGACTTGCAAAAGAGAAGCTAAGGAGGCCCGCTACTGGCTAAGGCTAAGCCGGCCTTTTGAAGAAGAGAAACAAAGACAATCATCTCTGATTCAGGAAGCAACTGAATTAATGAAAATATTCGGTTCTATTGTTGAAAAAGCAAGTAACAATTTTAGAAATTAGAATTTCGGATTTGTTTAGGATTTAGATATTAGGATTTAGGATTTATTTGGTATCCCGGTTTGATTTTACGATCCGCTTGATCTCACGCGGCAGGTTCTCCTGGAAATTGACTGAGAAATGAAAGCGGACGTGGTTTGCCTCAGTGATAGTCCCGTCTGCAACCGGTATCCCCCACTCTAAACGCAGGAAGACCTGATTAAAGAGCCGGATCCTTAGGCCTGCGCCTGCTCCCAGGAAATTCACCCTGTCCTCCTCTGTAGGCAATGCCCCCCTGCGCTCGCCGTACCCGTAATCAAGGAAGACCAGGGCTGTGGTCTGTTCCCTTAAGCTATCCCCTGCAAAAGGCATGCGCCACCTGGCCGGAATAAAGAAGCTCGGGATCAATAGCTCTGCACTTGCCAGTATGGCATTATCCGCCAGGTAATCATCAGGGGGATACCCCCTGATAGAATCTATGCCCCCTAATCTAAATTGCTCCTGGGGGGTCAGTTTTGTTGATGAGGTCTGGGCCTCAAACTTCAGGTTTAGCTGCAGGTTTCTGGCAACATTCCTCTTTTGCAGCACCTTCAGATTGATCTTACTGAAGACCGTCTTGGCCCCTCTTGAGGCAAGGGGATTTCCTCTTCTGGTTGCGCCAAAGGTATCAACCCCTTGAGAGAATTCAGGGGTTATAGTGGTTAAACTCTTAAACCTGCGGATCTTAAGGCTGCCGCCCAGGCGAAAAATGCGCAGCTTATCCCGAGTGTAAACCCCGGTATTGCGCCTGACAGTCTTATCCTTGGCGTTAAAGCCAAAATAAAGCTCTCCTTTATGCTCATCTTCCTCATAAAAATCCTGGTGCAGGGAGATGCTGGCATTATTTGCGAATGACTCAAGGTCAGAGCTGGTATACTGCTTCTTAGGGTTGGATTCGCTCTTGCTGAAACCGTAAAGCACGTAGGCGCCCCTGGGGCTGATCGGGATATTATGATAAATATACTTGCCGCTGAAATTATTTCCGAAGGAATAGCCCCCCAGGAGCATATCATCATGCCCCAGAAAGTTATTATGCCTGAAACCTATGCTGGTCCTTGAAATACCTGTTGATACAACCCCTTCGCGGTCGTAAGTAGAAAAAAGATGTATCGGGAAATTTGTCTCGGGGGTGAGGAGAATATCAGTAGCCCCCTCCTCCTCTCCGGCATGGAGAGTGGCCTTTACCTCGCGGTCAGGGTTTTTCCCCATGATCTTCAAGGCCTTAGAGATTTTACTGTAGCGGATTATCTGGCCTTCAGGGATAGGCCAGTAATTTATTAACTTCTTTTTTCTGAAGTACTTATGGTCCTGGATGCGCAGCTTCCCCATCCTCGCCTCAACCACCTGCAGGGTGACGGTCTGGCGCCTGATCTCCTGCGGCGGGAGAAAGACTGCGGCGATCACTCCGAGCCTTAAGTGCTCCTGCTCCAGCTCTTTGGTCAGGTTATCCAGTTCAGACAGAGTCACTTCTCTGTCTGTGTATTTTGCGATTATCCCTGCAAACTCTTCAGGGCCAAAGCTCTCAGCACCGATTAATTCTATCTTTCTGATGAAAAATTTCTGCTTATCCTTCTTGAGAGGTACCCCTTCTATCCCTATCTTGGAGGACTCCTCAGTGGGGTGCCTTTTTAGTTGATCCTCCAGATCTTCTAATGTAAAACGATCGGTTTCGCGGGTGGCCTGTTCTACATCCGTCTGGGCATAGACGCAGACACTCACTAAAAGGAAAGAAATGATAAGGGATAGTCCGGCGGAACGCCTAAGGATTAAACTCTGCATATTTAGTGTTATAATAATAGCCAAATCCCCTTTTGTCAACTATAAAATAGGGACGCTTGCTGATTTATTTTGCTTGACAGGGCATTGAATTTAGGTTACTTTTAGGGTATACTTTAACTAAGGGGAGGTGGATATGAAGACATTGAAGGTTATCTTAGTTTTGGGTCTCATCTTAGGTCTGGCAACGGCAGCTTATGCAGCTCAGACTCTGCGAATCAGCACTATCGCAGCGGTCAACGGCACAGTCGAGGTAAAGATCGCAGGCGGGGCATGGATGCCGGCGCAAGTGGGGATGACCCTTCAGCAGGGCGATCTGATCCGCACTATGGAGGCATCTTCGGCGACGGTCAACCTGGATGGCAACGGAGAAACAGCTATGGTCCGGGTAAAAGAGAACTCCCAGATGATGATCGCGCAGTTAGTCCAGGATATAGAAGCGGCCACGCAAAGCACGCTCCTTGACCTGGCCCTAGGTTCGGTCCTGATCACGGCAAAGGAGCTTCACTCCGAGAAATCAAGCTTTGAAGTCAAGACCCCGACCTCAATCGTAGGCGTGCGCGGGACTACCTTTGACGTCACCGTAGAGGCGATCGAGTAAAACTTGAGAAGAGCGGGACAAAGACGATACCTTCCTTCTAATCTAATCCTTGCGCTCTTTGTCGCCTCACTGATCTTATTTCTCTCGCAAGGGGGATTCCTTAAGCAGTTGGAGCTCTCGGGGTTAGATTTTTCTTTTAAGCTAAGAGGCGCCCTTCCTTCAAATCCGCAAATAGTAATCATCGAGATCAATGACAAGGATATCGCCAAGGTGGGCCGCTGGCCATGGGACAGGTCATGGCATGGCCTGATCACCCGCGCCCTCAGTGATATGGGGGCAAAATACATCTATTTTGATATCATCTTCTCTGAGGCGTCCAGCGAAAAGGATGACTCCCTCTTTGAGGAATCCATAAAACACAGCAAAAACGTCTACCTCCCCCTTGTCTTCCAGGACAGATCCCTTGATGCAAATAAGGCCCTCTTTCCCATTGAGCGCTTCTCTAATCATATAAAAGGAACCGGTTCGATCAACATCTATCCGGATATTGACGGGACCTTTCGCAGGATACCGCTGGTATTTCAGTCCGGGACACAAGCTTATCCGCATGCTGCCCTGAAGCTGGCCATGGATTACAAGGGCCTCTCGATAAAGGAGGTACAGCAAGAATCCCTTCTCCTCGCAGGGCGCGCCGAAGAGATCGAGGTCCCGCTTGTCGAAAAAAATACCATGTTAATCAACTGGGCGGGAAAATGGCAGGATACCTTTAAACACTACGGGTTCCTTGAGACCCTCGCCGCCTATGATGACTTCCGTAAAGGCAAGCCAACCCAGATCAACCTTGAGGATTTTAAAGACAGCATCTGTATGGTGGCGGTAACCGCTATCGGGCTTTACGATATACAATCCGTCCCCCTGCAGCCGGAGTACCCCGGTATCGGAATACTGGCTACGACCGTAAACAATATACTGAACAAGGATTTCCTGCGCACCCCCCCGCTCTGGATAAGCATCCTCATCCTTTATATCCTCACCCTGCTGCCTGCGTTTTTGATCTCCGGGGAGCGCCCCTTGCACGAGACGATCTTTGTGCTTGTTGCTGCCGGAGTCTACTTTACGGCAAATCTCCTTCTCTTTAAGAAAGGTATTGTCCTGAGCCTTTATATCCCGATCACCGGGCTGTTTGCAGGTTCTTTAACCGTAGGTACTTATAAATTCATACGTGTGGCAGTAGAGCGTAAAAGGTTCTTTAAGCTGGCGATCAGCGACGTGCTTACCGGCCTCTATAACGTCGGGTACTTTAAAGTACTCTTGAACGCTGAATTTATGGCGATGAAAAAACAGGATCCTCATAGAAGATTTTCAGTGATCATGTTTGACGTCGACCATTTCAAAAAATTCAATGATACATACGGCCATCAGGTAGGGGATCTGGTGCTTAGGGAAGTATCTTCTGTATTAGGCAATTCGGTGCGCTCCTCGGATGTTGTGGCCAGATACGGCGGAGAAGAGATAATCGCGCTCCTGCGTGGAAGTAATATAAAAAACGCTCTCGATGTCGCGGAAAAAATGAGAAAGAATGTCGAAGAACACACTATCCTAGACGGCGGCCAGACCTACAAAGTCACCGTAAGCGTAGGGGTTTCAACCTTCCATCCCGGCGACGATGACAATTCAATAATCAAACGCGCCGACGAGGGGCTCTATAAATCAAAAGAGGGCGGCAGGAACCGCGTATCTACCGAGGAGGGCATTGACCACCTTACCGGGCTATACAACCAGGCTAAATTTACAAAGATCATGGATATGGAATGCGAGATGTCTAAGGCCGAAGTGAAGAAAGAATTTACCCTTATGCTGGTCTCAATCGATAAGCTCCAAGATCATACGAATAATCTCGGCGTCGAAGAGGAAAATCTTATATTAAAGGGCGCCTCCGCTGTGATGGAGAAATTCGTGCGCTGCTCTGATATTATCGGAGAATACGATAAGCGTAAGATAGCGGTGCTGCTGCGCGGCGCATCTTCTAAAGACAATAAAGTTATAGCTGAAAATATAAAAAAGGAAGTAGAGAAATCTCAGATCCAGGGAAAGTTAGGAAACTATAGGCTAACCATAAGCGCAGGGCTATCTGCTTTTGTGGCAGGTGATAACGCTAAGTCTATTATAGAGAGGGCAAATATGGCCCTAACTGAAGCGGAGAAATCTGAAGGAAACAGCGTTTGTAAAGTTGAAGGTCTAGCAAAATCAGCTTAGCCTGACCTCATCCCCAAAACCCGTCGAAGCTTCATCGATCACGCCGGCAGGAAGTTCAATCACAAGATCAGCTTTCCAGTAAACAGGTGTCATCCGCCAAGGTCTCAAGCGCTTCTTCAAGGCAACGACCCTGCCCTCTTTATCTATAAAGAGAGTATCTATTGCAAAACGCATGAAAAAGGTGTGAATCGAACTACAGGGTTTTATTACCAGGGCCTCCCCGCGCTTAAGCTGCTTTCTCCCCAATAGCCCCTTTAGTCTCTTAAGGCAGGTATCGGCCAAGCTCGCGTTCTCAGCCAGGATCGTATTTCTAGTTTTATTGATGATCTTCATCATTAATAAGGGACGCTCTCAGCATCCCTTATTTTTTGAAGAGGTCTTTGGGAAGGGATATGCCCCGTAACCTCAGGTCCTCGATAAAGGAAGGAATATATCCGGTAGCTCTAAAATCCCCCTTGATCCGCCCATCTTTATCCATACCCGAATGCTTAAAAAGGAAAATATCGCGGATATCTACGTGCAACTCATCCTTCATCCCGGCGATCTCGGTGATCTGAGTGATCTTACGGCTTCCGTCGTGGAGCCGGGCGGTGTGCACGACCAGGTTTATGGCTGAGGCGATCATCTCGCGGATCGCCCTGATCGGCAGCTCGATATCCGACATCAGGATCATCGAGTCAAGCCTGACCAGGACATTGCCGGTGGAATTAGCGTGAATAGTAGTCATCGAACCGTCATGGCCGGTGTTCATCGCCTGGAGCATATCCAGCGCCTCTACGCTGCGGCATTCGCCGATCAGTATCCTGTCCGGGCGCATCCTCAGCGTATTCCTGAAGAGGTCCCGGATCTGGATCGCACCCTTACCTTCAATATTGGGTGGCCGCGATTCCAGCCTGATCCAGTGCTCATGGTGCAGCTTTAATTCCGCGGCATCCTCAAGGGTGATGATCCGCTCGTTATCCGGTATGAATTCTGAAAGCACATTAAGGACCGTCGTCTTTCCGCTGCCGGTGCCGCCTGAGACGATAATATTTTTGCGCGCCAGGACACAGGCCTTGAGGAACTCAGCTATCGGCTCACTCATCGTCCCCATGCCGATCAACTCTTCGATCTTAAACCTCTCCTTCCTGAACTTCCTGATCGTCAAGGATGGCCCGGTCAGAGAAAGAGGCGGTATTATGGCGTTGACTCGCGAGCCGTCTGGAAGACGCGCATCCACCATCGGTACTGATTCATCAATATGCCTGCCTAAAGGAGCCAGGATGCGCTCTATGATCATCCTGACCTGCTCATTACTGATAAACCTCTTATTGGTGACCTCGATCTTACCGCCTCGCTCTATATATATCTCATCCTTATTGTTCACCATGATATCGGTGATCGTCGGATCATCCAAGAGATCCTCTAACGGCCCCAACCCCAATGCCTCATCAAGGATATCCTTTACCAGCTGCTTGCGTACCTCAGAAG
>JBHPGR010000035.1:0-10130 GCA_042570405.1 Candidatus Omnitrophota bacterium
CGCCGGGGAGTTATCCAGAAAGGAGTAGGGATGTCGCGGACCGGGATCATTGGTGGCAGCGGGCTGTACAAGATGGAGGGAATTAGTGATATAAAGGAAGTTTCCGTTAAGACTCCTTTCGGGGAACCTTCAGATAAATTGATCACCGGAAACCTCGAGGGTAAAGAGGTCGTCTTTCTACCGCGCCACGGCCTTGGACACAGGATTTCGCCTACTGCAATAAATTACCGGGCGAATATCTGGGCGATGAAGAAGTTGGGTGTCGAGAGGATCATCTCGGTCACTGCCTGCGGCAGCCTTAAGCAAGAACTAAAGCCGATGGATTTCGTGGTCGTGGATCAGTTTATCGACCGCACTAATTCCGCAAGGAAGATGACATTCTTTGATTCCGGGATCGTCGGTCATATAATGTTTGCCCATCCGGTATGCGAGGAGCTTGCGGAGGCCCTTTTTGCGGCAGCAAAGTCTCTTGGCGTAGAGGCGCATAAGGGGGGTACTTACATCAATATGGAGGGCCCGGCATTCTCCACTCTGGCAGAATCCAAGCTTTACCGCAGCTGGGGGGTGGATGTGGTCGGGATGACCAATATCGCAGAGGCGCGGTTGGCCCGCGAGGCAGAGATCTGCTATTCTACTCTTGCGGCGGTGACTGATTACGATTGCTGGCATCCTCAGCATCAGAGCGTGACCATCGATATGGTGATCTCAAACCTTACCAAGAACATCGAAAACGCAAAACGGATACTCTGCGCAGTATTAAAGGGCCTTGCAGCAGAAAGGAAGTGCTCCTGCGGGGAGGCTCTAAAACATGCGTTGATCACGGATAGAAAGTCTATTCCTGCGAAGGCGAAGAAGGACCTTGATATAATCATCGGAAAATACTTTAAATAAATCCATGGATTACAAATCTACGTTAAATCTGCCTAAGACTACGTTTCCGATGAAGGCTGACCTGCCTAAGAAGGAGCCGCAGTTTCTTGACGCCTGGGAAGAGCTTGATATCTACAGCAAGTTAACGCGCAGCAAGAAACCAAAGTATATCCTCCACGACGGGCCTCCTTATGCCAACGGAGATATACACCTTGGCCATGTATTGAATAAGACGCTTAAGGATATCGTGATCAAGTATAAAAGTATGCGCGGATTTTGCGCCGCTTATGTCCCGGGCTGGGATTGTCACGGCCTGCCGGTGGAGCATCAGCTCTTTAAGGAATTAAAGATAAATAAGTACCAGATCGCTCAAGTCAGTTTTAGAAAGAAGGCGCATGATTATGCAATGCGCTATGTCTCGGTGCAGCGGCAGCAGTTTAAGCGCCTGGGTATTTTCGGGGATTGGGAGAATCCTTATTTGACCTTGAGTGCGGATTATGAGGAGAGCATCATCGCATCGCTGGGAAAGCTGGTGAAGCAGGGGTATGTTTACCGGGGCCTGAAGCCGGTAAACTGGTGTATGAAATGCGAGACTGCCCTAGCTGAAGCGGAGGTGGAATACTCAGGGCATACCTCTCCTTCGATATTCGTAAAGTTCAGGCTGGATGATGCTAAAGATCATGAAAGGGATAGCTATCTGGTGATCTGGACTACTACCCCATGGACATTGATCGCTAACGTAGCGGTGTGTGTGCATCCGGATTACATCTATTCTTATGTTGCAACTTGCGCCGGCAATCTCTTCATCGCAAAAGATCTATTGACCTCTGTCCTTTCGCAGGCAGGCATAGAGAATTATGAAGTGATCAAAGAGGTAAGGGGTAAGGATTTAGAGGGTTTGACCTATGAACATCCCCTTACCCCGCGTAAAGGTAAGGTTCTGGCGGCGGATTACGTTTCAAAGGATGAGGGGAGCGGTTTGGTGCATACCGCACCCGGCCACGGAAGCGAGGATTACCTGACCGGGATCAAATACGGCCTCCAGATACTGATGCCGGTCGACGGAAGGGGGCACTTTGATTCCTCAGCCGGCGAATTTGCCGGTAAACCGGTCTTTGAGGCGAATAACGATATCGTCGAAAAATTGGAGGCAGGTGGGGCGTTGATCCATAGATCGGACTTTGCTCATTCATATCCGCACTGCTGGCGCTGCAAGATGCCGGTGATCTTCCGGGCCACAAATCAGTGGTTCCTTAAGGTAGACCATAAGGATCTGCGGAAGCGGATGCTCTCTGCGATCAGGGAGAAGGTCAAGTGGTTTCCTGCTTCAGGCAGAGAACGGATCTCGACCATGGTCGAGCTTCGGCCTGACTGGTGTCTTTCCCGCCAGAGGTACTGGGGGGTTCCGATACCGGTTTTGGCCTGCAATAAGTGCGGCGAAGAAGTACTGGATCCCCGGGTGATCGAGAGATTCAGGAGTTTAGTCGCCCGGGAGGGTACTGATTGCTGGTTCAGGAGGGAAGCGTCTGAGTTTGCGCCGCGCACAATCAAATGTCCGGCTTGTAAGGCAGGCGATTTTTCTAAAGGTAGCGATATACTTGATGTCTGGTTTGATTCCGGCGTATCGCACCAGGCTGTATTAAAGAAGAGGAGGGAGTTAGAGTTTCCCTGTGACTTATACCTTGAGGGTTCAGATCAGCACCGGGGTTGGTTTCAGTCTTCCCTGATCCCGTCGATGTGCATAGATAAGAAGCCGCCTTTTAAGGCGGTGCTGACGCACGGCTTTGTCGTAGACGGGCAGGGGCGAAAGATGTCTAAGTCGATGGGGAATGTGATCTTGCCCAAAGAGCTGATCGATGATTACGGAGCGGATCTCCTGCGCCTCTGGGTGGCATCCAGCGATTACAACGAGGATGTGCGGATCTCTGCGACTATCCTAAGCCGCCTGGTCGAGTCTTACCGTAAGATCAGAAATACCGTGAGGTTTATTTTGAGCAACCTTTTTGATTTTGACCCGGATAAACACATGGCAGAGTATAAGTCGATGCGCAGGATCGATAGATGGGCCGTAGCGCGCTCTGAAAAATTACTTGAGCGCGTTACCCTTGCCTTTGAGGAATTTCAGTTTCACCGTGCCTTTAAGGGGATTTATGATTTTTGCAACGAAGAGCTTTCTATGTATTACCTGGATATGGTCAAGGGAAAGCTGTATACTTATGCCCCTTGCTCCCCGGAGAGGAGATCGGCACAGACGGCGATTTATAAAATATTAGGTATTTTGGTGAGGTTGATATCGCCTTTTTTGTGTTTTACCGCCGAGGAGATCTGGCAATCCATGCCTAAGCAGGCAAAGGATTCATCAGTGAAAAGCGTGCATCTTCTGGAGTGGCCAAAGCCAAGCCCCAAGATCGCAAAAGAAAGCGATCCACAGCTTGAGGAAGCGCTGGCTCTAGTGCCGCAGGTTTCAAAGAGCTTAGAGGAGGCGCGCAGCAGAAAAGAGATCGGCAGTTCCTTTGAGGCTAAAATAAAATTATTGACAAATGACCAAAAACGTTATACATATTTAACAAGCTTAGCGGAGCAGTTACCAGAGATCTTTAAGGTTTCGCAGGTTGAGATCAGTAAGGCAGGAGCCGGTGATCTGACAATAGAGGTCCTGAAGGCTAAAGGGAAAAAGTGCCCGCGCTGCTGGAATTATTCAACGCGCCTGGGCTCTGATATGGAGCATCCCGATATCTGTGATAGTTGCCTAAAGGTAATAAAGGAGAGATAGATTGAAGATAAAGAAGAGAGCCAGGAGAAAGACGAAGAAGTTCGGCAAAAAAGAGCTCGCTGAATTTAAGAAGCTGATCCTGAAGCGTAAGTCCGAGATCATTGATAACATAAATCATATTTCGGAGTATGCCATGAAGAAGTCGCAGAAGGATGCGGCAGGGGATATCTCCGGCTACACATACCATATGGCAGATGTCGCTACAGATACCTACGACCGGGAATTCTCAATGAGCCTGGCATCAAATGACCGGGAATTTCTCTATGAACTGGATGACGCTTTAAAGAGAATAGAGGAGGGGAGATTCGGCGTCTGTGATTCCTGCAAGCGAATGGTCACTAAGGTGCGCTTAAGGGCAGTTCCCCACGCCCGCTCCTGCGTCAAGTGCGCCAAAAAACTCGAAAGGGGTTAAGCGGCTCGCCCGCTTTTACGATGATTGCCATCATCGTAGGTTCGATTCTCCTACTAGACCAGGTTACAAAATCCCTCGCGCTTAAGAATCTAGCTCTTGGTAAATCCCTTCCGGTAATAAAAGGAATTCTGCATCTTACGCTGGTGACTAATCAGGGGGCTGCCTTCGGGATCTTTAAGGGGCAGTCACACTTGTTTATCATCTCAGCGCTGGTAGCGGCGATCCTGATAATCTCATTACTGAAAAAAAACAAGTGCCGCTTGACCGGGATATCTTTTAGCCTGATACTTGCCGGCGCGCTGGGCAATCTTATTGACCGGATCTACCTTGGTTTTGTCGTCGACTTCATCGACTTAAGGTTCTGGCCGGTCTTTAATCTGGCGGACAGCTCGATCACTATCGGTGCGGTCCTGCTTGGGATTACGGTCCTCAAGAGAAAAGGGAGGGTTTAAACTATGCATCCGGTGATCTTAAGGATCGGGCCATTCACGATCTACTCTTATGGCCTGATGCTTGCCTTTGCCTTTCTCTTATCTTTAGGCCTGGCAAAGAAGCAGGCAGAGAGCGAAGGGCTCGACCAGGAAGTTATCACCAATCTTTTCGTGATCGCCTTTATCAGCGGGATCATCGGAGCGCGCGTCCTTTATGTCCTGCAGGATACCGCATATTATTTTAAGTTTCCGACAGAGATCTTGATGCTGCAGCGCGGCGGTCTATCCTGGTTCGGAGGATTGATCGCCGGCGTGATCTCGTCGCTGGTATATCTTAAGCGGCGCAGGGTCGCCGTGATTAAGGTATTGGATATCTGTATACCGTATCTTGCCCTGGCCCAGGCGGTCGGTAGGGTGGGGTGCCTTTTGAACGGTTGTTGTTACGGGCCGCTGTCTCCAAACGGCCTTTATTTTAAAGCGCACGATGCGGTACTCCTGCCAACGCAGCTGTATTCATCTGTCGTACTTCTGGTTATCTTTTTCCTGCTTCGCCTGCTGCAGAAGAGACGGCACAGAGTGGGGGAGGTCTTCTTTGCATATCTTTTGCTCTATTCTTTCGCAAGGTTTTTTATCGAATTTATCAGGCCGGAGCACGTTGCCTTCTTCGTAGGATACACTTTATTCCAGTTGATCAGTATCGCTATTTTCTTTTTTGCTTGCTTGCAACTCTTCCTTTTGAAGAAACCCAGAGAATGAAATGCAGGAATACGCCTTGAGTGTTGAGCTTAGTGATGCAGGAAAGCGGCTGGACATCTTTTTGCTCCAGGCCTGCGGCCGCAGGGAGTTGGGGCTTTCGCGTACTTTTATCCAGGAGTTGATCCGTAAAGATAGGGTGAGCCTGAACGGATCGACCAAGGTAAAGGCGCATCACAAGGTAAGAGAGGGCGACGAGATCCGCTTTTGCGTTGAAGAGAAGCAGCGGATGAGTCTTGAGGCCGAAGAGATACCGCTTGATGTGCGTTACGATGATCAGCATCTGGCGGTTATAAATAAGCCGATCGGGTTAGTGGTGCATCCTGCTTTCGGCAATGAAAAGCATACGCTGGTAAATGCGCTACTGAACCGTTTTGAAAGACTATCGGATGTCAATCCCGGCCGCCCGGGGATCGTGCACCGGCTTGATAAAGATACTTCGGGGTTATTGGTGATCGCCAAGAACAACCGCGCCCACCTGAAGCTTGCAAAACAGTTTGCCGAGCACAGCATCAAGCGCCGCTACATTGCCCTGGTCGAGGGTAGAGTAGAGTTTGACGAGAATGTGATCGAGGTTCCGATCGGCAGGCACCCCCGCAAGAGAAAAGAGATGGCAGTGGGGTTCGGGAAGAACACTAAGTACGCGAAGACCTTTTACCGGACTCTCAAACGCACGCCTAGGGTGAGCATGGTGGAGCTGGAGCCTTTTACCGGCAGGACTCATCAGCTGCGCGTGCACCTGGCCTTCCTCGGCCATCCGGTAGTGGGTGATAAAAAGTATGCCGGTAAGATTAAATTCCAGCGCATGGCGCTGCATGCTAAATATATCGCCTTTAAGCATCCGGAAAGCGGCAAGACCATGGAATTTTCTACAGTTATACCGCCTGAATTCGAGAGATTCGTCGAGCAACAAAATAAGTCTTGATTTTTACACGGTAGATGTTATAGTTGAGCATAACAAGGAGGCAAGATGGACGGAAAAAAGGGAAAAATCATCCTGGTTGTCTTTTTAATCCTGGTAATACTCTCCTTGACTCTCGCCGGCGCAGGTTTTTACCTCCTGCAGAATGAAAAACAAATTAACCTATCCCTTCAGGCCCAGCTAGAGGATGTGCGTGAAAAGTACAAGGCTGCCGAGGCAAAGTTCGTCGAGTCCCGCAAGATAATCTCATCAATGGATGAAAAGCTTGCTGAGGCAACTTCTCGAATAGATAGATTAAATAAGGAGGTGCAGCGGGAGAAGGGCGCGCGGTTGGAGAATCAGAGTGCTCTTGCACAGGTTAAGCTTGAACTTGATAAGCAAAAGGGCCTGCGCGAGGCTCTTGAGGCAAAGCTGCGCAAGGCAAGAGTTGAGCTTAAGGGCCAAAAGGTGCAGCTTGATAATTTGGGGAAGGCTAAAGATAAAGAGAGCAAGATCGTGGTTGCGTCCGGAGATATCGAGCTGGGCGAGATCATCGTGACGCCGGAATCTGCGAAGAATAAGCAAGTACGCAAAAGCAGCCGCAGCAGCACAAAGGCAGAGCCAGAGATTTCCGGCCCTGAAGGTAATGTGATGGTGGTGAATAAGGAGTATGATTTTGCCGTTATCGACCTGGGCAGTAAGGACGGCGTGAAGCCAGGAGATAAATTCGCGGTCTTCCGTAAGAATAAGTTCCAGGGCAATCTGATCGTAGAAAAAATTGATGACTCGATGTCAGCGGCTTCCTTTGAGTCGGCTCTGCTTAAGAAGAGGATCCGCAAGGGCGATAAAGCATTGCGTTGCGAATAAATGAGGCCGCTTTCGATAAGTGGACCTAGGCGCATCAGTGGCAGCCTACGGCTTCGGGGCGATAAATCGATCTCCCACCGCAGTATAATCATCAGCGCAATCTCAGAAGGCAATACTCAAGTCGATAACTATCCCTGCGGCAAAGACTGTCTTGCGACGCTATCTGTAATTAAAAAATTTGGCGTCAGGATAAAAATTATATCGGGCAGCAGCCTGGTTGTTTCAGGCAGAGGCCTCAAGGGGCTAAAGAGCCCCCGTGGAGACGTCTTTGTCGGTGAATCAGGAACGACCCTGCGGATCATTTTGGGAGTCTTATCGGGAACGGATTTTACAACAAGATTAACCGGAAAGCCGTCGCTTTCGGCCCGTCCGATGCTACGCGTAACGGGCCCCTTACGGATGATGGGAGCTAGGGTCCGGGCGCGCCGTTATGGTAGGCGACGGGAGGAGTATCTTCCGATATCGATTCATGGAGCTCGCCTGAAGCCATTGAGCTATAAACTTCCGGTTGCTTCTGCGCAGGTGAAGTCCGCGTTACTGCTGGCCGGCCTTTATGCGAATGGTAAGACGAAGCTGATCGAGCCGGCAAAGAGCCGTGATCATACCGAGAGGATGCTGAGGGCTTTTGGGGCAGAGATAAAATCAAAGGGGACTCAGATCATGATCAAGGGCGGCAGAGAGTTGACCTCTCCGCGCAGGATCAGCATCCCGGGAGATATCTCATCTGCAAGTTTTTTTATTACTGCCGCAACACTGCTAGAGGGTTCGTCGATCCTGATCAAAGATGTCAGCCTCAATCCATCCCGCTGCGGGGCACTTAGAGTCCTTAAAAGAATGGGAGCGAGGATCAAGGTTGCCCCCAGGCGCAAGCAGAGCGGTTTTGAGCCCAGGGGGGATATCAGCGTTAAAAGCAGCAAGCTTAAGGGGATAAGGGTCAGCAGTAAAGAGATCCCTTCGCTTATCGATGAATTACCGGTATTGATGGTAGCAGCTTCATTGGCCAGCGGTAAGAGCGTATTTGAAGGGGTCAGCGAGTTGCGCGTTAAGGAGACTGACCGGTTGGCTTCAATGGCCGCAAACCTTAGGAAGATGGGGGCTCTGATCCGGGTGACCCGAAGAGAAGGGCAAGAGATGATCGAAATACAGGGAGTCAAAGGCTTTAAAGGGGCCCAAGTGAAGAGCTTCCGGGATCACCGTACAGCTATGAGTATGCTGATCGCAGCTTTGGCTGCAACAGGCAAGAGCGAAATCGATGATATTTCCTGCATTGACAAGTCTTTTCCCGGCTTTGTGGATGCGTTAAAAAAAGTCACAGCCTGACCTTCCGAATTCTCGTAAATTTTTGTTTGACATATAGTTTAATCTCTGCTAAAATCCCCTACACGAGTCTTAAGAGGAGATTGCAATGGTAGATTTTATAAAAACTGCGAAAACAGGGTTCAATTACCTCATGGGGTTATTTTCCAATGACATGGGGATAGATCTTGGCACGGCTTCCACTCTGGTATTTGTCAAGGGTGAGGGAGTAGTGCTCTGTGAGCCTTCAGTGGTAGCTATTGAACGCGGCACCTCGCATGTGCTTGCGGTAGGAGAAGAGGCGAAGCGGATGTTAGGCCGCACGCCAGGAAATATCGTAGCAATAAGGCCGATGAAGGATGGCGTGATCGCTGATTTTGAGATCACCGAGGCAATGTTGCGCTATTTTATAAAGAAGGTCCATCACCGCAAGGTACTGGTCAGGCCGCGCATCGTGATCGCTATTCCCTCAGGCATCACCGAAGTAGAGAAGCGGGCGGTCAAGGATTCCGCTGAGCGGGCAGGCGCGCGGGAGGTGTACCTTATCGAGGAGCCGATCGCCGCGGCAATCGGCGTAGGCTTACCGATCCAGGATCCTCTGGGAAATATGATCATTGATATCGGAGGAGGCACCACGGAGATCGCGGTGATCTCCCTTGCGGGGATCGTATTCTCCAAGTCAATACGCATCGGCGGAGACGAGATGGACGAGGCGATCATAGAGTATCTTAAGAAAACCTACAACCTGATGGTCGGTGAGCGCACTGCAGAGGGTATAAAGATAAAGATCGGTTCAGCGTATCCGCAGGATGAAGAGATGACGATGGAGGTAAAGGGCAGGGACCTGGTCACGGGCCTGCCCAAGATGATCGCTGTGACCTCAGAAGAGATCCGCGAGGCGCTGCAGGAGCCCTTGCGGGCGATCTTAGAGATCACTAAGATGTCCCTTGAGCGGACTCCTCCGGAACTGGCCTCGGATCTGATCGAGAACGGGATAGTTTTAGCCGGGGGCGGCGCGATGCTGAGGGGATTTGATAAACTGATCTCCGAAGAGACGGGCCTTCCCGTGCACATATCAGATGATCCGCTTACGGCGGTCGCCTGCGGTACCGGCAGGGTGCTTGATGAGATCAAGTATTTGAAGAAAGTCACCGTTCCTATAAAGTCAGAGATCCACTCTTAACCAACCCATTCGAAGCGCCACGGGCTAAAGCCCGAGGCTTGCGCAGGTAGGATGTGCATAGACACAAAAAGCAACGCCTAGCTGTAATCACTTCCGCCATAATCCCGCTTGTAATACTTGTCAGTATCACGCCAGCAATCCGAAAACCGGTTTTAACCCTTTCCAAGGTCCCGCTTGCCTTATCAAAATTACTGATGCGTGAAATCAGCGGGATGGCCCTTTACCACCGCAATATGTCCTGGAACCGGATCCTTAAGGCAGAGGTCGGCCTGCTTAAGAATAAGCTCAATGCGCTCGAGGAGTTGAAGCTTGAGAATGCGCGCTTAAGGGATCTTTTGGATTTTAAGGAGAGGTCGGCCCTGAAGGTTGTACCGTCTTTTATCATCGGGCGTTCTACAGACAACTGGTCATCGGTAGTCCTGATCAATAAGGGGAAGAGGCACGGTATAAAAGAGGGGATGACTGCGGTCAGCCACCTTGGGTTAGCGGGAAGAGTGATCGAGAGTGCCGGAGGCTCCTCAAAGGTGATGTTGATCAATGATCCAAACCTTGGCGTCTCAGCGATCGACCAGCGCAGCCGCCAGGAGGGGCTGGTATCGGGAACGCTGGGAAATTCTCTGATCATGCGTTACCTGCCTAAAGAG
>JBHPGR010000036.1:0-10115 GCA_042570405.1 Candidatus Omnitrophota bacterium
CTCTGGACTTATAATTATATGCTTCATCTATCACTTTATTTATTTCTGCGGTTACTTGCTCAAGAAACAGGGCTTCTTGCCATTGTCGCTTTAGCAAGGCGATGACCGCGGAGGCAACTAACTCCCGCATGTTCTTTAGGCGGCCTCCACTAATAATCTCAGGGTCATCCCAGAAGTTACGGATAAAAGCAGTGCAATCGCTTTCCGCCTTTTTCCTGGCCTCCTGTAGCTGCACCTTCAGAAAACCCTGATTGAGCTCATCTGCTTCCCCATCTTCCTCAATCTGTTCAGGCAATGGTTTTACTTTCTTTTTCAGGGCTTGGGCCAAAGTAAGAGTGCTGCCCTTTATCCGAGTCGCGCCTATTATAGCGAAACCATCCAGCCGCAATAAGTCAGGATTTACCGGCACTTCTTTAAATCTCCTGAAGATTGCCCGGGCTTTCCTGTATCCGTCAGGCGTATAAACTATCTGCCCATCTTCGTGCGAATCAATAAAAGCAAGAAAGATAGTACTGACATCGGGGTTGACTACATAAAAAATCTTGTCGGCCTGGGTATAACGTATATGGCCGGCTAATCCTCCCAATAAGGATACGCCTGCCCCTCTTACATGATTGGCCCCTATCCAGAGCCGGTAAATCAGCCATATTTTTGCCGCGGCCAGCCGTTTTTCTATTTTGTTTAAACGGCCCCAATGGTTCATAAATAATTTTGAGGGCACTATTTGCATCGAACCATGCGCAGGCGAAGAGTTTCTTTCTCTGGCCATCCCCAGCGCTATTGGCAGGGTTAAGAAAAGATAAGGTAATGCGGATTTCAGGTAGGTTAAGATCTGTGCTACGGTTGGCGAGTGGATCAGCCTGGCCAGCCAGGCGAGAATTTGCCCCCAATGCAGGGCGACAACTAGGATCCCGGTCAGCATCAGGCCGTCTACGATAAAGACGCATAATAATTCAACCAAGGTAGAGCCGCTGTTCCTTTTTGGTGCACCCTGCCGAGCGGCAGGCTGAATAGCCTTATCTTCTGCGCTTAGATAAATTTTGCTAAGGTTTTCTATCACTATCTTCTGAAAACCGCTTAGGCGCTTGGCGGGCTTTTTATAACTGATGGAGCTAAAAAGGTTACGATAAGTTGCCAGGCGGTGGCGCGCACCCTGGGTCATCAATGCCGCCTCAGACAAAACTTCTCCCAATGCCTCAAAATCCAAGGGCAGAGGCGCATTCAGGTAATAATTATTTTCTCTGGGCTTAAATCCGGCAGACATGGCTTCTATCGGCACATCAGCCCACCCCGCATTGCTAAAGGCCACTCCAACTAATTTAAGGCAATCCTGGGCTGCTAGTTCATCCTCTAGCATGTTTTGCGGTAGCAACACTATAACTCTAGTCAAAAAAGAATAATCTGCCTGGTTAAATGCCAGGAAAATGCCGCTCTGCTCTACCGATGCTAAGCGCAAAGAAAACTCTAAGATAATCCCGCCTTCTGTAATTGAGAGTTCCTCCCGATTGATCCTTCCTTTAGTAAAAGCCAGCGTCCATCTCTTTATCCTTCCTGGGGCATCTGCGGGCTCCTTACCTACCAGCGCGCCAGAACATACCTGTCTTGCGCGTAAGAACTCGTTATCGATCTCATCTTTAGCAAGCCGAGCCTTAGCGGAGAGAGTATTTTCTAAGAGGCTGGGTTTGGCTATAATCACAATCCTTTGCTCCAGCCAATTCATTAACTTAATAACCCGACGGCTTAAAGATAAAAAGTCCGCTGGTTGAAATTCATTTAAAACCACAAGCATATCAGGCAAAATGTTTCTTAAAAAACATAGCTGCTCTAACGTAAAGCCATGCCAGATTATCTTTTCTATATTCTTTAGGATAGAGGCGATAGTCCTGCCGGCTTTACTCTTAAGCGCTGCTATTTTTTCGTGATCCCTTTCGTATTTTACCAGCTGCATTAAAAGTTGCACCCAAAGAACGTCTAGCCACTCCGCCAGCAGCCGGTATCTTGTCTCCTGCGCCCCGATACTGCGGGCTATTTTGCTGACAAACCGCTGCTTTAGCTCTGCCAGTTCGTTAAAAAGCGCTTGCATGTCTGTCTCAAAAGCCTGCCTTTCGGCACAGGCAGAATAATCGCTATAAGTTGTAATTCCTGTATACGGGCCAAAGATACGTACATAAGTTTGCTCGCGCACCAGTTCTCTATATGCTGCTAAGGCATCTTCATACTTGCCCTGCGCGGCATAAATGCGCGCCACCATAATCTGCGAGCGAATAGCCAGGATATTGCCTGATTCTTCCACTACCTTGCGGGCATAAATTATGGCTTCCGCTGAAAGGTCGCTGATAGCGGTATCTGCCAAGACAGCATCCCTGGAAGAGACTTTCTTTGCCGCCTGCAGAAATACTATCTTGCTATACAAGAGCCCTGCCAGGCGGTAATTATCAAGCTGGTGCTTGCTATCTTTGGCTCTATGACGGTAAGCATTAATTAATCCCTGCAGGAATACCTGATACATCCGGCTCATAAAGATCTCGCCAAACGTCAAAAGCAACGCCTTGCCGCTTGAGAGATCTTGCAAAGGCAACAATTCTAGAAGCTGGCCCTGCTCATATTCCTTACCGACTACCTGCATTCTTAATTCTTCGGCATTAGAAAGCATCTTAGGCCTGATAATCACCCTGAAATTTGAGAGGAAGCGGCGGTCGCTGATATTGGCGCAAAGCTCCCGGTAAAGCTTCTCAATATTCCACCATTTTCCGTAAACAATGACTATCCTGCCTTTCTCTAACGCCTCTTTTACGCTGACATCATAGGCTCCGGTAGTCAACTCCTTGAACTCAAAAAAACGGCTTAAAAATGGCGAGATTTCCTGCCGGATAATCCTTGCTGACTGCGCCTCAATAATATCTATATTGCAAGGAACAAAATTTTCAATGAAATGCTGCATGGGAAATCTTAAGGTTAGATAATGCACGCCATCCCAATCTATTCCTTTTTTTTCTTTATCTGCAACAACATTTAATTCTGCATCAAGATTTAAATTTAAGGTACGCCAGCGATGGCCAAAAGCAATAGTGCCCGGATTTACATACCAGGCATTCATGCGCAGCTGCTTAGCGGGCTTGCTAATACAGATAAAAGGTATTTCGTTTGACTGCGCCCAGTAAACATTTTGCTGAGTTTCCGAAAGCACATCTCTGAATAACTCCCTTAAGCTCAGGTAGCGCCTATCCCAAACCATACACCATAGATCGTGGGCTGCTCCCTTATTAAGCCCGGAATACTCTAAGAATTGAACCCCCTGGCTGATTGCCTCTGCCGCAGTTAGGCAAGGCCTGCTTAACCGTAATTGCTTTGGCCGAATACGAAACTCTGCTAATATCCTCAAGCGCGCCAAATCTAATTGTTGTTCATCCCTTAAGTTAAGCGTGGTCTGCTGAAGAAAATATTTTATCCTTTTGACATCTGCCTCTTGCAATGAATCCGGATCTATCATCCTCCAATTGCAATCAGAACAGGTAAACTCATCCTGAACCTGAATCAATTTTAATTCTTTGGGTAGCGTGATTATCCGGTACTGGCCAACGCCGAAAGAAATAATCAGGCCGTGGATTTCTTCGCCGATTTTTTCTGCGCCCTCCGCCAGATTTTCCAATTCCGTGTAAATTTGCCTGGTCAACTGTAAGCGCCGGTCCTTCATCTCCTGCGGCACTGCCTCATTAACGCTACTATCTTCTCTCATCAACGCCAACGGCAGGACCAAGAACAGGCCGGATAAGATATGGGTAAAGGTTGGCGAGTGGATCAGCCTGGCCAGCCAGGCGAAGATAGCTGATAGGTGCGGCAGGCAGGGAAGAACCAGGCCAAAAACCAAAAGCCCCGCGCCAAGTAAAACCCTCAGTAACGCCGGTAAGGCAAAGCCGCTTTCTGGGGCATTCCCCTGATTAGCAGATGTGGCATCGCTGGATAATAATGCGAAATATTCCTTTGCTTCGTTATAGGCAAACCAGTTGATCTGGCGGGCGCGCTCCAGGCCATAAGAACTTGGGGCGATACCTTCCTTGAATCTAAAAGTAGGCTTAATTTCCCCATCTATCTCTTCTGTCTCCACCTGATAAAACTTAGTATACGGCAGGCGCTCCTTTAATATCGGCAGGATCTCCAAAAGGTGCGTCACAAGAATTACCGTTGCCCCCTTATTAGAAAGTGCCTCTACAGTAGCGGCAGTCAAGGCTGCGGCCACCGTCGGCTCAGTAGCTCCCCCGAAAAGCTCATCCAGAATCACTAAGGTATAAGGGGTAGCTTCTTTGATCACCTGATGGCAGCGGGTAAGCGCCTGTTCTAAACCGCTACGCTTATCGCTTTCCTCGCGCCGGCGCCACCATTTCCTGCCGATTTTCTTGCGCTCTTCGCCTACCGTAGAGATGACCTGTATATCACGGAAGTCTCCCACCCGGGCAAATTCCGCCGGCACTGGCACATTTGCCAGCGCAAAAGCGGTGATTTGTCCGATCAGCCGCGCCATAACACTTTTTCCTCCGGTGTGGAATCCGGTCAGCACAGCCACGCCTCCTTTTTTGCCTTCAGGCATGATAGAGAAATCATTTTTTACCACGCTTCCCTTACGTTTGAACACTTCTCTGTCCCAGCCGCCGCCAAATTCGATCACGCCGCGCTCCCGCACCAGTTCAGCTAATGAGAATCCTGCTTGATGGGAAGCTGCTTTTTTAACCATAAAAACAAACTTAAGTGCAGGAAAGATGCTAAAAAGCTTGCCCAAAACCCTGTAGTTATTCGGCTTGCCAAGCCACACCCAGTCATATTCCTTACGGGCAAAAGCATACATTTTTCGCTTATCGGTTTCAAGTTTTCGGCAATCCCGGCACACTGTTTCGATATATTCGATCAGGCCCCTTAATGCCAGAAGATCATGCTCTACATATAAAGAAAGCAACTTTTCATGAATCCCTTCTAAAACCCCGACAAAAGAAGAAACCGACTCGCTGATCTCTTCTTCTCTGATGTATCGCAAGCGCTCGCCGAATTTACTGGCTGCATTAAACATTTCTTTCTCTATCTCGTCTAGTTCTTCTAACAAATCCTCATCTAAATTATTGGCAGTAACACTTAATTCCCACGGCACAGCCCAGCTGTTGTATCTTAAAGGATTCTTGAGGGCATCTCTTAATTCATGGTAATAATCATATGGCAAACGTAACTCCTCGCCGTACATTAAATATTCGGCAAATCCGTCAATCCCTAAAATCTGCTTTTCACGTTCTGAGTAAAAATAGCCACGGTCTCTGGCGCCGATATGCTGGCTCTGGCGCGCCTTGGTAAAGGTAAAGGGCCGCTTATTGCCGGTAAGGCGCTGAAAATAAATCCATGCCTCATCCATTGCCTGAAAACGCATGCGCAATGCCTCAAACATACCATTGGTAGAAGGCGATATTTTTCCTTCCTTAAGCCTAAAGGCGGAAATATCCGCAAGCCCTAACCTTCGCGTTTCTACGCACCAAAAGGCAAAATCGCATTTGATTCTTTCCCATAATACCTGCAGCGCGTGCAGGTGCTGGGTTACCGCCATGGTTAACGCCCCGCTCTTACGCAGCGCCTGTAATGCAGCTATAAAAAATGAGGCATTAGAAGCAGTCTGGCTGGAGCCGCCCAGGATATCATCATCAATAACTACAAACGTATCCCTATCGACGCCTTGGACTGCTTTTTCTATCGCTCGTAATTCCAGAGGCAAGGTAGAGGGATCGCCCACCCCTTCTTCTTCATATTCATCCTGATCCATAATCGTGATGCGGCAGAAAGAATTAAACAGTTGCGGATTAAGCAGGAAATTTTTTGCCGGAACAAGCATGCCGGCCTGCGCCATAACCGTTAAAAGGCCGACTGTCTTCATGGTTACGGTTTTACAGCCGCGGTTAAAACCGGAAATGACCACCACGCTATTATCCTTCCTCACTCTTAAAGAAACCGGAACAAAATCCTTTACCGTCTTGAAATAGCAGGGATTGACCGCGCCCTCCACCACAAGACGGAATTCATTATCTTCCAAGCGCGGCCTTATAGAATTTAGCTTTTTGGCAACATAGGCCATCAGGCAATAGCCGACTAATACTTCTACTCTCGCATTTACCGCCCGGATTAAAGCGTCTTTTTTGGGTCCCGAAGCAGGATTGCCGATACTTATAAGTAAACTCTTGGTAGCGCTTTCTATATCTGCAATAGTTTTATTCTGACAAGACAAAACCGGCAGCATCTTTTGCATAGACTCTGCGAATTTAACAAAGCTTACGATAATATCATTTCTCTCTTCATAAAATTTACATATCTCCAGTGATATCTCCTCAAGCTTTTCAGGCTGAGATAATAATAATTCCTGAACGGCAAATGATTCCTGCATATCGCTTAAATTACGATAAGGATGACGCAGGCGCTCTCTTAAAAATTCTCTTCCGTAATAAAAAGAGCTTTCTTGACAGCACCAATTCACAAATTCATCTATCTCTATGTAGCGGGAAAAATTATCTTCTAACTCTAAGACCGCGGCGGGCGAAGTGGCGCTGCGGTTTTGCCTTGCCATCCCTAGCGCTAACAGCAGGGCGAAGACAAGATACGGTAATGCAGATTTCAGATAGGTTAAAATCTGCGCTACGGTAGGCGAATGGATCAGCCTGGCCAGCCAGGCGAAAAACTCGCTGAATATATTAGAGCTGGCTTCTACCTGCAACCCGCTGGCTGAAGCCAGGCCTGCTAAACCTAATACTCCTAAGATGATAAGCAACGGTTTCAGTTTAGAACTATTTGCGCTTACGTTAACATCGGATTGCGCTGTATTATCATTAACCTTATCAGTGATAAAACGAGGAGCAGCCAACAGCAGGTTCCCTTTGGTCAGGCCTGCGCCGGGCAAATCGGGTACATCCTCCTTAGCCAGCTCAACCACGGAGTATCTAAAATTGCCCTGCTCAGCACTAAGCAACTCTATTGCCTGATCAATGTATCTGGCATCTTTCGTAGTCAGCCGTAAATAAATCAATCCGCTGTTAGCAACCAGCTTTTTAGCCACTGGAATTAAATTAGCTAAATCGCAGGGAGCTGGGGCATTCAGGCAGACAAGATCAAAAGTATGTTGCGGATAAAAATTAAAGAAATTCGGGCTAAAGATTTCTATCCAGTCTACGTTCCTATGCCGGAAAAAGCGGGCGATAAAACTGATAACCAGGCAATTCTCTACACCGCGGATATCAGCGCAGATACTTCCTTGGGCAGATAAAGCATCCATTTCAGGCAAGAACCCACCCCAACGCGTACCCAAATCAACCATATTTAAAACCTCTCCGCCCTTAGCGGCAGATAGTGCCTTAAGGATATCGACAATAAAAATTTGTCTATAATTTAGCGAGTGTCCTTCGGCAACTAAAATCGCGCTCGTATCTGTTTCGCCGGCCAAAGCGCATTTCATCTTTAGACACTTAGCTAATAATAAATAATTATCCGCCAGAAAGCTTTGAGCTTTTAAAGCTCCGAGAATATCTCCTTCCTTTTTAAATTGCCGTATTAATTCCTCCTGCGTTAAAACCTTTTGAGTATAGCCATGCTCTGCTATTGCAATCGCATTTAATGCCTCCTGCTGCAGGCCTTTAGCCTTAAGTAACTTGCTCAGGCGCAGCGCAGCGTAAGCTAAATTAGAGTAAGAGGCGATCATATGTTTAAGGTTCATTGAATAATAAGCCAAGGAGCAGCAATCTGTGATCTGCTGTTCAAGGCTGATCAAGCGCTGATATAAATTAACTACGGCTTCCCACTCCTGCGTCATGCCGGAAGAATCCGCATGATCAATGACACTTTCTAATAATCTGAACAGCTTTCTGGAAAAATCGCTTAGAATATACAAATGCTCAGAAGAACCAATTTCCAGTAACCCCTCTGCTACTATTGCCATTTGAGCGGTAACCTGGGTTAATAAGAAATGGTCTTCCGGAGATAAAGGCATGCCTCTCTTGGCGATATTTGAAACTGCCAGGCCGCAATCGCGGCCGGCCAACGCCAGAGACCTTTCCTGGTGGAAGAATTTTTTTCGCAGGCTCCAGACACTCAAAGTACTGACCAGTTTAAATACCTTTAAGCTATAGCGCACGGAAGTCATATACTGTTTAGCGGAGAGCAAGTACTCCTTAACCGGCTTATTTTTGCGCGGTATATGCTCTGTAAGATACGCCAAGAAATGGTAATCGGAAGCTACTAAGGACAGCGTCCGGCACAAAGATACGCTATCCCCAAAGCTTCTTTCCAAAGCGCACCATTCCTTGCCTACTTCGATATTCTCGTGATAGAGGTGGCGCGCCCGGCCCATCTCATCAAGGACCCGGCCAAGAAGCGTTTCTTCTTCCGCTGTGAGCGTATTCTGCTTTAAAAATACGGCTAAGCCGCGTTCGGTGATCAGGTACAGCCTGCTGGCTTCTTCTTCCCCAATGCGCCGGGCAATGCTCGCTATCAGCTCTCGGCGCAGATCAAATCCTAGCACATCACTTTTCCTTGCTTGCCTGTAGAACTTGTTGTGATACTTAAATAAGGTGCGGATAAAAATGTACTCCAGCCTATCGAAGGCGTCACTAGCTACTGCCCTGGTGCGAGTCATCGCCTCTTCATGAGTAAAGCCATCTTTTGCTTCCAGGTATTCGTGAAAGACGATCACCTCTAAAATATTACCGAATGTGAAAGGGGCAGGATCGAGATCATAACAGAGGATCTCCGCTAGGGCGGGCGAAGAAAGATAAATCTCTAAGGTATTGCTCTGTGCGTCAAAATATCCCCAGATAAATCCTTCTGGCGGAGCGCGGGGGATCTGCTGGGTAAAGACGTACCAGATGACCTTGACGCCGTTATATTGAGAGATCTCCTCTTTAAGCTGCAGCAGCCCGATATATCTATTATTGCGGCGCCACTCTGCACAATCCAGCTGGTGCTGGGCGTCGAGGTTACCGAGAACTCCGGCAAAATCATCTTTGCGCGCCATCGGTTTTACAGGCATGGCTACTGCGGCAAGGCCCGTTTTGGCTGCTTTCTTAGGCATCCCGCGTAAGATATAAAGCCCGGCTAACGCTATATAAGCCTTAAGGAATTTATTATCTAGGCGGATCGCCCGGCGCAAGGCCCAGGTTGCTTGCTCGTGCCGATACCTGACCTGATTTCCATTAAGCGTATACTTACCGCATTCTACAAATCTTATTCTCGCCAATCCCCAATAATAATAAAGTTCGGGGCTATTATTCCCGAACTTTGCTGCTTTGCGCAGGCGACGTTTGGCGTTTAGGTAGTCGCTCTTTTCGAAAAATATCACACCTAAGACAAACGAAGCCAAAGAATTCTTATCCTCACTTAACCCGAGTGCCAGGCAGGCATTTACTTCGGCTAACTTGATATCTCCCTGTTTAAGATTGACGTAAGCCAGCCAAGCTAATGCACAATTATCGTTGCGCCTGATGCCTAAGGCGGCCGTAAATAAATCTTTTGCCTGTTGCCACTTGCCTTGCTCAAATGACTCCTGTCCTGCGGCCATGGTCCCGGCATAATCCTGGCCCACTTCCGGGACATCTCCAATAATCCTCTCTGGAGCTATCTGCACGACCTCAGCTTGCGGGCGTACGGTTGGCAAATAGGCAGAAGTATCTCTCTTTTTCCCGATAACCGCATCCAATGCTCTCTCAGCTGCTTGAGCAAAATTAGCTAATGTCTCAACCTTGGGATAGCGGCCGATTAGTTCAGGCAGCATCTTCAGTACTATTCTATAGCCCTTTTCTGCCAGGTGTTTCCTGCCTGCAGTGCGGAATACCTTCTGCCAATAGGGTCTTTTGGTAACCCGATGCCAAAATGTACCAATACCCTGCTCTTCACTTTGCCCTAATCCACACAAGTGCCCCCTGATAATCTCTACCGCTATCTCTTCTCCTTTAGTGGCATGCCAGTTTTTCACCATTTCGCCCTTCATCGCAGGGACCGTCTCCGCCTTTTGACAGGGACTCTCCCCGCCCTCTGAAGGGACTGTCCCCGCCCCTCGGCTTGGTTCGACTTCGTCCCTCGACTTCGCTCGGGACGACCCTGAGCCT
>JBHPGR010000037.1:0-9068 GCA_042570405.1 Candidatus Omnitrophota bacterium
CAAATTGCAACAAAAATAAAAGGGACACCCAATCAACTAATCGGCGGGGTGTCCCTTTCCTTTTCTATTGGGGACACCCCTAGCTTCAACTGATTGGGTGTCCCTCCTGTCAAGAGCTACTATCAAACTGCTGAGAGAAATATCCTCCGGTGAGCGCATCAAGGGATGCGGTAAGCTCCCTAAGCTTTAACTCCTTCTGGAGCCGTTTCTTCCTGTCCTCTAAAGATAGTTCGTCCAGCTCCATCTTCACCCTGATGCGTTCAAAATAGAGCTTGGTCACCTCATCCAGGATATCATCGCGCAGCTGCACCATCAGTTTGGAACGCACATCTATAGTCGTCTGATGATAATTCCAGACCAGCTCCCCGAAATCCCAGGTGAAACCTACCCCCCACTCTATGGCATCATGACCTTTTCTTAAGAAATTATCATCCGCTGTGCTGGTAGAACCTGTCTCCCATGTGTAAAGATCAGTGACGTTTCTATCTGCGCTTAAAGTCACCTTGGGCAGCCAGGCCTTTTTTGAGGCCTGCCTCCTCCATCTCCTGATCTTATCCGGGGATACCTCAGCGTAGGCGATTGCAGCCTCCTGAACAGCGCGGATATCCGGATCGCCTTCATAATATATGGAGATAATGCTTTCGGAGTTATCGTCGGCAATAACCTGGAACTTACTCTTGAACAAACCTTCATCGCAGGCAGCGTATAGACCGCCCTTTTGGTCTGAAGTAAGAAAATTAACCTTCTGTGCTGTCAATCTTAGAGATAACTCATGCCACTCTTCTGCCTGGTACTCAAAGATCCCTGAATTTGTAACCGCAAATATCTCGGACTTCCGTGATACCAAGAGAAACCCGACATCGCGGCTAAGCAGACCGTAATCCGTCAGGAGCTGCCAACGCTCCCCTCTGTCCTGACTTTTGTAGACTCCGTTTGATGTCGCCAGATAAAGATGAGCTGGGTTATTGGGATCAATAGTTATATATCTTAAATCAGAGGTCTTGCTACTTTCATCCTGATCCGTTGACTCTTCATCCCCATTATCGTTATTCTTTTCCGCAGGGCTGGCCAAATAAATCTCCTGCCAGGATTTTCCTTCGTCTTTAGTCCTAAAAACTCCGTCAACAGATGCTGCATACACATAATCCGTATCCCCCGAATCTAAAGCGATAGACAATATCCGGCTATCACCTAATTTACCTGAGCTCCGGATCCAGTTGCGGCCGTTATTTCTACTGAAGAATAAACCTGCCCTTGTGCCTAAATAAATAGTGCCCGGAGAAACCACTACGATAGCGCACTGTCCTTCTTCGTCACTCTTGCCCTTAAAGACCCTCTTCCACCGTACGCCTTGATTACGGCTGTAATAAAGACCACTTCCGGTAGCAGCATAGAGATCTCCTTTATTACGCGGATCCGAAAGAATAAAGTTTACCTCACTGTTATCTCCTCTGACTGAAAGTATCCTCCTCCAGCTGTCTCCGCCATCCTCGCTCCTTAAGATGCTGTTACTTGAGCCGGCATAAATAATGCGCGGATCATCCAGATCGATCAAGACGCTCCGTAAATCCAGATTCTCCCTGCCGATATTCTGCCAGACGACCTCATCGGCAGCACTCGCCTTGACGCTAAGGCCAAAAATCGCAACCACGGCAAGCAATACTAATAGTAACTTTTTCATCTTCCCCACCTCCTTAATGAGCGCATAACTTACGAACACGACACTCGGCTGTATTGGAACAGCCGGTGTGCCGCTTGTGCGGCAAGTGTGAGTAAGTTATAAGCGCGAATTAATCCCGAGCAACCGTTTATCAATCTGCTGTTGCGAGGGATCCCTCGTCACTAATATTATTTTCGATTGTGACTCGGGATAAGTTCGGCCTTACAGCTTATGTTCGCTTACGCTCCATAAGCTGTGGCCTCACTTATAATAGACGCAAGAGGATAGAAGAATCTAACAGGAATTTTTGGCTATTTATGCTATAATGCAGAAGTGAGAGTTAGAGAGGATAAAAAGGAGGTTTGATATGGAGTTTAATTTACAGCAGATCCAAACTTGGAGTAATCCCCACATTGAGCAACTACAGAACTTTCAGTTCTCGATATTCAATCCGCTCTTCTGGGTCAGCCTATTAGCAATGTTCCTGATCACCTGGAAATTCTGGCGGGCCAAGAGGTCATTCTCTTTCTCTTTAGTGGTAGGAGTCATTTTATTAGCTAGCACCGAAATAGAGCGCATGGTGGCTAAAGCAGTAGCAAGCTCCGGTGGAGTATTAGACCCCTTCCTGATCAGGGCGCTATTTGTCTGCCTGATCTTTATAGTGTCGCTCTATTATATTTTTGTAAAATCAGATACTTAGCTTTAGGATAGGACTGCGTGGTGGAAATTCCTGAGGGGATTGAGTTTGATATAGCTGCTTAAATCTATCTTGTTATCCGCACCAAAATCTAAGCCAACCTTCCATAAATCAGCATCATTCTGCTGGCGCCAGACGACCCGCGCTTTTTTCCTGAGGGGCTCTAAAAAGAACGGGTAATGGAGAATAATCTCTACTTCCTCGTTAACCATCAGGGGGTATAAGGTCAGCCCGCAAAAACCCCTGGTGGATATATTCTCCAAATCTACGCCGCTCTTGATACCTTCGCTCATGATCACAGCGATATAGGTATCTGTCTTTATTCTCTCGTGTCCTCTTCTTTGTAAAATATTAGCATTTTTCATAATTTAAGATATATCGTGGGGAAGCTTAACAAACAAAAGTTCCCTTTTCTCCTTCTCGCCGTTATACTGCTTGTTGATCGCCCTTGTGATCTCAGAGGTAGTGGCGATAAAGGTCTGTACGCTATGGTGGCAGGCCTCTTCTATCTCTTTCACGGCGTTATCGTCAAGCGGGTTCGCCATAGCGACTGAAAGGACATTACCCATCTTCTCAATGGCGCATACCATGTATTTGCGCGCCAGGTCCAAGGGGATAAGATCCGTAACCTGAGCGTCAATTTGGTAATTATCGATCGGCAGATATGGTATGGAATATTGGGTGTTAACGGCGTGGAGGACATCTTCTTCGCTGGCAAAACCTAATTCGATTAACGCAGTGCCGCTGAGGATCTTCTTCTTCCTCTTCTTCTTCTGCACCGCTAGGGCCTGATTACGTTGATCATCGCTGATAATACCTAGCTCGATCATAATTTCTCCTAAAGGCTTATCGACTGATCTTCTTAAACACCTCATTTTATTCCCCCTTTATCACAAAAACATTACCAGCACAGGAACTTTAGGTTAGCACAAACCCAACACTTTGTAAAGTAATCTTATAAAGTATTCTGCTGACTAATCTGTATGAATAAAAGATCTTCGCAGCTCAAAATAGACGCCGATAATAAAGAGAGCGAAACCCGAAGTAAATCCTACCAGATCCTCAAATACATCCTGCAGGGGGTGGTCTTTTCCGACGATGAAGAGATCGTTAATCTGGGGGAACTCATCCAGAAAATCCAAAAGATTTCCGAAAAATAATAAGAGCAGGCCGAAAAATAACAACCAGAAATATTTGAATTTCAAGCTTCGCCCCTTTAGGACGAGATAAAGTAACGGAATAAAGAAAACGATCATCTTCAACCCGTCCTGTAAGTAGCTGTTTTCTAAAATAATCATGCCTTCAGGGCCGCCCTTCACTCTTTAAGACATTAAACCTGATTATTAAAAGAATCATCACTGAGCTTAAAAAATTTATGAAGATATCCGTCCAGGCAAAATACCTGTTAGGAAGCACCCATTGGATAAGCTCATCGATGGTACCGGCAATTAAACAGGCGATCCCGGCATAAAGATAAAGTCTTTTATCAAATTTTAGAAAATCAACTCTCAATGCATTGTAAAGCAATATCCCCAACAATCCATATTCGGCGATATGGATCTTCTCTGCGGGGTATTTTGCTAATTTAACGATCAGGAAATATATGCCCGTAAAGAGCAGGAGCAAGGTTATCCTTGCGATCGACCTTTCCTTCCTGACTAGAAATATGTATAAGAGAAACCCGGTCCAGGCCGCTGCATAGATTATGTATTGAAGGGTAACTGCCCTGCCGCCTAATAGATCATTAAACCGGTTCCATATCGCAGGGACTGCTGCAAGGGTCGAGTAAATAAACAATAAATATAATATTATTATCGTCCACCGGAATGATCTTAAGGATGAAGTTTTCATGCAAGACGTACGCGTGCGCGCCTACTTTACTTAGTGATAAAGTATAACACCCACAAACCCCCTGTCAATCCAAAACGTTTCTCACTTTAAAAGCTGAAAGTGCCTAAGCGATCTGATTATTTATTGAGGACTTCGATGGTGATGCTTGCTGTTGCGGTACTGCCTTTATCATCCGTGACAGTAAGGGTAACCGTGAATTGACGCGGGTCAAATGAGGTGCTGTAAAATGTATTTATGGAATTACGCTTATCAGATGTATCCCCATCACCGAAATCCCAGGAATATGAAATGATCCTGCCGCGCGTACTGCGCGACCTGGAAGCGGAAAAACTCACCTGCAGGGGAGAATATCCCTTTACCGGCTTAGCCACGATCACTGCGCAGATCCCGGGTTTCTTCTCCTCTGCGATTACCAACTTACGCGGCACAGCTGCTTTTTTGGGAATGATTTTTTCCTCTTTCTTTGGCGCTGGCGGCGAAGCAACAGGAGCAGGCGCAAGAGACGGATCTTCGGATATCATATCCCTCTGTATATACCGGCCTAATTCTACCCTTAGCTTATCCATACGGGCATCCTCTCTGGCATCCAACTCATCCAGCCTGCTTTCGATCTTCTCTTTGTATGCGGGATTACGGTGGTATCTATAGTCTGAAATCATGATAAATGGCAGGCGGAATATTCCTGCGGCCAACTTAGAAAACATTATCAACGGCTTCCAGACCGCGCCATTAAAATGGTTATCGATGACATCCATCTTCTTATAATAATATTCTACCCTCTTTCGGCGCCTCTTAAAACGCTCCCTGGCCAATTCGATATCCGCAGGCGCACCCTGATCATGACCTATGGTATACTCAGGGATGACGATGTCATCGCGTGAGACTACATACCCCTTATCAAGCGGCGGCTTAGGGCCGCGGTGGAACCTGTAGGTCGCACAACCTGACAAAAATATGACCGCTAATAGTAAAATCAAGCTTCTCTTCATATTCTCCCTATTCCTTTTCCAATACATTACAACAAAAGCGCCAAGCGGTCAAGCATTAGAATAAACCGGCCGGCGCAGAAACCGGACCTCCTACCCTCCAGGGCCTAAAAGCTCTTCCTTGATTTCGCGGTAGCGCGACCTGTCGACGCGCCAATAGATCTCCTGCGCCTGGCGCAGGTACCTTATTGCCGCGCTCTTTTGATTCTTCCTTTTATGTAATAAGCCAAGGTTGTAATAAGCATCGGCCAATTCCACGCGCGCATCTATTTCTTTTGAAATCGAGACTGACTCCTCAAAAACCTTCTGGGCATCGGCGAGATTATCCATCTCCAGATACAATTCGCCGATCATAATATAATCGCTGGCCAGGTTTAATTTGTTACCGTGTTTTTGGTCGATCTGGAGGCCATCTACATAATGAGCCAGGGCCTTATGGTATTCCTTCTCATACAGATATGTCTCTCCGATATTAAAATAACAGTCGCTTAGTTCGTTCTCCAGGCCTAATCTCTTGAATAAATAAAGGCTCTTTCCGTAGAACTCCCTGGCGGCCGGATAATCGTCCTTATTAATAAAGACCAGCCCGATATCAAAGTAATCGCAGGCGAGGTTATATTTATACTTATATATATGCTGCCTCTTACGGTTGATCTCAGAGCTCTTGGTCAATAACTCTAACGCCAAATCATACTGCTCGTCATCCGTATACCATTCTGCCAGCCTTCTAAGTGCTGTAGCCTCACCTAAAATATCTTTGCCCTGCCTGCTTAAATCAAGCGCCTTATCATAATAATCGAAGGCCTTAGGGTATTCTCCCTGGAGATGATAGATCCAGCCTATACCCAGGTATGCAGAGGCTAAGTGCCTACCCTCCTTATTCTTTTCGCTAAGCATGGCGTAATCAAAATAGTATTTCAGCGCCAGATCTTTCTTACCTAATTTATGATAGCTGTCGGCTAGCAAGGGATACACCGCCAAAAACTGAGCATCCTTCCCTAGAATACGCTTAGAAAGGACTACTGTCTCCTGATTCTTGCCTGCTGAGAATAATCTACGCGACTTAAGATAAAGCGCATAGGTCCCGGGGTTCAGGGTGGGCAGCCACAGATATAGGTAGATACATAAAAAAACTGCAGCCACTGCCAGCCCGGCCCGGATAAGACGCCTCTTAGAGAAAAAAGCTCTTTTGAATCTCGGCCTAAGAGTCTTTATTCTTTTCCTGAATAAGGTAAAGCTCGGGTCGCCGTAGAGAAGATAGCTCGTCCAGGAGATCGCCTTCAAGCCGTGCTGCTTGATCAATTCAAGGCGCGCCAGGCGCACAGATTCACCTAAGGAGCTTCCGCAGATCAACCGCGTATAGAATTCTTTGGCAAAGGCAAGACTTACCGCATCTTCTATCCTGCGTACCGTGCCGATATAGTGCCTGACCCCGGAGAACAAAAACGCCGAGGCCAGATTATAGGTCTTCTTCTGGTAATCGGCTTCTACTTCGCCGGAGCTCAGCCTGTGCGCAGACTGGCAGGCATTGGAGAAAACCAGGCTCGGTAATGACAGAGTCTCCCCTAACGTCAGTATATCCTGTACGCTGAACTTATCATCGGCCATCACCCAACCGCTGTTTTTATAATCATCGTCGTCGTACTCGCAATGCCCGGCAAAATGCACGATATCGTAATCACGCAGGTTCTTCTTAACATAAAGCGTATCGATGTCGGTTGATTTAAAATCAATGGCCACCTCTTTCCTTCTCTTATCGAACTTATTCTTGATCTGCAGGCCCTCATGGTAGGCTGATCTTAAGTCATTGGTGGGATTAGCCAATATAAGCATTCTGGGGGTGCTTGATAGGCTGCGGTATTGAGGCGGCGCTGCAGATTCCGTAGTCCTGACTACCCTACCCAGATTAAACTTAAGACAGAGAAATTCCTTCCCGTCATAGAGAAGCTCCCAGGGGATATCGACTAAACCTTCATCAATAGAGAGGATCAGGTCTTTGGAGAGTGAGCTTTTGAGCTTATCCTTGGCGGGTTTTGGCAGGAGATGGTCCCAGAGAAGCTGCCCTGTTTTTTTGAGGGCAGCGACTGAATCCTCCTGGAGGCTGTAATGCTTATCGGCCCTGTTTAATATATCTGTTGACTCATGGCAGAACTTTTCGATCTTTGAAAAAGAAGAGGCTAGCTTAGTATAGTGCTTTAGGGTCGGGGAAAGCTCCTTTTGTTCAGAGATGCTGGCTGCCAGCGAGTCACCAAGCTTTAATACCTCCAGGACTAAGGTATCGGCATCTGCCATGGTTGTTTACTTCCTTATATCTAAAACAACAGAGGCGACTTTGTCTTTGACTGTAGATATTTCAACCGTATATTTGCCCAACATTACATGCCCAAAGACGGCTTTACCGGAATCAGTAAGATATGATTCAAGTTCTAAATCTCCCTTTTTAAGGGTGACCCTTAAATCTTTGATTATCTTTTGAGTCTCCCTTTCCTTTATTGTAACGCTCAGACTGAGAGCTTTACCCTGCTTATTCTTAATCACCGCCTGAACCCTGATACCGCCGAAATCCTTTAAGACGATAACCTGATCCTTGAAATCTTTGATCTTGCGGCCGCGCAAAAGTGGCGCAGGTATTAACTCCTGACCCACTAATACATCGCCGGTAGTGTTCAACAACTCCAGCGCTTCCTCTGTAAGCCTCAATAATACTTCTAATACAGATAGATGCTCCTGTTTACCCACCAGATCTTTTAGGCGCACGAGCAGCTCTTCAGGCAGATCTTTTAGTTCGGGCTTATCCAATCTTATTTGCAGCGCGGCTGCCTCAAGGCATGTATCGCAAGAAACCAGGTGCCTTTTAACCTCTGCGGCCTCTTTTTTGGATAATTTGCCCTCCAGGAAACAGGCTATCGCCTCTTCTTCCGGGTGGGCTCCTGCCCGGGGTGCATCGGATCTCCATCTTCTGTATGCGAATCGGGCTAACTGCTCAATTTTTTGCAGCATCTTTTTATTCCTCTCCTGATATAATAGACGCCTTAACTTCAAGAATCTAACACAAAACCCTTATTTTTAAAACAATCCCTTAGCCTGCCGATAATCCGAAGCTTTCGCATATCAACAGCGCCCCGGGAGATCTTAAGATGCCTCTTTAACTCCTCAAGCGATAGGCCTTTATCAAGATACAAGGCCAGAAAATACTTATCATCCTTATCAAGCCTGCTGATGCAATCCTTTAAGTGGCTGACCTTTTCAGAGCGCTCAGAGATATCCGCAGCCCCTACAGAGGTATCAGATAACACATCCTTTAAACTAAAACCTTCTTTCCTCTCCTCGTCAATTGATATGACCGGCTTGACCCTACGTACGTAATCTATCGTGCGGTTGATCGTGACCTGCCTCAACCAGCTTGCCAGGCTGCAGCCGTTTTTGGCCTTGAAGGTCTTTAGCTTTTTGAAGTTGTCTTTGATTAACGAAACGAATACCTCATGGAGCAGGTCATCGACGCTCTCCCTTGCCAACGCCGAGCCTTTGATCTTAAGGACGCTGTAGATATAGCTATATATGAGGCGGGAATATCTTGCTACGAATTCATCCCAAGCGGGCTTGTCCTGCTTGACGCACCTTTGGACAAACTCCAAATCGTCCATAGTAAAGCAATTATACCACCAAATCCCCCCTGTCAACACAAAAACGTTTCTTGTGCTCCCGCCGAAGGCGGATCCCTTTTGGCAAAGAAAACGTCCCTATTATTTTATGAGGGCTTCTTGGGCGGTCTGCTGGCCGTCAGTGAGGGTGGCGGACTCTTCATCGATCAGGCCGCTTTCATCATAGGACGCAACCATCACCCGGCCCTCATAGACGATGACGATGGTACGGT
>JBHPGR010000038.1:0-8757 GCA_042570405.1 Candidatus Omnitrophota bacterium
AATTTGACCTGGTAAACACTTTTTTAACAGAACTAAGGCAGGATCCTGTATTTAATAAATATTTTAAACAGATCAGCATAGTCTCTTCAGCTGCTGCCATGGTCGATAAAGAGGAGATCACCCGGTTTACGGTCTCCTGCAGAAGTCAGCCGGAGGAGTGAGATGGAAGCGATCGATTTTATAAATAAATACAAGAATAAAATCTTTAACATCCTGCTAATCTTGACCGCGCTTTTAATAGCCAGACAGATCTATGGTTTTCAGGCCAAGGGCATGGATTCGCTGCAAAGGCAAAAGTCAGAGCAGGCCGAGAAGAACAGGTTATTAAAGGATGTCCAGGCTCAGGAGTTGGAGTTCTCCTTCTTAAAAGAGGCTTTAGAGAAAAAAGATATAGCGCTATTTATCAATGATATAAATGAGATCGTCAAGGAGTCCGGGGTAAGGATTATCTCGATCAAACCCCTGCGGGAGAAGAAGGAGGAGGAGTATACCAGATATTCCTTTGCGATCAAGGTAGCAGCACGGAACTATCATTTTTTCGGGGAGTTTATCAGCAGGATAGAGGGGTCACCTGACATTTTTATCGTCGATAAACTTAATATTAAAAGTGCCGCAAGGGCAAAGACTATAGGGGTTCAGGATAAGCTTCATGCAGAGATGATCATCAGTACGATTTTTCTCAAGGGATAAAGATGATTGCCAAAGACGCTAAAACAATAACTCGAATCTTCGCCATAGCCTGCGCCCTGATCTTCTTTTGCCATGCGCAATCTTTTACCGAGGAGCAAGGGGCAGGTCGCCGTTTAAGAGAGAGTGTTGGCTATTCGGCGCAGGAGCTGCGAGACCCCTTCGATGAGTATAAGAGCGTCGAGTCTGCTTCAAAGGGACCGGAGGAGAAAGAGAGAGAGGTTAGTCCGCCTTCACTTACTGTGCAGGGAGTGATCTGGGGCGCAGGATTCCCGCAGGCGATAATCAACGAGAAGGTGGTCAAGGTCGGTGATTCAGTTGATGGTGTGCGTATAGTTGACATTGAAAAGGATATGGTTCATTTTCTTTATTACGATACTCTCTACGCCCTTTCTTCACCGGCTCAGGCAGTTCGTAAAGGCGAAGAGGAGTGTCCGGAGTGCAAAAAACGGAGGCAAGGAAGATGAGAAGAAAGATAAGCATAGTTTTAGCACTATTATTTTTTGTGCTGCAGCTGGGCGCCCCACCCTTAAATGCCCAGGCGACTTTTTTTGACCCCGCTGTTTTGATCTCTATGGATTTTAAAGATGCCGATCTTAAGGATATTTTGAAGATCTTTTCGATGCAGTCTAAGCTTAACTTCATCGCAGCCCAGACAGTTAATGACAGAAAGATCACCATGTACCTTGATAATGTCAGTATAAAAGAGGCGATGGATAAGCTTTTACAGGCGAATAATCTTACCTATGAATTGGATGAAAAATCCGGCATCTTTGTGGTCAAAGACTGGGGAAGTCCGGAGCTTGAGACCGTGACCAGGGTCTTTTACCTGAAACATGCCACAGTCTCATCTTCTTCCCTAAAAGAGGAGATGGGCTCACAGATACGGGGGGAAGAGGGTGGCGGGGATTCCACCGCCTCGGGTTCCACCGCCTCGGGTTCAGGAAAATGGGCCTCAGAGGATGAAAGCGGAATCTCTAGGGTGATCATCGGCCTGCTTTCAAAGCACGGCTCGATGGTAGAGGATTATCGCACGAACAGCCTGATCGTCACGGACATCCCCAGCAGGATGCCGGTGATCGTCAAGACCATAGCAGCGCTTGATATATCTATACCCCAGATCTTGCTTGAGGTAGAGATGCTTGATGTAAGCAAAAACGTAGTCGACAGGCTGGGTTTTGATTTTAACAATAATCCGATCAGCCTGATCTTACCGGGCGGTTTCGAGCGTAGAGGAGCTGATTTCTTTATGGGTACCCTTGCTAACCGGGGACTTACTATAAAGGATTCAAGCGCTGCCGGGAAGGGTATATTCGGCAGGACCTTCGGCGAAACATTGGATTTTCTGATTACGGAAACTGATAGCAAGTACCTTGCCCGGCCCAGGCTCCTGACTTTAAGCAATGAGACTGCAGAGATAAAGATCGTAACCCAGGAATCGGTTGGGTTGACAACAACGAGCGATTCAAATGCCGGTACCACTTCAGCTCAACCCGAGCGGGTAGAGACAGGGGTTCTTTTGAGGGTGACTCCTCAGGTGAACATGGAAACACGCGAGATCACTATGTTTATCTATCCTCAGGTCAGCGAAGCGACCATAGGCAATACCATGACGGTTAGTGGAGCAAGCTATCAATACCGGGATCCTGAGGTGCGCAGCACCAAATCGATGGTCAGGGTCAGGGATGGAGAGACAGTCGTGATCGGAGGGCTGATCCGTAATGAACTTTCAGAAGTTAAAGAGAAGATTCCTATATTGGGAGATCTTCCGATCATCGGTTTTCTATTCAGGCATAAGGGGAGCACCTCTGATAAAGATAAGGAGAGGGAACTTCTTGTTTTTATCACCCCGCGGATAGTAGAGGATAGCAGCATGGAGTTAGCCAAGGCTGCGACTGAGGCCGTGCCGCAGCGTGAACAGACCTCTACTTCAGTGGCGGTTCGCCAGACTGCGATAGAGAGTGAATTGAACAGATTTGAACGAAGGATGAAGTAATGCCGAACGAGAAATATTTGAGGTTAGGTGAACTGCTGATAAAAGAGAGTCTTTTGACCCAGGCCCAGCTTGAGGAGGCGCTCAGCATCCAGAGGAGGGAGGGGGGCCGTCTGGGTGAGGTCCTGGTCCGGCTGAAGATGGTCACCGAGGACCAGATGGTCAAGGCTCTAGGTAAGCAGCTTGGAATATCCTACTTTCCCTTAGGGACGGGGATGCTTAAGCCTGCTGCCGATCAGGAGCTTGAACAGCTGATCCCAAAGGATTTTGCGCTTAAGAACCTGGTCCTTCCGCTTTCGCGCACATTGAAGTCACTCACCGTTGCCATGGCTGATCCGCTGGATCTGATCCTAATAGATAATCTGAAGAAATTGACCGGCTGCGCGGTAAATCTGATTATCGCAACCAAGTCGGATATCACTAAGGCAATCGGAAAGTACTACGGCAGGACAAGGATGTTTGAGGATGCGGTAGAGGCCTCTTACGATGTTTCGCAAGATACCAAGGATGCCGCAGTCAAGACAAGAGCCGAACAGGAATTAAGCCTGGATAATCTTATTGCCCGCGCAGAGGAAGCTCCGGTAATAAAGTTAGTTGATCTGATCATCAGGCAGGCGATAGATGAGCACGCTACAGATATCCACATCGAACCCTTTAAAGATAAAACATCCCTAAGGTACCGCATTGACGGGAAGCTCTATGAGGTCCCCCCTCCGGCAAAACATCTGCATCTGCCTATAGTCTCAAGAATCAAGATCCTGGCAAAGCTGGATATCGCAGAGAAGCGCCTTCCCCAGGACGGGGCTTTTGTGGTAAGGTTTGAGGAGCGTCAGATCGATATCCGGGTCTCCACTATACCTGCGATATACGGTGAAAAGGCGGTCCTCAGGGTCCTTGATAGAGGTAATGTCGCCCTTGACTTAAATAAATTAGGGTTTGATTCCGGGCAGTTGGTGAAGATACGCAAGCAGATAAATTCCGCCTACGGCTTGATCTTTGTGACCGGACCTACCGGGTGCGGTAAGACCACGACCCTTTATGCGATGCTAAACGAGATCAAAAACCCTCAAAAGAACATCATCACCATTGAGGACCCGGTAGAGTATAAACTTGATGACATCAATCAGGTGCAGGCAAAGATCGATATCGGTTTAAGTTTTTCTGCAGCGCTGCGTTCATTTTTAAGGCAGGATCCGGATGTGATCTTAGTCGGCGAGGTCAGGGACCTTGAGACCGCCGAGATTTGTATGCGCGCAGCCCTGACCGGACACCTGGTCTTCAGCACCCTGCACACTAATGATGCCCCCTCTGCGGTAAACCGGTTGCTTGATATCGGCATTGAGCCGCATCTGATCACCCCCTCATTGACCGGCGTGGTGGCGCAAAGGCTGGCCAGGAAGTTGTGTCCTGACTGTAAGGAGGCCTATGAGCCCTCCCCCGAGCAGTTGGGGGGGATAAAGTTAAAAGCAGAGTTGGTCTATAAGCCAAAGGGTTGCTCAAAGTGTGGCTCAATGGGCTACAAGGGCAGGATCAGTATCGCTGAGGTGATGTTAATCGATGAACCGATACGTAACCTGATCACTAAAAGGGCTTCCTACCAGGATATTAAGTCTCTGGCTAAAAAGAACGGGATGCAGTCCATCTATGAATCAGGAATAAAGAAGGTGGAAGCGGGGATCACCAGCCTGGAAGAAATCCTTTCCGTTACCCTGGGGGAATGAAGGTGCCTAATTACTTTTACATTACAAGGGATAAAACAGGGGAAAAACAGAGCGGCGGTATGGAGTCCGCCACAGAGGAGGAGTTGGTCTCCAGGCTTCAGGCGAATGGGCTTTTTGTAGTGAAGGTCTTTCCTGAACCTAAAAAGGAGGTAAAACCTGTCAGGAGTGTGGCGCCTAAAAAAACAAAAAGCAGGACAAGGCACTACCGGATCAGCAGCAATGATCTTGTCCTTTTTTGCAGACAGGTGGCCACTCTTTTAGGGGCAGGGGTGACGATCCTTAAGGCGTTTGATGTCATATCTAAGCAGGTTGCCAGTCGCAGGCTTCGCGGGATAATCATACAGTTGCAGGAGGATATGGAGGCGGGGTTAAGCCTGCACGAGGCGATGGGTAAACACCCGAAGATCTTCTCTGAACTCTGGGTCAACCTTATTGAGAGCGGTGAGGCAAGCGGAAACCTGGCTACTGTCCTGGGGCGCCTGGCTACCTACCTAGAGAAGAGCGCCTCTTTCAGGAGCAAGATGTTTTCAGCATTGATTTATCCGGTTATACTGATGCTGGCAGGGTTGGCGGCACTATTGTTCTTGACGATTCAGATCATTCCGCAGTTTGCGACATTGTACTCAGGTTTCAATGCCCAGCTTCCCCTGCTTACACGATGGCTTATAGTAGCAAGCGGCTTTGTAAGATCATATCTCTTGATTATCGCTGGTATTTTTGCCGTCGCAGTTTTTGTATTGCGCAAGTATATCGGTACAAGGCCGGGGCGTAGACAGTTCGAGCGCTTTAAATTCAGGGTACCGGTCTTCGGCGAGTTTTTCCGCGGCCTGGTAACTGAGAGGTTCTCCTCAGAGATGGCCACGCTGATAGAGAGCGGCGTACCCCTGCTTTATTCCCTTGAGATAGCAGAGCACAGCGTGGATAACCTTATCATGGGGGATGTCATAAGCAGGGTCAAGGAATCAGTCAGGGAGGGAAAGACCCTGAACCAGCCCCTTGAACAGAGCGGGCTCTTTGAGCCGATGACCGTCCAGATGATAAGCGTTGGTGAGGAGATCGGGGAACTGGCACAGATGTTTAAGCGCATAAGTATTTTTTATCAGGAGTATGTCGAGACTTTTGTGGCGCGCTTCAACACTATATTTGAGCCTTTTATTCTGATATTTATGGGCGTAATCATAGGCATTATGGTCGTGGGTATGTTCATGCCGATATTCAGCATTGCCCAGCTGCGGTAGAAGTTCCTATTGACAAAGATGGGGTTTTGGGTTAAACTAAAAAAAATGAAAGGAGGGATGAAAAAAAGGAATACGGTTTAAATAAAAGCAGATAAGAGGGTTGAACGATAAAAAAGGGGGAGAAATGAAAAAGGGTTTTACACTGTTAGAGCTGATTATAGTAATGATCATCGTAGGGGTATTGGCATTTTTGGCTATCGGGCAGTACGGAAATATTGCTGAGAAGGCACGCGGGGCAGAGGCCAAAGGTCTTTTAGGCGACCTCAAGACGCAGGCGGCTATTATAGCCTATGAAGACGGGGCTGACAACATTGACGCAACTAATTTGAGCTTAGGTGTTTCTGGAATACCTGCAGCCTGTAGGGCCACCCATTGGTTCAGTTATGCCGCAAGTGGAGTTACAGCTAGTAATACCGGAACTCTTGTAGCAACCCGTTGTACGGCGGCCGGCAAGGATCCGCAGTACGTAGGTGTTGGGACTATAACCCTTGCTATTAATTTTACATCAGGCAACTCAACTGAAACCATTGTAGGCCCCTGGTAGAAAGTATGCGGAAGGGATTTTCGGCTATTTTTAATTAAGCCCCTACGCGGGAGCGCGCCCTGGACAGGGAGGCGAGAGCAAACTTGCGCTTACCGAAGGCAGCTGAAAAGGTTTGAATATAAAAAGGGGGAGGAATGAAAAAGGGTTTTACACTGTTAGAGCTGATTATAGTAATGATCATCGTAGGGGTATTGGCATTTTTGGCTATCGGGCAGTACGGAAATATTGCTGAGAAGGCACGCGGGGCAGAGGCCAAAGGTCTTTTAGGCGACCTCAAGACGCAGTCGGCTATTATAGCCTATGAAGACGGGGCTGGCGCCGTTGACGCAACTAATTTGAGCTTAGGTGCTTCTGGAATACCTGCAGCTTGTAGAGCCACTCATTGGTTCCGGTATGGCGCAACTGGAAATGACGCTGCTAATCGCGCAATTCTTACAGCAACCCGTTGTACGGCGTCCGGCAAGGATCCGCAGTACGTAGGTGTTGGGACTATAACGCTCGATGTTAATTTTACATCAGGCAACTCAACTGAAACCATTGTAGGCCCCTGGTAGAAAGTATGCGGAAGGGATTTTCACTACTTGAGCTTATACTGGTAATGGTGGTTGTGGGCATTTTAGCTGTCCTTGCTATTTTTAATTATGCCCCTTCCCGGGAGCGCGCCCTGGACAGGGAGGCGAGAGCAAGTTTGCGCTTACTGAAGGCAGCTGAACAGGTTTTTTTTATGGAAAATATGGGTTATTTTATCTCTGCTGATATCGCAGAGATAAACCAAAACCTGCGTCTTTTTCTGCCTGCAGGGGATGACCGCAGCTGGGACTATGAATGTTTTGATCCTGCCGGGACTGGTAATGATTGTATCCAGGCAACGCGTTTTGGCGGGGATGGCAGGTCCTGGCACATCATGATCGCTGGAGATGATCCTCCTCAAACTGGTTTATGCGTGATACCAGAATAGGGTTAAGAAGCGAATGCAATAAGGACGAGGGGTACCCTGATTTCCGGGTACCCCTCGTTTATTAAATGAAGACACGAGGACTTACATTACTGGAGATTATTATTTCTATGGTGATACTGGCACTTGTAATGACAGGCCTGGCAAATATTTTTATCAGCAGCAAGGGTTACATATTACGTTCGCGCCGGCGCATGGCAGGGGGAGAATTAGGAAGGTTCTTCGTAGATCCTTTGCAGATGGACGTGCGCCAGGACCTCTGGAACCAGACATGCCTTGGCGGAAATAATCCGTCCTGCCCAAGCGAAGCCGTGATCAATAATGTCAACTATACTGCCAACTACAATATTACTCCGGTTGATTCTCTAGAGCTGCACAGGGTAATAGTTGATATAAATTGGTCTGAACCCCAGCAATGATAAAGATTAAAGGCGGATCAGGCGGCCTATCTCTCCTTGAATTAATCGTCGCATTATCGCTTTTTTCCCTTATCGTCTTCGGTTTCGGGAGCCTTGATTTATTCAGTCATTTCCATATGATCACTTCAGACCGCCGGGCAACGATCCAGAATGACGTATCGTTTGTCCTTGAGCATATGGCCAAGGAGATCTCCAGGGCAATCGGCAATGAGATGGTTTACGGACCCAATACGGTAGTAAATTATACCTCTAGCAACGATTTAAGCGTTGTCGCTGTTTATATTGATGGTAATGGAAACGGGCAAAGGGAGCCTGGTAATACGGTTGATTTCTGGGTTGGTTACGAGGCGGATCTGAGCCAAAACCAGATAGGATATTGCTCTCAGTGCACGGAAGATGATTGCATTGCCTGTGCCAGCGATTGGGAGGTGCTTAGCAGCCGGATAACTGCCTTTACGATAACCAGGCCGGATCCCCCTGAAAATAACATTGAGGCGCAACTCACCGCATGTTGGGACCCCTTAGAATCACAGTATCAGTGCGGCACCTCGGATAACCCCAGCATCAGCATGTCAAACCGTATCAAAATGCAGTCAGTTGCCACAAATTAGCAATAACCGCCGCACAGTCAGCCCATTCCTATTGATAATCTGCCTGGCTAATGTTATTATATAGCCCTATGAAATCTAAGAAGATACTGATAAGTATACTATTTTTAGCGGGGATCCTGTCTGTAAACATCTACCTGCGCAGCTTCACGGTTGATTTTCCCCAATTAAGGGGTCAGGCAGAAAAGGCCACCGAGGCCCAGATCCTGCAAAGCGCTCACCTTCAGGTAGAAGAGAACTTTCCCGAATACGCCGAACTGGCAAAACAGGAGCTGGTCAAGAGCCTGGTTCTTGACCACAAAAGAAAGAACCGCAATGCAATCGGCGCAAAGATCGAAGCAGAATACAATTTTCTTAAAGATAACTATCAGGATGCCTCCGGCTCAACCTATCTTATGGAGCTGGATTGTTGGAAGTGGGCGCGGTACGTGGATAATGTGGTGCGCCTGGGCCATCCCGGAGATAAGGTCATAGGCGGCAGGCAATGGGATGCGCTGATGTTTGCCCCCAAGGGCAGGTTTATGGAGTGGAATCATTTTCTTTACTACTTTTCCGCTTTTTTATACAAAGTCTTCGATTTTTTTAAACCCCT
>JBHPGR010000039.1:0-8652 GCA_042570405.1 Candidatus Omnitrophota bacterium
TGCGCGTATTATATCACAAAATGGAGCCCCGCCAAGGCTAAAAACCTTGAGGTTCCCCTCTTGGGCGGAATCCCGACCCGCTTCCATCCGCGGCCTGTCCCTCGACTTTGCTCGGGATGATTCGAAGGGAATGGTGAGCGTCCCTCGACCCCGCTCGGGACTAGTCCTGAGTCTATCGAAAGACGCAGTCGAACCAAAGGACGCGGGCTGCGGCGTCGGGATAAATCCGCTTAATAAATATTTTCCCTTTGCCTTACGATCTCATAACAAAATACAGCGCAGGCTTGAGCGACATTAAAGGAAAGCGCGGCCCCACTCATCGGGATGCGCGCTTTTATATCAAGATGTTTTTCAAGGCCGTGGCGGATCCCTCCCCCCTCAGAGCCGAGTACCAACGCTAATGGATAAGGAATAGAGATCTTATTTAAGTATTGCGCCTCTTCGCCGATAATACCACCGATGACCCAGTACTCCTTCTTCTTCGCCTTGATCAGGCAATTGGCAAGATTAGATACCAGGGATACCGGGACAAAATTTTCCCCGCCCGAAGCTACATGCAGAACCGCCTCAGTGACTTCGCAGGCCTCAAACTTCGGGATCACCACCGCAAACCCTCCAAAACAGGCAGCAGTACGGATGATCGCTCCTAAATTCTGGGGATCATTTATCCTATCCAAAAAGATAAGCGCGGCCTGTTTCCCGGGCTGATCCTCAAGCAGACTGTCAAAATCAGCGTATCTAAAGCTGTCCACCTGGGCGACTATTCCCTGCAGGTCTTTAGAGGGCTTGATCTTATTCAACTCTCTGAAGCCGAGGCGAACGCAAGAGATATTTTCCTTCTTGATCAACTCCTCTATATGCGGCGCATCAAAATTATCCAGCAGGAAGACCTTTTTAATACTCTGCGGGGCAGCCTTTAACCGCTCAAAGACTGAATTCTTTCCGTAAAGCAGCATGGAACTCTTTGTCGGACCCTTCCCCATATTCAAGGCCTCCTCCAGATCTTACGCTTATATTCATCGAGCATCCTGTAGGTATTAAAGTCTCCGGAGCAAGAGATGCAATTTATCATCATCTCGATCCATTCAGAGGATACATCGACCGCCCCTTTATTATTCGTCTTATAATACAGCTCTACCATGCCGGTTAATGAATCATAAAGTTGTTCGGCGTCCTCACCTATACGCAGATCCATCTCCCCGCTTAACACGCCCTCTTCGTTCTTATATCCGAAAAACCTGCCGATACCACTTTCCGCCGCTTCCGGCACCCACCCGTCGAGCGTGGTCAACTGCAGGACGCCGTTTAAAATCGCCTTCATCCCGCTCGTCCCGGATGCCTCAAATGGAGGAAGGGGATTATTTAACCAGACATCAACGCTTGAAGTCAAGATCTTAGCAAGCAGGGTCTCATAATTCTCAAGCATAATAAACTTAAGAAAATCGTATTCTTTTTCCAGGCCATCTACCCTGTCCAGCATTTCGTTTATGTAGGTAAAGCCAAGGTCATCCTTGGGGTGCGCCTTGCCGGCGAAGATCACCTGGATCGGGCCTATCCGCTTTGCAATATCAATAAGCCTTTCGGTGTCATGAAGTATCATGCTGGGCCTTTTGTAGGCTGCGATCCTCCTCGCCCAGCAGATAGTAAAGATATCCTTATCGAGCTTCCAGCTGTGCAGCATATTGCAGAGCTCGGCCTTATTCTCCTGATGTGCCTGCCACAGATCAAGGCGGAATTCGCGCTTACCTTTAAGGCGCTGCACTTTATTTAAGGCCATCGGATTTGCCTTTATATCGCCTAATTCGGAAGCGTATTTATTAAAGAGGTCTTTAAACCTATCAGAGATCCAGGTATGCGCATGCACTCCGTTTGTGACGTACTTTATCGCTTTTCTGTGGTCCGGGAACTGCAGATGCATCACCTTCTGATGCCCCCTTGAGACAGCATTTATGACCGAGGAGAGGTTCATAGATAAAAGGGTAAGATTGATCAGGCCTTCCTTATCCGTCCCGTGATCCTGCACCAGCTTAAAATCCTCTTCCTTTATCACGTTGCTCAGATCCCCGGGAGAGAAGCGGTCGTGGCCGGCCTGCACCGGAGTATGACAAGTATAGAAGAAATGTTTCTTGAGCTTCTCCAGCTCGTTTCCGGCAAGCCCCCTGGCTTTTTCTACAAAGGTGAATATCGCATGCCCTTCATTCAAGTGAAAGATATCTATATTATAACCCAGCCCCTTTAACGCAGCCACTCCCCCCATCCCCAGGATCACCCTCTGCATGATCCTGATCCAGGCATTATCGCTCCTGTAAAGCTGATCGGTAAGGCGCCGGTTCTGCTTATTGTTCTCTTCGATATTTGAATCAAGCAGTATCAGCGGTACGGCGTAATCCCGGTTATAACTGTAGATGTAGTACTTCCATAAGCGCAGGTGTATCTCTTCGTTTTTCAATAAAACCTTGACCCTGTTCTTTAAAGGTATCAGACCGGGATATGAGTAAAGATCCCAATGTATCTTTTCCGGAAGCTGGCCGTATTTAAACCAGAACTTCTGCCGGAAATAACCGGTATTCCAGAGCATGCCCACGCCCACAGCCGGCAGTTTATAATCAGCCATGGTCTTGACTGTATCGCCTGCTAAGACCCCTAGCCCGCCGCTATATATGGGCAGGTCGATCAGGTCTCTCAGGTCCAGGGTATAGGAATAATCCGCCTGGCGGAAATTTGAGAAGACTTTATGCTTATGCATCTTATTATTCGGCTCGACCGGACGCTTAGCCGCGAATTTGCCGTAAAAGTTAGAGCCCAGGCCATACTCCATAGAGAAGTAGGCGATGCATTTTTCATCTTCGGCGCGCAGGCGCTTTTCAGTATTGATGATCGCCTCCATCGGCATACCGAAATACCGGCCTCCGGCGATATCCTGGCTGTAGATATCTTCAAATCTCTCCACATCCACCAGAGAGAGGAATTCAGATAACATTTTATCTTTCTTCGTCAAATCAGCGACTGCCATTTTTGTATTGGATTATTTTAGAGGAAACCTTTCGCTATTTACTGGTATTTATTATAGGGCTGAACATCGTGGTTATCAAGAAAATTCAGGATCGGAGAGGTCATTTTCTCGCGTAATTTGTCCGATTTTTGCGGTATTTTTGCGGGCGCCCATTACTCTTTCTCCAAGGCTTGGTATCTTTCGATGGTTTCTTCCAAGGCTTAGCATCTCTTGCTGGTTTCTTCCAAAGCTTGGTACCACCCTCTGATTTACGCCAAGGCTTAGACTCACCACTGGCTTTCTTCCAGGGCCTGGACTCCCCCTGACTCTTCTGCCAAGGCTTAGGCGGCCCTCGTTTTTTCCGCCAACGCATAGGATTCTCTCGGCTTTTGCGCTTAAGGCCAGTCTTCTCTACGATGCCGGCTGCAACACGCCGAATCATAAAGCTACGCGAGCGTCTGCCCTCCTTATATCCTCCTGTTTTATGATCCTTCTCTTCACGGAGATAGTGCTGGCCTTCTATATCGATCTTTGATCGCGGCTTCATTCTTTTTCCACCCTCCGGGCCTGCTTTAGGCTTAGTGCGCGCCGCCTGAACATCAAGAGGCCGGCCCATAAACTCCTTTCCGGACAGAGCGGCTATCGCAGCGAGCGCCTGCTGTTGGTCGGGCATCTGGACAAAACCAAACCCTCTTGACTTAGGCACCTTTTTTTCCTTCCGCGTCACGATCATTGCGGAAGCGACATTCCCGAACCCTTGGAAGAGCTTCTTTACATCGCTTTCATTGGCGTCAAACGACAAATTACCCACAAAAATATTCATCTTAACCTAACGGTTTTTCTTTGTTTTTCTTTTTGTTTTAACCACCGCACATAATAAATCTGCAAACGGAGATAATTCCCCGTTTTCGTACGGGAATTCTCTACAGTGGGCCGGTTTTAAATTATAATCGACTTTGTGAATAGCGCACAGCCCTTCCGGAGTAAGGAAAGAACAGGGGTCATCTTCCGGGCTGGTTGCGACTTTATATCCGGAAGGAAAGCTTTTATCCTCCTCAAGATGACAAAAATCTCCCTTTAATCCAAGGGGTAATATTTTTTTAGCTTCTTCCAGATCTACCCATGCCCCAAAATCACAACAAGAAGTCTGTTGCTTGCATTTCAAGCAATCAATCGTCTCCATCCGCCCTCCCTACTTTCCCTTTTTATTCAGGATTTCTTTACATTTTAAACATACTATCAATCTTTTCCTTTTTTCATTTATAACCGTAAATATTGCTTCTAAATAATTATGCGATAACTTCTCTTGGCACCTCATGCAACTATTCATTTTAATCCCTCCTTTTTTACCCGCTAAATGATAAACAAAAACCGCAAGGCCAAGTATCCTATCCTTGCGGTTTCAGGCTTCTACGCCATTGCTGTATTTATTGTGCCGCCCTGCTAGAGTTAACGGCCTTCGTTCTTGCGCTTTGAATAACAATCCTTGCAGTATATCGGACGATCATTTCTGGGTTTAAACGGGACTTCACACTCCTTCTTGCACTCCGAACAAACTGCCTTGTGCATCTCCCGCGGTCCGCCGAATCCGCCACCACCACCCTCATATCCCATTCTTCCTCCTTGCACAATAAGTGCGCACCGGCCAATCCGATGTGGCCGTGTGTTTCTGTTAAAAATTAAACCTTACCTTATGATTATATAGTTTTTAAAAAAAATTGCAAGTGTTTCTTTATTCTACGACAGGCAGGTCACCGGGGGCCTGCCCGGACTCAAGCGCGGCCTTCATAGCCTTTCTCTCCAGCTTTCTCCGCTTCTTCTCCTCTGCCTTCTTTTTCCTGGCTAGTTCTTTCTGACGCTTATTATATGAATAATTATCCCTTGCCAACATATCCTCCTTTTATTTTAGTCAATCCTTCATAGCGACGCCCCGGGAAACCTCTCGCTATTTACAGATATGTATTATAGGGCTGAATCTAGCGGTTATCAAGAAAATTCGGACTTTAGAGAGGTTCTTCCGCGCCGAAAGATGCGGTCCCTCTCTTAAATTCCGTCATACGTTTCTGATAAAAGTGCGTTTCAGGGAATCTTTGAGCCTGCCTGTTTGTTTTTCCCTGGCAACGACGCCTGCAATGATACGAGGCAAGGCAAGAAAGAGGGGCAGTATTTCGCTAAAAGTTATGAACTTTGTTACAAAAATGTTCTTCCAGAGTATTTTCAGATACCGGGAAGGGGTATAAAAAGAAAATTTGATTTTTCTGCCGATTTTTTTTAGGGCAGCATGGCTATACATATCAGAATACAGCTCTCCTTTTTCGGTAACGTGATAGCCCGGCGAATTTTGCGCGAGCTCTTTTAAAGGCGAAAACTTTTCAATCCTCAGTTTATTACAGGCAATAACATCAACCCCGATCTCCTTGGCAAATTTCGGGATATAGAGCATCTCTTTTTCAGTTTCTCCGATATTCCCGTAGATAAAGTAACCGCTGTAAAAAATAGGGTATTTGCGCAGGACTGCAAAATACTTTCTTATCGCTTCTTGATTAAAGCCTTTATTAAGCTGCGCCAGTATCCAGTCGTGGGGAGATTCTATCCCGAGCAAGAGGGCCTTGAACCCGGCTTTGACCATTTTCTCCAAGAGCCTCGGATGCCTGGCAATTTCAATACGTGCCTGGGCAATGAAACGCTTTCTAATTTTGCGCTCGATGATCAAATCGCAGATCTCCTCTGCCCTTTGCGGATCGACACAGAGGTTATCATCACTAAAAAGTACCACCTCTGCTTCCAGGCCCTGGATCTCATCGACTACGGAGCCTACGCTGCGCGCGGAATATTTTCTTTTCTGGCCCAGGGGATTCAGGCTGAATGTGCAGAATTTACAGTCAAAGGGGCAGCCGCGCGCGCTTAATACTGAATCAAAGGTCAAATTCCCTACGCGTACGCCGTTTACCGACATAATATATTTGTTGCGCCTGAGGCTGCGGTCAGGCACCGCAAGGCTATCGACATCAGGAAGAGGGCGGTTTAGGTTGTGCACTACCCGGCCGCCTTGCCGGTAAGAAATACCAAGGATCTCCTGAAGCGCCCTGCCTCTTAATATCTCCTGTATAGTTTCTTCCCCTTCGCCCCTGACTATGATATCTATAGTAGGGCATCTTTTAAAAAGTTCTTCTACTTTTTCAGTGGCTGTATAACCGCCTACGACCAAAGGTATGTTACCCGGCATGCGGTTAAGCAGTTGACAGATCTCTTCAAAGTGCCGATCCCAACCGATACCGACACAGATAATATCAATTGAGCTGGATATAAACTCCAGGAGTTTATCTATATCGGTAAAATCATTATCATAGCGTAAATCTAAGAGCGTGATTGTATCAACGAAGTCTTTGGCGCTCGTAGCCACATACTCAAGGCCGGTAGGCGGGAAAAGCAACATCGTGTTCGTAGCGCTTCGCTCGATATAGGGATTGAGGAATAAGGCGTGTTTATATTTAATGCGGGCCTCGCTGACTATTGGTTAGAAAAAAGATTATTTTGGATTTTCTGCCAAAATTTTTTCAAAATTGCGTTCGCAGGCTGAGGATAAAAAACAAAAGCAGAAATTCTAAATGCCTGATGTATATCCTCTTCTATATCAAAATCCCCTATTTGTCAATTCTGTTTTTCCTTAAAAACTTTAGCTGCGCAAGACGACATCTTAAAGTTGCAAACTCCTGTTTTATCACATCTAAAGTCAAAGCAACCTTCTTTAAAAATATTACTCCTATGATGATAGCAAACCCTAGATAGAAAACAAGAAATAGCTGAAAGGCTAGATAGATGTTCGTGTAAAGATAATCCAGATTCCATAACCGTACCTTCCAGTAAAGGAGGTTCTTGATCAGAAGAAAAAGAAAAGCGTATCCTGAAAAAAATAAACTTAATATAAAGTCTATTTTCCCTTTGCTCACCACAGAGGGCGAAGAAAAAATAAAAGCTAAAAAAGCTAAAAAGGCATACAAGAGAAGCGCTATGCCGGAAAAATTTGAAAGAGGAGACACAATAGAGCTACTTCCAAAATCTGTTGCGCTATAATAAGAATTTAGAAAAGACAGCCATAGCCGAAAAGATGCGTCTATGGCGCAGAGAAAGGCGGCAAAATTTACTGTCTGTTCCGGAAAAGATATATCTACAGAACTACAGACATATTTATCAACGCGCTTTTTATCCCGGTCTGAAATTTCCGCGAAACTGCATCCCAATCGTAGGCCTTCCGGAAGACTAACGCGGTTCTTCACCTCTAATTTAATCTTTATTAATCTTGAAAACCGCGCTAACCTAAAACGTATTTCGGGATTATCCGGCAGGGTATCCGTCGGGCTAACCAAAAAAGAAAGACCGTTTGTGCTTAAATCAGCCAGTTTTATTTTTTTGTAAAACCGGTTATTGAGGTATATTTCGGCTGGGGTTTTGACGGGAACGCGCAGAAAAACTCTTTTTTGCTGATCGGCAGTAGGCATCGTGGATTTAGATCACCTTGCGCACAAATTTTAAAAAGACGTCTTTTTCAATGCGCACGCACTTAGAAAGCGGCAAGGTAAAAGTCGCTCCTCCTGTCTCAATTAATATATCATATCCTCCCTCATTCACGATCCAACCCTTGACGATACTGCCGTCTTCTAAATAAACGGCGTCCTGGTCTAAAAGGCGGCCGGCGTCTATATGGAGTTTTGTATTTGAAGAAAACATAAAATAGAAACCAAAGAATAAAACCAACCCTACCACGACTCCTAATATAAATTTTGTGATTTTAATCACCCCCTTCTCTTATGAAGATGGCCTTCATCCAACGTCAAGTAATAGCGGAAAATTTATGGGGTCCCTCTCGTGTTCCATGAGGGGAAACCTCTCTTATTCTAACCTTTCTTAAAACAATCGATAAAACTCTGCGCAAGCCGGGCATGCTCGACTTCATCTTGATAGATCTCATTCAGCTTGCCCAGCAGGAATTTATCGCTTACTTTCTCTAAATAATACTTATAATAAGACACCGCCTTCTTTTCAATTTCTAACAATTTGTCAAACTTCTTTTTATAGATATCAGAATTCATTTTTCCCGGATCCTTCTATATATTTAACCATCTCACCTACCAGATTTACGTGTTTTTGCGAATCCTTCTTTAGGGTCTCCAGGCCTGCCTGGATCATGCCCTGATCGGATTCCGAAACATATTTCTTCCAGCTTAAAGCCAGATAAAAATCTGTAAGTTGCTTGACTACATCCTCCTCAAACTCAATGTATTTGTTCAAATCCCTCAAAAGTTCATCTTTGTTTACCATAGACCCCCTCTCCTCTGATTATACGCCCTTAAAAAGACGCAATAAAAAATGGGGTCCCTCTCGTATCAGCCGAGGGGAAACCTCTCTAACTTTTAAACGGCGCTTAATGTATCAATTACCTTAATATATGCCAAATTCTGCGATTCAGAATGGTTCAATGTTTCCTTTTTCTTCATAATTTCTACTATGCCTAAAATAAAAATCCAAAAATTGGGGTGGCTAACCGGGATCGAACCGGCAACCTCTTGAGCCACAGTCAAGTGCTCTAACCAATTGAGCTATAGCCACCATTTCAATCTATTAATCGTCGGAAATGGTGGTCCTGAACCCTGAGTGAAACG
>JBHPGR010000040.1:0-8276 GCA_042570405.1 Candidatus Omnitrophota bacterium
TGACGAGACACGCTGCGTGGGCTGCTGGATGTGCATGATGGCTTGTCCCTACGGGGCGATCAAGCCGAACACTAAAACGAAGTTAGCGGTGCGCTGTGATAAGTGTAAGGATAAGGATGAGCCGGCATGCGTGATCGCCTGCCCGACCGGGGCAATTATATGGGCGGAAGAAGCACCTGTTAAGACTCATAAATAGCTGTTTTACGGGTCCTGTCTTGGTCTGTTTTCTCGCTGCTGACGCAGCTCAAAAATCAGACCAAGCCACCCGTAAAAACAAATGACAATATGAAACAATTCGTTATAATCGGCAATTCGGCTGCAGGCGTTTCTTGCGTAGAGGCGATAAGGGAAAGGGACAAGGAGTCGAAGATCATTGTGATCAGCGACGAGGATTATAATTCCTATTGCCGCTGCCTGATCTCATACTTTCTTGCCGGTGACGTCAAAGAAGAGAAGATCATCCTGCGCCCGGAAAGCTTTTATAAGGATAATAACGTAGAGCTCAAGCTTAATAAAAAAGTGATCCGGGTGGACCCTAAGAAGAGCCGTGTGGTGTTGGAGGATAAGACGCAGATCGCCTATGATGCGCTGTTGATCGCAAGCGGTGCCCATCCTAAGATGCCTGATACCCCGGGCATAAAGAAACGGGGAGTTTTTGGCTTGCGCACGATCAAGGATGCTTTGGATATCAGTGGTCTCTTGATCACGGCAAAGAATACCTGCGTTCTCGGCGGCGGGCTAGTGGGCCTGAAGGCAGCTTACGCACTTCACAAAAGAAAGTCCGAAGTCAAAGTGATCGTCAGGTCAAAGCAGATCCTTTCGCAGATAATCGACTCCGAGGCCGCAGCGATCATACAGAAGAGATTAGAGGCCAATGGTATTGAGGTGATCCTGGGAGAGGGGGTCACTGAGATCATCGGAAACGGTGATATCAGGGCGGTAAAACTTGGTTCGGGAAAGGCGATCGGCACTTCGCTGGTAGTGGTGGGAAAGGGCGTTGCCCCGAATATAGAGCTGATCAAGAATAGCGAGATCAAATTCAATACCGGGATCATCGCTTCCGAACTTCTGCAGTCAAATATTCCCAATATCTACGCTGCCGGCGATGTCTGCGAGAGCTTCGATCTGGCTTTGGATAAATACGCGGTGAACGCTATCTGGCCGGCTGCTGTAGGGCAGGGTAAGATCGCCGGGGCGAATATGGCCGGTGAGAGCATAAGATATCCGGGCTCTATGGGGATGAACTCGCTTGAGTTCTTCGGCCTGCCGGTGGTCTCGCTTGGCGTCTATAAGTTAAAGGAAGACCAGCGCGCTGATTACGAAGTATTAAAGTTTTCAGATCCCAAGAATAACACCTACAGGAAGGTGATCATCAAGAAGAACGTAGTAGTGGGCGCGATCCTGATCGGCGGGATCGTAAACAGCGGAGTGATCACCAGGCTGATCAGAGAGAAAATAAATGTCGCCCCTTTACGCCACAGGCTCTTAGAGGAAAATTTCGGTTACCCTGACATCATAGATTACGTTACGGAGAAGGAGAACTTATATGTCTAAGATCGTCGCAACCGCAGCAATAAAAGGCGCACAACAGATTTATAACCAGGCGAAGGAAAGCCTGGATAAAGCTATAAAAGAGAAGGGGCCGGATGTAAAGATCGGTTTTCCGGAGACGGCTTTTTATCTTCCTATGGCCAATGCCCTTCTCGGGGTGAAGGTCGAGACTTTAAAACAGGCGCAACCTATATTAGAGCATGCCGCAAGCCTCCTGCCGCAGGTCCCCACAGATAAGATCTGGCTTCCTTATTTAGGGGATGCTTTAAATGCCGGGATGAGCACGTTATTCAGCGAAGAGATCATCATGGCGCTGCGTTATTTAAATCAAGAGGAACCGCAGAAGGATTGTAACGGTTTTTTCTCAGATACGATCATGCGTCAGTTAGGGATCCAGTTGGTAGATGGCAGGATGCCGGGGTTTGCTGCGATTCTGGGTGCTGCACCTGATAATAAGACCGCAGTGGATATTATCCGCCAGCTGCAGGAGAGGAATATCCTGATCTTTGTCGGCGCATCATCCAATGGACGCTCGATCATCGACCAGCTCTTGGAGGAGAACGTGCAGATGGGCTGGGATAACTACATCGTGCCTTACGGCAGGGATACGCTCTCTGCGATCTATCCTTTAAACTGGGCGATCCGCTCGGCATTGACCTTTGGCGGGATAAAACCGGGGCAGGCAAAAAAGTGCCTGATGTACACCAAGGAGCGCGTCTTTGCATTCGGCCTTGCCTTGGGGCCGCTTGATGACTTCAAATACGCCACCGGCGCAGGAGCGATCAATATGGGCTTTCCTGTCATCGCAGATACCGATATCCCTGAGATTAAACCATCCGGTATCACCACCTACGAGGCGCTGGTCAAGGAGCTGGATTATAAAAAGATCGTTCAGCGCTGTATTGAGGTGCGCGGGGTTAAGGTGGTAGTCTCAGATATTCCGATACCGGTCGCATATGCGGCGGCATTCGAAGGAGAGCGGGTGAGGAAGGAGCAGCTGCACGTTGAGTTCGGAGGAAAGGCGAGCACTGCCTTTGAGTATTTATATATGCGTGAAACCGACAAGGTCGAAGACGGCAACATCGAGCTTATCGGCCCGGATATCGATAAATTGGAAGAAGGCAAGAAATCTACCCCCTTAGGGATCGTAGTAGAGGTCTCCGGCCGTAAGATGCAGAAGGATTTTGAGCCGATCCTGGAGCGGCAGATCCACCGTTTCACTAACTATGCGATGGGCGTGATGCATATCGGCCAGCGCGATATGTGCTGGATCAGGATAAATAAGGATGCCTTTGCTAAAGGTTTCCGCCTGAAGCACGTCGGGACGTTCCTGCATGCGATGTTGCATAAGGAGTACGGCGCGATCGTGGATAAGGTCCAGGTTAAGCTTTATACTGAACAGAAGGATGTAGAGAAGATCCTTGAAGAGGCAAAGAAGTCCTATGGCGAACGTGACGAACGTTTAAGCGGTATGACCGATGAGAGCGTCGATACTTTCTACTCCTGTATGTTGTGCCAGTCATTCGCCCCTAACCACGTTTGCGTGGTCACCCCGGAGCGCCTGGGGCTTTGCGGCGCCTACTCCTGGCTTGATGCTAAAGCCTCATTTGAGATCACGCCCACCGGCCCCAACCAGCCGATCGCCAAAAGCGGGCTGATCGATGAAAAGACGGGTAAATGGGAGAACGTGAATAAATTTGTCTATGATAAGTCTAATAAGTCTATCGAGTGCGTGAGCATGTACTCGTTGATGGATTCGCCGCAGACCTCCTGCGGGTGCTTTGAGTGCATCGTAGCGATCATTCCGGAAGCCAACGGCTTTATGATCGTGCACCGTGATTATACCGGGATGACCCCCTGCGGCATGACCTTTACCACGCTTGCCGGTTCTGTGGGAGGGGGTTTGCAGACACCGGGGTTCTTAGGTATAGGAAAACTTTATATTATCAGCAAGAAATTTATCTCTGCCGAGGGCGGCCTTAAACGCATAGTCTGGATGCCTAAGGAGCTCAAGGAGCTTCTTGGGGATAAGCTTACTGCCAGGGTAAAAGAGCTTGGCGATCCCCAACTGGTGGATAAGATCGCTGATGAATCGCAGGCGACTACTGCCGATCAGCTGCTGCAGCACCTTGAGAAGTCAGGGCATCCTGCGCCCTCCATGGATCCCCTGATGTGAATTTTTGCTTGACTATCCGGACAATAATCATATAATAGCATATAAGGAATGATAAATCCCGCCGTGAAGAAAATCACCCGAATTCTAATCATTGTAATAGGTTTCTTTCTGGTTTTGTCTTGCTTGGCGCAGGCTTTCGAGCAAGGAAGCGGTTCTGCGAAGAAGAAGGGTAAGATCGCAGGTAAACTTCAGCAGCAGGCCAGGGATTACTGCAGTGAAGGCCTCAGGCTGCAGCAGGAGGGGAAGATCGATGAGGCGATGGCACTTTACCAAAAGGCCGCGCTGATCTACCCCGGATATGCCGCAGCGCATAATCACATCGGTGTTATATATGAGATCAGAGGCCAGAGTGAGCGCGCTGAAGAGAAGTACCGCCAGGCATTTAAGGCAGACCCGGACTTTTTAAGCGTTTATTCGAACCTGGCGCTGCTTTATGAACAGAGGCGCGACCTGACAACCGCCGCCTTTTATTGGAAGAAGAGAGCTGCTTTGGGGCTACCGAATGATCCCTGGACGGTCAAGGCAAAGGAGCGCCTGAACGATATCCTGATGGTCAGCGGAAAGTCTGCCGGACCGGATGACCTGGAAGTATCCCGGATGCTGCGCGATGCCGAGAAGTCAAGGCCGAAGAAGAGATCTAAGGCCGGCAAGAAGGATGAAAAGACAGAGGAGGCCGGCAGGATCAGGAAGGCAAGGCAGGAAAAAAGACGCGCCGCAGCCAAAGCGAAAAAGATCAGCCAGAAACGGGTTGATTACGAAACCCAGCTTGTAAATGTCTATCTGCTTAAGGCCAGGCAAAATTATGAGTCGGGAAATTACCTGGCCGCATTCCAGGATGCGATCAACGCCTGGCAGATAGAACCTACTAATAGGGAAACGCAAAAATTCCTCGATAGGGTCCAGACACAGATGTTATCGCGTTAAATCCTACCATAGATCGAAATCAAGTGCATTAGCAGATGAAGGAAAAACGGTTATACCTGATCGATGCGGCAGGCCTGTGTTACCGGGCATTTTACGCGGTTAAGGACTTGACTACCTCCTTTGGACAGCCGACGAATGCTGTTTATGGTTTTGTGACGATGCTCAATAAGATCATTAAAGACAGAAAGCCTGAGTATCTGGCGATCTGTTTTGACGTATCACGCGAAACCTTCAGGCAGAAGAAGTACGCCGAATATAAGCTGCAGCGCCCGCCGATGCCGGATGCTTTGGGAACTCAGATGCCGATCATCAAGCAGGTGATCGCCGCCTACGGGATCAGGATTGTGGAGCGCAAGGGTTACGAGGCCGACGACGTCATCGCAACGCTTAATAAGAAGGCAAAGCAGGCGGGCTTTGCAACCACGATCGTGACTTCGGATAAGGATATGCTGCAGCTGGTGGATGATAAAACGGAAGTCTTCTCCCCCTATAAGGATCAGGGGATCGTCTATGACAGCGGGAAGGTCCATGAGCGCTTTGGGGTCGCGCCATCGCAGGTCGCGGATGTCATCGCGCTGATGGGGGATAAGAGCGATAATATTCCCGGCGCTGAGGGTATCGGAGAAAAGACCGCCGCAGACTTGATCAGGCGTTTCGGTTCGCTGGATTTGTTGCTTAAGGGAAGAAGTAAGGTAAAATCAGATAAATTGCGGGAAAAATTAGAGGCGAGCCTTGAGAAAATAAAATTAAGCCGCCAGCTGGTGGAGCTGGCCCAGGATGTGGATGTGGAATTTAATCCCGAAGATTTAAAGCTGGGAAAGCCTCACAGCAAAGAGCTGGTCAAGCTCTTTATGCATCTTGAGTTTAAGAAGTTTCTTAAAGGAATGGACGTGCAGGATACGCGCGATGCAAAGGCGCCGGAAGTCTTGACGGTGAAAAATAGTAAGTTAAAAGAGATGATCGCCGGCTGCCAGGAGCTGATCGTCTGCGGTGATAGCGCGCAGAATCTTACGCTTTGCTCCGGCAAGAAGGTCATACTCCCGCAGGGGCCGGGTAGCAATACGGCAGATCTTCTTTCGGATGCAAAGTTAAGGAAGATCGGGCACAATCTAAAGGCTTTGAAGATCTCCCTGCGGCATGAAGGCATAACGCTAGACGGCCTATACTTTGATACTATGGTAGCCGCATATCTATTGAACCCGTCAAGGCCGGATTTCGGCCTCGGCGCGCTCTCGACGGATTATCTAAAAGAATTCATCCCGGATGAAGCAATCGACGGGCCCAAGGCAGCACAGCTGATCAGGAAGCTGGTGCCGATCCTGGAGAATGAATTGAAGGAGAAATCGCTTGAGAAGCTCTTTTTTGAGCTTGAAATGCCGCTGGTCGGGGTTTTAGCCGATATGCAGCTTGACGGCATAAAGATCGATAAGAAAATTCTCGCTGACCTCTCAAAGGTGATCGAGAAGAAGCTGATCAAGCTGATCGATAAGATCTATGATACAAGCGGCACGCAGTTTAACATCAATTCCACAAAACAGCTAAGGACTGTCCTCTTCGAGAAGCTTAAGCTTCCGGTAGTCAAGCGCGGCAAAACCGGCCCCTCCACTAACGAGGAGGTTTTAAAGAAATTATCCTCGAAACACAAACTCCCGGCGCTTTTACTGGAGTATAGGCAGCTGACAAAACTTAAATCGACCTATGTTGACGCGCTTCCGGGCCTTATAAATCCAAAGACGGGGAGGGTGCATACATCTTTTAACCAGACCGGCACCGAGACCGGACGACTGAGCTCCAGCAATCCGAACCTGCAGAATATCCCGGTGAAGACCGATATCGGGTCCGAGATCCGCCGCGCGATCGTAGCAGGCGGCAAGGATACCTGGTTGCTTTCTTGTGATTATTCTCAGATCGAGCTGCGCGTCCTGGCCCATATATCTAAGGATGAAGAGCTGATCGCAGCATTTCAGGATGATAAAGATATACATAAAGCCACTGCCTCATTGATCTACGGGTTAGACGAGGATGATCTGGAGCCTTCCATGCGCGATATGGCTAAACGCGTAAATTTCGGGATCGTCTATGGCCTGAGTTCCTGGGGCCTGTCGCGCGATCTTGAGATACCAAAGGAGGAGGCGCAGAGTTTCATCGATGCCTACTTTGAAAGATTCGCCCGGGTCAGGGAGTATATTGATGAACAGATTGCCAAGGCCGAGAGGGACGGCTTTGTGACTACGATATTAGGCAGGAGAAGGTATATCCCCGAGATCCACAATAAGAATCAGGGGATCCGGATGTTTGCCCAGCGCCAGGCGGTGAATACCCCGATCCAGGGCTCAGCCAGCGACCTGATCAAGATGGCGATGGTGCGTATTCAGGAGGATATCAAGGGTGAGAAACTTGGCGCTAAGATGGTGCTCCAGATCCATGATGAGCTTTTGTTTGAAGTCCCCGGTAAGGAGCTAGATGATTTCGCCAAGCTTGTCAGGGAGAGGATGGAGAATGTGCTGAAACTGGTGATCCCGGTAAGGGTAGATATAAAGAAGGGTAGGAACTGGCTTGAGATGAAAAAGCTATGAAGATAGTCGTATGTTCAGCTGAGATGGTCCCTTTCGCTAAGACCGGGGGGCTTGCCGATGTAGCCGGAGCGCTCCCGCCGGTATTGGAGAAGCTGGGAGAAGATGTGATCGTAGTCATGCCGGGATATAAACAGGTCTCGGCTTCCAAGATAAAGGTAAAGAAGCTTAAGCAGGGCGTATCTTTTGCGGTTATCGGTAAGGGGGTAAAGGTTTACTTTATAGATAGCGAGCAATATTTTGACCGCGACGGTATATATGGGGATAAAACAAGTGATTACCCCGACAACCTGGAGAGGTTTACCTATTACAATAAGAAGACGCTGGAGCTTTTGAAGGAGCTGGATTTTAAGCCTGATATCATCCACTGCCATGACTGGCATGCCTGCCTGATCCCGGTTTACCTAAAGACGACGCATGCCAGCGATCCCTTTTATAAGGATACCAAGACTATCCTGACCATACATAATATAGGATACCAGGGCCTCTTTCCTAAAGATGAGTTTGCAAAGACAGGCCTGGATAAGGGCTTCTTTAAGAGCGATGCGCTGGAGTATTACGGAAAAGTCAATCTGCTAAAAGGGGGGATATTATTCTCTGATCTTATTAATACGGTAAGCCCCAATTATGCCCTGGAGATCCAGACCAAGGAATTTGGTTTCGGCATGGAGGGCATCCTGAAAAGGCGCAGGGATTCAGTGTCCGGGATACTCAACGGCCTGGATTATTCGCTCTGGGACCCTTCAGATGACGGCTTTATCAGCGCGAAGTTTGACTCTGAAAATATCGAGGATAAATATAAGAACCGGGATGACCTGCGCCTGATCTGCGGGTTCCCCGATAAAGACGTACCGCTCTTCGGCATCGTCTCAAGGCTGGCCGAGCAAAAAGGCTTTGATATCCTCAGCACGGCGATGGATAAAATATGCAATATGGATCTACAATTTGTGATCCTTGGCACGGGTGAGGCCAGGTATCACGGGATACTTGAGAAGCTGGCGGTAAAATACAAGGATAGGCTTTCATTGCACCTCAGGTTTGATAATTCCCTG
>JBHPGR010000041.1:0-7587 GCA_042570405.1 Candidatus Omnitrophota bacterium
TAGGCAATATTTTAAGGAAAACTTCAGATAAGAGAAAGCTTTCTCAGCCGCAGCCTGCGCCGGAAGCCCAAGCCGATGCGCTGAAAGCAGAATTCACCCGCCTGGATACAGAACTCATTCGCCTGCTCCAGCAACAGGCAGCACAAGGCCTCGCGCCGCAGGCAGGAGACATAGATGCCAGGATTGCCAGTATTCGCAGTCGCATGGCTGAGATTCAGCAGCAGCTGGCTGCGCTTAAAGGAGAACCTGCTCAGCAAGCCGCAGCGCAGCCGCCGTTAGACAGCCAGATAGCAAAGCTACGCAGGCGCGTGGAGGCTAACCGCGCTGAGAGAGAGACTCTTGTGGCACAGAAGAGTGGTTCGGGAAGCAAAAAAACTAGCTCCCGGCTGGGTAAATTAACTGTGCCCCAGAGTGAGAAGGCCAAGTCTGATGATGAAGGGGAAAGGGGCAGAGAGGAATCAGATAAAGATGGGCTTAAATATGCGAAGAAAATCTTGGAATCTTTAAAGGTCAAATGGGAATATTTTATATCGAGTGTAGATAGAACAAGAAAGTCACCTGCTACTCTCGAGTTTAAGGTATTTTTGGAAGTCGATCCTACCGACAAAGTTTTAGGGGGAAGATCGATTGGATTAAAGGAAGTATATCCTCAGTCGCCGGATGGCAGTCGTCCTCGCTTCCCAGGTCCTGGTGCCGTTAGATTAGTTATTGAAGTTTACGTAAAGAAAGGGGTAACAGGTATAGAAGTATTAGAGTATATATTGAATTGTGAGTCGATCTGGACCATTAATAAAATACAGAATAAGGATGAGATAAGAGAAAAGATCGAGGAGGCCTGTTCCGAGCTTAAGTCTAGAGAGAATCGCCGCATCCTTGTCTGGTGGGCCTACCGCAAGGCCCTGCTTGAGCAGTATGGTTTACGAGGGATCTTTGCCCTGCTGCGATCTGATCTGGAGATCATCCTCGCCTTTATCCGCGCGCACGGCCTGATACGCGCCGGGCCTGCGCTTGTCAGAGCCAAAGGCATCATCGCCACACCTGAGACACTCACCGATAATCCACTCCTAGAAAAAGTCTCCTCACCCTACAAAGAGGCAATCCTCGCCCACGAAAGAGCCCATCTTGCCGGAAAGGGCGAATCACAGGCTTATATAGCAGAAGCCTCAAAAATAAGGGACACCCAATCAACTAATCGGCAGGGTGTCCCCCTAGGGGACACCCCTAGCTTTAGTTGGCTGGGTGTCCCTAGAAATGTTTTGGCTGTAGGGGTGATGGTGCTGGCGGTGATTATCAAGGGACTGATCAGCGGGGAGTTCTCCCCGGAGGAATTTGAATTATTGCCTTTTGTGATGCTGATGGGGGATAACGGCGGGGAAGTCAAAAAGAAGAAGACCCCCCGTAAAAAGAAGGCTGCGCCTAAGAAGAAGGCCGCAGGCAAGAAGAAGCAGGTCCCTGGTCGCGATGCGCAGATCAAGGAACTTGGTGCAGAGTATGCTAGGCTGGAAAGCGAGCTTGAGGGTTTGCTTGCCCTCAAAGCAAAGCAGCAGGGTCAGCAGCAGCCGGCTGCGTCGGCAAAGCCTGCCCTTGCGCAAGAAGAAATCTTGGAAAAAGTCTCTTCCTGGGAAAGTAAGATTAACGATAGCAACCCGCGTGTCCGCCTCGCGGCTATCTTGATCTTAGGCTCGGTATACATAGAATCAGTCAGGCAAGGTAAAACAATAGAACTTGCTTCCCTGGAAAGCAGGCTTAAAGATAGCGACTCAGGTGTCCGTCGTACTATTGTTGAGGTCTTAGGCTCGCTATACGCAGAATTAGTCAGGCAGGGTAAAACAGTAGAATTTATTTCTTTAGAAAGTAAATTCGGCGATCTCGGATTCGATGTCCGCTATACTGTTGTCAAGGCCTTAGGTTATGTATACGCGGAATTAGTCAGGCAGGGCAAGATGGAACTCGCTTCCTTAGAAAGCAAGCTTAATGATAGCGACCGGAGTATTCGTCAGGTTGCTGCCCTGGCCTTAGGCCCGCTATACGCAGAATTAGTCAGGCAGGGTAAAACAGTAGAACTTGCTTCCTTGGAAAGCAAGCTTAACGATAGCGACTGGAGTCTCCGCAACGCTGCTGCTGAGGCCTTAGGCCCACTGTACGCAGAATCAGTCAGGCAGGGTAAAACAGTAGAACTCACTTCCTTAGAAAGCAAGCTTAACGATAGCGACCCGGGTGTCCGTACTATTGCTTCCTTAGTCTTAGGCCCGCTATACGCGGAATTAGTCAGGCAGGGCAAGATGGAACTCGCTTCCTTAGAAAGCAAGCTTAACGATAGCAATTTGGATGTCCATCGCGCTGCTACCGAGGCCTTAGGCTCGCTATACACAGAATCAGTCAGGCAAGGGAAAACAATAGAACTTGCTTCCTTGGAAAGCAAGCTTAACGATAGCGACCTGATGAATATCAATACTACCAATGCTGCTGCTGAGGCCTTAGGTTCTGTATACGTAGAATTAGCCAGGCAGGGAAAGATGGAACTTGCTTCCCTGGAAAGCAAGTTTAAAAACTACAAGATTGCCTTTTATAGTGTCCGGGCCTTAGGCCAACTATACGCAGAATTAGTCAAGCAGGGTAAGATGGAACTTTCTTCCTTGGAAAGCAAGCTTAACAATGGTGACTGGTATGTCATCTGGGCCGTTGCCTCAGGCCTAGGTTTAGTATACGCAGAATTAATCAGGCAGTCAGGGATTAAGAACGTTACAACACAAGCCGCCCCTGCCCCGCAGCCTGAATCTCAGGAAGTTCCGGCGCCCCAAAATAGTCTGGAGAATGCAAAACAAATTTTAGAGAGCATTCAGGAAAAGATTACTTTATCAGACGATCCGGTACTTTTAAGACTTAAAATTAAGTTTACGGTCTTTATCGCTGATAAGCAAAACCCCTGGTTAAAAGGTAAAAAAATAAGGGTAGTGCTTCCCCCGCTCCCGCCTAAGACAACCCGCCCCTTAGTAAAGGCCTTACAATTAGGCAGTTACATTGGTATCGATGTTTACATCGATGAGAATGTAAGCGGCAAAGAATTATTTAAACTCCTATTAGCAGATGCGCAATTCAAGAAATTCTGTCGTGGCAAACGATTGTCAGGGTTGCGCAGTAGAATTAGCTCCTATGAAAAAGCTATGCGCAGCGCTAAAGAGATATTAGAGTCTATTTCTGAGCGGAGGATCAATGAAGGTTTTAATGACGTTTATAAATTTAAGGTAAAGTTAGATCTGGATCCGGATGACCGTAGATTAAGAGGTAAGCGTATACAAGGCAGCTGGGGTAATTCTGTTTCAGCTGGAAATGATGAGATCCGGACCTATTCTATTTATGTTGCAAAGGGGGCGAGCGAAGCTGAGCTGTTAGAGTTTGTTTTAAATACAGGAGATATTTGGAGAACTTTTCGAGATCGTAACGGTGGGATCAAAAAGAAAGTGCGAGGTGCTTTAAGAAAATTGCGGCCTGCCACTTCAACCCAGCCGCCGCCGCAGAAAAATGCTCTGCCGCCAGCGGTGAAGGTTTCAGCCACAGAGCGGCTCATCAGACGGGCATTGGAGCTGGTGCGGCAGCGCCAGACTGCGCTTTTTCAAGGCAAAGACCTGGGCCTGCCGCCGGTTTTGAGCATTGTCTTATGGGAAGGACGCACAGAAACGGGCAATGGAATTGCATCTTTGCTTGCCTTCCGAGCCGAAGAGTATTTAAATAATGCGCTGCCGAGATTTAAGCTTCTGCGGATGACTAATTATGAAATAGACAGCGCACGCGGCAATAGGTTTTTACTCGGCATCGGCCTGACCGGCCAGGATCTTTCTAATGATACCTTCAAGGAAGTTATTTTTCAGGAGTTAGAAGGGTATTTACGGCAGCAGCTGTATAACGAGCAGGCAAGCGCCGATAATTTCGTTGCCAAAATCTCCGCGGATTTATGGGCAATAGAAATGGCGCTTTATGACCTATTGCGGCAAAGGAAACTTGCAGGAAGTTTTGTCTTTCCGGGGAGTTCTATTCTCACGAACGACAGCATATATGGGGCAGTAAGTGAATTAGCCCGGCAGGCACAGATATATTTCAAGGGCGTTGAGTTTAAAGTTAGTATGAGCAGCTTATTTAAAGGCCCTGTCTTCAATTTTAAAATTTCCGGAAAAGAATTAGATAATAATGCCTTTAGGGTGCAGTTCGAGGAGGAATTAGAGGCTTGGTTGCTGCGCCGGAAACTCCTGCGGTTAAGAGAAGAAGGCCGGCCCACTCCTTTGACCGGCGCAGAGATAACAGAGATTGGGGGATTGATAGCGCAAATCCAAAATCCGGATCCCAAGGGAACAGATAAAACAAAGATAGTGGCACCTGTGATAAGAGCCCTGGAGCCAGCAGTCTGTAAAATAATGACCTTACTGGTGCGCGCTCAGGCTTTGTCCGCAGCCGGCAAGATAAGAGTCGATTCTGGCCTGATTTATTCTTTAAAAGAAGCCGAGTTTGATTTAGGCTTACCCGTATCAGCGGAAGACAAAGAAATCATCTATTATTCTCTGATTGACGGGAAAAGGCGTGTAGTCACAGCTAAGGCGGTATCTGATTGGAAGTATGTAAGCTGGAATGAGATTTCGCCACCGGCTCAGGCCCAGCCGCCGCAAAAAGAGCAGCCCACCCCTGCGCCAAGCGACAATAAAAGGCCGCAACCTGCTAAACCCGAAGTCTCCGAGAAAGAAGAAGAAAAATTTTCAGCCCGGCTGGAAGCGATTAATGGCGCCCTGGAATTGGTGCGCAAGAAAACGTTTAAAAGAATAAAATTGCTTTCTGGCTTAAATGAAGTAAATGAAGTAAGGGTAATTCTTTTATACGCTTACACCAAGAGTAATCTGCCTGCTGCCAGTAGAGAGCGCAGTGTTTATAATCAAGCTTATGCGCTTGCTAAGAGAGTAGTAAGATATCTAGAGGGCGGGTTTCCTTCAGTTAAGTTTTATGTAATAGGCGATGCCATGTGGAAAAAAGGCGTCGGCATTGCTTTGGATGGCGAGCTTCCTAGGTGGTGGTTAAGAGCCTTGAATCGACGGCTGCTTGAGGAGCGCGATAAATTAACCGCTGCCCGCAGGAGCAAGGGGCCAGAGGCAAAAGATGAACTGATCGCCGAGCTTTTGGCATCAGCTCCTAAGGCCATAAAAATCCTTTGCGGTTCGGCTGGCGTACGTAGCCAGAACGCCTGGCAACGTGGGCTAGCCAAGAAGCTTTTAGCCACCAGATATTATTGTTCGCTGATTATGTCAGAGGAATTAGTTAAAGAAATCAGGGATGATCTGGGAATTGATTTGACTAACGCAGCTGCTAAGCCAATAAATGCTTTGGCTTATGCTGAGCTTATAGATATAGATCCTCGCAGGTTGTCGATGATCCTCTCTATTTTAAGAGGAGAGGACGGATTGAAGAGCCTCGAGACAGCAAATCTTTTTAATGCCGCCTGCGCTATTTCCCGCCTGAATGCCTGGGAAGAAGAAGATCTCGCAGAATTAAGAGGTCCTAATGGTTTAAAGAGTGATGATCCCAGGCGCAGGATAAAGGTCGCCTTAGCTTTGTCTAATTGCTTGGATAAACTTGACCCAGGCGCTCGGCAGGAAATCTTAGGTTTATTAAGAGGGCAGCTTGTTGATAACCGCGTAGAAGGAGAGGTGGTGATCGGTAAGATTCTGCTTGCCTGCGGCCTGGTGAATTTCTGGCAGCAATTGGATAGAGCTGAGCAAAAAATAGTAGCAGAAAAGATCGGGGACAACCTGCCTTATAAAGCGGACATGATCGCTTTTATTGAGATAGACAACGAGAAGTGGGCGATGTTTGCTTGCTGCGTTGCCCTAGCTAAGCTGGCAGAAATAACCCGGGCTGCTGGTCAGGAAAGAGCTGCTGCCCAGCAAACGCGCAGAGGCAATATTAGAGCAAATGTAGCCCGGAAGTTACTGAAAAGACTGCGCGCACGCGGCATCACCAGAAGCAGAATGATCTTAAAATACGATGACCTTTATGATGAGGATACGAAAGAATTTCTGGCTATCTGTTTTACTCTTTGCCGTCAGGCAGCGGATTTTCTAAACGGGCGATTTGAAGGATATAAGTTTAAGGGTCCGAGCTTTGGTTTCCAAGCAGATCCTGAAGCGTTCCCGGAAATTAGATATTACGGCAAGACTCCTCTTTCTGAAACTGGTAAGCAGGAGGTATTTAAGGCGTTGGAGGGGTGGCTTGAGGGAATAGCCGGGCCAGAAAATAATCCTGGCTCTAATTCAGCCGCCCAGCAGCCCGCTTCGGCAGGAGTGATGAAGCGAGCTGGGAAGCGCCGTATTCTCGGCTGGCTGCCCTACCGTAAGGCCCTCCATGAACAGCACGGTTTATCAGGAATTTATGTCTTAGTCAGGTCTGATCTGAATATAATCTTAGCTTTTATCAGAAAGCACGGCCTGATCCGCGCCGGGCCTGCGCTTTTAAGAGCTAGAGGTATCATCGCCACACCCCAGACCATCAAAAATAATCCTCTCCTGGATAAAGTCTCCTCACCCTACAAAGAGGCAATCCTCACCCACGAACAAGCCCACCTTGCCGGAAAGGGCGAATCACAGGCTTATATAGCAGAAGCCTCAAAAATAAGGGACACCCAATCAACTAATCGGCAGGGTGTCCCTTATTATAGGCTATTAGGGGACACCCCTAGCTTTAGTTGGCTGGGTGTCCCTAGAAATGTTTTGGCTTTGGGGGTGATGGTACTGGCGGTGGTGATTAAGGGGCTGATCAGCGGGGAGTTCTCCCCGCAGGAATTTGAATTATTGCCTTTTGTGATGCTGATGGGGGATAACGGCGGGGAAGTCAAAAAGAAGAAGACCCCGCGCCAGGAGGCGATCGAGCGTATGCTTAAGCTGGTGAGAGAAAAAGCAAAAAGGCGTAACCCCCCAGGAAAGACTTTTTCTGGAACAAACCGTTTTGGCATCCTTCTTTGGAGGGGGGAAATTTATACAGATTCGAAGGACGACTCCCTTAACAAGGATAGAAGGGAGAAAGCAATTTATGAAGCAAGCGAAACATTGGCAGGTAGGATCGAAGATCTCTTAAGGAAGAAGTTTCCTTCTCGTGATTCAGATGGAGTATACGAAACTCTTGAATTTGTCTCAAACGTTATTGAGGTGTCTCCGGAGAAGATCGAGAGTATTAGTATAACGGGCGGCAGGTTCACCAGGGCGAACCTGCCCGCAAGATTTAAGGAGATAAAAACTTGGCTCAAGGGTCAACTGGCCAAATACGAAACCTCGGAGCAGTTATCTGCTGGACAGTCCGCGCCTTCCCGCAAGAGAAGGGCTAAGTCTAAGAAGGGCTCGGCTAAGAAGAAGGCCGCAGGCAAGAAGAAGCAGGTCCCTGATGTCGCTGACCGGATCACCCAGCTTGACCGGGAGTATACAAAGTTGCAAGAAGAGCTTAAGCGTCTGCTTGAGCTGCAGGGTCAGCAGAAGCCGGCTGCGCTTAAGACGGATCCCTCCCAGCCGCAGCCTGCGCCGGAAGCCCAAGCCGCGCTGTCGGCAGAAAACATCATCA
>JBHPGR010000042.1:0-7022 GCA_042570405.1 Candidatus Omnitrophota bacterium
AAGTGATCGTGATCCCCCTCTCCCTCACCTTGCGGAAGCAGACGCAGCGCCGAAGGAGAGGAAGCCCTCCGGAGCTCCCACGATAGAGTTGGAGCGTATCAGAAATATCGGTATCATGGCCCATATCGACGCCGGTAAGACTACCTTGACAGAGAGAATATTATATTATACCGGCCGCTCCCATAAGATCGGCGAGGTGCATGACGGTAAGGCGCAGATGGACTGGATGAAGCAGGAGAGGGAGAGGGGGATCACGATCACTTCGGCAGCGACCACCTGTTCTTGGAATGAGCACAGGATAAATATCATCGATACCCCGGGGCACGTTGATTTTACGGTAGAGGTCGAACGCAGCCTGCGAGTGCTTGACGGCGCGGTGGCGGTCTTCTGCGCCGTCGGCGGCGTGGAGCCGCAGTCCGAGACGGTCTGGAGGCAGTCTGATAAATACGGGGTCCCTAAGATAGCATTTGTAAATAAGATGGACCGTGTGGGAGCGGATTACTTTGCCGTGGTCAAGGGCATAGAAGAGGAGCTGGAGGGTAATCCGGCCCCCGTCGTCATACCGATGACCAGCGAGGATAAATTTTCCGGTACCATCGACCTGATAGAGATGAAGGCATATAAGTACGAAGAGGAATCGCTGGGGAAGGAGTTTCATGCCGAGGAGATCCCGGCGCAATTTCAAGATGCCGCAAAGAAACAGAGGCACATCCTTCTGGAGAAGGCGAGTGCGTTCGATGATGCCCTGATGAAAAAATTTCTCGAAGCCGAAGATTCCATAACCGCTGACCAGATAAAGAGCGCACTGCGCAAGGGCACGGTCTCCAACAAATTAGTCCCGGTCTTGTGCGGCTCATCCTTAAAGAACAAGGGGGTACAGAAACTTCTCGATGCGGTAGTCTCTTACCTGCCCTCGCCAAAAGATACGCCGCCGGTATCAGGAACTGACCCGGATGACCCGGAAAAGAATATCCAAAGAGAGCAGAATATCAATGAGCCTCTCTCAGCCCTGGCATTCAAGGTCCAGGCTGATCCGCACATGGGAAAACTGATCTATGTGCGCGTCTACTCCGGTTTTATTAACAGCGGGTCGTACATATTTAATTCCACAAAAAACAAGCGGGAACGGGTGGGTAGGATCGTGCAGATGCACGCCAACCAGAGGGAGAATGCCCAGTGCGCCTTTGCCGGAGATATCGTGGCTGTGGTAGGCCTTAATAATACTACTACCGGCGATACTCTATGCTGGCCGGAGAGCCCGGTACTGCTTGAGACAATGGAGTTCCCTGAGCCGGTAGTCTCATTGAGTATCTCTCCAAAGAGCCCTAAGGATCAGGATAAGCTTGGTAAGGGCCTGGCCCGGTTGACGGAAGAGGATCCTACCTTTATGGTTACATCTGATCAGGAGACCGAGGAGACGATCCTGACCGGAATGGGTGAATTACATCTTGAGATCATTGTCGACAGGTTAAAGGAGGAGTTCGGCGTAGAGGCGGATGTCGGCCAGCCAAAGGTCGCATACCGCGAGACGATCCTGAAGGAGGCCTCCGGAGAGGGCAAATACATCAAGCAATCAGGCGGACGCGGCCAATACGGCCACGTAGTCATGGAGCTGGCACCCGCAGAAAAGGGTGCGGGCTTGGAATTCATAGACAGTATTAAGGGCGGCGCTATACCTCAGGGGTTTATACCGGCAATACAAAAAGGTATCAAGGAGGCGATGGATAAGGGGGTGATCGCCGGTTATCCGGTGGTAGATGTCAAGGTCGATATTGTCGACGGCTCCTTCCATGAGGTGGATTCCTCGGAGCTTGCCTTCAGGTTTGCCTCTATCTTTGGTTTTAAACAGGCCTTTATGCAGGCAGAGCCGGTCCTGCTTGAGCCCTACATGTCCCTGGAGGTCACGACGCCTGACGAATACGCGAACAGCATCGTCGGCTACATCTGTTCGCGCAGGGGAAAAGTGATGAATATGGAGACCAAGGGCAAGCAGAAGATCATTTCTGCAGAGACCCCGCTCTCTGAAATGTTCGGTTATACCACGAACCTCCGTTCATTAAGCAGCGGCCGGGCAAATGCCTCGATGGAGTTTTGCCGCTATGATCAGGTGCCCAAGGAGATCACCCAGAAGATCATCGAAGAGAGGAAAAAAGAGAATGAGAGGTAGGGTTTTTCTTAACGCCGATGTATAAGACGCGGATAATCTGCACGATCGGACCGGCGAGCGAAAGTGTGACGGTATTAAGGAATATGATGCTGGCGGGAATGGACCTGGCCAGGCTTAATTTCTCCCACGGCAGCCATGCGGAGCACGCCCGGCGCATTGATCTGATCAGGCAGTTAAATAAAAAGTACCGGCGGCGCATCAGGATACTGCAGGACCTGGAGGGATACCGGATCAGGATCGGCAGGTTCAAAAAGGCAGGGGCTCTCGAGTTAAAAAAGAAGCAGATAGTGGTTCTGACAAACAAGGGTAACTTAGGTGAAAAAAATATAATACCTTTTGACTACGCAGGAAGCCCCAAGGACATCCCTGCAGGAAGTTACATATATATCGACGATGGCAATATTGCCCTGCAGGTAAAATCAAGGAGCAAAAGCGGACTTAAGGCGGAAGTGATTGTTCCCGGCACAGTAAAGGAAAACAAGGGAGTCAATATCCCCGGGGTTAATCTAAGATTCAAAGGGCTGACCGATAAAGACAAGGCCGATATTCAATTCGGGATAAAGCATAAGGTCGATTATATTGCGCAGTCCTTTATAAGAGACAAAAGCGATATCCTTAAGATCAGGAGATTGATCAAGGGCAGGCTCCCCGGATGCAAGTTGATCGCCAAGATCGAGAACCGCCGGGGGATCAGGAACATCGATAAGATCATCGGAGTCTCCGACGGCATCATGATCGCGCGCGGAGATATGGGAGTTTCAATTCCTTTATATGAAATACCCGTGGTCCAGAAAGAGATCATCAGAAAGTGCAACAGGGCAAGGAAGTTTGTGATCACCGCTACCCAGATGCTCGAGAGCATGGTGGAAAATATCCGGCCGACCAGGGCCGAGGTCACCGATGTCGCTAATGCGATTATCGATGGCTCTGATTTTCTCATGCTTTCAGCAGAAACGGCAGCAGGCAGGTATCCGGTCCGGGCGGTAAAGATGATGAATCAGGTCATCGGATTTACGGAAAGGTCAGGGATTAAAAGAAGATGAAGAAGAGGATCTACTACCACCATACGGATTGCGGGGGAGTAGTCTATTACGCAAAATACCTTGAGTTTCTTGAGGAGGCGCGCACAGAGCTCCTTGAGGAGAGAGGGATCTTCGTAAAAGAGCTCATAAAACAGGGGACCCTGTTTGTTGTCGCAAGGCAGGAGATCGATTATAAGGCTCCGGCTTTTTACGGGGATCTGTTGCAAATAGAGACGCGGATAGCTGGCCTGGGCAGGGCGAAGATAGAGTTTGAATACGAGATAAAAAATCAGTCCGGTAAGCTCATCTCGACGGCAAAGACAGTGTTCGTTTTCGTAGATAAAGACCTTAAGCCAAAGGCTGTTCCGGAAGATGTCCGGCAGAAGATGATATAGGGGGCGATAAATGGATGCGATGCAGGGTATCAAAAATAGAAGAAGCATCAGAGAATATCAGGATAAGCCGATACCTAAAGATGCGCTCGAGAAGTTAGTGGATGCGGCAAGGTTTGCGCCGACAGCCAGGGGGGTCCAGCCCTGGGAGTTTATTGTCATCACTGACACGGCAGTATTGGAAAAGTTAGGAGAGCTGGCGGAGAACGGAAAATTTATCGCCCGGGCAAAGGCGGCGATAGCGATATTCTGCGCCGAAACCAAATATTACCTTGAAGATGGTTGCGGGGCAACGGAGAATATATTGCTGGCAGCCACTGCCCTGGGGATCGGCTCCTGCTGGGTCGCAGGCGATAAGAAGCCCTACGCGCAAGATGTGGCAAAGTTATTAAATGTTCCGGACAAATTTAAACTTGTCAGCATGGTCTCTCTGGGGTATCCTAAGGAGCAGGGTAGTTTTAAGGTTAAGGATAAGAGGAAATTGGATGAAATGATCCACTGGGAGAAGTTTTAGATGGCGTCTGATTTTTATAAAAAGGTCGAAGAGATCATAGGCAAGGATAAGCGCTACAAGGCTGATGCCTATGAATTCGTCATGCACGCCCTGGGGTTTACGCAGAAGAAGTTGAAACGGCAGGGGCACGTGACCGGCGCAGAGCTGGTAAAAGGGATCAGGGATATGGGTCTTGAGTTGTACGGGCCGATGGCGCTCAATGTCCTGACCCACTGGGGGATCAAGACCACGTCAGATTTCGGTGAAATGGTCTTTAATATGATCGAATGCGGCCTGATGGGCAAGACCGAGAAGGATTCACGTAAAGACTTCCGGGATATATATGATTTAAAGGATGTATTCGACAGCAAGAAGCAGTTTAAGCTGAAAGAAAAAGATTTTGTAACTGATGGCCACCCTTAACCGGAGTGATCAAAGGTCCTTTACGTTTTTAAGCCGCACCGGCTGTTTTTTGCCCTTCTTGATATTCTTTAATCTTTTCTTTGGCTGGATGTTCTTAAGGCCTGCGCATTGGCTCCTCTTAGAGGGGCTGTTGATCCTGTTTTTCCTGATCAATAGCTATATAATCACCCGTAAAGTGGTCTCTACCGCTTCCCGGTACGATAATACTATAGATACAGAGGGTGAGGTTGTGGATGAGCGTAAGAATGGGCAAGTTAAGGATTGATTTTTTGCGCTTGTGTTATCATGGTCACGGTTTTTGAGATTAAAAAATTGTTAGCGAGGAGGATGCTCGATGAATGGCGTTAATCTATTATGGATGGCACCGGTAGGCTCGATCCTTGCTCTGTCATTTGCGGTATATTTTACTCTTTTTATCCTTAGGCAGAGTGAAGGCACCGATAAGATGAAGGAGATCGCCCAGGCAGTAAGGGTCGGGGCAAAGGCCTACATCAGGAGGCAGTACCTGGTGGTATCACTCTTCTTTGCCGTAGTATTCCTGATCCTCTTATTTATGGTCTCTAAGGGGTATCTTGTTATATTCGTGCCCTTTGCTTTTCTTACCGGAGGTTTTTTCTCCGGGCTTGCGGGTTTTATCGGGATGACCGTTGCCACCCAGTCCTCTGACCGTACCGCAGCAGCCGCGATGAAGAGCCTTAATTCGGGCCTGCGCGTTGCCTTCTCAAGCGGCGCGGTAATGGGCCTGGTAGTGGTGGGCCTGGGGCTTTTGGATCTAAGCGTCTGGTATTATTTTCTTGACTGGTATTACACTTCAAACCCGGTACCCATGGGGTTTGATAAGATCACTGCTATAACTTCTACTATGCTTTGTTTCGGTATGGGCGCAAGCTCTCAGGCGCTCTTTGCGCGAGTGGGAGGAGGAATTTTCACCAAGGCAGCTGATGTGGGAGCGGATTTAGTCGGTAAAGTCGAAGCAGGTATCCCTGAAGATGACCCGCGGAATCCCGCGGTCATCGCCGATAATGTCGGGGATAATGTCGGTGATGTAGCCGGTATGGGCGCAGATCTTTATGAGTCCTACGTTGGCTCCATTGTCGCCACAGCTGCTTTGGGTGTAGCTGCCGGGCTGGGCCTGGCAGGTGTCACTGTCCCCATGGTCATGGCTGCAGTGGGCGTTGTCGCTTCGATCATCGGTACTTTCTTTGTCAGGGCTAAAGAGGAAGCAAATCAGAAGGTCCTCCTGGGAGCATTAAGGAGGGGGGTTTTTATCAGCGCTGCATTAGTGGCAGTGATCTCGTATCCCCTGATCAAGGCTACTTTGGGGATCGAGCGCATCGGCGTTTACTGGTCGGTGATTTCAGGATTACTTGCCGGAGTCCTGATCGGGCTCTCTACGGAATTTTATACCTCAAGCCACTTTAAGCCTACGCGCTCTGTTGCTGATTCAGCCCTGACCGGTCCGGCAACAGTGGTTATCAGCGGCATGGCCGTGGGGATGATGTCAACAGCCTTTCCGATCATCGTGGTCGCAGGCGCGGTATTGGCGAGCTTCTATGTTTCGGGTGGTGCTACTAACTTTAATGCCGGCCTATATGGCGTGGGGATCTCTGCGGTAGGCATGCTTTCTACGTTGGGGATAACTCTGGCCACAGATGCCTACGGCCCGGTCGCTGATAATGCCGGAGGCTGCGCCCAGATGGCTGACCTGGATCCTGAGGTACGCAAGAGGACAGATGCCTTTGATGCGCTGGGAAATACTACGGCTGCCACAGGAAAAGGCTTTGCCATCGGCTCAGCTGCTTTAACAGCGCTTGCTCTGATCGCTGCTTATAAAGAGCGCGTGATTTTATACGGCGGGGATATGGATTTAAGCCTGATGAACCCGATCGTCCTGGCGGGTTTATTTATCGGTGCGATGATGCCTTTCGTTTTTTGCTCGATGACCATGCGGGCAGTAGGCAGGGCCGCCGGTAAGATCGTAGTCGAAGTACGCAGGCAGTTCAAAGAGATATTAGGTATCATGAATGGGAAAGCCAAGCCCGACTATGCCCGTTGCGTTAAGATCGCCACCGTAGCCGCCCAGAAGGAGATGATCATTCCCTCCTTGATGGCATTATGTGTTCCGATCGCCGTTGGGTTGCTTATTGGCGTTGAGGGCGTAGCAGGGCTTCTGACCGGGGCGACAGTCGCCGGTTTTGTGCTTGCAGTGATGATGGCTAATGCCGGAGGCGCCTGGGATAATGCCAAGAAGTATATAGAAGAAGGCCATCACGGCGGCAAGGGTTCCTTTGCCCATAAGGCAGGAGTAGTCGGGGATACCGTAGGCGACCCCTTTAAAGATACCTCCGGCCCAAGCATAAACATCCTGATCAAGCTGATGTCTATGGTCTCCATCGTCTTTGCCTCCTTCGTAATCTCAAACTCCCTCCTCAAATAATAGGGACGCTTTCTTTGCTAATCGGGTTAAGCGGGGACACCCCGCCGATTAGTTGATTGGGTGTCCCTTTTATTTTTGTTGCAATTTG
>JBHPGR010000043.1:0-6305 GCA_042570405.1 Candidatus Omnitrophota bacterium
TCATTCATCACGGGTTCATGAAACTTAAAGCTCATCCTAAATATTGTCCATCAGGTTTTGTGCGATAGATTCAAAAGACTGGCGTGAATTATCGTAAAACTCCTGCCATTTATCATTCGCCCAGATCTCGATGCGGCTGGATACCCCGACGACTACTACCTCTTTTTTTATATGGGCGAAGTCCTTCAGGTACTGCGGCAGGAGGATCCTCCCCTGGCCGTCCGGTACCACATCTACTGCCCCGGAGAAAAAAAGCCGGTTAAATGTGCGCGACTGTTGTTTTGTGAAGGATATCGATTTAAACTTCTGTTCCTGCGAGCGCCACTCTTCTTCCGAGAACATAAACAGGCATCCGTCTAATCCCCTGGTAACAAAGAATTTCTCTATGAAATTGCCCTTTGCCGCTTCGCGGAACTTGGCGGGCATGATGATGCGCCCCTTACGGTCTATGGAATGAAAATATTCACCATAAAACATTATTCAGTCCTTCCACTTTATTCCACTTTAGCCCACTTTATAGCCAAAGTATAATATTAAACACGCTATGTGTCAAGGGCTTTTTTCTTCTAACTACATTAAATACAAGGGGTAGTGTATTAAACTGCTTGCGGGGGTATATATTGTGGTGGGTCTAGTGGCGGGTAAAACACTCCCTGGCTCTGCGAACATCCTTCTTTAACTGCCCTGCCAGAGAGTCAAGATCAGCAAACTTCCTTTCGCTGCGCAGCCTCTCTATAAACTGTATTTCAAGATATTTACCGTAGATATTCCCTAAAAAGTTAAATATATAGATTTCGATGTGCTTTTGATCAGAATTTCCCAGAGTTGGTTTTCTCCCGATGTTACAGACACCCTTCAATCTCCTGTTATTATAAATTATCCTTACCGCATAAACCCCGGATGGAGGAAGTACTTCGTGATGAGGATTGATGTTGGCAGTCGGAAACCCTAATCGCCTCCCCAGCGCTTGCCCTCTGATCACCGTTCCTAATACCGCCACCGGCCTGCGCAATAAACTCTCTGCCTGGCGCAACTTCCCTGATTCGATCAGCCGGCGGATAGATGTACTACTTACCGCACGGCTATCCGCCCTGATCACTTCAAAGATCTTCAACTTAAAACCGTAAAGTCGCGATAATCTATTCAGGCTATTGACATCTGCGCAGGCGCCATGGCCGAACCGGAAGTTTCTACCCACGCAGACTAACTCAGCGCCGAGTTTTCCGGAGAGGATCCTGCGTACAAAATCATCCGCCGTGATCTTCGAGAAACTCCTGTCAAAACGAATTACAACGCAGATGTCGATCCCCAGGGCATCGATTAATCTTAACCGGTGCTTTAATGAATAAAGGCTCTTTACCTTTCGCGGGTGTGGCCAGAAGGTAAGCGCAACGCTCTTTCCCCCTCTCCTGCGCGCTGCGGCTGCGGCGTATTTAAGGATCCTGATGTGCGCCCGGTGCACTCCATCAAACACCCCAAGCGCCACCACCGGCTTCCTCATCCTCTTAATCTTTGAGATACCGTAAATTATTTTCATAATATAATTTTACTGAAATGAATCTGGCGACCTTCGAGCGAGTGTCGGTTTTAGCCAATGGAGCTTGAGCATTGAATGATCTGATGCGGGTGGCTCGGACTGACTTTCGAGGTGCGTGATGCACCGAGAAAGCAGTCCGAGACAGGACCCGCAAAAACTATTTATGTGCCTACTGAAATGAATCTGGCGACCTTCGAGCGAGTGTCGGTTTTAGCCAATGGAGCTTGAGTATTGAGGGAATACCGGTGGAGCGAAGCGACAAAACCGGTATGGCGAGGATGTCTGAGCACTGAGCGCAAGACGCGCGAAGTGCGAGTTCCGCAGCCACCGAAATACGAAAGATCATTGGCGTAAAAAAACCGACCCCGAGCGAGAAGGTCGACAGATTTATTTCAGATATTCTTTTATCTTTGCCAACACCCTCTTGCTTACGCTATCAATATTTCCCTTGATCGTACACCCACTCGCCGTCTTATGCCCGCCGCCGCCGAAGTACCGGGCGATCTTATTTACATCTACTTTACCCTGCGAACGCAGATTTACCCGCACTTCCCTGTGCGGCCCCAGGTTCTCCTTAAAGAGAGCGACCACCTCGACCCCCTTTATGCTGCGCCCGAAGCTAAGCACGTTCTCACCCAGGTCAAAGGAGGGATCCTTAAGCTGCCTGAATATCTGGCGCTTCATCACAAACCAGACCAGCTTTCCCGAGGCAAGCAGCTTCATTGACGGCAGGACCTTAAGCAGGAGTTTTAGATCCTGGTATGGGATATTTGAATAGATCTGTTTGTAGATCCTGCTGGCATCAAGGCCAAACTCCATAAGTTCACCGGCGATCTTGTGGGTAGCGGCTGATGTATTTGTATGGCGGAAGGAGCCGGTATCAGTCAGTATCCCCGAGTAGATCGCCATCGCCGCATCCCGGTCCATGGGGCGGCGCATCTTCTTATACAGCCTATAGATCATCTCTGCGCAGGATGAAGCATGAGGATCCACCCAGTTGACATCGCCGAACCTTCTGTTGCTTATATGATGGTCGATATTAAGGATCTTTTTACCGCGGCTCAAAGCTGAGACCCCTGCGCACCTACTCAGGTCCGAGCAATCCAAAGCCGCAAAACAATCCGCTTTTAGGGATTTTGCCCGGGGGTTAAACTTCTTTATCCTTCCTGCGCCGGGTAAATATTTATAGACCTCCGGCGTCTCGTCCGCATTGACCATCGCCACGCTCTTCCCCATCCCCTTAAGCAGCCGGTAAAAAGCAAGCTCTGAGCCCAGGGCATCCGCCTCCAGGTTAGCATGGACCGTGACCAGAAAACTCTTACTCCTGCGTATGCAATCGATCGCTCTACTTAGGCTCATCCTTCTCCTTTATCTCGTTAAGTACTTCCTGGATCCTGATACTGTACTCGCTGGACTTATCCTCCCGAAAGTGTATCTGGGGGGTGAACCTCATGCGGATCCGCTGGCCGATCAGCCTGCGGATAAAGCCCAGTGCCGACTCCAGCGCCTTCCTGGTCTCCTTATGCACCTTGCTATCCCCCAGCACGCTGAAAAAAACTTTAGCCTGGCGCAAATCCGGCGAGACATCGCATCCGGTAATGGTGACAAACCCCAGGCGCGGGTCCTTGATCTCATACTGCACAATACTACTGACCTCTTTCTTTATCGCCGCTGCGATCCTTATATTTCTGCCCATTTAAATCCGCTCCATCCCCTAATCGGTCAACTGATCAGCTTCCTGATCAACTCAAGCTCCTGATCGTGCGTCTTTACCTCGCCGTGCAGCTTCGCCTCCAACACCTTTGAAAAGATCTTCTGATAATAAGGGCCGGGCGCTACACCCAACCTCTCCAGGTCATGCCCTGACACCAACACCCGCATCCCGTTGTAGATCTCAAAAAAATCCTCTACCTGAGCCTGCAGATGCCTCGACCTAAACTTAGCCTTGATCAAAATGATCTCCTCGTAACTTAAAGGCTCAAGCAGCCCGAAGATCTTCGCTGGCCTTACGCCCTTGCGGCTTAAGCCTTCTGCTACCTTTGTGCAATTATGCTTAAAACTCAAGATTCTCTTGCACTCGCCCTTGCGTAATCCTAATCTCGCGCAGACAGAATTTGCCTGATCAGCGCTTATTGGCTCTAAAAGCCCGATCAAATAGACTAACCAGGTATCAAGCCGGCGCCGGTATGAATAAAGTTTTTTATACCAACGGATCTCCCTTCCAGCGGCAGTCAATAATTCGGCGCCTCTTTTAGATAATCTCAGAGCTTGACTGATAAAATTGAGGCCGCAGAGCTCCTGGACCCGTTTTAGAACTTTTAACGGATACGCCTCCTTTAAGATCAGGATTATTTCATCGCGCAGCCTTTGCGCGCTGACATCCTCAAGCGCCCCGCAGGCGCGCGCCTGCTTTAAAAGCCTTAAGCTGGCTGCCTCGATCCGGAAATTATACCTCTTCTCAAAGCGCACCGCGCGCAACATCCGCGTCGGGTCATCAATAAAACTTAAATCGTGCAATACGCGGATGATCTTCTTACTAATATCCCTCCTGCCGCCGAAAGGATCGATGAGTTTCGCATAATCATCGCTGTTTAGACTCAGCGCCATCGCGTTAACGCTAAAATCTCTCCTCCTCAGGTCATCCTCCAGCTTGCCGCTACTGACTACCGGAAGCTGCCCTGCCTCAGGATAAAACTCGCTCCTTACAGTAGCGACATCGATTTTTAATCCCTGCCCCTTGCTTACCGTGGCAGTGCCAAACTTCCGGTGCAGGGTAAGCTTAGCGCCTAAAGAATCGGCCAGCGCCCCGGCAAATTTCATTCCCTTTGCTTCCACTGAAATATCCAGGTCAAAGTTCTTCACCCCCAGGATAAGATCGCGGACAAACCCGCCCACTAAATAGGCGCGCACATTCTGTCTGCCGGCAGTCTCACCCACGCAGCGGATCAGATACTTTAGGTCCTGCGGTAATCTCTTTAAATAATCCCTCATCTTTATGGCCTGGGGTGATACATCCTGTGTATCTCCTTAAGCCTCTCCTTATTAACGTGCGTGTAGATCTGTGTAGTAGAAATATTAGAGTGGCCCAACATCTCCTGTAGGCTGCGCAGGTCAGCACCCCTCTCCAACAGGTGTGAGGCGAAGGAATGGCGCAGGATATGCGGCCTGATCGGCTTCTTGATCCTGGCGTCTTTGGTATATTTCTTGATCATCTTCCATATCGACTGGCGCGAGGTCTTCCTTCCCAGGCGGCTCAAAAATAAAAAATCACTCTGCTTCTTCTTTAATAGTTTACTGCGTTCCTTATCCTTATAACGCCTGATGCTGTTGATCGCCTTCCTGCCTAACGGGATCACCCTCTCCTTATCCCCTTTTCCGATGCAGCGCAGGAAACCGATATCCAGATTTACGTTGGACTGCTTAAGGTTTACCGCCTCTGAAACGCGCATTCCGGTAGCATAAAGCGTCTCCAGGATCGCCCGGTCCCTTATCCCTTGCGTCCTCCTGATATCGGGTTGGCTGAGGAGTTTATCCACTTCATTTACCGAAAGTGTCTGGGGTATCCTCTTCCACAACTTAGGGGAATCTATCAGGCTGGTCGGATCATTCTTTAACAGCCGCTCCCGCACCAGGAATCGGTAAAACATCCTGATCGCTGCCAGGCGCCTGGCAACCGAATTGGCGGATAATCCTTTATCCTTCTGGAACATCATATAATTAATGATATCCTTCTTATCGGTCTTTGAAAGGGTCTCGATATGACGGCGCTTGAGAAACCCGGTATATGAATTAAGGTCTTCCCTGTAAGAGTTGATCGTGTTGCGGGCCAGGCCACGCTCAACTGTCAGATAATTGAGAAATGCCTCGATTAGTTCCTGCATGATCAATTCAAGAAGGGATTCTCCCTCTTCTCCTCTCCTATGGTCGATGACGCTCCGTGGCCGGGATAGATCTTCGTATCATCAGGCAGCTTAAAGAGCTTCTCCTTAATAGAGCTGATCAATGCCTCCGGGTCTGCGCCGGGGAAATCAGCCCTTCCGATCCCTTTAGCAAACAGAGTATCCCCCGTGAATAAGACCTTGTCATCGGGCTTCTTCATCAGCAGGCACATCCCTCCCTGGGTATGCCCCGGAGTATGGATAACCTCAAGCTCAAGCCCCCCCAGGCGCAGGAGATCATTCTCTTTTAGCTTCTTGATAGCGGATTTGACGGTAAAGGAAAGCGACATCAGGGTTGAGAGGTTAAAACAGGAATTCTCAAGCATCGCCGCATCATCCTCGTGGATATAAACCGGTACTGCGAACTTATCATCGCAGCCGATGTGATCGATGTGCCCGTGGGTATTTACGACCATTTCAGGGACAAGTTTATGTTTATCAAGGATCCGCCTGATCCCTGCCTCGTCATCCCCGGGGTCGATTACCATCGCCGGGGATCCCCGGCCATCTGCCAGGATGTAACAATTCGCCGCAAACTCACCCACGCTGATCCGCTCTAATATCATATCAGGTTATCTTTTATATTGGCAAAGGAGAAATCGCGCATAATACTCCTGCCCAGGCGCTCTGCTGTCTGACGGTTGCGCGCGTGTTTGTCCCCGTACCTGTCTTTGACCACGGCGTCTTTGAGCTCAGTCAACCGGCTGATGTAAACGTCCAGCTCCTTACGTTTATCTTCATCAAGTAGCGACCTCAAAAAAAGGAGGTTCTCAAGCGCCTCCTCTGCGCAGTCAACCCGCTTCTTGTAGCTTGAGCCCGGCACAAGCCAG
>JBHPGR010000044.1:0-6220 GCA_042570405.1 Candidatus Omnitrophota bacterium
ATGTACGGCCATAATCGTAGAGTAATAAAAGGCGCTCGGACTAAAGATGCAGAAAGCCAAAACAAGGATGCCGGCCCATCTTCCGGCTAGACGATAGGCGATCTTGATGCTTAAGATAATCCCCAATAAATAAAACAGGAAAGCGCAAGCCCTGCCAAGATATAAACTTGGACCGAAAAAGTGCTGAGGAAAAGCGTGCAACAGCGATGATAAAGGAGCATGGTAACTGAAAAAATCCTGATAGGGCAACTGTCCCTGCGTGACTAGATAACTCTGGGCGAAATACCAGTTTTCGTCCGTATGAACGTTTCCAAAGATAATCCAGAATGCTCCTTGGAGGATAAAAGAAAGAACCAATAAAACAAACAGGAAACTTACAGACTTTTTAAGATCGATACTCATTGGCTTTTACTAATCATTTGTCTTGATCTTCAATCCTCATTCTACCAATAAAGACAGAGGATTTTATTTGACCGTCAGGGCTTAAGGGGTTCATCAGTTATACCGTTTCTGATTACACTCTTTACGATGTATTTAGGCCTGTTTTTTACCTCTTCGAATATCCTGCCGATATATTGACCGATAATGCTGATCCCCAGCAGTTGGAGAGATCCGATAAATAAAATCAATACGATTATTGTAGATATGCCGCGAGGTATACCAGGCTGGAAGATTTTCATGATTACCTGAAAGACTATACCGGCTAAAGCGAGAAAAAACATGAAAAGGGCAAAGACTGAAATTATATGCAGTGGAAAATAAGAAAAAGAAAATATCCCTTTACTCGCCCAGCCGAGATTACTCAAGAAGTTATTGGTGGTCTTGCCGAACATCCTCTTCTGCCTGGTATACTCGACTCCTGTCTGCCTAAAGCCGACCCAGGCGCGCAGCCCCCTGAGAAACCTGTCCTTTTCGGGAAAGACCTTGAGGGCTTCGACGACCCTGCGACTGATCAATGAGAAATCCCCGGCGTTTACCGGTATATCGATATAGGAAATATTATGGAATAACCGGTAAAAAAGCTTATAGAACGGCTGAATCAACCACACCCCATCCCTTTTGCTTCTCACCCCGTAGACCACATCAAAACCCTCCTGCCACTTCTGGTAAAACTCCTCGATCACCTCCGGAGGATCCTGAAGATCGCCGTCGAGAAGAACGACCGCATCGCCGGTAGCAATATCCATGCCGCTGGTAAAGGCCATCTGCGAACTGAAATTACGGGCATGATTTACGGCGATAACGGCTGAGTCCTGTTTGGTCAATTTTCGAAGGACATCCTCAGTATTATCCGGACTTCCGTCATTGACAAAGATGATCTCATAATCCACCCCGATCTTTACAAAGGTATTCTTTAAGCGCTCATGCATTTGCGGTATCGCCTCTTCATCCCTGTAGCAGGCGATAATTGCCGATATCTTCTTCATCTTCCGGCTCCTCCCTGGATGCCCCTGCGGTTCCTATCTTTTCAGGTTTACGTAATAAGGCCTATTGCTTCTGATCATCTCCTCGATCAATGCCGGGATCTCCCGGTTCCCTTTAGGCCATCTCGTGCGTATGTTAGCGAATATCTTCAATACCCGCCTGTCCTCCTGGGCCCAGTGCGAAAATCCGTCCACCCGGTAATCCCTGCCCCTGCCGGAACCGATCAGTTTTACCGGGATCCTTTCACGGTTGATGTAATTCCTGATCCCCTCAAAGGGACGGTAAAGCAGAAACGGGCTGATCGAATAAGCGAAGGGAATCTTCCCCTCCAGTGCCAGGCCTACGCTGATACCGATCATTGCCTGCTCGGCAGCGCCGGTATTGATAAAACGGCGCGGAAAATCCTTTTTTATCCGGTCCCACATCCCGTAGCCGATATCAGCGGTTACCACCCAGATCCTTGGATCCGATCTCATCTTCCTGTGTAGACTTTGCGCAAAGTACCTGCGCATCTTTATAACATGGCTTTTTCTTCTCATCTTAAGTCCTTCAGCGCCGAAATATAATCTTTTCTCTTCATCACGTAATAATGCGCCGATTGTCCCCTCAAAAAAGAGAACTGACGTACATTTGTCCGGGCAAAGATCAACCGGGGCCGGCCGCTCGCCCTTGCCTTTAAAGCCTCTCTCAAGCGGAGCGGGTCGTGGCCGTTTACATCTATTACCTTATAGCTAAAACCTCTAAGTGCCTTCGCCAACAAAGGTAAAGAGATGGCCTTATATGCCCCCCAGCCATTAGCGTTTACAATAATCTTAAGGTTGCTTAGTTTCTGCTCGAAGGCCACCCTCAGGGATTCCCAGATACTCCCCTCGCTGCATTCCCCGTCGGAGATAAGGCAATATACGCTCTTCCTCCTGTCTGCCAATGCCATACCTAATGCTACAGGCATACCCTGCCCCAGGCTCCCCGTAGAAAGATCTATTCCCAGCTTATGGTTTCGGTCAGGATGGACGTGAAGTTTGTTTATCGCACGAGCCTTTAACAGGCCCTGCTCTTGCAGCACCGCATAAAGCGCGATCCCCGCATGCCCGCAGGAGAGGATAAAGCGCTCGCTTTTGCCTTTGACCTTATATACCGCGCAGATTATATCCACCGCGCTAAGACACGATCCCAGATGAGAAAGCCCGGCAGCATGACTTATCTCTATGATCCTGCGCCGGAGTCGTCTTTGCTCTTTGGTTAATTTCATATAGTTATGATCCCTGTTTGACCGCTGTCAGGCATAAGTTGCCCAGCCTGATCTTTATCCTCTTTCGGAGCAAGGCCCGTAAGATCTTGTTCTCTGCCCCTAACAGCTTATCTTTTAAACCCCCGGATACAGGAAATAGCCAAAGCAGGTGCCTGAAAGAGATATAATCCGCGGGTGAAGATATCTTGACCGGATGAAACCCGTTCTTTTCGAAGACCTGCCTGAGTGTCTTTCTTCCGTATAAATAAGTATGCTCTATATCGATTATCGGGTGCTTCTTGCCCAATATCTTCACCGCAAAGTTATCCGCGTCGTGATTAAAACTAAGGATCTGCCCGCCGGTGACGAGCAGGTCATAACACAGATGCAGAAATCCGTTGGGATCATATATATGATCAAAGACCTGAAAGAAGAAGATCAAATCGAAGGAATCCTTGGCAAAGAGCCCCTCCCTCAATCTATCCCTGACTATCCTGCTGCCGATCTCTGCATCCGCCCTTGAGACCGCATCCCTGCTTAGTTCTATTCCGCAAACATTTCTATATCCTGCATCATAAAGTGACTTCAGGATAAAGCCGTTTCCGCAGCCGACCTCTAGGATCTTTGCCTTCTTGGGCAGCCCGAATAAAACCGGTCTTAAGGCCCTAAGATAGGTAAGCCTCAGGTTCTCTATCTCTTCATTATAAGTAAAGTTGCTCTCTTTGTAAAGAAGAGCTGTTGCGCTCTCTTCCAAGACCGGATCAGACCTCAGCAGCCCGTCTTTATTGCAGCGTACTATCCGGTAATGCCTCCTATCCGGTAATCTCCTGGCAGAGAACGTCTGCGGGTTAAGGTCCTCCTCCGAAAAACTCCCTGCGTAAACCTCGCTATAGTCTCCGTCGCAATCACAGATCGGACAGCGCGTATTTATCAATCGCATAGACTTTTTTTGCTTTCTCTCTCAAACTAAAGAATGCTTCTGCTTAAACCATTCCAGGGTCAGGCTGAGGCCTTTCTCTAAACCTATCCCGGCTCTCCAGCCAAGCATCCTCCTTGCCTTAGAGGCATCAGCCACCCAGCTGCTGGTACTATCCCCGGGCCTCGGTTCCATCCTACCCCATGATAATTTCATGCTTTTGCCACTGACCTTAAACGCCGCATCGACTACATCCTGGATCGATACTTTTATCCCCCGGCCTAGGTTAAAGACCTCTCCGGGAAATTTTTTCAGCCGTTCTATCAGCAAAAAAGCTTCCACAACATCATCAACATAGATATAATCATGCGTGATATCAGGCCTTACAAGCTCCATCTTTTTTCCGAGATATAGTGCGCTCAGCAATTTAGGGATCAGCCTGCCGGATTCTTCATAGGGCCCGTATACAGAAAATGGCCGCAGCGTCACGACCGGTTTCTTCCACTGGCGCGCGGCGAAGGAAGACAAAAGCGTCTGGGTCAATTTACTCACCGCATAATCCGTAACCGGCTCAGGCAGATCCGTCTCCTTCATCGCATGGTCTTTTATCCCGTACTCAGAGGAGCTGCCAGTATTTACAAAGAGCTCAAACCCTCTTTGCGATGCAGCCTCAAGCAGGTTCCAGGTTCCCAATATATTGGTAGTAATCATTCGATCTTCATCTTGCTGCCGGGGATAGGCGCCATAAACTGCAAGATGATAAATGACATCGGGCTTAACATCCCTGCAGATCTTCTTCAGCACTGCGCTATCCGATAAATCGGACCGGTGGCAGGTAACTTTATTAAGCAGCTCTTTTACACGCCGGGGATCAGCCTGCTCTCTCAGGATAAGATGTACCTTCTCATTACGCCAGACCAATCTTCTCGCCAGGTTGCTCCCGATAAATCCAGTTGCGCCGGTCAGTAAATAGACCCTCTTCTTATTCATTTATCTCTTTTTCTTCCTTAAAAAGATCTCTGCTGCCGCCAGATCTGATTCTCTGTCTATATCCACCGACCTGTCACTTGCCATCACCACTGCCCGGGTATCTTTACCGTAGATAACTGATCTCTTGATCAGGATATCTCTCTTGACGGCATAGAAGGCGCCGTTAAGTTTACAGGGTTTTCCTTTTGGCTGCCTGTACGATAGTAAACTGTCTCCTTTTAGGCGCCGTAATAAAGATCTACGGCATCCCTCTTTGGCTTTGCATACCGTGACCAGGGAATCCGCGCCGGCTCTCAGTATCATCCTGATACAGCGGTCGATGTCTTGATCGCTCCTTAGCGGAGAGGTAGGCTGCAGTAAGACTACCATAGCCACCCTCCTGCGCCATGATTTTTCCACCCACCTCACCGCATGCTTTAACACTGGGACCATCGGCGTATCGTCTTCTGCCAGGTATTTCGGCCTGATAAAGGGGACCTCGGCACCATAGCTTCTGGCGATCTTAGCTATTTTTCTATCATCCGTGGAAACGATTACCTTATCAAGCAGGCGGGATTTCAATGCAGCGCGGATGGTGTAGGCGATCAAAGGCCTACCCAAAAGAAACCGGATATTTTTATTGCTCAGCCTCTTGGACCCTTTCCTTGCAGGTATAATGCCTAAAATTACAGGTTTTCTTCTTGCGGGCTTTCCCATCTTTCCTCTCTGGCTAGTTTCTGCAGTCCGGTGACGATCGCAGCAAGAAACCAAAATGGCTCTACGGGATTTCAAGGGCGAAATCTATAAAATCTGACCTAGGGTTTAGTGATTCTGCAGGGTTTATCTGTATTTTATCCGTAAAAATAAGCCCCACATCTTCATTTGAAAATGCGGGGCTTAAATCGGTCTCACGAGTTGACTTATCTCTTCTTCAGCTTATCCATAAAATCAGAGAGTGCTTTCTCTGCGATACCCTTGCAGCCCAGGCCGAATGCCAGAGCAACAGCCAGGCCGATAGAGGCGACCATAATGCTGATAATCAGATGGATTATCTTAGCGCCAATACCCAGCTGCTCCAGGGCGATGATCACTGCAAATACGACCGTGGATACCTCTACCACCTTAGCCAGAACCTTTGAGTGGGAGAGCCCGGCGTTGTTTGCTGCGGTAAGGACGATGTTCTTCAAGATCGTCGCGACGAACATACCTAAGATCAGAATGAATATCGCTGCGATGATGTTAGGTATGTAAAGCACCACGCTGTTTAACAGCGTCGCTGCGATGGTAAGTCCCACCGCGTTTACTGCAACCACGAATGTAACCAGAAGCATCAGCCAGTAAGCGATTACCCCGAGCAATTCGGAGAACGCATAGCTTATGCTTCCCTTCTCAAGCAGGTCTTCCAAACCGATACGTTCGGAGAGCTCATCGATCTTTATCGCCTTCAAAAGCCTGGTGACCAACGTCTTGATCGCCTTGGCGATGATCCAACCGATAATCAGGATCAAGATTACCAAGAGTGCGTTTACTAAGAACGAGCCAATCTGAGACAGAATGACCTTGGCGGGTTCTACTAAAATTTCCTGCCAACCGTTCATTCAACCACCTCCTTTGGTTAGGTTGCACTTTTCATAACAGTATCATAATAATCAGCTTATGTCAAGAATTAATTCAGCTCCCCC
>JBHPGR010000045.1:0-6079 GCA_042570405.1 Candidatus Omnitrophota bacterium
GATAATGGATAATGAGAATGCGGCGCCCAAGGTGCAGGCCGATGATTTCATTAAAAAGTTTCAATTGAAAAATACAGCCGCGATGCCGATATTTTTGCGCGGGACTGTCCTGGGAATATTCGGCATCGGTAATAATCTAGAAAATTGCGTATACAAGAAGGATGACCTCGAGCTTTTGGATATATTCGCAAAACAGGTAGGGATCGCCCTGGAGAACGACTTCCTTACTCACCGCATCGAGCGGCTGGAGATCAAAGACCCTCTTACCGGCCTCTACAACGATAAGTTTATACACACGCGTCTGAAGGAAGAGATCCAGAGGGCGATAGTCTACCAGAGGCCGTGTTCATATGTCCTGCTTGATGTGGATAATTTTGAAAAATTCCACCAGAGTTTCGGTTCATTACAGGCGGAGGATTCTTTAAAGAAGATCTCTTCATTGCTCAGGGATTCGGTCAGCGAGATCGACAGGGTAGCCAGGGCCGGTGATAATCAATTTGCGATGGTGCTGCCTGAGAAGAACAAGCGCCAGGCGCAGGAGATCGCCGAAAGTATCAGGAAGAAGATCGAGTTCAGCTTCGGCGAAGAGGATGACCAGAAGAAACGGCTTACGGTCAGCGGCGGGGTAAGCGAGAATCCTCTCGACGGAGTAGAGGCGGATGAGTTGTTGATAAAAGCGCAAGAGTCCCTGGTACTTGCCAAGCAACAGGGTAAGAACCGCATTGTCAGCTTCACGATAAAAAAGGTATAGCTATGCCGATCAGAAGGATTATCAATAAGCAGCTCGGTGAACTTTTAATCGAGCGGGGGATCATAAAACAGAAGCAGCTTGATAAGGCGATGGAGCTGCAGAAAGAGAAGGGCGGCCTGATCGGAGAGATTCTGGTAGAGATGGGGTTTACCAAGGAGGAGGATATCGCCCAAGCCCTTACCGCCCAATACGGGTTTCCCTATCTGCCGCTGGCTAATTATGAGATTTCTCAAGAAGTGATAGATTGCGTACCGGCTCGTGTTGTCAGGCAATACATGATGGTACCGATCGATAAGATCGGAAATAATCTGACCCTGGCGATGTCAAATCCGCTGAATGTGCAGGCAGTGGAAGACGTGGAACTGCTCTGCGGCTGTAACGTACAGACTTTTGTCGCTACATCATCTGATGTCAGAAAGGCGATCGAAAAATATTATAAAGGCAAAAAGTAGATGAGCTCATTAAAGGAGCGGCTTACAGAAATCCTGATCAATAACAAGTTGATCACCGGTGAGAAGCTTAAGCAAGCGCTGGCTGTCCAGCAGAGTAAGGGTGGAAGCCTCAGCGATATCATCGTCAACTTGAAGTTCATCAAGGAGAAAGATCTGGTCACCGCTTTAAGCGAAGGCCTGGGGTTACCCTTAATCGACCTGCGCCGTTTTAAGATCGACCCGGAGATAGTCAAGATCATTCCGGTAGAGATCTCCCGTCATTACCAGATCATCCCGGTCTCTAAAATGGGAGATACCGTGACCCTGGCCATGGCCGACCCTTTAAATATATTTGCCATTGACCACGTCAAGACACTTACCGGCTTTAAGATCAATCCGATAATCGCTACGGGCGAAGATATACTACAGGCCGTGGAGATCTATTATCCCGACACCACCGGCGGAGCAGTGGAGAGCCTGGTCAAGGAGATGACCGCTTCAAAAATAGAGCTTATAAAGGAAAAGCGTGAGATCGATCCCAGCAGCAAGGAGCTGGCCAGGATCAGCAGTGAGGCTCCGGTGATCAAGATAACGAATCTGATCTTAGAGGAGGCGGTGAAGAGAAAATCTTCGGATGTGCTGATCGAACCGATGGAGCAATCATTACGGATCCGTTACCGGGTTGACGGTATATTGCAGCAGCAGGAGCACTCTCCGGCTAAGAAAATGCATGCCCCGATCGTCTCGCGCCTCAAGGTTATATCAGATTTGAATATTGCAGAACATAGACTTCCCCAGGATGGCCGGTTTAAGGCGAATGTTCTATCCAGGGAGATAGATTTCCGGATCTCGGTACTGCCTTCCAGCTACGGAGAGAAGGTAGCAGTGCGCATCCTGGATAAGTCGCAGGCGATGCTCGATATTGAGAAGTTAGGTTTTAGTCAAGATATGATCGCTCACCTAAAGACAGTATCAAAGCTACCGCACGGAATGATCCTGGTCTGCGGCCCTACCGGAAGCGGGAAGACCACCACCCTCTATTCAATCCTTAAATTTGTCGACTCCGTTGATAAGAATTTGGTTACCGTCGAGGATCCCGTAGAGTACCAGTTAGAGGGTATAAACCAGGTCACGGCACGGCCGGATATCGGATTGACATTTGCCAGTGCCCTGCGTTCGATTCTTAGGCAGGACCCTAATGTGATCATGATCGGGGAGATCCGCGATTACGAAACCGTTGATATAGCGATTAAAAGCGCTTTGACCGGCCACCTGGTTCTGTCGACTCTGCATACGACGTCAGCCGCCGGAGCGGTGGCGCGTATGATCAATATCGGTGTCGAGCCGTATCTGATAAACTCTTCCTTGATCTGCGTGATCGCGCAGAGGCTGGTGCGAAAGATCTGCGCTCATTGCAAAGAAAGCTATGAGATCAAAAAAGATGTTGCCGATAGCCTAAAGTTAGATACCGTCAAGAAGAAGCAGGTTTTCTTCCGCGGCAAAGGATGCCCCAAGTGTTTTAATTCAGGCTATGCCGGCAGGATCGGGATCGCTGAGGTATTACTGTTGTCGAATCCTATCCGGGAGTTGATCTTAGCCTGCGCCCAGGAGCATCTGGTAAAGAAACAGGCGCGTAGTGAAGGTATGCGCACACTTAGGGAAGAGGGCCTGAGCGCCGCCCAGGAGGGGAATACAACGCTTGAAGAGGTATTGCGCATTACTGCACCCGACGAATAGAAGTCTTAGGATATGCAATCATTAAGAGAAAAGATAATGGAAATACTTTTAAAGGAGAAGCACCTTAAGAGGGAGCAGTTGGATGAGGCGATAGAGATACAGAAGGAGAAACATATCCCCCTGAGGAAGATCCTGGCTGAGAAAAAAATAATCACGGAGGATGAATTACTGCCTTTATTATCGGAGCATCTCTACATGCCCACCCTGCATCTTGCCAAGTATAGATTTGACCCTGAAGTGATTAAGCTCGTCCCTGTGGATGTGGCTAAAAAATACGGGATAATCCCGATCTCAAAGATCGGGGAGACGATCACCGTAGCGATGTCCGATCCATTAAACGTCTTTGCACTTGATGATTTAAGGACGCTTACCAATTGCTCTGTGGATATCGTCCTAAGCACCGATGAGGAGATCTCAACGGCGATCGGGGCGCAGTACCAGATAAATGCTAAGGGGATGGGGGATATTCTGGATGAGGAGGACCTTGAGCAGGGTGGGGACGGTAAGCAGATAATAGAGCTGCTTAAGCGCGAGGAGATCGACCTGAGCAGCGCTGTTCAGGATAGCCAGAAGGCGCCGATAGTCAAGCTAGTGGATCTGGTTTTAAACGGAGCCCTGAAGAGGCGCGCTTCCGACATACACGTCGAACCGGAAGAGGATTGCCTGCGCATCAGGTATCGCATTGACGGTGCGCTGCACAACGTATTCAGTATCCCTCAGATCAACCAGAACGGAGTGCTGGCCCGCCTAAAGATCATCTCGAATCTCGACATTACCGAAAACCGCATCCCTCAGGACGGCAGATTCAAGGTAAAGTATGAGGGCAGGGAGATCGATTTCCGCGTTTCAAGCCTGCCGACGACATTCGGGCAGAAGTTCGTGCTGCGCCTGCTGGATAAAAGCAACCTTTCGATCGGGCTGGATAAGTTAGGATTCTCTGCGCAGCCGTTGAAGACCTTTAGGGAAGCGATCAAGAAGCCATTCGGGATGATCCTGGTGACCGGGCCGACCGGATCAGGAAAATCTACTACCCTTTATTCGGTCCTGAATCAGCTCAATACCCCCGAGAGGAATATTATTACCGTCGAGGAACCGGTGGAATACCAGATCGAGGGGATAACCCAGATCCAGGTCAGGCCCGAGATCGGGCTGAGCTTTGCTATGGGCCTGCGCGCACTTTTGCGCCAGAGCCCGGACGTGATCATGATCGGTGAGATCAGGGATCCTGAAACAGCCGATATCGCCATAAAAGCCTCGCTTACCGGGCAGCTCGTGCTCTCCACGCTGCATACTAACGATGCGATCTCAAGTGTCTCCCGTATAATAGATATGGGCGTTGAGCCCTTCTTAGCCGCCTCAAGCCTGGTGATGCTCTGCGCTCAGAGACTTTGCCGCAGGATCTGCCAGCGGTGCAGGAAGAAGACCGATATCCCGGCAGACTTCCTGAAGAAGATCGGTTTTAATGAGGGGACGGATTTTTATAAGGCAGAAGGGTGTAAGTATTGCAGTCATACCGGTTACTATGGCAGGGTAGCGATCCTGGAATCGTTGATGATCGACGATCCGATAAGGGAGATGATTATGCAGAGGAAGCCGCTTGCGGAGATCAAGGAGTATGCCGTGGTTAAATGCGGCATGAAGACGCTCAGGGATGACGCATACTTAAAGGTAAAGCAGGAATTGACTACGCTGGATGAAGCACTGAGGATCACTACGGAAGAATAAGCGATGCCGGAAAAAAACAGCATTTTACTGATAGATGATCATCCGGATACATCCGGGTATCTCCAGGAGAGCCTGGGCGGGGATTATTCGCTGGTCCTGAAAAGTTCGGCAGAGGATGCGCTGGCTTGCCTGTCCCGCCAGAATTTCGACCTAGTCATAGCCAGGTTCGAAGTAGAGGGCTCCGAGGGTGATCGGCTGCTCAAAGGCATTAAAAAGGCTGATCCAGATTCCATTATCATCGTTCTAACTGATGATCAGAGCCGCCTGCAGAATCAGGTTTTCAGGCTTGGAGTCTACGGGGCCATATCTAAACCGATCAACAGCGAGAAGTTTCTTTTCTTGGTGAAGAAAGGCATTGAGTTGCATTCACTCTTAGTCTCGCAAAGAAGACTAAATCTAGGGCTTCAAGAGAAGAATATATCGCTTAAAAAGCAGAATGTCATGCTGGCAAACCGGGTCGAGGATTCGACTAAAAATTTAAGCCGGCTTTATGAGAGTCTGCGCACGACTTATATGCGTACGATCAAGGTGCTTGCCCAGGCGATCGACGCCAGGGACCACTATACCCACAGCCACTCTGAGAATGTTTCCGGGTACGCCTGTGCCATCGCCAACGAGATGGGACTCTCGGCTCATGAGATCGAGATGATCAGGGAAGCCTGTGAACTCCACGATCTGGGTAAGATCGGGATCCAGGACAGTATCCTGACAAAACCGGCGAAACTCAACGAGGAGGAGTGGGTGAAAGTCAAACGTCATCCGGAGATCGCTAGCGAGATCCTGGAACCTCTGACCTTTTTGAATGAGGCCAGGGAGATGATCAAGCAGCACCATGAACATTTCGACGGCTCGGGTTATCCGCTGGGCCTGCGGGGTAATGATATCCTGCTTGGGGCGCGCATCATTCATCTTGCCGATGCGTATGATGCAATGCGCTCGAGCCGCGCCTACAGGAAGGAAGCATTTACTAAGGATGAGGCAGTCGCTGAGATCAAGAAGGAGAGCGGGAAGCAGTTTGATCCCGCAGTAGTGAAATCATTTCTTAATATCGTAGATAGATTATAAACCAAGAGCTAAGAAGGGGCGAAGGCGATGAAAATCTATAAGTATGCAGCCAAGGATAAAGAGGGAAGAAGTTCCACCGGAACGCTGGACGCTAACACAGATGAAGAGGCGGTGGCAGTCTTACATAAAAAGGGGCTAGTGGTGCTCTCTCTTAAGCAGGTTAAAGAGAAGAAGATGCCAAGGGCCAGAAGTAAGGTCAAGCTTGACGACCTAGTGATATTTTCGCGGCAGCTTGCTACTCTGATCGACGCCGGGATCCCGCTGGTGCAGGCATTAACGATATTGCAGGAACAGGTTGAAAATAAAACCCTGCTGATCGTAGTAACCCAGGTGCGTAAGGATATTGAAGCGGGGATGAGTTTCTGCGATG
>JBHPGR010000046.1:0-5475 GCA_042570405.1 Candidatus Omnitrophota bacterium
GCCTTGCCCTCATCGCCCAGATGAATGATACTATCCATGATTGGGAGGGTATCGGTCGCTTCATCACTGCTCGGGAATCCGTGCATGCCGGCCGCCTCTGGATAGCCGGGCAGCAGGACTCCTTGGATAGCTGGATCGATTACTACCGCGCCAAGGCCGCTAAAATGGATTCCTTAGGCGAGGATGACTATGCCAAAGACTTAAATTGGCGGGCCGACAATTACGACAACCTCTACCGTCCCTTCCTGATCGCCAATGATAATGACCTGTTAAAAGACAGCTTGCTGCCGGAGAGCGGCGAGCCGGTAGATTCCATTAAGGGACGCAAGAAGCCGTTCTATGTCTTAGGCGATACCAACTATTTCGATTTAGGCCTTGCCCTCACCGCCCAGATGAATGATACTATCCATGATTGGGAGGGTATCGGCAGGTTCCTGCCTGACTTAGAAAGCATCCCCGGAAAATTAACTTATCTGTTTGGCGAAAGAGATAGCACTGTTCCGGAACGCCTAAATTACTGGAATGCCGAGCTAGACACCTACAAGATAAACGGATACCAGCCGGGCATTGCCGTCTGCAGCAGCCAGGTTGCTAACGCCCATCTCTACGGCGTATTGGTCGATTCATTGATATTTGATTTACATAAGGACAGTCTCTTCCTTACGCATAACTCTAATGAAACTCCGGATAGTATTGTGGGCAGGAAGATTAACCTATCTCATCAGAGAATGGTTTACTGGGTAGATTTAATGCGTACCCTGCTTGCCACCCGGCGTTTAGTTACGCCAAACTTAGACAGCATCGGTAACTTTATCCACGATAGTACCCAGATCGACTCCGGCCGTATCTCTTTGCATCAGCAGCAGGATACGATCAACCTGACCCAGAAACCCTTCTGGCAGGGAGAGAACCGTAATGCAGTGATCGAGCAGGATCAGCCATGGATCGACTTCACTAATCACGGCTTGCGTATTCTCGACGACAGATTAGTTTTAATCGATTCCCTGCTTTACGATTTGGACAAAGACGAGGCATTTATCAATGGTTCCCGCGAGCCCGTAGATTCGATCAAGGCGAGAAAGATGCCGCTATACCTGCGTGGATCAGCCACTAACAAAGATATAGCGGTTTGGGTAAGCGAGGGAATGCGTTTGGTGGTGCTAGACTACGACAGCGTATTACCGCTGATCCCCATTGATACCGTGCCCGGGCATCCGGAAGTCCAGACCGTAGCGCAGGTAAAGGCTTTTTGGTTAACCGACGATAACGACAGCGCCTATAGCATGAAGATGGGCCGGCTGGAGAGGATCACCAGCGTAGAGATCCCGCGCTGGGACAGCATCATCGCTAATCCGGAGCTCTCTGAAGAACACCGCATCATCGGCAGGCGCTGGATAGAAAATCTAGGTAAAGAATACGATTACGGTCTAAATTATGCGGTTCCGGAAGCGCACAAGGATTCATTGTATCAGGAACAGAATGCCGGCAATGAAAGCTTTAAGCATGTGGTTGCCAGAAAGTTAGCTGCCCGCCATTTCGAACGTGAAATAGTAACCGAACGGTTAGATTTAGTCAGGGATATGGCTGAATTTATCCTGAAGGATCTTATTCCTTTCCATAATTTTATCCAGGAGCAGGTCGAGGAAGCCTTAAAACAGGTACGCGACCGCTCCGGTTTCGCCAATAACCCTTATGGCGGGCTGTTAGGTAGCTTAAGCGATATGGGTGAGGCTCATCTGCAGCGCCTGCAGGATAGGGGAGCAGTGAAAGCTGCCCGCAGGGCTCTCGATGAGCAGCAGGACGCCTTAGACCAGCAGCATCAGGCAGTAGTGGATATTAGGAATAATTATAACCAAAACGTAGATAGCGTTAAGGCTAAAGTAATTGCCGCAATAGACAGCTTATCCGGCCGCAGCCCCCAGGAGAGGGAGGCAATTAAGGATCAGCTTGCTAATTTCTTCGCCATGAAACAACGCTCTCCTCCAACGGTAGAAAGAGTCGGCCAGAACCTCTACCTCAACCTCCCGGGAGAGGAAGGGATTTATCAGAGGTTGCCCCTGGTTTATATCGGAGACCAGGATCTCGCCCAGTACCTGGAAGCATCAGTAACGCCTCTTACCAACGGAGAAAAGGTTGAATTCCCCGGAGCCACGCAGTTCGCAGCTTTAGATATATTAAATACACAGGATATCTATCTGGATTTCTATTCCGGAAATGTTTCGGCAGCTGTGCCCGGAGCGCCAGGGACAAAATATGTGGTTTTCGCTGTCAGAGCTGATCCTGCCCAGGCGAATTACATCAACAATTTTATGTTTGGCTATGAAGCACGCAGCCGGTTCAAAGAGCAATATGATACGATCCCTGATACTGTATCCGGTCATCCGCGTGGAAATACGCTGAACACAAATTATCTGTTATTAGCCAACAGTTTTGCGATCAATTCTGCAGACAATAAATTATTCGCAGCGGTAGAATGGGCGATAGAGCTTTCAATAGATTCCGCAGGCACGGGCAGCAACCAGATCTATCAACCGAAGGGAATAGGAAAAGACCGCGTCTATGCAATTACCGGTAGAATAGGTTATAATCCAAATCCCAGGCTAGCCCTGGTATTAGACGCCGGTTTTGCCAATGCCATCAATAGAGAGAATGATTCCGCTACCATTGTTGACCTCTTTACCGGTATGCCGGTGGAGACCTCCCATAAACTACTCCTCTCAGAGGATGCCTTTAACTTCCAGAGATTCAGCGTAGAGTTAAATCCGCTATCCGGAGATAATCAGGGTAGATTATTGCTTAATTTTGGCCTGAACCGAGAACAGGATGGCGTTGATGATGCCTGGGGAAAGAGGAGTGCGGTTTATCCTTCTGTCGGCGCCACCTTCAGCCCAGGTGTTTGGGAGTTTAAGGCAGAGGCAGGATTAGGTGCAGAGTTTGACGCAGATTCCGGTTATAACGGTTTGACCGAACGGTTTGGCGCAGAGGTAAATTATAATAACAGACTAAAAGGTTTCTATAAATACATAGACGCGGACCATAATTTTGGTGCAGAGGCAACAGTCTTCCGGGCAAAAGATGGCGGGGTAGCTTTGACTTATGAATATTCCCGCGGCAGGCATAGCGTCGGACTTAACGGCATTTACGGTTTTGACAATGGCTTAGAGGCCGGGGCTTCAGCCGGGGTTAACCGGGAAAGCGACGGTAATATCGGTCCGGGAGTAAACGGTAAGATAGGCTATAAGGGCGGAGTTGAATTAAATGCCGGCTATAGCGCAGAAGGACCTAATGCAGGAATCAGTGTTCCCATCACTATAAAGCGCGGCGCAGCAAAGACCGATAGCGGGCCGGCAGTGATCCGGCGTGATTTTAACGTCGCTGACGAACAGACAACCGGCAAAAGGATCTATGACGCCGCCAGAAAGGCGGAGGTAGCCTGGCCTCAGGCAGATACCGCAGGTTATGAGGTCCCGGTTACCCTGCAGGGCGAGAGGGTGGTTTATACCCTGAAGGCCGACAGCTTTATGCTTGAGGCCTATCAGAGGTTCGGAGCAATTATCTATCTTGATTCTGCGCCGCGTCTGTTGAGTGATAAGGATATGCTGGTGCCGATTAAGTATATGACCCAGTCGCAGAAGCAGGAATTAAGGAATAAAGGTATGGCGGTGGATGAGCTTGATGAGCGTACTCCGGTACTTTTTGTAGACGGCCGACCCATCCCGGCGATTGCGGTAATGGGTAATGATATGCTTGAGAGAGAGTTTGCCTTCTGGCAGGGGATGGTCAGGGTTGCTAAAGACGGCAGGCTCTACTGGCAGATCTACGGCGCAGAGGATTCTACCTATTACACCTTTGACGCCGAAAGCGTAAAGTCGGTAGCCGCTGAGCTTCCTGAGGGCACAGAGCCGGTCATCGGCTGGATCAATGCTCCTGACAAGGCAGACCCAAGCCAGCCAAGATTCGCTCTTACCAGCAATACCCTGGATGAGCTTTACTTTGAAGAGGGTTGGAGAGGCCATCACGTCACCACTACGCCCCAGAGATTAAACGGAAAATACACCAACGTCTTAAGGGTAAAGGGCTATGAGGGATTTGACGGCAAGGATGCGGTCCTGGTATTGAACCACTGGGGCTATCAGCACCTGGCAGAGCGCAATAAAAAAGAATATATAGTAATCGATAAGCAGGGTAGGTATGGTTTCTATATTCCGCTGGCCGATGCAGTAGGCAGAAGGAACGAATTTATTGATACTGACCGCTACCAGATCGTCAAGCTTGATTCAGAAGGCAACGAGACCCACAGGGTGTACCTCAAGGCCGATAAGATCGAGGCGATGATAAACAGTAATTCTTCCCTGATTTACGCCTTAGAAGATAACGGCTGGCATAACGGTGAGCCGATCGCCGAGGTCAAGAAGATAAACGAACTCTTGGAAGCGCATCCTGACACTGCAAAGGATTCCCTTGCCCTTGATGTCTGGCAGAGCTTTGGCTTGCCGAGTAAGCGCTCAGAGAGGATTTATGGGATTAGATCAGGTACTGACCAGGAGGGTGCTTATTTCTATGAGAAGTTTGTGGCAATACCCGGGGATACGCTCAGGTATCTGGCAGTCGTTGATTTTGGAAGACGGGTTGCAGATCTGCCAGGCGAAGACAGCTTAAGGTTGAGAGAGAAAGGCTATCATGATGATGACTCCATCCAGGATGTGATCTACTTTAATGCTAACTTTGAGAGCATAGAGGCTGATTCATTGCTTCAGGCGCTCCCCTCTGCAATCAGATATGCAGTAGTCACTCAGGATAAGGTCGCAGGCTATCCTTCCTGGAAGGTGATTGATAACGTAGACCAGGAGGGAGATCTTGTATTTGCGATTGCTATAGACAGCCTGGGCAGGGAGCGGGCCAAGATTTCCGGCCTTCCGGAAAATAGAGACATTTACGCTATTGAACTCCTGCCCGAAAAGCAGCTGGTCGGAGATAAACTGGCAGACAGGGCTACATATATCGTCAGAAAGAAAGGCCATATCTACAGCTATGACTCAGGAAAAGATTCCTATAGCCGTTCTTACTATACCAGAGAGCTGTGTGTTAATCTCCACGGCGATACGGTCAGCGGCCTGGATAGCCTGATTGATAATGCCTTTTGCATCAATAGTTCCTTAAAGGGTGAGGCCAGCTCGAAACTCGAGCAATCAGTCACCAACCTGGCCAGGAGCCTGAATATTCAGGGTGAACTTTGCCTCTTAGAGATCAGGGTAGAGAAGAATAACCGCGAAGTCAGCCACACCTACATACTGGAGAGTGATCCCTTTGCCCGCGTGGTGGCCTTCCGTTTAAACCGGGAAGCGATCATCAATGTCGATTGGAAAGATGGCTATGCTGTAGAAGGTTTCCAGTTCAAGCCTTACAACATCATCCTCCACCTCAGGACTGTCGGTAAGGTACCCGCTGAATCTATCGCAGGCCTGAATTTATACC
>JBHPGR010000047.1:0-5261 GCA_042570405.1 Candidatus Omnitrophota bacterium
CTCAAAGCTTTAAATAATTTTTAGGGACGCTCTCCTCCCTAGCGAACCGGGAAACTGTCCCTACATTTGGGGTTGAATTAGGGGGGTAAATCCCTTATAATAAGGGTCTTATAGGCCTAAACTTAGAGGTCTATTATAGAGGAGAAAGCCATGGTAGAAGAGCTAAAGGGGTTAATAGAGAAGATCAACCGGGAAGGCATAAAGGCTGCTCAAGGCAAGGCCGTTGAGATAGAGGCAGATGCCAGGCGCAAGGCCGAGCGGATCGTTGATGATGCCGGCCGCCAGGCAGAAAGTGGCCAAGATGCAGGATGGTACAAGGGTAGAGCTGGAGCAGTCCGGAAGGGATATGCTGCTTGCCCTGAAGAGAGAGATCAATGCTATGCTTGAGCGTCTGGTCAGCATTCGGTTGCGTGAGGCATTGAACCCGCAGGAGATGGCCAGGATCATCGCCAGCCTGATCAGAAGCAACGGCGAGAAAGAAAAAGCCAATATAGTCGTATCCCTTAAAAAGAGCGATCTGGCAGCGTTAGAGAAGGGCCTTTTAGGCGAGCTAAAGCAGGCAGCCAAAAGCGGGATAACCCTCAAGGCTTCCGAGGATATACGCGCCGGATTTATCATCAGTTATGACGGCGACAAATCACACTTTGATTTTACTGACCAGGGCCTTGCCGAATATATCGGTTCCTACATCAAGCCCAAGCTGGCTGAGATCTTAAAGGGTACAACCCCGGAAGTAAAAAAGAAGAGGAAAAAGAAGTAGGATGAGCGCGCACTACACATATCTCTTATCCAGCTTGCCGATGCTTCATTTCGGGACAAAGCCACCCTTATCATTTGATAAATTTATCCGTACCTGCACCGGCCTGATCCCTCAAGGAGAACTTGAGATGCTCAAGGGTCTTACCCATGCAGGAGCTTCTCTCTATAAGGAAAGACAGCCTACCCTGAAGAAGTGGAGCGCCTTTGAGAAGACGCTAAGAAATGAACTGGTCAAGATCCGCGCGCAGCGCAAGCGGGTCAATCCGGACAAATACCTGCGTGAAGAGGATTACGCAGAGCCCCATACCAGCCGGGTAGCGATGAATGCGCTGAAAAATCCTTCGATCATCGAAGGGGAGAATTATTTAGACCAGGAGAGATGGCGTGCATTAGATGAACTAAGCGCAGGGCATTATTTTGACCCAGACGCATTAATAGTCTATGCGCTTAAATTATTGATCCTCCAGCGCTGGGAGAGGGTCAACACCGCAGATAAATCCGGTTTGTTAGAAGAGGTACTGGCATAAGATGGCTAAAAAGAGATTCGGACGCATAACCAGGATCAACGGCAATATGGTCGCCGTGGAGATAGATGACTTCGTGATCCAGAATGAGGTCGCCTACATTATCCACGGAACAGAACGGCTTAAGTCAGAAGTGATCCGCGTCAGGGGTAATCTCGCCGAGATGCAGGTCTATGAGAATACCGGCGGGCTTAAGGTCGCAGAAAGAGTCGAGTTTACCGAAGAGTTGCTTTCAGTTGAGCTTGGACCGGGGCTTTTAGGCCAGATCTTTGACGGCCTGCAAAACCCGCTCCCGCATGTCGCCCAGGAGTGCGGTTTCTTTTTAAAGCGCGGCGTCTATTTTGAAGCTCTCCCTGACGAGGCAAGATGGGAGTTTACCCCGACGGCAAATAAAGGTGATATGGTACGCAGCGGCGACAAGTTAGGCTTTGTACCGGAGAAGCTCTTTAAGCATTACATCATGGTCCCCTTTAACCTTCAGGGTAGCCTTGAACTTGCCGAGATAAAAGAAAAAGGCGAATACAATCTTAAAGAACCGATCGCTAAGGTAAAGGATGAATCCGGCAAGCAGCACAATGTATTCCTGCAGCAGATCTGGCCGGTGAAGATCCCGATCCGCGCCTATTCCGAAAGATTAAAGCCGGGCGAGCCCCTGGTCACTAAGATGCGCCTGATAGATTCTCTCTTTCCGGTTGCCCGCGGCGGTACCTATTGCATCCCCGGGCCATTCGGTTCGGGAAAGACCGTCCTGCAGCAGTTGACCAGCCGTCACGCCGAGGTGGATATCGTTATTATTGCCGCCTGCGGAGAGCGTGCCGGCGAAGTAGTTGAGACCTTAAAGACTTTTCCTGAAATAACCGACCCCAGGACAGGAAAGCCCTTAAGTGACCGCACTGTGATCATCTGCAACACCAGTTCTATGCCGGTGGCAGCGAGAGAATCCAGCGTTTATACTGCAGTCACGATCGCCGAGTATTACCGCCAGATGGGCCTGAATGTTTTACTTTTGGCTGATTCTACCTCAAGGTGGGCGCAGGCAATGCGTGAGATGTCCGGAAGGTTAGAGGAGATCCCCGGAGAAGAGGCATTTCCTGCATATCTTGAGTCGCGCATCGCTTCATTTTACGAAAGGGCAGGTATTGTCAGGCTGCGCGACGGTAGCGTAGGCTCAGTGACTATCGGCGGGACAGTCAGCCCTGCAGGCGGAAATTTTGAAGAGCCGGTTACCCAGGCGACGCTAAAAGTGGTAGGCGCATTCCACGGCCTCTCCCGTGACCGCTCTGACGCCCGCCGCTATCCTGCGATCGATCCCTTGATCAGCTGGAGCAAATATAATAGCTTCATTGACGAGAAGCAGATGCGCGCGGGCCACTCCATACTGCGCAAGAGCAGTGATGTGGCGCAGATGATGAAGGTGGTAGGAGAAGAGGGGACTTCTTTAGAGGACTACATAGATTATCTTAAGGGAGAGTTTTTTGATTTTGTCTTTCTGCAGCAGAACGCCTATGACGAAGTCGATGAGGCGACTAGCGCTGATAGGCAAAAATATATATTTGATTTTATCTATAAAATCATGGAGGCAAAGTTTGATTTCAAGGATAAGGAGCAGGCGCTGAAGTCATTCCAGAAGTTAAGGCAGCTGTTCCGCGGCTGGAATTCATCCGCAGACAATGGCGCCGAGTTTAAAAGGCTTGAAGAGGAGATATCAAGCTTAGTCAGGCAAAGTTTAAAGAAGGAAGAAGCAGGTGCATAAGGTCTATACAAATATCAGTCAGATCGCCGGAGACGTGATTACCGTGGAGGCATCCGGCGTGGGTTATTCAGAGATCGCCGAGGTCATGACACAGCGCGGGATATCCCTTGCCCAGGTGATCCGCCTTGACGGCAAAAAAGTCGCCCTGCAGGTGTTTGCCGGCAGCCGCGGGATCTCAACCGGGGATAAGGTGCGTTTCCTGGGGCATCCGATGCGCATCGCAAGCGGCGATGATCTTTTAGGCCGCATCTTTAACGGAAGCGGAGTGCCGCTGGACAAGGGCCCGGTATTATCGCAAGGCCAGATCGATATCGGAGGCCCGCCGGTAAACCCGGTAAAAAGGATCATCCCCAATAAGATGGTGCGCACCGGTATCCCGATGATCGACGTCTTTAATTCGCTGGTAGAATCGCAGAAGCTGCCGATATTTTCCATCGCCGGAGAGCCGTATAACGAACTTTTAGCGCGCATCGCCACCCAGGCAGAGGTGGATATCATCATCCTGGGCGGGATGGGCCTGAAGTACGATGATTATCTGTTCTTCAGGGATACGCTGCAGGAGCATGATGCCCTCTCACGCTCGATATTTTTTATCCACACCGCATCAGATCCGACAGTAGAATGCCTTTTGGTGCCTGATATCAGCCTGGCAGTGGCTGAGCAGTTTGCTTTAGCCGGCAAACGGGTGCTGGTGCTTTTGACGGATATGACTAATTTTGCCGACTCCCTAAAGGAGATCTCTATTACCATGGAGCAGGTCCCCTCAAACCGCGGTTATCCCGGAGACCTGTACAGTCAGCTTGCAGCCCGCTATGAGAAGGCAGTTGATTTTGATACTGCCGGATCGATTACAATACTCGCGGCAACCACTATGCCCGGCGATGACGTGACCCATCCGGTTCCTGATAATACCGGTTATATCACTGAAGGACAATTTTATCTGAAGGGCGGCGTAATCGAGCCGTTCGGATCGCTGAGCCGTCTTAAACAGCAGGTCAACGGTAAGACCCGCCCTGACCATCGCACGATCATGAACATGATGATCCAGCTCTTTGCCGATTACCGCGCGGCCCTGGAGAAGCAGGCAATGGGCTTCCAGATGAGTAACTGGGACAGAAAACTTTTGAAGTACGGTAAGCTTTTTGAAAAAGAGATGATGTCATTGGAAGTAAATATCCCGCTTGAGCAGGCCTTAGACCGCGGCTGGCAGATCATGGCCGATTGTTTTACTCCGGAGGAGACCGGGATCAAGCCTTCGATAATCGAGAAATATTGGCCAAAGCGCTGATGTTAAAAATCAAACTTACAAAAGGGGAATTAAAGAGGCAGCGCGATGCATTAAGGCAGTTTGAGCGCTATCTGCCTACCTTATTACTTAAGAAACAGCAGCTGCAGCTTGAGATCCTGCATCAGTTAACTGCGCTGCAGCAGAAGTCGGCGCTTGAGGCAGAGAAGAGGGGCGCAGCAGATATTTGGGCAGGCCTGCTTGCTGAGCCGGGGATAGATGTTAAAAGTTGGGCGAGGCCGCAGGAGACGATTACCTCGACGAGGAATATCGCCGGCACAGATATACCCGTTTTTGTTCGCGCGGAATTTAAGCCTGCGGATTATGACCTTTTCCTTTTTCCCTTATGGGTGGATGCGGCAGTTGAGGAGTTGAAAAATTTAGCTGCACTGATCCAGGAAGTCAGGGTGATAAAGAAGGGGATCGAGCTTTTAAGGCATGAGTTGCGCATAACCACGCAGAGGGTGAACCTCTTTGAAAAGATAAAGATCCCGGAAGCAAGAGAAGCGATACGCCTGATCAAGATCTATCTCGGTGACCAGATGACTAATGCCGTCGGACGCAGCAAGATCGCCAAGCGGAAGATCGAGGCATATCAGGAAGCATCCCTTGCAGCCGCTGATTAATAGCTGGCTGCTTGCCTCGCGCCGAGGCGGGATAGATTTTCAGATGTTTAAGTAGAGGGAAAATCAATGATCGTGCCGATGAAAAAAGTAGCCATCCTTATGCAGGCAAAGGATGCTGATTCTGCGCTTAAGGATTTGCGTAGGCTAGGCGTTGTACACGTCAAGCATCAACAGACGCCAAAGGGAAGCGATATAAACAGCCTGCATGATGAACTTGCGCTTTTGAACCAGGCATCGGGGATCTTATCCTCAGCAGAATATTCAAAAGACCCGCGCGCAAAGACTAATGCGGATTTAGGCGATTGGAAGTCTGC
>JBHPGR010000048.1:0-5033 GCA_042570405.1 Candidatus Omnitrophota bacterium
CTTCGGGGGCGGGTTCTTCAGGGGGAGCTTCCTGCGCAGGAGCTTCTACTTCTTTGGGTGCTTCTATGGGTGCTTCTACGGGGCTCTCTTGAGGCTGCTGCGGCTCAGTTGGCGCTTGCTGCACTGCTGCAGCCCCTGATTTAAACCTACTCTCCAGTTTCTTTATCCGCTCTTCGGCCGCCTCCAGCTCTTTCTCAAGTTCAGTGTACTCCTGATTTAATTTATTAAACTCTTTCTTGGGAACCCACTCGCTCTCATCCTGGCGCCGCTTTAACTGCTTGACATTATCCACCTGCGCCTTCATCTCCTCGGTGAAACGTTCTATTTTATGCTTTGAAAGCTCCAGCTGCTCAGTCAAGCCCTTCCTCTCTACCTCCAGCGATTTTATCCTTACAAGTGCTTCTTTAAACTCTTTATTCAGGTTGACGTTTTTAGTAAACTCGACCTGCAACTGTTTTTCTTTTTCTACAAACCGGTTCTTAAGTCCGATCTTTTCGGACTTGACCTTACTTACTTCCTCCTCGCTCTTACCGACCCAGGCCTGACGACGCTCAAGTTCCCGCTTCAGCTCTGACTCGCTTTTTCTTGCCGCTTTGACTTCACCATGGATCTTTGAGTAATCGCCTTTGGCCTTCTCTAATTCCGCCTCAAGCGAGCCGATCCTAAGCTCCAGCTGCGAGATCTTCTCCTGTTCGAAACTGAGATCCGGATCAGCAGCAGTAGTTACCGGCTTTCTCCTTTTCCGGGCCTTTCTGCTTCTCTTGTAAGGCACAAAGAGGCCGTATACGGTCAGAGAGATCGCAGCCAGAAACATGATAACCAGCAAGACGATCATCTTTAGTGGTGTGTTGTATTTTGCATGCGTATATTATAATATTTACTTTGAGATTAAGCAACAGAATTCAATTTTTTTCTATTGCTGGGAGGGGATTCCAAGGATCGCATCCTTGAGGCCTCTGAGAAGATCGACAACAGCGGCTTTAAACTTGTATTTGGGTTCCTTAAGGGTGCCGCTCAACTTTATCGTGCCGAACCTGCCTGCCTGGCCGACTATCGCGGTAGTTATATCCTTAAATGTGCCGGCAAGCGGAGCGTTTTCGTCATTGACGTGCACACTAAGGACCCCGTCCAGCGAACCGTCAAAACCTATCCTGCCGGAGCCGCTCAGGTCAGCAAGATTGCTTCGAAAGATGACATCATCGGTAAAAACTTCTTTCTCTTTGACTACAAAAGAACAGGAGCCTTCGTTAAATACGACAGAGGAAAAATCGCTGATAAAGAGCAGCTTCCCCAGCCCCATGAAGAGATCCAGCTGCCACAATCTTCCATCAGTGATCAAAAGCTGGCCTCTCCCGCTTAATTTTTCAGGATGCCCAAAAAAACCTTGAAGCTTTGTCTTCCCGGCAACAGTACCTGAGATATCCTTTTTCTTTGATTTGGTATCAAGCTTAAGCTTCTCGAGTTTTATCCCCTCCATGCCCACTTCGACCCAAAAGGGGAGCTCTCTTGCAGCAAGGTTCATCCTCCCCCTTGTCTGGAGTATCCCATCATAAAGCGATAAACTTGCCAGGGGGATCCGGGCCAGTCCTTCGGATTGATCATAATCTAACTCAAAGTTATCCGTATTCAATCCAAAGACGGAAAGCGAATTACTGGTAAGCCGTACCCGGATGGCAGCCGACGTTAGGTCATCGGCTCTGCCGAGAAGACTGTATTCGATACGCATCTTACCCTTAAGCTTTAACTCCTCAAAGCGCTCTTTGTGCTTCTTTAGGACCTTCTTAAGATCATCGAGATCTACGTCTAAAATCCCTGAAATATCCAGTTTCACTCCGGGGAAACTACTGCTATCGACTTTGCCTACAAGCGAAAACTTCGAATTCAGGAAACTGGCCGAACACTTAGATACCTTGACCAGCTGATCCTTAACGCTGAAATCAGATTGCAATTTAAGTTCGCGGGATCCCAAAGCCAATTTTACCTTGGGATCCTGAAAATCAACCAGTGTTCCGCTGCTTTTATAGGAGACTTGCGCGTATTTGAAATCCAGATCAGACCACTTTAGGCTGTTGCGGGTAAAATCGATCCTGCCGTTGACGCTTTCGATATATGCATCTGCAATGGCAGACTTAAATCTGGCGTTGGTTATGCCTAAAGAACCGCTTAAGGCTAGAGGTTTAGCGCAGAGAAAATCCCTTCCTACCAAAAGAGACAGCTTGCCCTCACCCTCTACCCCTACCGGCAGGCTCACCTTAAAGTTCTTCTCTAATATCTGTTTTGCGCTGGCGAGGCCAAAGGCGGTATCAGCTTCGATCCGCAAAATTAGGCCTTTTAACTTCAACCTGGCCTGCACCGGAAGACCGAAGACAACTGCGCTTAAGTCGTCTGAAGAGATACCGGTATTATCAAAGGCGAATTTCCCGCTTACAGCGCTGATCTTACCTATTGGCTCTAGGCCGGAAATAATAGAGTCGCTGACCCTGGCTGTTCCTGAATAAACTATCTTCCTGCTATCAAGCTGATATTCCAACCCGGCCCTGGCCTGGGCGTGCAATTCCAGTGAGAATCCTTGCGCGTTAAGATCAAGCTGCGGCGCTTCTAAATCTACGTCAGCTGAAAGCTTCCCGTCTTTAAAGCGGATATCGGCAAAAAGATCCACCGCCCCTTTCGGATCCCAAGCAGCGATTCCCTTGGAATAAGCAAGAAATTCCCTGAAAGAGAATCCTTTAATGCTTAACTTTGCCAGCAGGCCGGCGCCTGCGATATCATACTCTCCGGAAGCGTTTATCTTGATCGGCTCTTCTGCGGGGATCTGGAATTTAAGCCGGAACTTTATGCTGGCAGGGAGCGAAAAATAGAATACTGCCTGTAGTTTCTCTAAATCCCTGGTAAATGCCGGAGAGAGCGTATTGTCCTTGAAGACGACTCTTGCATCAGCAACCAGCAGCTTATAGGCCAGGAAGCTGAACTTAGCTTCCTCTTTGGACGCCGGAATACCGGTAAACAGGTCCGCGAGGTTATAGGTATTATCCTGCCTGCGCTCCAGATAGATCACGGCAGACCTGACCTTGATCGCAGGCGAGATGATCCTCTTTTTAAATATCGGGATGATCAAAAGCTGGCTTGAGAGCTGATCGATACTGACAAGGGGATCTTCCCCTTCATAAAGAGTGAGGCCATCTAATACCAGCCCCTTGAATAGATCGATCCGGACAGCGTCAAGGCTGACGCTCTTGCCGGTGAAATCCTGGAGTTTTGCGATGATCAGAGATTTGACTCTTGTAGGAAGGATTACCTTATTTGCATAGATCAGGGCGCCAGTAACTATCAAGGCGATGATCAGCAGGCCGATGAGGATTCTTTTTCTCATGGACGCTTACTGCAATACTTCGACGAGCAGGTCCAGATAATCGGAGAGCAGCCTGGTGATCAGGAACTTGTTCTTTACCGTTTCCCTGGCTTTATTGCCGAGCTCCTTTGCCAGGTTAGGTTTTTTAAGGATCTCGATCACCCTGTCGGCGCACTTCTTGTAGTCGTCAGGCTCGACGAGAAAACCGTTCTCGCCGTCTTTTATCTGGGCAGGGATACCTCCCACATTGCCGGCGACTACGGGCTTGCCCTTCCACAGCGCCTCGGTGGTGGTAAGGCTGAAGCCCTCCTTGATCGACTTCTGCAGGATCACGTCGCAGAATCTCTGGATGGCGTTGACCAGAATATCATTATTCCCCAATACAAATATAACATCTCCGTTTCCTATTAAGTCCTTTGCCTTCTTGCGTACCCTGGCATATATATCCATGCCTTCGGGGTCATCAGTGGCCAGGTTATAACAATAAAGCAGACGGCAATCTACTTTTTTCTTTACGATCCGAAACACCTCGAGCACCCCCTCAGGATCCTTCCAGGGGTCCATCCGCGATATCTGGGCGATTATCGGTTTGTCAGTCGGGATACCTGACTTCTTTATATATTTGGCGATATCCTGCTTAGACAACTCCCGGTTCTTCAATGAGAGCGGATCGATCGCAGGATGTATTACCCTCTGTTCGACAGGAAGGGAGGGTTTCTTGAATTTCTCGCTGGAGACGATGATCAGATTATACCTAAGCATGTATTTCTTGAGAAAATCCCATAGTTCCTTATTGGGGCTCGACAAGTCTATGTGGCACCTCCAGATCCATGGCTGGCGCTTTCTGGAGAACCTGATTAAGGGGAGCGGCTGCGGATCGTGGATGAACACGCAATCACGGTAATTCAGGTGCGCGTAACCAGCATATTCCTGGTTTACGTTAAGATAAAGATTCTTCTTCATCTCAGTAAGATGGATATCTCCACCCTGCAGGGCATTATGAAATTTTTTAGTCACCTCAAAGAACGCAGGGTTTCCGTGGATTATCCCCCATTCGGTGTCTATGCCCACCCCGTTCATAAAAGGCACCAGGCGGCTGAGGATCTCGGCCACACCGCCGCCCATAAAGGTAGAATTGACATGGCTGACGTGCATGTTGTAAAGGCCGTGCGCTTTCTTATAGATATCAGCGATTACCTTCTCCCCTACGATATCAGCATAATCCTCAATGCTTCGTAACATAAAATACCTCCTATTTTTTTATTATGATACCACACATTCGTAAATACACAAATAATTCTTTGCCCTGCTACTGACTATATGTTAACATAAAGATTATGATTTTAAAAATAAATTTAGCTAGGAATGCGGGTTTCTGCTTCGGGGTAAGGCGGGCGCTGGATATCGCTTTAAAGACGGCTGATAGCAGGCGCCAGGTCTATATGCTGGGTGACATCGTACACAACGAGCAGGTGGTCAAGACAATAGAACGAGCCGGCATAAGAAAGATAAATAGACTTTTCCCGGGTAAAGGTAAGACTCTCCTGGTGCGCGCTCACGGGATCTCTACAGATACGATCAGAGAAGCGAAAGGGCTAAAGTTTCGGGTAATCGACGCCACCTGCCCGATGGTCAAAGAAATACACAAGATCGCCAGGGGGATGGAGAAAAAGGGCTACAGGAT
>JBHPGR010000049.1:0-5026 GCA_042570405.1 Candidatus Omnitrophota bacterium
TAAACGTAACCTTCGACCAAAAAATCCTCTCCCACGCGTTTTAATCTTATATCCTTTAGCTTTATCGCCTTATCGATCCTGGAGATCCCCTGGCCCATAACAGAACTGATCGCTTCCTTACCTCCGATGATCTTAGGACTGATAAAAAAGAGCACCCTATCAACTAGCCCTTCGTCGAATAGAGAACCGATCAATGTCCCGCCCCCCTCAACGATGATATTGGTAATCTCCTGCTGAGCCAGCTTCTTCATCATCGAGCGCAGGTTTATCTGTCCTGCCTTCTGCTTGACCTCAAGCACCTGAGCCCTCTCCTCGATCATCTTGCGGTTCTCTGTCTCCTGTCCGGCAGGGACCGGCATAGTAACGATTATCACTTTACTCTTTTGCGAAAAGATATTCGCCTTATGCGGCATGCTTAGCTGGCTGTCCACGATCACCTTCACTAGATCCTTCCTTAAGAACCAAGCATCGAGCCGGGGATTATCTCTTAATACCGTATTGACCCCGACCATGATCGCATCGTAATCACTGCGCAGGCGGTGAGCGCGCGCCCGGGAATCGTATGAGGTTATCCACTTGGAGTCTCCGGTGCGGGTGGCGATCTTGCCATCCAGGGATTGCCCCACCTTCACAGTGACATAAGGCAATCCCTTGGTGATGTATTTTATAAAGGGCATATTTTGCTCCTTAAGTCTATTCTCGAGAAACCCGGTCTTTACCTTTAGCCCTTTTCGCTTCAAGAGGCGTACGCCCCTGCCGTTATTCAATGGGTTCGGGTCGATCATCCCGATGATCACTTGCCTTACGCCGCTCTTGGCGATCCATTCAGCGCAGGGCGGAGTCTTTCCAAAGTGCGTGCAGGGCTCAAGAGTCACATACATCGTAGCCCCTTGAGATTTCTTGCCTGCCTGATGCAATGCCACGATCTCAGCATGCGGCAGGCCTGCCTTCTCGTGGAAGCCTCTTCCGACGATCTTACCATTTTTTACGATCAACGCGCCTACCATCGGGTTTGGCGAAGTCTTCCCCCTGCCCTTAAGCGCCAGCTTCAGGGCGAGCTCCATAAAATACTCATGCTTACTTGGCACAGGCTTTCTCCTTTGCCGCTTTGATCTTCTCGACCAGGCTGTAATCGATCTTTACCGAACCGATCTTGACCTTGGGCTTTGCCTTTCCGTGGCAATCCGAGCCGCCGCTGACCAGAAGATCATGGGCCTTGGCAAGCTTTAGATACTTCTCGGTCATCGATTTACTGTGCTCCGGATAATAAACCTCAAGGCCCATCAGCCCTACCTTGACAAATTCCGTGATCAGCTCATCGTTACCAAGGGTGTAAGGATGGGCCAATACCGGCACTCCCCCCACACCCCTGATCAGATCTATCGCTTCCTTTGGATTTAACCTGAAGCCGCAGACATAGGCGGGGCATTTATCTCCGATATATTTCTTAAAGGCTACGGCTGTCGCAGGGATCAGCCCCTTCTTAACCATCGCCCTTGCAATGTGAAGCCTGCCTACGGTCCCGAGGCCGCCGATATCAAAGACATCCTGCGCATCGATCTCTAAACCCAGTCCCCTTAGTTTCTCAGTGATCTTATATATGCGCTCTACGCGGTAATCCTTTAAGAATTCCATTTTTTTGAGTAGCTCGTGATTTGTGTGATCGATGAGATACCCGAGGAAATGGATCTCTAAACCATTGTATGCGGCGGTAAGCTCTATGCCGGAAAGCACCTCAACTGCCTTACCCTTAGCCGCCTCAAGGCAGGGGGTGATGCCGGAGGCATTATCATGATCGACTACGGCGACACACGATAGTCCGGCGCCTTCTGCGGCACTGATCAACTCCTCAGGGGTATAGGTGCTATCTGAATATTCCGTATGTAAATGCAGGTCAGCAAACTTCATTCTTCCTTCTTAGCCTTTACCTTGTCCAGGATGCCGTTGACGAACTTTGAGGACTCCTGCGCGGAATACTTCTTGGCAAGCTCCACCGCCTCATTGATCGAGACCTTAGGCGGTATATCATCGCGCAGCAAGAGTTCATATGCCCCCAGGCGCAGGATATTGCGGTCGATGAAGGCCATTCGCTCCAGCTGCCAGTTAGCCGCGTACTCCTTGATCTTGGCGTCGATGTCTTTAAGGTTATCTGCAACGCCCTTGACCAGGCTCACGGTGAAATCCTTCACCTCATCACCGGCCTGATCATGTTCGCCAGACTCCCAAAAGCTTTTCAGTACCTGATCATACCCGCTGCGGGTGACATCCGCCTGGTAAAGGATCTGCAGAGCAAGCTCCCTAGCTTTTGTTCTTTTTCGCATAAATGAGCCCACGACTTACGGAACTTGACACTCGGCTGTATTGGAACAGCCGGTGTGCCGCTTGTGCGGCAAGTGAACGTAAGTCGTCTGGGCGAATTTATCCCGGCGAATGTGGTAAAATTATCAAAGAGAATTTTACCACGGCTTATGAGCCGGGATGACACTCCTCTTCAAGTAGATTTCGCAAGAAATCTACGCAGCGTATAGCTGACGGTGTGATGTGAATAAGTTATCCGTGTGAATTACCCCGCCAAAGGCGGGGTAAGTTCGGCCTTACGACTTATGTCTCTTTGCTCCATAAGTCGTGGCCTCACTTATTTTATCTTCCCTACCAGATTCGCCATCTCGATCGCATTGCGCGCTGCATCTCTTCCCTTATTGCCATCCTTCGTCCCTGCGCGCTCGACTGCCTGCTCGATCGTATCAGCGGTGATCACTCCGAAGATCGTCGGTATCCCTGTATCCAGCGAGACCTTGGCCACACCCTTTGCTACCTCAGATGCGATATAATCAAAGTGCGGTGTGGAACCGCGGATCACTGTGCCCAGACAGATGATCGCATCAGCTGACTTTACCTTTGCCAGTCTTTGCGCTACCAACGGGATCTCGAATGCTCCCGGCACCCAGGTCACTGTTATATCCTCTTCCTGTGCGCCGTGGCGGATCAGAGTATCCAGGCAGCCGGCAACCAGCTCCTTGGTGACAAAATCATTGAAGCGCGAGGCGATCAGGTTGAATTTTTTGCTCTTCGCGATCAAATTACCCTCTATTACCTTTGCCATAGCCCTCCTCCTTTCATATCTTTAGATCGTGTCCTAGTTTCTCCTTTTTAGCCTTAAGATACCTGTAGTTCTCGGGGGTAGGTTCTACCTCTAACGCGACCCGCTCTACTACCTTAAGGCCATACCCCTGAAGCCCTACGATCTTGCGCGGATTATTCGTCAGCAGCCTTATATTCTCCAAGCCCAGGTCGACCAGGATCTGCGCCCCGATACCGTAATTCCTCAAGTCCGGCTTATGTCCCAGCGCAACATTCGCTTCCACCGTATCAAGCCCCTTATCCTGCAGGCAATAAGCGCGGATCTTCTCGACCAATCCTATTCCTCGCCCCTCCTGGCTCATATAAAGTATTACTCCGCTGCCTGCTTTACCGATTATCTCCATCGCCCTTCTTAATTGCCGGCCGCAATCGCAGCGTACCGAACCGAAGACGTCTCCGGTCAGGCATTCTGAATGTACCCGTACAAGCGCCGCACCCTGAGTGATCTCACCCATCACCATAGCAACGTTGATCTGGCCGTTGGTCAAATCGCGGTAGAGGATCAGCCTGTATGTTCCCAGCTCCGTAGGCAGGTTAGTCTCGGAGGCTTTTTCGATCAGCCTCTCTGAGCGCCTGCGGTATTCGATCAGGTCTGAAATGGAACAGATCTTTAAATCATGGGCCTTAGAGAACTCGACGAGCTGCGGGAGCCTGGCCATTGAACCATCATCATTCATGATCTCGCAGATCACGCCTGCCGGGTACAATCCTGCTAGCTCCATCAGGTCTATTGTCGCTTCTGTATGTCCTGCCCTTACCAGGACCCCGCCCTTGCGTGATTGCAGGGGAAAGATGTGTCCCGGCCTGACAAGATCCTCAGGCTGCGCCTTAGGATCGATCAGCACCTCAATAGTCCGGGCGCGGTCATGAGCCGATATCCCGGTGGTGATACCGCTTTTGGCATCAGCGGAGATCATCCAGGCAGTAGAAAAAGGGTCTCCTCCGGCAGGATCTTGACTATTTAACATCGGCTGCAGGCCGAGTCTCTTTAGCCTATCCTCTTTCATCGGCACGCAGATCAGGCCCCTGCCGTGCTTAGCCATAAAATTGATCTGCCCAAAGCTGGCAGAGCCAGCAGGCAAAACCAGGTCACCTTCATTCTCCCGGTCGGCATCATCGACAACCACTACCATCCTGCCGGCTTTTAGATCCTCTAATATGTCTTTGATTTGATCAAACAATTCTAGTTCTCCTATAAATAGCGAACCCGAAGACAATCTTCGGGCAGTATAGATAAATCTTCTTCCATCTGGACTTTGCCGAGAAACGGCACACCGATCCATCCTATAGGATCGGGTGTCATGCATCTTCTCGTACGCCAACCCAAAAGATGGATCGGCGTGCGCTTTCTGCGCCTACGCCAACCTAAAATGATGGGTTGGCGTGCGCTTTCTGCGCTACCATCGGCTCCGGAATATCGCCGGATCAACCTCGCCAGCTTCTCTGGCGGGCTCGTGGGCTTAACCACCGGTCGGGAATTGCGCCCTGCCCCGAAGATCAATTAGAAAGGCAGTATAACATAAAATCTCTTCTTGTCAACTGCTTTAAAAAACCCTATAATAATTTCGATGAGCATTGCATCGGTAAGCATACACGATCTCTTTATCCAAAAGAAAATCTCCCTGGCGGTCGCTGAATCATGCACCGGGGGGCTGCTCGCCTCCCTGCTCACACAGCTTCCGGGAAGCTCAAAATACTTTACTCTCGGTGTCGTAACCTACAGTAACAACGCCAAATCCTCATGCCTGGGTATCACCCCCGGCACGATAAAGAAACACGGCGCAGTCTCAAGAGAGGTTGCGCGCAGGATGGCCTCAAGCGTTAGAAGAATCGCAGCTGCCGATTTTGCTATCGGGATCACCGGGATCGCCGGGCCATCAGGCGG
>JBHPGR010000050.1:0-4947 GCA_042570405.1 Candidatus Omnitrophota bacterium
ATCAAAAAAGCCAAGGATAAGGATTATCATACCCCACGGCGATTTTTTTACCTCTACCCAAATAATCCGCTGTCGCCTGCGCGACGATCTTTACGTTTTCAAATGTATAGGTCTTACCGATTATCGCCCTCCAGCCGTCTGTACCGAACTTTATTTCACTCTTTGCCTGCATCCTTTATCCTTTTTATCGAAGATTTTACATCGCTTGAGCCGAATATATATGAGCCGGCAGCGATGATATTTGCACCGGCCTTGATCACCTCTTTGGCGTTTTCATCATTCATTCCACCGTCAACAGCTATATCGCCGCCAAAGATCGAGCGCAGCTCTTTTATCTTTGGCACTACCTCAGGCATAAACTTCTGTCCGCTAAAGCCGGGATTTACACTCATCACCAGCACAAAATCTACTATATCCAATGCTTCTTTTATTCTTTCTAAGGGCGTCCCCGGATTAAGCGAGATACCGCGCTTTATCCCTTTTGCTTTAAGTTTTTTGCAAGCCTCTTTTAAGGCAGTGCCTGAGATCGTCTCGATGTGCAAAGTGATCATATCGCTTCCTGCATCGATGAATCCATCGAGTAAGTCCTGTGGCTTTTCGACCATCAGATGTACATCCAGCGGAAGTTTCGTCACATTGCGAATCGATCTGACTACGCACGGTCCGATAGTGACGTTGGGGACAAAACAGCCATCCATCACATCGATGTGCAGCATATCCGCGCCGGCAAGTTCCACTCTCTTTATTTCATCGGCCAGGCGCGAAAAATCTGCTGATAATACTGAAGGGGCGACTTTGATCTTCATCGGTATATCCTTCTTCTTGTAATATAGGTAAATACCTTCTCAGGGACTAAATAACGGAAGGATTTTTTATCCCTTATTGCCTGACGGATCTCAAAACCTGAGGCATACACCGCCCTGATCGCTACCGTCCGGATATATGAAGGAATATTCTCTAAAGGGTATCCGGGGCGGGTGGCGACCACGAAACTGACGAGCTTTATACAATCATTTAAGTCCTTCCACTCCTGAAGATATTTCAAAAGGTCAGACCCGGTGATAAAATACAGCTGGTCATCCGGAAAACGCGACTTGAATTCCTTCACTGTATCGATGGTATAGGAGCGCCCGCCGCGCTTTATCTCTACATCAGAGACAGAAAAACAACTGTTGCCCTTGATCGCTAATTTGATCATCTCCAGGCGCTGGCCTGCTGAGGCGACATCTGAATTATCTTTATGCGGAGGCAGGTATGTCGGGATAAAGATCACTTTATCAAGGCCTAGCTTCTCCCTTGCCTCCTCGGCTAATATAAGATGGCCGATGTGTATCGGGTTAAAGGTCCCGCCTAATAATCCGATCTTCATAGCTAATGATAAAATTCTAAATCCTAATATCTAAATCCTAAACAAATACTAAGCACTAAATTCTAAAGTTTGGGATTTAGAATTTATCTTCTTATCTGTCCTTTCCCTGATACCACATATTTATAGCTAGTCAACTCTTCAAGCGCCATCGGGCCTCGGGCGTGGATCTTATCGGTTGAAATACCTATCTCAGCGCCCATCCCGAATTGATACCCGTCGGTAAAACGGGTGGAGGCATTTACATAGACACAGGCAGAATCCACTCTTTTTGTGAATATCTTCGCATGCTTTTTATTTTCCGTGATGATCGCATCTGAATGCTTTGAGCCATAGTGATTTATGTGGTCGATCGCCTGCTTGAGGCCATCTACAACCTTGACCGATAAGACCAGATCCAGATACTCGGTATGATAATCCTTATCCTTGGCTTTTTTGATCTTAAAGGCCTTGGCGATCCTGCGCGTCAGGGCGCAGCCGCGGATCTGGACTCCGGCATCAATAAACTGCTTGATCATCCCCGGCAGGAATCTTACAGCAACGTCTCTGTGCACAAGGAGAGTCTCCATAGCATTGCACACCCCCGGCCTTTGCACCTTGGCATTAAAACATACCCTTTGGGCAAGGTTAAGGTCAGCCCAGTCATCAACGAATATATGACAGATACCCTTATAATGTTTGATCACCGGGATGCGCGAGCTTGCGGCTACCTTACTGATCAGGCCTTCTCCTCCGCGGGGGATCACCAGATCAATGTATTTATCAAGCTTAAGCAGAGTATCAACCGCACTGCGGTCGCTGGTAGTCAGCATGCTCACTGCTGCCTGGTTGAGCTTATACTTACGAAGTACACCCTTAAGCAACCTGTAAATCGCAAGGTTGGAGTTTAGGGCTTCGCTGCCGCCCCTTAAGATCACGCTATTGCCGGATTTAAGGCAGAGCCCTGCGCAATCAGAGGTAACATTAGGACGCGCCTCGTAGATTATTGCGATTACTCCGATCGGAACGCAGATTTTGCGAATCAGGAGGCCATTAGGCCTGCGCCGGCTGCTGATCCGCCTGCCTACAGGATTCTTGAGCCTTGCTACCTGCTTAAGTGAATCAGCCATCCCTATGATTCTTTTATTGTTCAGGGTCAATCTATCGACCAGAGCGCTAGATAAACCTCTCTTTGCTGCTGCCTTTATATCCCTCTTATTGGCACGCAGGATAGCAGCCTTGCCTTTAATTATGGCCTTAGCCATATCATTCAGGATGCAATTCTTCTCTGCCTCAGTCAGACTCAAAAGCTCTCTTGAGGCTGCTTGAGCATCTTTTGCTAAAGAAACTACTCTTCTGTTTAATCTCATAGTGATCAGCCCTCTTCTAGAATTACTATATTATCGCGGTGGATGATCTCCTTAGCGAATCTCTGACCCCTCACCTTCTTAAGCTGAGCCGCTGAAATGGATGCCTTTCCGCGGGCAAACTCCCGCTTCTTTATGTCAGTCACGCCCACTATATCCCCGCTTTCAAACCCACCCTCACAGTCAACCACCCCTACCGAAAGCAGGCTCTTCTTATTCATAAGCGCTCTCTTTGCCCCATCATCGACAATGATCTTACCCTTAGCCTTAGTCCCGAACGCGATCCAATGTCTCTTTGCGGTCAATCCCTTCTTGTGTATAAAAAGGGTCCCCTTCTTCTCAGGTTCCTTGGCCAGCGACAGGAGAACATCTTTCTTGTGGCCGTTTGCGATCACACAGGGTATCCCGGCATCTCCAGCGATCTTTGCCGCCTCAAGCTTGGTGATCATCCCTCCGGCGCAAGCCATCTTCTTCGTCGGGCAGGCGAGCGCCTTGATCTGGGAAGTGATCTCTTCGACTACCCGGATCACTTGTCTCTGCTTATCAAGTAGCCCGTCGACATCAGAGAGGATGATCAAAAGATCCGCGGCGATCAGGCTTGCGACTAATGCCGAAAGCCGGTCATTATCCCCGAATCTTATCTCTTCGGTAGAAACGGCGTCGTTTTCATTGATCACCGGTACGCATTTATACTTTAAAAGTTCAAGTAGGGTATTTTTGGCGTTCAGGAAGCGGCGGCGGTCATTAAAATCCTCGCGGGTCAAGAGCACCTGTGCGCTTTTTACTCCTTTAGCGAAGAACCTGCGGTAATTCTCCATCAGCTGATTCTGCCCCACGGCAGAGGCTGCCTGCAGTTTATTCAGCTCACCCGGCCTGCTTCTTAGCCCTAAGAGGTGCAGGCCAAAGGCTATCGCGCCGGAAGAGACGATCACTACTTCCTTGCCCTCTTGCGCCAATTTGCTTACCTGTGCGCAGATCTTTTGCAGCACCCCGACATCCGGAGTGACTCCGTCGGCGCAGAGGAGGCTGCTGCCGATCTTGATCACGATCCTCTTATAATTTCTTCCTGACTGCTTCAATCAACTCCTCCAATCCAAGGCTTTTTAACGCGGATATCGGGTAAATTTTTTTTCTTACTGACTTTTTAAATCTCTGCAGATTATCTCTTGCGCCGTCAAGGTCGATCTTGTTAGCAGCCAAAATCTGCGGTTTCTTAACCAACTCATTTTTGTAACCCGCAAGCTCTTTGTTTATAATCCTGTAATCTTCTGCCGGATCCCTGCCCTCGCTTGCGGAGATATCGACCAGGTGGACGAGCACCCTGGTGCGTTCAACGTGGCGCAGGAACCTGTCCCCTAAACCCTTGCCCGCAGATGAACCCTCGATCAACCCGGGGATATCGGCGATAACAAACCTCTCGTCCATATCTCCTACAACTCCCAGGGCCGGAGATTTGGTGGTAAAAGGATACGCTGCGATATCAGGATGGGCGTTAGAGACCGCAGAGATGAAGGTGGACTTTCCGGCGTTAGGAAATCCGACTACGCCTACATCAGCGATCAGCTTTAAGTCAAGAACTAGCTCCCTCTCTTCTCCCGGTTCTCCCGGAGTCGCCTCGCAGTGATGGCGGTTGCCCATCCCCCCCTTACCGCCCTTGGCAACGATCAGCTCCTCTTTATCCTGATCCAGGTCGCGCAGCACACAATTAGTCTTTGCATCGAGGACAGTTGTGCCCACAGGCACCCTGACAACTATTGCCGGATCATCCCTGCCCTTCTTATTTTTACTTGAGCCGTGGCCGCCGTGTTTACCGGTGAAATGCCGCCTGTAGTGCAGGTCTATCAGGGTGTGCAGCCCCTTATCTGCCCTGATCAGAATATCCGCGCCCCTGCCGCCGTCGCCGCCATCCTCAATGCCGCTGCGGGTGTATTTATCGCGGTAGATGCTCCGGCAGCCATTGCCGCCGCTGCCTCCTTTAACAAAGATCTTTGCTCTGTCAATGAACACTCTTAGTCACCTAACTTCCCGCTTCAATAGCCTTTATCTGAAGCATGGAGAGCTGCTGACGGTGTCCTTTCTTCCAGTCTGAAGACTTGCGCCTCCTGTACTTGTAGGAGACTAACTTCTTGCCCTTAGTCTGCTTAAGCACTACCGCCTTGACCGTTGCCCCCTTAAGATAAGGCTGGCCGAACTCGGTCTTGTTGTCCTTAGAAATCAGGAGCACTTTCCCAAGAT
>JBHPGR010000051.1:0-4870 GCA_042570405.1 Candidatus Omnitrophota bacterium
GATCACCAGATATTTCTTTAATTCCCTGTCTATTGTAGCATATTTTTTTGAAATTTCTTTACAAATCTTATCCCAGACCTCTAATTTCGCCAGGTCCTGATCCTTAAGTATCCCTGAGGTCAACCCGTCATCAAGATCATGGTTGTCATAGGCTATCTCATCGGCGATATCCGCGACCTGAGTCTCCAGCGAAGGCATGCTGCTACCTGAAAACTCCTTTATCTTAGCGGCCAGATCAAATGCCGAAGAGTGCCTGGCGATCCCCTCCCTTACCTCCCATGTAAGATTGAGGCCGGGAAATTCCGGATAGCGCTCCTCCAGGAAATCCACCACCCTTAACCCCTGGTGATTGTGGTTAAAACCGCCGTTCTCGCGCATCAACTCGTTCAGCGTATCCTCCCCTGAATGCCCGAAAGGGGTATGCCCCAGGTCATGCGCTAATGCGATCGCTTCTACAAGATCGACGTTCAGGTGAAGAGCGGTTGCGATCGTGCGTCCGATCTGCGCCACTTCCAGGGTATGAGTAAGCCTGGTGCGGTAGTAATCGCCTTCATGATTGACGAAGACCTGAGTCTTATATTCTAAACGGCGGAATGCAGCCGAATGGATGATCCGGTCCCGGTCCCTCTGGTAAGCGGAGCGGTAAGGATGCTCTTCCTCTTTATAAACCCTGCCACGCGTCTTACAACTCTTTGTCGCGAAGCTTGCTAAGACGGTATCCTCCAAATCCTTGATCAGCTTTTGATTTAACATCGGCTAAATCTTTACTATTCTAGCCTTCAACTTATCGCCTGCCTCGATGATGCCGACGGAATTATATGGCGCAAATATCTTATCTGTAGCACTGCCCGGGTTAAAAAATAAGACATCGCCAATCTTTTCGTTAAACGGGGAATGTGAGTGCCCGAAGATGATCAGATCCACAGAATCGTCCTTAAATTCCTGTGTCAAAAGCTCTACCAGGCATGCGGGATTCCCCCGGCCGTGCATCAGGCCGATCTTGAATCTTCCGGCGCTGATGATCTCCTTCTCGGGAAGCTTGGCCCTTACCTGATTAGGATCCATATTCCCCCACACCGACTTTACTTCCTTGCAGATCGATCTCAATGCATCAAGCACACTCAAATCCACCAGGTCCCCGGCGTGCACGATCATATCCACACCCTTAAAGGCTTCTGATACTGCCGCAGGTAATGTAATACTTTTGCGGTTTATGTGTGTGTCTGAGATCACGCCGATGATCATACTATCACCCTGGGTTTTGAAAAAAGATCAAGTACCTGGTTCAGGTTATTTATATCCCAGGTAAGGATCTTTTCTTCAAAGGCGCGCAGCCTGGCATTATCATCTACATCGTGAAGCGCGATCACGATCTTCCTCTGCAGTTTTCGCCGGTACTTCCTGCATTCCTTGGCGAAGTCAGCGACATCATCCTCTGTCAGGAGGTCGTATTTAAAGACCATGATCCAGAGGCTTTCGTCAGAGCGGCCGAGCAGCCCGTCGCGGATACCGCTCCTCTTAAATTCCAGGGGCTTTATCTCGCGGAAGTGATCCAGGCGCATCTTCTTGTCATGCATCTGGATCATGTCGTCGTCAAAGAGGCGCAAAAGATCCATCGTCCTTTCGTTTACCGGCTTCTGCGCATCCCTTGTAAATTCCTGGATCATGTTTTCAATATTATTTATGAACTGGTTCTTCTGATTAATTGCGTCAAAAGTCAAAGACTGAAGCTTTTCCTGATAGACGAATTTCAGCCAGTAGCCAAAGACCCTGTCGCTTACCTTCAGGAAGTCTCCGCTGCGCGTGAGGACATCCACCTCCAACAGGTAATTGATCCTCTTGGAGAGGTCTTTCTTGGTCCTGCGCATGATGTGGGCAATGTCTTTTAGCCTGTTGTGTCCGCTTGCGATCAGATAGAGTATCGAGATGTAATCCTGGCTGCAGGGGGTATCCATGAAGCGCTTCATGGAATTGGAGAACCTCTGGTTCAGGATCCCCGAAGGCTCAAACAAGAGGCCCTCCAGAATATCGGCGAGGCTTTTTTGATTGGGATTCGATAACGCCTCAGAGACTACCTTCAGGTAAAAGGGATACCCTCCGGTAAAATTGATCATAAAATTCTTTAGCCCCTCGCTGAATGTCGCCCCCTTTAAAACACAACGCAGGTACTCTTCGCTCGTCCTGATATCGAATGGCTCAACGGAAATCGTCTCAAAATTACCGAAAAGAAGCGAAAGGTTCTTAGAGAGGATCGCCTTCGCTTTGAATTTCATGGAGCTGGCGATCAGATACATCGTATTCTTCTGGACCACCAGGACCTTTGACCACTCCCGGAAGAGACTCTTGATCTGCAGGTTTTCCAGGTTATGAAATTCGTCGAATATCACCAGCGAAAACTTCCCGGTCTCCAGATACAGCGTATCGGTAAGCGACAGAAGTTCGGTAAAGACATTATCCCTCTTTCTTCTCTTTAAGCCTAAAAGGATCTCCTTGATCCTTTCGCAGGTCTTAGGGATGTGGCCTTCGGATCTGGCGATCAGATAGTCAAGATCCTCCTTAAGCTCAACTCCGCTATTGATCAGAAAATTGTAAAGCAGCACCCCGATAAACCTTCTGGCAAAAGAGGCAAAGGACTCAGGCCTTATCTCAAGGTATACGCTGATGATGCGGTTATCCCGGAACCTGTTTAAGAAATTGAAGATAATAGAGGTCTTGCCGACTAACTCATCGCCGATAAAAGCGATATTCCGCCGGTAACCCTCCATCAGGCCCTTTACCCGCTTCTCCAGGATCTCCTGAAAATCCTTACGGTCAAAAAATATGTCTTTTTCCATGATCAATCCATTCGACGCGCCCTAGACTTTAGCGCGTGGCTTGCTCAGGATCGATGGTGAGCAGAGTCGAACCATCGATCCTATTGCATGGGTAGATAAAAATACGGGTTTTGCGGTATATGCCCTTTGCGGACTTGAAAGTGCAGGTAGACCTTACCGGCATCCCTTCCTGCCGAACCCGCCCTGGCGATCACCTTACCACGTCGCACTTCATCGCCTGCTTTAACAAATATCCTTGAATTTCTTCCGTAAACAGTCAGATACCCGTCCAGATGATCAATGATCAGGGTCTTTCCCAATCCCGCAAAGTCATCTGAATAAAAGACCACCTTACCGCTGCGGGCAGCCATAACGTCATTATTGCTGTATGGCTTGATATCGATCCCCTTGTTGGGGGCATTATTGGTCTCCTGTCCGAACCTGGCGATCACCCTTCCTTGCAGCGGCCAGATGAAATCTTCCCCTACGATTTTAGTGGCTACTGATTCTGTCCGCGGCACAAAGATAAGCTGTCCCACGGAGATACTGGAGGCATTACCGATCCGGTTGATCTTTACCAGCTGATCCAGGTCTGTGCCGTATATCTTGGATATCCTCCAGAGCGTCTGCCCCTTGGTCGCCCGGTGGTAGAAACCAGGCCCTTCAGGCCTTTTTATCCGCGGCCTGACGTAAGCCGGCCCGGCGCACCCAAACACGAAACTCACTATAACCGCTAAAACACAATACCGAGCGAAGCTCTTAAGATTAAGCATGATATTCTCTGAAATAAGCTGTGGTGTTTGTGAGCGCACGTTAGAAAATTTTTGCCAAATGTGTGCAAGGAATTACGCCGAGCGGGAGTACCCAAGGATTACGTAAGTCCGCTACGGGAGCGAGGCGTAAACCGCAGCACAGGGCAAAAGTTTTCAGTGCGCGAGCAAATACCACAGATTATTAATGAACGAGATCAAAGCGAGCGAGGGGAATCGAACCCCCATATCTAGCTTGGGAAGCTAGTGTTCTACCACTGAACTACGCTCGCACACACTCTTCCATCACTTTAATAGAACAAAACTCGCCGCACATCGTGCAAACATCCAGCGGGTGTGGCCGCGTTGATCTCCTGTAAGAAGCGGCCTTATCCGGGTCAAGCGATAAACTGATCTGTTTCTTCCAGTCACGGTTGCGCCGCGCCAGGGATATATCCCTGTCCCTGTTTATGGCCAGCTTCACGCCCTTGACGATATCTGCTGCGTGGGCGGCGATCTTGGAAGCGACAACCCCTTCTCGTACGTCAGAATCCGATGGAAGCCTCAGGTGCTCCGAAGGCGTTACATAGCATAAGAAATCCGCACCGCAGGCTGCGGCCTCTGCTGCTCCGATGGAAGCGCTGATGTGGTCGTAGCCGGCTGCGATATCCGTGACCAGCGGGCCTAATACATAGAACGGCGCACGATGGCAGAGCTTCTTCTCTAAAAGGATATTTTTGCGGATCTGATTCAAAGGGATATGGCCCGGTCCCTCGATCATAACCTGGACCCCATGTCTTCTTGCGCGCAGGGTCAGCTCTCCCAGGATCTTAAGTTCCGAAAGTTGCGCCCTGTCTGTGGCATCCAGGACAGTGCCCGGACGCAGGCCGTCGCCCAGGCTTAAGGTAACATCATAATTCTTAGCGATATCCAGAATCTTGTCGAAATATTCAAAGAACGGGTTCTCGCGGCTGTTGCGTTTCATCCAGGCAGCCAGGATCGCCCCTCCCCGCGAGACAATATCCAGCAGCCTTTTATTGCGCTTTAAAACACCCAGGCTCCTTCTGGTTACCCCGGCATGGATGGTAAAAAAGTCCACGCCGTCCTTTGCCTGATCATTAAGCACGTCTAATACATCGCCCGCGCTAAACTTCAAAAAATCTTTTTTCTTCTTAGAGGCATTGACTGCTACCTCATATACCGGCACGGTCCCTACCGGTACCTGAGACTTTTTTAGGATCCTGCGCCTGATCAGCTTGAGATTACCCCCCACACTTAGATCCATCACCGTATCAGCACCGTATTTAA
>JBHPGR010000052.1:0-4444 GCA_042570405.1 Candidatus Omnitrophota bacterium
CGGACAAAGAACTTACCGTATGCGCCTAAGCCGCCGAAGAGCATCTTACCTGACTGGGTGTGGAAGTAGAAGGCGTTCTCCGCGACGGGAACCACAGGGCCGACCGTGCCAAAATCCTTGGTGAGCGTATGATTAATTACCGGTATAGAGGCCCCCAGGCCGGGATTATAATAATACTCCATAAGGTGATCGAAGGTGAGCCTTGAGCCGGCAAAGTTACTGCGGTGATCAGCATCTAACAGTAGCAGCACCGGGCCAATGATAAAAGGTAAGCTGGCAGTCAGCTGATTCCATTTCGCCCGATGGTACTCTTCATAAGTCGGGTAACCTATGGTAAAAGCCGGCCATAACCCCTCCTCGATCATCAGCTCAAGTATATAGCGGGAAGCAAGCTCGTCTCCTCCAGCATAAGCCTCTTCAATGGCTTCGTCGGATAACCCAGGGACTGCAGCGCGGTTATAGCCATTGATATATAATTGATCAAAGAGTGCGCGTAGATTACCGCCAAGCTTCTTGTTGACATCTCTTAGCCCTTTAAGGTGGCGCGGAATTACGCGGATCTTAGCCTCCACCTCCTCATCTATATCAGTAACACCAAAATGCTCTGCATAATATCTTAAGATATCCCTATTTACCCGCTTGGTAGTACGGGCATTAGCCCAGGTAGTAGGCAGATGATTATTTGCCCAGCGTTCGATCTCCTTCCAGTTCTTCCAGGAAGTAGGATCTTTAGGCTGGTATTTGGGATCCTTAATCACAGCCAATAACTCATCCCGCTCTAAAGAGCCCTCAGAAGTCAAGCGAGCCACCATCAAGAGAAACGCCTCCCTCCTGTATTTAGCCAGGGATCCCAGCCTATGGGTTAGCTCAGTTTCATCTCTGCCTTTTTCGTGATTAAATAATGTCTTTTTAGCTCCTGCAAACGGAAAATAAAGATCTTCACCGTATCCCTGCTGGGATATGGTCATCGGCAAGATCTCATCCCAGGACCTGGGCTGATCAGCTTTATCAGTGCGGTATTCATCATTAATCCATTCGCGGATCTGTTGGATAGCATAATATTGTGGTTTACTAACTTTGCAGCCAGAAACAATTATCTTCCGAGTAGCTAAATCCAAGACTTTTCGGATCCGCTGACGTACCGGATCGATATGCGTACCTTCTGGCAAGGCAAAGTAATACTCCTCTGCGCCTGATAAATGCCTAAGCAGTATATTAAATGAAGCAATGCGCTCTTCGCCACGGGCCTTGCCGGCACCCAAATAACCGCTAGTCTGGTCACTAAACAACTCTACCAGCCGATCCTCCATCTGCCCAAGGTTGCGGTTCTTAGTGATTTCGTAGATATTATTCCTCCAATTGTGCCCTAATTCAGCTAACCCCTGGCCAAAATAATTTACCGCCGGGAAGCTCAGGCGCCAGGTAGCAACGAATAGCAGCCAGGGCAGTACCTTAGACATGGTCACTGCAAAATCAGGGAGAGTAACCATAAATAGCTGCTGTCCTAAGAACTGCGGAACCACAAAGAGCGCGGCCAGGAAGAAGACGAGATTAGCGATGCAGCCGATCATCAGCCTTCTCTTGTATATCTTAACTGCCTGAGAGATCCTCTCTTGTTTAGCCTGCTCTATCTGGCTCGAACTATTAATACCCTTAATCCTGCGCTCCAGGGCTCCCCGGATCAACTTAAGGTACAGGGGCCATAAGGCAATCACCAGTACTGCGGCAGCCACCGCAACAGCCAGGCCGAGAGGAAACTGCAAGATAGTGGCAACTCCTAAATATCCAGTGATGTTGACTGCATTCACAATGAGATAGGCGAATAAGCCGGAGATCAGCCCGATGACTGCGAAATTGTAAATCCTGCGTAATAAATCGCTTCTGGTACGATTGTAGGGGCCGCCCTTGGAGAAGACTGCCCGGCGGATCCTGGAATCGAATAAAATCTTTAATGCCGGCTTTACGTTTAATTCCCAGTAAGAGAGCCTGTGCTTGACAATTGTTATCCCCTCTCTACTCTCAACCAGATGCACGATCGCCTGGATCACCGGCTTAATCTGCTGGGCATAACTTCGATAAGCTGTTTCTTTTTCTGCCTCTGTCCCGGCGCGCTGATACTCTACAACGAACTCCTGGAAGAGCTGATCGAACTTCTTGCCTAACAAAGCGATCGCCTGCCTGGTCTCTTCTTTCAGCAGCCAGCCGGTATCCTGCGGATCAGGATCCTTAAGCCCCAATACGTATCTTAAGGCATCATTAAATACCTCTTCGGTGATAATCGCCTGGTAGTTCAAGACCCGGCCCTGCGGGTCGCGGTTCTGCTCAAGCCTCTCCCTGATCTCCTGATTTAAGAGGACTAGGGCAAAGGAGTCGCGTACAAAAGTAATCATCCCCAGGATATCGTTAAGCTTTGAATCTGCCCCTCTGACGAACTGCTGCATGCGCGCCCTTAAGAATCTCTGCCAGAGGTAATCCTCAATCCTTCCCTGGCCGATCAAGCTGGCCAGCCCCCGCTGAAGCAATACCTGCATTACAAAGAGCCTTTCAAGGGAAACCAGATCAGCAGTTATTCTACGGTTAAGCGGAGGAGTTTTTCTCAGGTCATCGAAGGAATAAAGCGCTAAGTCAGAGACGATATCATCATTAGCCAGGGTAAATCCTTCCGGAAGAAGTCTGGCCTTGTAAATGTTATCCAGGAATGTCTTCCTGAGGATATTGTTCTGATCAGAAAATCCGGGCTGGTTTCTAAGGCCAAAAGCAGCAATTAGCCTATCTACGCGCTCTTCTATCTCGCTGCGCCAATCCCTATCTTCTCTTACCCTGGCATAAAGCCGGCGGATGATCACTTCAACCGCCTGAGACTTAGAGACCCTCTCGACCAACCTCTTGACCTCTTGACTTGCAATCACCAGGACAAAATCCTGCTGCTTTAGATATTTCATGAACATCTGTTCTATGCTCTTGCGGGAAGCCTCTTTCTCCGGTGCACTATTATAGATCCGCCAAAGCTCTCTGAAGAAACCGGCTAAGTCACCCTCTGCCTCTATCCTTAAATTGCTCAAATCGGCTGCAGTAAAGACATCTGCGCTTTCAGAAACATATTTAAAGTGGGTAGAATTCACTATGGCATTGGATAATTTACGTATTTGCGATCTCCTTCTAAACTTGTGCCCGGAGAGCGGGGCGTACATCACGAATATCTCTTCATATTTTTTAGCACCCCATCCCATCCTGGTAATCAAATCCCGGTAATCTGCGAATGGCCCGTTCTGGCAGCGTTCGCGGATGACCGACTGGGCCTGCGCTTTAGTGAAATCCATATCTATTAAATCGCTTTCTGCAGCGCTGTTCACTTCTAATTTTGAACGCCTGCGCCGGGCATAAATTATGTTCACTGCTGACGGAATGAATCTGCTAAAGACTAATAAGAGGCCGGCTCCAGCCAGGGCAATAGCTGCGAGCCTGCCGAAAAGATATAGCAGTGATGAACGAGTAGAGGTATCAACCTTACCTTTATGAGGTTCGAGATCGTGATAGCCATGATTAATCTGGTCGCCGGTATAGATAATATCTCCGTCGCGATGAGTAACCAAATTCTCTAATTGCTTACCACCCAATATATTCCATTTCACCAATGCCCTTAAGATCATTTTAGGTATACGGTACAAGACAGAGTTACCCGGGAAGTCGCGCGGAGTGATCGATGACGGATAGCGCGCGGTCTCATCGCGCCAGCGGTTACCATACCATACCCTCTGCCAATTGCGGTATTTACCTTCGTTATTCCTGTCTAAGCGGTATTTGATGAAATCTCTCAGGCTTTTGTTAACCTGGATCTCTTCTGTGGTTATATAGAGATCTCCGTCTTCCAGGTATGAGCGTATGTTGTAGTAAGAATACTTATACTCCTTGCCGTCGGGGCCCAACACCATAGAATACATCGGTATCTCGTTACAGTAATAAATCCTGGTGATGCGGTCACGGTAATATCTCTCCTCATAGTGCATACCGCTGGTGTAGTCGTAACCGATCCTGACCTGCCGGATCTTCTCTATCCTCTCTGCTACGATATCATAGACAGCTAACCCTTTATCGCTTACAGATGAAAGACTGCTGTTATAGCGCGTCTCGCGTAATATCAATCCATTCCTGTAAGGAGTCAATAGCGGGGTCAGCCCAGGGTGTAAAACTACTTCTCCGGGTGAGATCCCGAAATTAAATATCTTTTCACCGTTCTCCCAGAGCTTAGTAACGCTTATTTCTCCGCTGGGCATCTGGCGGGCGATAGAGCGGCCGAGCGGATCATTGCTGATCAGGTAGCGCCTTATGGCAGCGCTGGCAATATCCTGGCATTTACCGCCGAAACCCATGTGCGGAGTTTCTGAGACTTCACTCAGGTAGCTGCCCTTATGAATCCCCACTCTGCCCAGCTCTTTATCGTTAA
>JBHPGR010000053.1:0-4362 GCA_042570405.1 Candidatus Omnitrophota bacterium
CTTTAGGCCTGGGGACGTGCTGGCTGGGGGAGATCCTGAATAAAAAGGAAGAGGTGCGCAGGTATCTTAAGGCCGGTGCGGATCTGGAGCTTATGGCGGTAGTGACGCTTGGGTTACCCGATGAGGATGTCACCGAGAGCAGCAGGAAGCCGTTGAAGAGTTTAATGCTTTAGGTAAGCACTTCTCCGATTGGCATGAGAAACGTTTTTAGGTTTATTGGGAGTGAGGAGGCAAGATGGATAATCTTTTTTTGAGCCCGGTTGAGATATCAAAGGCGCTGGGGAATATGGTCCAGAAGAAGGCGACGGCTACAACTTTTGAGCTTTTGATCTTCGGGGTCCTGGCCGGAATTTACATCGCCTTTGGCGCGAATGTGTCGACCGCCGTCTTAAGCGGAGGCACGCTTGATGCGGGTTTTGCAAGGTTTCTTGCCGGAAGTGTTTTTAGTGTCGGGATGATGCTGGTATTGATCCCGGGTTCAGAGCTCTTTACCGGGAATATCCTGATGACCATAGGTTTCATTTACCGTAAATATCCCCTTGCAAAGGTCATGCGCAACTGGATGATGGTTTATGCCGGGAATCTTTTGGGGGCGGTGTTGATCGCGTGGCTGGTGTTTAATTCAGGATTGCTCGGCCAGGCCGGAGATTTAAGTCCGATCGGGGCGGTTGCCGCACGGATAGCCGATATGAAGCTCAGGCTTTCATTTACCGAGGCCCTGACCCGGGGGATACTTTGCAATATGCTGGTGTGTCTGGCGGTGATCATGTGCATAGCCGCCAGGACGGTTACTGGAAAGATCTTCGGGATATATTTCCCGATCATGGCTTTTGTGGCTGCCGGATTTGAACATTCGGTTGCGAATATGTATTTTCTTCCCGTAGGGCTCTTGGTTAAGGGGGAACTTGCGGCGGGATTTCCCTCAATCTTCCGCAATCTGATACCGGTGACGATAGGTAATGTCATCGGGGGGCTTTTGGTAGTATTGCTTCATCCCAAGGTAGAGGAGAAGATCGCAAGTATCCTTTTTAGCAGAAGAAGAAAACGGCGGCAAGATCATGAAAAATAATGCGGAGATGGCAAATCAGGCTCAGGCAGGGGTATTCAGGGGGGAAGAATAAATGTTGATGTTGATATTATTGATCTTAGGCGTCTTGATCGCTTCAGGGATCTGCTCGATGATGGAGGCAGCGATCCTGAGCCTGCCCCTAATAAAAGCGAGGATGCTGGAAGAAAATAAACGCCGCGGCTCGCTTGACCTGCTTTTGATCAAGGAGAACGTGCATTCGGCGGTGGCTACGATCGTGATCCTCAATAATGGCGTAAACATCATCGGCTCGATATTCGTCGGACAGATGGTGACGCGGATGTTCGGGGGGCAGTGGCTGGGGATGGCCTCTGCCGTATTTACCTTTTTTATCATTACGATCTCTGAGGTGATCCCCAAGACGATCGGCGAGCAATACAAGGTGCCGATATCTCTGAAGAGCGCTAAGACACTGCGGATCCTGACCCTGATATTTAAACCGGTAGTGGCGGTGGTAGCGTTCTTTACCAACCGTTTTAGGAGATCCTCACAGCTGCCCAAGGTCACCGAGGAAGAGATAAAGATGATGCTTAAGATCGGCACCAAGGATGGGACGGTGGAGGTCGATGAAGAGGTGATGTGCAACCGTATCTTTAAGTTGAATGATTTTAAGGCGCATCAGATGATGAAGCCGATCGGGAAGGTCTATGCGCTTCCTGCCGATCAGACTCTACTTGAGGCAAAGCAGGCGATCTGCGATTCACCATACAGCAGGATCGTGATCTTTGATCAGGATATATCGCACATAGTGGGGGTTTGTCAGCAGAGGAAGCTCTTAAAGGAGCTCTCGCTGGATGATTACACCGGCACCCTGAAGGATTTTATGGCGCGCCCGATCTTTGTAGACGAGAATGAAAGAGCTGACCGCCTGCTTGAAAAATTCCAGGCCTACCATCAGCACCTTTTTATCGTCAAAGACGCCAAGGGTAGAAATACGGGGATCATTGCCATGGAGGATGTGCTGGAGGAGCTCTTCGGTGAGATCTACGACGAGAGGGAAGCAAAGAAGCAGGAGAGTAAGTGAACAGGTGCAAGCCGGCCATACTAATATCGATTCTGATCTTTGCCGGCGGGTGCACCTCTATTCCCAGGGTAGAGAGCAGAAAGTCCATAGCGGCATTCATCATAATCGAGCGCGAGCTTAAACGGAGCTTCGCTAAGGATAAGTCGCTCTTTTATAAAGATTTCCGCGGGAATGATGTATTAGTCGAGGATGTCGATGAGCTTAAAAAGAAGATAGAAGCGTATATCAGAGAGTCTACCGGCATAACCGAGATAAGAGCCAAGAACCTGCGCGACTTAAAAGTAGTGCCGGGAGCCACTGAAGGCGATGTTGTGGCACTGTTGGGCAAGCCGGATCAGATCTCTAGCGGCAAAGAAGAAGGATCAGAGGTCTGGGTTTACCGGCAGAGCAAGGCCACGCCCTTCATGGTAGTATTTCTTCCGGTCTGGCCGGTGCATTCTGCTTACCGGCTGCATTTGCGCGATCAAGTGTTACAGAAAATCGAGGGCTTTGGCCTGGAGCAGACCTTTGAGGCAGCAGGGATAGGCATTATAGAGGAAGAAAGGAAGAGCGAAGAATAGTAAAGATGACCGGAAAGAAGAGCTTATTTCTTACTTTTGGCATCGCACTGATCGGGCTATCTTTATTGCTGGTAAGCGGTAACTCGGTTAAGAGCAGGAGTCAAGCGGATTTCCGGATCTTTAGAGGGACAGCCGCTAATTTTCTACCTGTCGGGGAAGAGATAACCTACGACATAAAATTAGGGAAGCTAAGATTAGGCAGTGCCGTATTTCATCATGCTGCCGGTATCGAAGCCGATGGCAGGCGGCTATACGTGATGACTTTTAAGACCCGCGTGGGGCGCTTTAGGGATACCGAGACTATCTATAGCGATGCTGAGACGCTGCTTCCGGTAAAGATCAACCGCGATATCCTTAATTGGCTAAGGAAAGAGAAAATCACCGAGGAATATGATCAGGAGAATTTTTCGGTGACAATCACCAAGGAGGTTGGCAGGAGAACAAAAGAGACGGTGATCAGGAAAGATGCTGTGATCCAGAATGCGATCCTCCTGCCGCACTATCTGCGCAGAATGCAGGAGCTTAAACCCGGATACAACTTTATCGTGAACCTGCCCACCCGGACTTTACGGATCATGTTTTCTTCGATCGACAGGATCAGGGTCCCTGCCGGTGAATTTGAGACATTTCACTTCGAGAGTTCACCCCGGCAGATCGAGATCTGGATCAGCGCAGATCAGCGCAGGATCCCGGTAAAGATGTTGGGGTTGGGAGCCTTTAAGTACGAAATGGTACTTAAAAGATATAAGCTTGAATAATAAAGGGGGGCTAGATGCAGATCAGAAGATTGCAGGCCGCAGTTATCCTGGGGATATTTTTTCTAGGCGGCTGCGCAACTTTCGGGCCAAGTAAAGATGATTTAGTGATCGAAAGCCACATGCTTGACCTGGATAGAGACGGAGGCAAAGAGTGTATCGAGGTCTGGGATGAATCCGGCGAAGGCAAAGAAACCCTGATCGTGGTCCGGCAGAGGAGGAGCAAGAAGGTATCGGACTTTACGGTTCCGGGAAGCTTCACGGGAATAGAGTTTTTTGACCTGGACTGGGATGGGCGCAGGCAAATAGCCGTCTATTATAAAGACGAAAGGAAGAATGAGAACCTGGTGATCTACGAATATAATAATTCGAGCTTCTTCAAGATATTTTACGGTCAGAGTACCTGCCGGATAGAGGCAGACGTTAGTGCGATGATCACCAGGGTGAAGATCGCCAGGCCCGCCAGGGGCCAGAGGGATTGCTTCCCCTTAAGCCGCAATGAGTGGGAGATCTGGGTCTGGACCGGCGAGGAATTTATCAGGGAAAGATAAGCTTTGAAGAGGGTATTTTTGAGTTTTGCCGCAGAAGTCTCACGCGAGCGCGCTGGTTGCCTCGGCGTTGAATAAGAGCCGCAATAAAGGAAACCGGATCATCGTAATGGCTCTTAAGGGTGTCAAGTGGGCAACGCTGCCTGATGTGGTCAGAGAAGAGAACCTTACCTTTTATCCATGGAACCCGGAGAAATTAAGGAGGCTGATCGATAAAAATGAAAAATAAAAAGTTGATCATAATCCCAACGATAATCGTAATGGCGGTAGTATTTATTTATCTGTTTATATTTGTTATTCTTTTTAAGAGTGGCCTGATCGTCAGTAAAGCAGCAGCCCCCAAGGGAATAGCAAGCTTCACCTTTAATAGTAAAGCTGCTTTAAAGCA
>JBHPGR010000054.1:0-4339 GCA_042570405.1 Candidatus Omnitrophota bacterium
AGGAAGAAAGAAGCCGGGACCCTTATCCTCCCGGCAGGAGTAATTTTGCTCCTTCTGTTACAGTGACTCCGGAGCTCGCCCGTTACCGGCATAAACTCCTGCGAGTAGAAGAGGAGATTGAAACCTTGATTGCATTAGCCAAAGATTGGCAGGTAATGGACGATGGCGCTGAGCAGGAGATAAGGCAGAGGCTTAAGGTTTTATACAGCCGCGGCCGCGAAATAGACCGGTTCTATACAAACACCACTGATATTGGGTATGCGCTCCGGGTACTGAGAAGCATTAGGAATTTAGCCAATCACGGATTACGGGCTATCGAGATGAAAATAAGCGACGCCAGCAGAGGTTTTATTGCGCGCAACGCAGCGCTGGCCTTAAGGCTGGAAGAGCTTAAAGCAGAGCCTTTATTGGCAGGGGCGGCTTACAGCACGGTAGCCGAAGTTTTAGAAAGATGCTGCCTTGACGCCGCTGCCCTTTTTGGGCTAGAAAAGTATGCGCAGTTCCAAGAAATGAGCTCGGCTATTGATCTACGCCTGAAACAGATAGCAGAGTTATTTGATTTTGCCCAAGGCGCAAAGTGGCTACGCCGGGCCTGGCCTGTGTATTCTGCCGGAGAAAGTCTCTCAGAGAATCCCGATTACCGCGGGTTAACCGGTGCTTTTCAAAGACTGGAAGACGCGGGCAGGATAGCTGATGTTTTTGCGCAAGCAAACCGTTGTTATGCTGCGTTAAGTGACGAGTTAGATAAAGCAGAAAAAGCCTTGCATGCTGAAAAAAGAAAACAGATACTTGAAGGCATTGATTTTATCGTTGCCGAAGCCCAACGGACAGAGCAACTGATAGAAGAAGCGCTTTCTACAATCAGCCCGGAGTCTTTGTGTTTATTGACTAAGAAAACAGAATATTTTCTCGGGCCTGTGGTGCAATTCACGGAAGAGCGCCTACAACAGTTATTTTTGGAGAATTACCATAGGAACCATCAAGGTATTCTCGATGAAGACTTAAAACAATTAGCAGAAGAGGCGCAGGCAAAGGCGCGGGAGACAACGCGTGATTATATAAATGATATAGGGTATTACAGAGGCATTATTTTGCAGGGCCCCGCACAAATTATTAAAGAGATGCGTACTGCTTCCCCGCGGCTGAAGAAAGCAGTAGGGCGGATTAAAGAATACGCTGCGCAAGCGCCGCGCATCCACACCAATAAACGGCTGCTGCAGCGGTTATACGATTTATTGGATATCTGGGAGGACGCCTTCCGTATTTATTGTCAGGCTGCAGGAAAAACTATGCTGCTTAAATTTTTAATCTCAAGCTATACCGCTACTCAGGCCCAAGAAATGGTCGAGGAATATATCAAGCAGAAAGTAGGAGATAAAATAAAGCCATCTCCGCAAGATTCTTCAGGCGAGCTGCTTGAGAGAGCAATAAGGGCAGGAGAGGAGAAACAACAGCAAGAGGCGCTGCTAAAGGGGCTATTGGATCCGCAGGCGTACGCTTTTTATGCCAGGGTTAAGCAGGAGGCCGAAGATGCCTTAGAGAAAAATGCCGATGAACAGGCAGCTTTCGAATTAGAGTGGGCAAGAAACGGTATATTGTTTATAAAAGCCCCTCCTGGCGAAAAAGATGCCGTGGCCATGGTGCATACGCTTAAGGCAAACCTTATTTACAGCTGGGCGGTTAAACTTATCAATGCCGGGCGCGCGCAGATAATTCCCTTTACCGCTCTTCAGCAAGTAATAAACGAAGCGGATATTACGCATAAATTTAATGCGGGAGATACTGTAGTTATTACTGATCAGACGGTTGAGAAAGTAAGGCAATCTTTAATCAGCGCCGTAAATAAATTATTGGTGGCCGGCGTTCCCAATCCTTCTCTTTGCCTTAAGTCCCCGGAGAATACCGATGAGGGGCAAGGGGGCCGCGGGGCAAGGAGCAGCGATAGCAAGGGGCCGAGTAAAGGCAGAATTGCCGGCATCCTATTTATCATTGCTGCAGCCACTATCTTAGATTCGGTTTCCCCCGGCTTAAAAGCAGTTTCTGATGCAGGATTGATGATGCCGGATGTGTTGGGGTGGCTGGCGCAGATATTCCACTCGCCGCCCTTTGCCTATATATTATCCGGCCTGCCGCTAGTGGCGCTGGCGGTTAACAGAAATGGGGGCCGGATATCCTGGGTGCCGGACGCCTATTTCCCGGATGATATCGCCGCATACCGCAAGAGCTATCGATCTGCAGGCTCTGTCTTCGCAGGAGAGAAGGAACTTAACCACGCTATAGACGAATTGTTATACGGCAACAATAGAGAGGTGAAGATAAAGATATACGAACATTTTCTTTCTCTGGCCCCGGATGTCGTCGCCCTAAAGCTTAAAGATGCCGGCAGGAAAAATGCGCCGGGCGAACCAATGATCTCGGCGGTAGAGATGCTGATCTGGGCCACCGACGCTTTAAGAAAGGCGGTTTATGAAGCCAGAAGGCGCTATCTACCGGAAAAGCAAAAATACGGCGCCTTTGACAGTTATTTGCGCGCTCAGATAATTAAAGCCTTAGATAAAGAGATCCGCAGAAAGCAAAAACAGATCAGCAGCCTTCCTGAGTTTTATTCTTTTACAGAGCTTAGAGAGATCAGAGATATAGGCATAAGTATTCTCGATTCCGGCGTGGGAAGAAGCCAGCTGAGCAATAGCCAGATATTATCCATCATGGCGGATTTTGAAGATAGGCTCAGGGAATCGGGAAAATTTCAGGATAACGAAATAAACGCTCTCTTAAGGTATATTGAGCTTAAGCCGGATGACCCTTCAGGCCTGCTTGAACGCAATCTGCCCCGGATTTATCAGATTCCGGAAAAGCGCTTCTCGTTTCTTATCAAAAAAGCTCAAGAATTATTCGTCAGCTGCGTCTATTCATATGAGAGGCAAAGATATCCCGAAGAGAAACAGCTCGAGCCTACTATGGGAGAGGTATATAGGCGGTTTGCCGCAAGCGATGTATGGCGCGTGGATGTCAGAGGGCAGGTGTTATCTGTATATATCAGCAGCATAGCGGGAAATCGCAACTTACTTCGTTTTCTCGCCCAGAAGATTTGCAGGCAATACCGGAGAAAGAGGCTTGATGTAATCGATATGTTCCCTACTTCATCTAAGCAGTCCCGGCCTAAAATATTATCTATAGGCGCAGGCAGCGCCCCTCTGGAGGCGTATATGCAGGCGCATTGGGATATGGATATCCTGGGAGTGGATAAGATCAGGGAATTATTGCCCAGGGCCGCGGCAAGGAAAGTAGAGGTAAGATTCGGTGACGGCGAAGACTTAAAAGAAATGTTTGCCGACGGCAGTTTCGATGCAGTGATTATACCGGAAAGTATCGGCCATATGGATCCGCTTCGGGTGAGCGAAGAGGCATTCCGGCTGGTGCGCCCCGGAGGAATAGTGCACATCATGACCCATACCCCGGGGAGCCTGCTTAAACAGGAATTTAACTACAGGCTGGATACTGCGGAATTTATTATCTTGACGCTGGAAGCCGCGGGATTCCGGCAGGTCAGGAATGTGCCTGAGGTAGGCCGATACGAGAAGAATTACATCTATGTAGTCGGCCGCAAGCCAAACCAACCGGCTGCTGCGCCGCAAAATAATCCTACAAGAACTATCCCTGAAAACGCAATGCAAAGGTTATTGTCCGGCTCCAGCATCGTAATCGCCTCTGACGATCAAGAAGAGTTTGAGTTTTCACTACGCAAGATTGCCTTAAGCGGAGCAATGTTTAAAAAGGCAGTGCAGATATTTGAGGTTTACCGAGAAGAGGAGTTGATCGCAGAGGCCCACCTCACCTTATTTAATGACGGCATTAACGCAAAGTTAAAGCAAGCTTATGATCCGTCCCGTAGGATCTTTAAGGGAAGCGCGATAAAAGTTAATCCCGCTTATAAGCGCCGCGGTATCGGATCTTTACTGATGACTTTGGTTACGGATTTAGCCAGAGATTTAGGTTATCAGAGGTTTGTGGCGGATTCAGTCAGACCGGGATTGGCAGATATATTTTATGCTCCGCAGGGGTTACATCCGGTTAACTCAAGGATGCTGGAACTTGATCTTACCAAGGAATCAATTCCTCCCCGTAAAATAAAATCCAGGAGCGCAATTAAAGCCGGGCCAATCTCGGCGCTGAAGAGGGGGATTTTAAGCAATGGCAAGGATGTCATTTCCGGCCTGCTCATCGGGCTTGCTTTTGCGCTGGCAGCGCTGATGGATAGATTGCTGCCCGGTTTAAACAAAGCTCAATGTGCAGCACTGATCTCCGAAGAAATCTTGCGTTGGCTGGCTGATTTTATCCA
>JBHPGR010000055.1:0-3535 GCA_042570405.1 Candidatus Omnitrophota bacterium
GCATGGGACCAGCGCGGATGGTACTGGAAACCCGCCGAGGCAGCTGAGCAAAGCCTAAAGAAGATCGAGACCGGATCGATCGAGTTGGGGCAAAAGGTCCAGGTCAGCCAGCTGGCGACAGAGATCGTCTTGTATGACTTGGGCGCAGAGGATGTCGTAGATTACGCTAAGTATGGCGTATTTGAGAATGCCGGCACAAAGGATTACCGCTACGTGGTCAAGGACCAGGAGGGATTGAGTGCGGCAGTAGGCGAAGGGATACATCCTAACACTACATCAGTGCGTCAGGATCCGGAGTTCCGCAAGGCAAGGAAGGAGAAGCGCCTGGCCGGCTCGCATTGGGATTTTCTGCATTCCCCTGACCTTGAGGCGGCATTCCTGAAGTGGGCGTTGGGACCGGAGCCGAAGGGAGTGTCATTGTTTTACACTGGGTTGGTCCTTGAGAAGGCGGGACTTATAAAGCACGCGCTCAAATGCTATTACGCGATCATCGTGCACGCCCCCGGCACCTACGGCTGGACATACTGGCACACGCCATGGTATGTGGGCCAGGCTGCGATCACAAAGATAAAATTTCTCCTGAAGGAGAATCCCCAGCTGGGCTACAGGCTTGTCGGTACGAATATCCGCATCATCAACGGATTTGATAATGATGTTGCCAATGACATCGTAGTCACTGATCCGGGGAGATTCGAAAAGATCAGCCTGGCCGAAAAGCTTATCGGCAGGCAGCAAGATGCCCAGGAGATAGATTGCCGCATAGGCGAGGGTAGGGTGCGCCTGGTACAATACAAAAATAACGGCTGGCAGCTCTTAGTCGATAACGAGCCTTACGTGATCAAAGCCGTAACTTATGCGCCGACAATGATCGGCCAGTCCCCTGACGAAGGCACAATGGGAAACTGGATGGAGGAGGATTTCAACCAGAACGGCAAAATAGACGGGCCGTACGACGCATTTGCCGATAAGAACCGCAATAACCTTCAGGATGAAGATGAGCCGGCAGTGGGGGATTTTGCGTTGATGAAGGAGATGGGGGTAAACACGATCCGCCTCTATCATCACCCGCAGAAGCCTAATAAGGAACTGCTGCGCGCGATGTACGAGGAATACGGCATCCGGGTGATCCTGGGGGATTTCTTAGGAAAGTATGCCATCGGCTCCGGAGCTGAGTGGTATCCCGGCACCGATTATAATAATGAAGAGCATAAGAAGAATATGATCCAGTCGGTTAAAAATATGGTCCTTGAATACAAGGATGAGCCGTACATCCTTTTCTGGCTCTTAGGGAATGAGAACGTTTATGGCTTTGCCTGCAATGCCGATAAGGAGCCGGAGGCATTCTTTAAATTCGCCAACGAGGTGGCAAAGGCAGTAAAGGAGATCGACCCCGAGCATCCGGTTGGCATATGCAACGGAGATGTGATATACTTGGATATATTCGGCAAGAACTGCCCGGATATCGATATCTTCGGCACCAATGCCTACCGCGGAGATTACGGCTTCGGCTTTCTATGGCAGCAGGTGAAGGATGAGACCGGCAAGGCGGCATTTATCACCGAGTTTGGCTGTCCGGCTTATTATGAAGGCAAGTCAAAAGAGGATGGCGAAGCGGCGCAGGCGGATTACCACCGGGCAGCCTGGGAGGATATCGAAGAGAATATGGCCTTCGGTGTGGGCTCAGGCAATGCCATCGGCGGCGTGGTCTTTCAATGGCTTGATGAATGGTGGAAGGCGTATGAACCTGGGCGCCATGACACAAAGGGCCTATGGGCAGGGCCATTCCCTGACGGGTACATGCATGAAGAATGGTTGGGCCTGTGCGGCCAGGGGGACGGCAGCAAGAGCCCGTTCTTGCGGCAGCTGCGCAAGGCGTACTATACTTATCATAAGTTGTGGAATTAGTTTATTGAGTTTGAATAACTTTGTCCTTCGCACCTTAAATTAGACGATAGGTGCTCAGGACTCGCTCGCTGAATTAAACAAGGGCTCGCTCGGAGGTAGAAAGGAGGTAGTGCGCAGCTAAAAGTTCAAATTAAAAACTAATAACTAATAATTAAGAACTAAGAACAAAGAACAAAATAAAAGGAGGTGTTCGGTAATGAAGAAGTTGTTAGTATTAATATTGATAGCCGGATGTTTTCTTGTCCCGGCCCTGGCTCAGGAGGAGGCAGCAGAGGGCCCTGCTGAGTTTGTAGTCTATACGGACAGGGGAACAAGGGGGAATCATTATATCCTCTCCGGATGGATGGGTGATTACGGTGACCTGAAGCTCAATGATCAGGCAACGGGTAACCCCCATTCAGGTTCTACCTGTATCCAGTTCGTTTACAGCGCAAAGCGCTCACAGAACCAAGGCTGGGCAGGTATCTACTGGCAGAACCCGCCGAATAACTGGGGTTCGAAGAAGGGCGGTTTTGACCTCACCGGCATGACCAAGTTGACCTTCTGGGCCCGCGGTGAAAAGGGCGGAGAGATCATCCAGAAGTTCGTAGTCGGCGGGATCAAGGGGACGTATCCTGATTCTACCAGTGTTGAGATCGGACCGCTGGAACTTACTGATGTCTGGCAGGAGTATACGATCAATCTGGCAGGTAAGGATCTCTCATACATCAACGGCGGGTTCAATTGGGTAGCGACAGCTGACTCAAACCCGGAGGGCGCGACTTTTTATCTTGATGATATCAAGTTTGAAGCCGACCCTGAGATGGCGCCTGAGATCGAGACTGCAGAAGACATACCGTTTTATGTCTTCGCTGACAGTGGGTCGATCAGCAACCACTTCATCCCCTCGGGATGGATGGGAGATTACGGGGACCTTAAGTATGGGGGGGCATCAAAGGATGACCCTTACTTAGGGGATAGCTGTATAAAGTTCACCTATAGCGGCGAGGCCTCGCAGGGCGCGCGCTGGGCCGGTATCTACTGGCAGAACCCGGCGAACAACTGGGGCGCTGTGGATGCGGGCTTCGACCTCTCCAAGGCGACTAAGTTGACCTTCTGGGCGCGCGGTGAAAAGGGCGGAGAAAGGATCGAGGAATTCAAGGTAGGCGGAATCATGGGTGAATTCTCCGATTCAGACGCCGCCGGCATCGGCCCGGTGATCCTGAACACTGAGTGGACGAAGTACACTTTAGACCTTTCGGGCAAAGACCTTTCAAACATCATCGGAGGTTTCTGCTGGACGACGAACATCGACGTCAACCCGGAAGGCGCTGTGTTCTATTTGGATGAGATCAGGTACGAATAGAACCTAGTCTAATAAAGAATAGGGACGGTTCTGAAAATGAAGGCATTAAGAACCGTCCCTATTCAATAATCGGATGAAGAGAAAATCTTTTATTCTGGTAATAATATTGGCCGCAGTGGCAGCGCTTCTATCTTTGCTCCTGAACACTGTCTTTAAAGCAAAGCCTATTGTCTTTATAGAAAAATACAAGAACGGCGATTATGAATTATTTGTCAAAGGAAAACCCTATATCGTCAAAGGGGTCTGTTACAACCCGGTCCCGATAGGTTCGGGCCATGACTATGA
>JBHPGR010000056.1:0-3328 GCA_042570405.1 Candidatus Omnitrophota bacterium
CCGCTCACGCATCCGTTTGGACGCCGCAGAAAAATCACTCCAACTTTTGAAGTTTCTGCTATGAGGATGTTCATCGCCATCCCCCTCCCGGCAGAGACCAGAGCCTCCCTCTCTAAACTGCAGGAGCAATTAAGCTCAAGCGGCGCAGATGTAAAGTGGGTCAACCGGCAGAATATCCACCTCACGCTTAAGTTTTTAGGAGATGTTGACGAACGCCAGGCCGATGTGATCAAGGAGATCATTGATGAGGTCGCAGCTAAAACGCCTCGCTTCCGGATCGTGCTCGCCTCAGCCGGCGCCTTCCCTAAGTTGAAATATCCGCGTGTGATCTGGGTCGGAGTCGGCCAGGGAGATGATCAAACTAAATCACTGGCTGATTCGCTTGAAGAAGAGATCGTCTCGGTAGGAATCCCCAAGGAAAAGCGCATCTTCTCATCTCATATTACTATTGGGCGGGTCAGGTCGCAGATGAACCGCGCGAAGTTGATTGCGGCGCTTGAAGCGGTCTCAACAGGTATTTCAGGAGGGAAGAATTTGGAATTTACAGCCGATAGGATTGTTTTATTTAAAAGCACCCTTACGCCATCCGGCCCGGTCTATGAAATATTCAAAGACGCCAGCCTTACTACTGCCTGAAGCACAAGATTAGTATAGACCGCGGCGACTATATCATCTGCCATCACGCCCAGTCCTCCCTTAAGGTCCTGTAAACGTCCGGCAGGATATGGCTTTAAGGTATCCAGTACCCTAAAGACAAAAAAAGCCATCCAGACCAGCCTGGGGTCATACGGGAGAAAGACCAGGCACAGGAACATCCCGGCGACCTCATCGATCACAATACACCGGGGGTCCTTCCTGCCGAATATCTTCTCAGCCGGGCCTGCGACAAGAAAACCCACTGCAAGAAACAATAAGGTAAATACGGCACATATTGCCGGATTCCCCTTAAGCAGGTAATACAAAAAAAGCGCGGCAAGGCTTGCAGCCGTGCCGGGAATAAGCGGGAAATACCCCACGCCGAAAAAAGTACTTAATAACTTTACTGATCTATTGATTAATCTCATATCGGCAGGCGGGGCCTAGATATCCGCGATCACCTTGCGGTTCTCCCAGAGGTAGGTGAATCCTGAATAAAGGGTGAGTATTACGATCAGTAACATCGCAACGTCAATACCCTGCTGGAAGAATCCCTCCCAGTTAGGATCCCAGGTAAAGAACCTTAGCATCGCTTCCTTAAAAACGATAAAGCATAATATAAAAAATATTACCAGCATCTGCGAAATGGTTTTATGCTTTCCCGCCCTGCTCGCAGAGAGCACCTTACCTTTATTCAGGGCAAAGATACGCAAAGAGGTGATCGCGATCTCGCGCAGGATGATCAGCATCACCATGAAAGAATTAACCAGCTGCATCTGCACCAGGGCCACCAACGCCGCCAGCACCAGGACCTTATCTGCGATCGGGTCCATCAGCTTGCCGAAATCCGTGACCATGTTCTTCTTTTTTGCGATCTTCCCGTCAAAAAAGTCAGAGATAGCTGCGATCATAAAAAAGAGCAGGCTCAAAGACCTCGCCCAGAGCCCTTCAAAATAAAGCAGGAAGAACATAAAGACAAATGTAAGTATGATCCTGCTTACGGTCAGCTTATTTGCGATATTCATCTTTGCGCTTCTCCGGCCAGGTCATACTCCATGGTATCTGTGACCTTCATCTTTATGATCTCGCCCGGCCTTAGCCTCCGGGCAGAACTCACATATACCTGCCCGTCCACCTCGGGGGCATCATGCTGGGTGCGGCCAAGATAACGGCCGTCCCTTGCCTCATCGATCATCACGTCTATAGTCTTACCCAAAAGTTTATCATTTAAGGAACGGCTGATCTCCTGCTGCACTGCCATCACCTGATCAAAACGCTCCTGCTTTACCTTGCGCACGACCTGCCCCTTAAGGTCATAGGCCATTGTCCCCTCTTCACGCGAATAGATAAACGCCCCAAGCCTCTCAAACTTCGCAACCCTGACAAAATCCAAAAGCTCCTTAAACTCATCATCAGTTTCCGAGGGAAACCCTACGATTAAAGAGGTGCGGATCGCTGCCTCCCCAGCCATGCCCCTGATCCTTTTGATCACCTTCAGGATATCCTCTCTACCGGTTTTGCGGTTCATCAACTTTAATATCCTGCTGTTTATGTGCTGGATGGGTAGGTCTATGTATTTACATAGGCGCGGTTCGCGATCGATCAACTCAAGCAGTTCATCGCTTATACGGGTCGGATAAAGATATAGCAACCTGATCCACTTTACGTGCTTCGCCTGACTGACGATCTCGCTTATTAGCTTGACCAATCCATGATTACCCTCCAGGTCACTTCCGTAACCGCTGATATCCTGGCCGATGATATCCAGCTCTGCAACCCCTCTTGCCTCAAAGTCCTTTACCTGCCTCAGGATCGCGTCAGCTTCAAGGCTTTCGAATTTTCCCTTTATCTTAGGGATAACGCAATAGCTGCAATTATTAAGACAGCTTTCGCAGATCTTAAGATAGCTATAATGCGCCGGCGCGATCGGATACCTGGCCGATGTGTGATTCATAGATACCCGGCCGACAAATGCGTCGACCTCAGGCAGTTCCTTCCTTAACAGGTCTTTATAACGCTGGGCAAGGCACCCATGGACGATTATCCTCTTTAACTTACCGCTTTTTTTAAGCTGCGCCAGATCTAATATCGCATCAACCGACTCCTGCCTCGCCTCTTCAATAAATGCGCAGGTGTTCACGATCACGGTATCCGCTTTGTCAAGGTCCACGATCGAAAAGTTCTTCATCGAGAGCCTTCCCAGGATATTTTCCGAATCCACCAGATTCCTGGGGCAGCCTAGACTTAACATCCCTACCTTTAAAGCCTTTGTCTTCATCTGGATGAATTTAAACCTCCGCTGGTGATCACGATATTCTTAACTGCCTCGCCCCTTTTACCCAGAGAACCCATATCCCGGCCGTTAAGCAATAGCTGCACGCCCCCGGCATTGCCCAGGGAAAGCACGATTTTCTTCTTGGCATCCCAGCTCTCCCGCGTCCCTTTTGCAAGCGGGCCCTTATATGCCAGCGAGCCATCGACGATTACCTTGACTATGCCCCTCTCTTTGACCAAAAGATCGATCCTGATACCCTTGCCCGAAACTGTCCTCTTCACTGCTGGTTTTGGCAAGGCACGTGCCTTTGCGCTAGCCGCCTGCGTAGCGCGCCTTACGTTTCTTTTTTCAGATACCTCCTTCAGTTTCGAAGAGACCATCTTCGTAAGACGCATAAAACTCAGCACTAAAAACAGT
>JBHPGR010000057.1:0-3174 GCA_042570405.1 Candidatus Omnitrophota bacterium
TGCCTTATTTAAGTTTTTGTTTTATCTGCCGCTTCTTTTTACCGCCATATTTTTGAGCCTATTATTTCTTTTTTGCCGCAGGTACTGGAGTGATGCGGTCGGCCTGATCGCCTGCCTGTTTGTCGGCCTGGCTCCGGTCTTCTTCCAGCGCAGCAGCGCCGGCTGGTTTGATACTGACATCCTGAACCTGCTCTTTCCTCTTTTGATCGTATGGTCCTACCTTGCTTCGCAGCAGGCGATAGGATTCACCGCTAAGGCGCTAAGGATCTGCCTGGCCGGATTCTGGGTCGGGCTTTTTAGCTTTACATGGATGTTCTGGTGGTTTATCTTCCTGATCGTGATAATTTATGAGCTTTTTTCATTACTTAATCTTGCCTTGCTTCGATTGCAGCGAAAGGGCGAGACATCCGCCCTGCTTAAAGAGCACTTCCTCTCATTATCGGCTTTTGTCATCTTATCCTGTTTCTGGGTCTTTCTGTTCAGCGGAGCCAGCCCCTTTAAGAGCATGCTGGTTCATGTTGCAGGCTCACTCACATTAAATAAGCCCATTTTAGGTAATATCTGGCCGAATGTCTTTGCAACCGTGGGTGAACTCAAGAAGGCAGATGTTCCGGTAATCGCAAATTCGATTGGCGGGCTATTTCCTTTCACCCTATCGCTTTTAGCCCTGGGAGGGATATTTTATCGTATCGTAGGAGACCGCCAAGAACAGGGCTTTAAGCGGGAAATCACCCTGCTTTTAACCTTCTGGTTCCTCTGCATGCTTTTTGCCTGCTTTAAAGGGGTCAGGTTTACGATGTTCCTTTTGATCCCGCTTGGGATATTTCTTGGTTGGGCGTTTGACGGATTATTCAGTTACCTCAAAGGTAAAAAAAGAAGACTTGCGAAATTTACGGTTGCCGGATTAGCCGCCGCGCTCTGCTTTCAACTGTTGGTAAACGGCAGGAATTCTGCAAAGAGCACCTATCCTTTGATGAACGATTCCTGGTACAGGACACTGCTTACCTTAAAAGAACACACCCCCAAGGATGCGATCATCAACTCCTGGTGGGACTTTGGGGACTGGTTTAAGGTGGCATCAGGCAGGAGGGTGATCTTTGACGGCCATATGCAGAACACCCCCCGGGCGTACTGGATGGCAAAGGTGCTTTTAAGCAGGGATGAGGAGGAGGCCTTAGCGATCCTGAAGATGCTTAATAACGCAAGCATGGAGGCATTCGAAATACTGGAGAGGGAAATAGGTGATTCGCTAAGTGCGGCGATTTTTCTTGAAGATATACTCGGCAAGGATAAAGATGATGCCAGAGAACTGTTGCCAAAAAATATCTCCCCGGATTCTGCGAAGCGCATCTTATCTATTCTTTTTGATCAGCCGCCCAGCGCCTACTTTGTAGTGGATCCGACCATGAATAGCAAGATAGTTCCGATCTCCTATCTTGGGAGGTGGGATTTCTATAAGGTCTATATCGCCCAGAGCATCGCTAAAGAGACTGAGCAAAGCATAGTCCAAAGGCTCTCGGAGCTGGGGATGGATAAAAAAGAGGCAGGGAGGCTCTATTCAGAGGCTGCGCTGGTGGCATCCGCAGGCAGGATAGATGATTGGGTCTCAAGCAGGCTGAGGTTTTATTCTGAAGTCAGTTCCGGCAAGAAACAAGGGGAGAGCGTATTCTTTGATAACCGCCTGGTATACGACATAAGAAACCAGACGGCTTATTTGTATTCAGTCTTGGAAGGCAAATATAAACTCCCCCGGAGCCTCTTTATAGTGGAGGAGGGCCTCTTAAGTGAGAAGGTCTTTGAGGGTGATACGCTCAGCTTTTCAGTTCTGGTATTTAAGGGGCCTGAAGGATACCGCTCGGTCCTGCTTGACAGGGATCTGGCAGAGAGCCTTTACGTGCGGCTCTACATTTTGAATGGTGAGGGCCTGAAGCACTTTAAGCTTTTTACCCAGGAACCCGAGGCATTTAAGGTCTTTGAGATTATTTGGGAATAGATCGGCACTCGGGATGCGCCCCAGAGGTAAGTAGTAATTGGAGGGCTGCCCTTCGGCTCTACAGGGTAAGATAGAGCCTCAGGACACGCCCCGTCAATACTTGATAGCTTCGGGGCTGTAGCTCAGTTGGGAGAGCACCTCGTTCGCAACGAGGGGGTCAGGGGTTCGAATCCCCTCAGCTCCACCATAGCTTCCATTAATGGAAGCTATGGTGGGTGCCGGATTAATGTAATCCGGCCTCCACTTATGGATATTTAACCGATAAGATGTTAAATAAAGACCAAAAAAATAAGCTGCTTAAGATCGCCCGCGATTCGATCAATATATACTTAGAGTCCGGGAAGAAACTTGATCTTAGCGAATCTGATCCCCTCTTGGCAGGAGAGATGGGGGCTTTTATTACTCTGAGAAAAAACGGCCAGCTGCGGGGTTGCATCGGTAATTTAATTGGTAAGCAGCCCCTATATTTGACGATCAGGGATATGGCGGTGGAGGCTGCGACAAGAGATCCCCGCTTCCCGCCGGTTGAGCTTTCGGAGCTTAAGGATATCAAGATCGAGATATCCGCGCTCTCTCCCATGGAGAGGGTAGATTCCACAGAGAGGATTGAAATGGGTAGGCACGGCGTATTGATCAGGCAGGGCCTTAAAAGCGGGGTCTACCTTCCTCAGGTAGCGGCTGAGACAGGATGGACAAAAGAGGAGTTTTTAAGTTCCCTCTGCGCCCAGAAGGCAGGGATTCCTGAGGATGCCTGGAGGAATAATGCGGCAGAGATGTACATTTTTACTGCCGAGGTTTTCTCGGAGAGCGGAGAGCTTTAGATGCACAGGCTATTTACCGTAACTGAAAATATTTCAAAGGAAAAAGTGGTTGTAACTGATAAGAATCAGATCCACCATTTCAGGGATGTACTGCGGGTAAAGCAGGGCCAGGAGCTGGTTGTCTTTGATGACCGCGGTAATGAGTACAAAACTCAAGTGCAAAGCATCTCTTTAAAAAGCCTGGTGCTTAAGATCAATGCGATGGAGAGGTTTGTGCGCGAAGATAAGCAAAACCTAACTATCGCCTGCGCGATACCAAAGAAATCAAAGATGGATGATATCATCGATAAGCTTACGCAGCTGGGGGTAGATAGGGTCATACCTTTGCTGACCCGTCGTGTTATTGTAAAACTTGATGCC
>JBHPGR010000058.1:0-3111 GCA_042570405.1 Candidatus Omnitrophota bacterium
TCTCGGATTATCCTATTTCCACTAGTACTGTTAATAGGACTTATCATAGGTTTTTTTGTTGGGCGTAAGGCTCGCGGTTAGTGATCGTTTAAGTTGGAGATTATTAAAATATACGAAAGGAGCAAAAGTTGGAAACGAAAAAAAACTTTTCTGCAAGCAAAGCCAAGGATATAGGCGAACATCTGGGAATAGACTGGAATAAATTCGATGTGGAGCAGTTCAGGATGGGTATGGATGTAGAGTTAGAGCATGGGTTGCGCGATCCCGCAACAAATGTTACGAATGACGACCCCCTGATAACAGGGAAAATCGCCCTGGCGCATCTTAAGGAATTTTCCGATTATTATACCCGTCTTAAAAAGATGGAAGAGGAAGCTGACGAATTCTGGAAGAAAGAGTAAATATAATTTTAGGAATTGAAAGGGGGTTTGAAATGGCTGTAGAAAAAAACGGCGAGAAATATCGTTGTAATGTCTGCGGCAATGAAGTAACTGTTACCAAGGCCGGCGGCGGCACACTGGTCTGCTGCGAGAAGGAGATGGAGAAGATCGGCTAAGAAGAGTGGGAATTGCGAATAAAGTGGGGATACTTTCTTTGTTTCCGCCACAAGGCAAGGCAGATCCGCCTGCGGCGGAAAAGCGGAAACTGTTCTTCGCGATTGCGCGGAGGTTTTTTAATTTTCGTCCCTCGTTGCCGCAAATTGATAGCTGACAACTCGGGACTTCGTAATTAGCAAGTTATAGCAGTTACTCGTTAGATTTCGCCGCTTTCTGCGTCTATTAAGTGAAAGCGCAATTTACGGAATGAAATGAACGTAATCCTTCGATAATCTCAGGATTACGTCCTGAGCGCAGTCGAAGGACGTAAATTGCATGCCCGAACTTATCCCGAGTCATGGTTAAAAATAAATTAAATGACGAGGGATTATGGTAGGAGGTGGTGAAAATGAAGAAGGCTATAGCCGTAGATCTGATCGCAACAAGGATTCTAGAAATAAGAGGCAAAAAGGTGATGCTGGATCGGGATTTAGCCAGGCTTTATGGGGTAAGTACAAAAAGGCTCAATGAGCAGGTAAAAAGAAACCATAAGCGATTTCCAGGAGATTTTATGTTTCAGATAACGGAGATAGAGAAGCAGAAGGTGGTCGCAATTTGCGACCACCTCAAGCTACTTAAATTCTCTTATCAGTTACCCTATGCGTTTACTGAGCAGGGCGTAGCTATGCTCTCCAGCGTTTTGAACAGCGAAAGAGCGATCCGGGTCAATATCATGATCATGCGGGCATTCACTAAGTTAAGAGAAATCATGATGACGCATAGGGATTTAGCGGTTAAACTTGAGAGGTTAGAGGGAAAATATATGAATCATGATCAGAAGATAAAGGCGATATTCAGGGCGATAAGGGAGTTATTGAAGCCGCCGGTTAAGCATAAGCCGAAGATCGGCTTTCATATTTAATAGGATTTTGTCCTTCGCCTAAGGCTTAGGACTCATCCCAAGTGATAGAAAGATTCGCTTGGGATTTTTGGGGTGTGGCAAAAAATCATGTTAGATTTAGGCACTTCCTGCACTATTAAGGAGGGTAGGAAGCAGAAAAAGAGGGTTTACAGTAAAAGGGGGCAGGCGTATAATAAGGGTAACCACAAAGGAGTGGTAGAATGAGGCTAGGATAGTATCTAGTTTAGGGCAACTCTCTAAATGGGGGGTTGCTCTTTTTTTTGGTGCTGGAAGCAGTGGAGAGGAAAACAGATGAATGAGGAAATGACAAAAACAAGAAATTTGTATTCTAAAGAATGGATAATCTGGATAGCGTTATTTATCCTACCTTTTATTTTTTATCCCAAGGCAATTTCTTCAACCTGGGTCTCAAATAGTGACGTGCATGCATTGTTGGAATTTGCTGCGGCTACCTTTGCATTAACAGCAGCCGGCATAATACTTATACATTTCTTTGCTACTGGCAGTAGATTTTTTCTTATGATTTCGCTTGGGTTTACTTTGCAAGGAACTGAAGACCTGTTTCATGCGATATTTTCATTTTCAAGAATCTGGCCAATGGAGCGAGAGGGGCTACTAAATTTTGTACCCGGTACCTATGTTGCCGGCAGATTAATTCTTATAGCTTGTATTTTTTTAGCTTTATATTCAAAGAAGACTATAGTGCCTTTAGAGAACAGGAAGCGAAGCGCATTGCAATATAATTTTATTGGATTTATCTTTGCAGCGTTGAAAACAATAATTATTATCAGCTTACCACTTCCTAATTTTATCCTGCCGGGAAAGTTTATCAGCCGGCCTGTAGATTTTGTAGCTTCCATAGCCTATTTGATTGCCTTTTTAGTTTTTGCTAAAGCCTATCGCAATGAAGAAAACCGTACGCCGTTTATGTGGAGCTTAACAGCTTCCATTTTATTAGGTTTTGTTGCACAGATTTACATGGTTCATTCTCAACAGCTGTATGATGCCCAATTTGACATCTCCCACATAGTAAAAATATCTAGTTATATCTTGCCCATCTTTGGAATAGCGGTGGGTACATTCAGCATGTATAAAAAAGAAGAAAAGACAAGCAAGGAATTAAGCCGTTCTATGGAGCAACTTAAAAATACCCAGAGAGAGCTTACCCAGTCAGAGAAGATGGCTTCGGTAGGACAATTAGCCGCCGGAGCAGCCCATGAGATAAATAATCCTTTAACCGTCATCTCAGGTGAGGCCGAGATGTTGTTAAAAAATAAAGACAAACTTGAAAACCCCAAAGAGTCATTAAAAACCATAATAGAACAAGCCGAAAGAGTCCATAGTATTACCGAAAGGCTTTTAGAATTTGCCCGTAGTAAACCAATCAAAACAGCCCCTTTAGATATAAATGATGTTGTGGAAAGATCTTTATCTTTATTAAAATATCAAGCCGGAATAGGGAAAGTAAAGATATTAAAAAAGCTAAATCCTGGCCTTCCGAAAATAATTGGTGATGATAACCAGCTCCAGGGGGTATTTTTAAATATAATACAAAACGCTGTTCAGGCTATGAAGGGAGAAAAAGGAAGATTAACAATAAAAACCTATGATAAGTCCTATTAACAGTACTAGTGGAAATAGGATAATCCGAGA
>JBHPGR010000059.1:0-3067 GCA_042570405.1 Candidatus Omnitrophota bacterium
GAGGTGTACCGCGGGTAGGAAGCAACGCTCTTCGCCGCGGATAATGTATTCTGATCGAGCACCTTGTGGCCGGATGAGGATGCGACCTTTGCCGAGATAAGTTTTCCCTTACGGGAGATCTGCAAGCTTAATTTTACCGTACCCTCGGCGCCGCTCTTCTTTGCGCGCAGGGGATAACTTAGATGCTTAAGGATCTGTCGCCTGACCGCTTTCATATAAGATTCAGGCGGAGGTGGCAGATCATTTTTCGCAGCAGGTACCTTAGGGTCCGGTTTAGGCTCCTGCTTTAACTCGGCTGCCTTCTTTGGAGCCTCTTCCTTCTTCGGGGGGGTCACACCATCATCAGTCTTAAGCAGGGTGGGAGTAAGCATGATAAACAATTCCGTATCCCCTCTCTCTCCCGTGCCTCCCCCCCTCTTAGTCTGCTTCCTTTTAAAAAGCCAGCCGATGATCGGAATATTCCCCAAGAGAGGGGTCTTACGGACATCCTCCTCTATCTTTACTTTCTTCAGGCCGCCGATGACCATCACCTGGCCGTCATCAAGGATAAGTTCTGTAGAGGCCGAGCGCTTGCTTAAAGGATACGCCCTGGCAGTAGTAGTGGTGGCGCTTCCGATAGTCTCTGCGGTGCCGACATCACTTACCTCGACGTTTAACGCCAGGTGTATGCGATTCTCTTTATTCACCGTCGGCTTGATCTTAAGCTTTATCCCGTACTCCTTGTATTCTACGCTTGTACCCTCTGCGCCGCCTAATTCAGCTACTTCAGTGGTGATGATCGGCTTCTCTCCGCCGACTAATAGTTCGGCTTCCTTGCCGCTGAGGCATGCCAGATGCGGACGCGACAATATTCGCGCCTTCCCCTCCTGCACCAGAAAATCTATGGTGGCGCTGAATTCATTACGCGGCCAGTCAAAGATATGGGCGATGGCATCAAAGGACCCGCGCAGGACCTTAGAGAAGCGCGTTGATGGCTCTGCGACATTTACCGAGCCGGGCATGCTAAAGCCAAGGGTCTCTGTGGCATCTTTACTCAGCTCTAAGACCTGCACCTCGATATCGACCATCGTCTCCTCTTCCCTGATCTCGACCAGATCCAGGACTTTATCTTTCAAGGAACCGAGGGCGGTGATAATCTTCTCCCTATCTTGAGAGGTGGCGACCCTTCCGAAAAGAAAGACCTTCCCCTCCTTCTCCTCAGCGCTGGTGTAGACCTTCTTGAATCCCAGCTTCTTTAATATATTATCGACGCGCAGCTTTATCTCGGAAAGATCTTCAGTGAGGACTATGATCTTATAGGCGTTCTCTCCCGATTCATCCCAAAAGACCAGGGTGGTTGCGCCTGCTGTCTTTGGGCTGATCGCGATAGAGGTAGTGGTGACCCCCCTGATATCAGCGATCTCAGGCTTGCTGATCGCGATACGGGTAGGATTCTTGACGGGGATGATCTTTACCTGGCCCAGATAGACTTCGATCTCCTTCTCCTGGATATCCGCGGCATAACCCTCAAAAGATACCACGGCAAATGCTACGATCAAGACAAGGGTAACAAAAGATAATCTCCTCAAATTACTCTCCTTTATTTATAGACCGGGACTACTTCCTTATTTAACCCGCGGTACACCTCAACGTAACCTACCGGCTCGCCCAAGTCTTCGTCGGATTCTACCTGCTGCTGCGGCAGGAGGTTCAAATACTGAAAGAGGGTCGCCCAGCTTGCCGGCTGCACTGCCTGCCGCTGTGAATCCGCAGGAGAGCGTAGGACTAACCTGATCTTCCCCTGCTCCTGAATGAAAGCGCTCAGGCTCGCCTCTTGAGGGGTAAGTGCAACGGTGATCAGGGAAGAATCCCTGGCCCTGGGCTGTGATGAAGGTTCATACCTGCCCTCCGGCTGAGCTGCAACCGCCCCGCCCGTATCCTGTCCCACGGCCAGCACTAATACGTTCTGAAATAAAGGCATCACCGCGACTTCATTCACCACCTGTCCCTGCGGCCCCTGTGTAGGCACAGGCAACATTCCGATTATATCGACGTAATCACCGGGCTTGATCATCCCGACCAGGCCGGTAATATTATCTACGGGCATGGTGATCGCCCTTTTGCCGACGGGAGTGACTTCCGCCAGAGCTCCTCCGCCCGGCCTCTTAGAGAAAGACAATTTACTTAACGTCAGTTGCTCACCCTTGGAGATCGGGGCGATGGTCAGCATCCCGGAGATCCTGTCTATAGAGGTGACCGCCTTTGGCTGGACGAACTGATTAGGGACGATCCTGACCTCTAATTGCTCAGGGCCGATCGCCACCCCGCGCGGGATATCTTCCTTTGCCACCATCACCGAGGCCTGATTCTTCGTGAGGTCCTCTTTTATCTTACTGACTTCCTTCTTAGCACCCTCAGTAATCGTCTGCTCCTGTTGCCTGATATAGGCATTAGTCATGACGATCGCCGCTATTGCCAGGACGATCCCGATGATCAAGATTATCAACCTTTGTTTCTGCATTTATTTTATCTCCCCTTCGTAAAACTCCATCTTGGCTTCCCGGGAAAGCTTTCCGATCAGATCCTCGATCTTCTGCTGCTGCTTCAAGAACGTCAGGCCGCTTTTGATATCATCCCACATCTCCGTGAGCGATTTCTGCTTGCCGCCCTTTTTGGATTCTAACTTTAGGATATAATAGCCATCCGGCCCCTTAAAGATGCTGCTGGTCTTACCTACCTCAAGCGATTCAGAAAAAGCTACCTCGTCAAACTGCGGGAATCTATCTCCGGGCTTGACTATGCCGAGGTTGCCGCCGTCTTTAGCGCTGGCAGTCTTTGAATACTGTCTGGCCAGAGTACTAAAGTCTGCCCCCTGAAGCACCTGGATTAAAACATCCCTTGCCTCTGTCTCCGTAGATACCATGATCTCACGGATCTGCCTCTCCTGCGGCTCCTTGAGCTGATCTTTATAGGCGTTGTAATAATCCTCTATCTCCTGCGAGGAGACATCCATTGCCTCGGCCTCCCGCTTGATCAACTCCACAACCAGAAGATCCATCTTTGTCTTCTCAAGGGCTATACGCACATC
>JBHPGR010000060.1:0-3008 GCA_042570405.1 Candidatus Omnitrophota bacterium
GGATAGCAGGGGTAATCAGGTGCACGCCTTGGGGTACCGGCCTCCGACAAGCGGCAGGAACATACAGCTTACCCTTGACCTCAAGATACAGAAGATCGTCGAGGATGAGATGGGTGAAAGAAAGGGTGCGGTTATAATCATCGATCCCTCAAACGGGGAGATCTTAGCGATGGCCAGCAGGCCGGGTTTTAATCCTGAGGCATTTATAAAAAAGAAAGCTTCGTACGTTCACGGGCTATTTAACGATTCCCAGGCTCCGTTAATCAACCGTGCGATCACAGGGCTTTATCCGGCTGGTTCTGTATTCAAGCTGGTAGTGGCGACTGCCGCGCTTGAGAAGAAGAAGATCTCCAGCGGCACGTCATACGAGTGCACCGGCAGCATCCGCATCGGAGGTTCAAGATTCTCCTGCTGGAATACCCATGGCGATACTAGTATCGTCGCAGGTATAGCCCGTTCTTGCAATGTGTTCTTCTGGAGGACAGGGCTGCTTACCGGCGCTAATCTGATCCACGCATATGCGGTCAGATTCGGGATGGCAAGGGAGACAAAGGTGGATATACCATACGAATCCGTAGGCCAGGTCCCAAATCCGGTTTGGAGAAGATTATCAAAATTCCAGAAGTGGTACGATGGAGATACCGCTAATCTATCGATCGGGCAGGGGGAGTTAATGGTGACACCCATACAGCTTTTGCGTATGATCTGTGTATTCGCAAACAGGGGGAACCTGGTACGGCCGTATCTCCTGAAGGCAGTGGGAGAGCAGGATATATCTTCCTATCAAAGAAAAGTCACCTCCCTGGGTTTGAAGCAGAGCACTATATCCACGATCAATCAGGGCTTACGGGGGACAATCAGCGATCCGGAGGGCACAGCCAATATTCTTTCGGGGCTTTCAGTTTCTGTCGCCGGAAAGACCGGCACTGCCCAGGTGGGCAGGGCCGAGGCGCACGGCTGGTTTGTCGGGTACTTCCCTTACAAGAGCCCTAAGTTTGCCATCTGTGTATTTCTGGAGAATTCCGGCTCGGGTTATGTATCAGGAGTGCTTGCCAAGAAAATAATCCAGAGAATGATCAAGGAGGGTCTGATTTGAAGATATCCGGCCGGATCATTTTATGCATCGCTATCCTGATCGCCGTCTTAGGGGTACTTTCGATATACAGTAGTACTTACGAAAAGGAGGGCCAGGGTTGGCAGGATGTTTATAAGCGGCAGATCTTATGGATATTGTTTGGAGTGGCGGTGTTTCTGGTTATGGCAAACCTTGATTACCGTAATATCTGGGAAGCGACTTATTTCTTATATGCCGCCGTACTCTTCTTATTGATAATGGTCTTTTTTCTTGGCACTACCCGGCTGGGCGCGCAGCGCTGGCTGCGCCTTGCCTGGTTCAATTTTCAGCCATCTGAGGTGGTGAAGCTGGTGACCGTGATCTTTTTGGCGCGCTACTATAGCATGAAATCCGTAAATGATGTCTCGCTTTTAGTGGGCAGGCTCGGGCCGCTACGCGGATTACTCCTGCCTCTTGCCGGCGTTGGGCTGCCGGCGCTTCTGGTGATCCAGCAGCCTGACCTGGGTAGTGGCGCGATCGTGTTGTTGATATTTGTTATGATGTTGTATTTATCGGGAGTAAGGCTTAAATACATTGTTTCTCTTTTGGCTGCGGTAGCCCTGGCACTTCCGGTGTTATGGAATCTCTTAAGAGGGTATCAGAGAGAGCGGTTGCTGGTATTCCTTGATCCCAATATTGACCCCCTGGGCGCCGGCTACACCGTGATCCAGTCAAAGATAGCCATCGGTTCATCAGGTTTCTTCGGCAAGGGGTGGCTTTCGGGAACGCAGAGCCAGTTGTATTTCTTGCCTGAATCGCATACGGATTTTATCTTTGCTACTTTTACCGAGGAGTGGGGGCTTTTTGGAGCCGGGATACTTTTGATGCTTTACTTTCTGCTGGTGCGCCAGGCGATGATCATCGCTTTAAGGACCAATGATTACTTCGGTAAGATGCTCGCCCTGGGGATCTGCGTGATGATCGCGATCCAGGTCTCGGTCAATATTGCGATGACGCTGGGGCTTGCGCCGGTAGTGGGACTGCCGCTGCCTCTCTTGAGTTACGGGGGCTCGTCGATGCTGGTGACCTTTGCCGCGCTGGGGATCCTGGCTAGTATTGATAAGAGGAGGGCGGTGTTTTAGTCGTAAGTCGTAAGTTGTAAGTCGTAAGTTGTAAGTTCGGAGTGCAAACTAATTATGATCTCTAACGATATCTTATTACAGGTAAGGAAGCCGGCGCGCTATATCGGCGGGGAATGGAATGTCTCCAAGAAGCGCTTTGAGGATTGCGATCTGAGGTTCGCGCTCTGCTTTCCCGAAATATATGAAGTGGGGATGAGTAATCTGGGGGTGAGGATACTCTACGGACTCCTGAACCGCATGGAAGATACTCTTTGCGAACGCTTCTTTTCGCCTGGCGCGGATCTTGAGGCACACTTGCGCAAGGAGGCTAGAGAGATCTTTTCACTGGAGTCAAGAAGATCATTGAGGGAGTTTGATATTCTGGGTTTTTCCTTAGGGTATGAGCTAAGCTATACCAATGCGTTGAATCTTCTTGATCTGGGCGGATTGCCCTTAACATCAGCAGGCCGGGACCACAGCTATCCCTTGGTGATCGCCGGAGGACCGAGCGCGATGAACCCGGAACCGATGCATGAGTTCTTCGATCTATTTGTGATCGGAGAGGCTGAGGAGGCGCTGCCAGAGATAGTCGAGAGTTTTAGAAAGAATAAAGAGCCCTTTAAGTCGGGAAGATTGAGTAAGGAGGAGATCCTAAAGGAGCTCTGTCGTATTGAGGGAGTGTATGTGCCTTCGTTGTATAAAGAAGAGCACGATACCGGGAGGGATACGCCGTTAGAGCCAAGATTCGCAGGGGTACCGGAGCGGATCAGGAAACGGTCAGTAAAAGATCTAAGCAAGTCATACTATCCTTGCGATTGGCTGGTGCCTTACAT
>JBHPGR010000061.1:0-2702 GCA_042570405.1 Candidatus Omnitrophota bacterium
GGTCAAAATCGTGGTTGTTTATCAATCCGCCGTCTCTTACCGTGCAATCTAAAACCTTGATCTTCTCCCTGAACATCTTTCCTCCTACTTATCCTCTTTTCTTATCTCCTGGATCTTTATCCCCCTGCCTACCAGATAATCCAAGGCGCGTTGGGACTCTTGCTCTTCCCCGAGCAGCTTCAGGATTGCCCAGCCGTCTGACATTGAAAATGAAGCCTCGATGATCACTACCTCAAGATTAAAATTCTTACAAAGATAGCAGATCACCGACTCATCCTTCAATGTACCCGGAAAACTTAGACCGATCGCCATTTGCATATCTTTGCCTTCCCTAGATTAAAGCCCTCTGCAACAGGTTAAAGAGATATCCGATAAATATGATTCCGATGGTGGTGATCCCGAAGAATATCAGGATCAGCTTCAGCTTCATCGCCCGCTTCAGCATTATTGCCTCAGGCAGGCTAAGAGCAGCTGTGGCCATCATAAAGGCGAGTGCAGCGCCTAATGGCACCCCTTTATTAAAGAGGACCACAGCAATCGGCACGATCGCAACACAGCTTCCGTACATCGGAACACCCAATAAAGTCGCCAGCGGCACGGAGAATACCCCGGTCCTGTCAATGATCCCCTGGATCGTCTGCTGCGGCACAAAATTGTGGATCACCGCCCCGATACCGATTGCGATCAATATCCAAATCCAGAGCCTCTTGATTATCGATTTGGCCTCATTCAACCCAAAAGCCACCCTCTGCTTCATACTGGTAAAATCAGCCTCTCCGCTCCAGAGCGAGGCAGCGCGCATATCCACTGAGATGTATTTTTCAAGCCTCATCCTCCCAAGGATCATCCCGGCGATCACCCCGATCAAAACCCCGCAGAGTACGTACAGAAGAGTGATCTTCCAGCCGAAGAACCCGAACATCACCACTACTAAATACTCGTTGACCAGGGGCGAGGTGATCAAGAAGGAAAAAGTCACCCCTAAGGGGACGTTCGCCCCCAAAAATCCCATGAAGATCGGTATCGAAGAGCATGAACAAAAGGGCGTGATTACGCCGAAGAGCGAAGCAAAGAGATTTCCGAATGCCTTCTTCTTAAGGATCCACTCCCTTATTCTTTGCGGCGGGATAAAGGTGCGCAGGAAGCCGATCACCGAGATCATCAACCCCAGAAGCAGCAGGATCTTAACGGAGTCATAAATAAAGAAATTTATCACCCCTGAGATCCGCGCCTCAGGATCCATCCCGAATACGCTATATACTAACCAATCAACGCTAAGTTGCAGCATAGGAAGTAATTATACCTCAATAAACCAAAAATCCCAAGTGAAATCCCAAATAAATAACCCAGGCAATATTCTTACCTGGGTTACTTACGTTAAAACTATCCTTTCCGGACTATCCGGCTACGGCAACGTTGATCGCGCGAGGGCCTTTTTCAGCCTGTTCCACCTCAAATGAGACTTCTTGATCCTCGGTTAAAGAATCAAATTTTTCATCAAGTACGCCGCTGCGGTGAAAGAATACTTCTCTGCCGTCTGTATCGCTGATAAATCCGAAACCTCTGTCACGGACTATCTTTTTTATCTTGCCTTTATGCATTTGTTCTCCTTGTTTAAAAACGGCCCGGCAACATGCCGGGCCGGTCATTTTTAGGTTACGACTTTACAACGTTCGTAGCCTGCTTACCCTTTGGTCCGTCTTCGACTTCGAATTCGACTTCGGCGCCTTCGGCTAAGCTCTTGAAACCATCACCCTGGATCGCGCTGTGATGTACGAATACATCAGCCTCGCCTGACTCAGGAGTGATAAAACCGTATCCTTTACGGTCATTGAACCACTTTACTTTTCCTTTTACCATTACTTACTACCTCCTTCCCTTAAGATTTTTTGTAGATAGTAAATAATGGTTAGAAAAAAACCGAAAGGTTGATATTCTTCCCTTTCGGTCTAAAACATCTACACCTCTTACTTACCTCTTACAACTTGACTTAAGTATACCCCAAATCCCGCAAAAGTCAAGCTTTATTCCCCGGAGCGAAACCGCCTCAAAAGAGTATATGGCGGGCTACAAGCACCTGCTGAAACTTATCCTTATCCTTCTCTACGGTAAAACCCCTGGAGAGAAGATATTTTTCTATATCGGCAAGGCTGACCTTGCCTGCCTGGTGCTTTCTGCCTTCGGATTCATGAATCTTATCCATCAATTTCAGCCCCTCACCGGTAAAATCAGACAGAACTATCTTCCCCTCAAATGATACTATCCTTGCCAATTCGTCAATCACCTTGTAAGGATTATTAAGGTGGTGAATGGTATTTATGGAAAAAATAATATCAAAGCTCTTATCCTGAAAGCTCATCTGTTCTGCGTTCTCAATCTTAAAATCTATCAAGTCCTTGAACCCGAAATACTCCAGGTTCAGCTTGGCATACTTCTGCTCCTCCTCAGAGATATCAATACTCATAAAACGGTACCCCTCCTGGGCCAGGGCAAGCGCAAAATGCCCCTTGCCGGTGCCTACCTCCAGGATATCCCCAAAGATCGGCTGCGCCTTATCCAGGATAAACTTACGCTCCCTATCAATATCGTATCCGAAAGATTTATAGAACTCCTTCCTCTTTAGGTAGAGCTGATGATTTTCAGCTACTTCTTTGCTTAGGCTCATATTCTGGAAAAAATCAGCTGCAGGCGTGATCCTGACA
>JBHPGR010000062.1:0-2647 GCA_042570405.1 Candidatus Omnitrophota bacterium
TTAGTCAATAGATTCATACTATTCTCCCAAGAGCTGTACGATCACGCTGCGCTGCCTCGGCCGGTTGTCAAAATCGGCCAGTACCACCTGCTGCCAGGTCCCCAAAAGAAGGCTACCCTTATCAAAGGGAACGGTAAGAGACGGCCCCTGGATAGCGGCCCGGATGTGGCTGAAACCATTGGCATCCCCCCAAGTCTGGTCATGCTGGTAGTGCTCCTTAAGGGGCGCGATTCTCTCATAGGCCTGGCGCATATCACTGGCCAGCCCCGGCTCATATTCAAAGCTGGTGATCGCAGCAGTCGAACCGACCACGAATACGGTAAGGCTCCCCTTCTTTAAACCCGAGGCCTTGAGGATCCCGGAGAGCTTACTGGTGATATTGATCAAGTCCGGATTGCCGCGGGTATTCAGGCTGATCTTCTCATTGATGATCTTCATCTGTCCCTTCCTCAGCGCCCAGATACCAATGTTACCAGCAGCACTCCCGGGATAAAGGCCACCGGGAGGGAAACTCCCCGCTATCGGAACTATCCGGAAAGCCTCTTAGGACTTTAACGCGCCCACCGGATTATTAAATCTGCTTTTATTTATAATAGTCGGTTCCGCGCAGTATGAACTGCTCATCCATGCGCTTTGGAGAGAAGAATCTGCGGGTAAATGACTTGGCCTTACCGGTGTCAAATTCCTTACAGCAGTAGACATCGACGGAGATAAAATTCGTTACACTTAACGTATGGATAACGATCGAGCTCTCGACCAACGGCGCCCATCCCGAGAGTCCTGCCTTATCCGGGAAGCGCGAGGCATCGGTAAAAAAAATATTCGGCGGCGCCTGCTTCTCCATACCCAGGTACCCGACGATTTCATCAAGAAATTTATAACAGAGCGAAAGATCCCCGCAGGCGCCTGGTTTTACTTCATAAAGATCAAGTAAAAGTTGGAAACCAAAGGCTTTCTCCTTCTTTACCTTCTGGATCAACTTCTCTGTCCTTATATTCTGGCCTGGAGCCTTCAAAGTATTCTGCATGATCAATTATTATTATACACAAATACAAGGATTGTCAATCTTTTTCTCCAAATTGCTACTTTAGCTTCTCCCAGACGAAGATTATGAACTTTCCCAGCAGCCAGACCGCCAAGATCACCAGCAAAAATGCTAAGATCATGCGCAAAAAAACTGCTAAAACCAGAAGCAGCGGGTAAATCAAAACCCCCAGCGCTGCAAAGGCTGAAACTGCCACCAAAAAAAGCAATCCTGCCAAAAATGCCTTCATTTCTCTCCCCCCCTTCTTCCTAAAACTCCTCTTCGCGCACCCTAAAGCGAAGCTTCTTCTTCTCTGAACGCCTGCGCTTTGTCTCTAAGATGCGCTCTTTTACCCTTTTAGGGCGCTTTCTTTTCTGACGTTTTATTTTTTCCCGGCGCTGCCGCTTAAGTAGTAACTTTTTTTGCTTTCGCTCTTCGATTCTTTTAAGCAGAAGCCTCCGGGCACTGTATCTATTTGAAGGCTGTGACCGTTCCTGCTGACACTTTACCTCTATGCCGGTGGGAATATGCTTAAGATACACACAGGTTGAGGTCTTATTTACGTTCTGTCCGCCCGGTCCTTGCGACCTGATGAATCGCTCCAACAGGTCCTTCTCGTAAAGGCCTGACCTTGCCATCTCCCGGCGCAGCCGCTTTACCTTATCTTCCATTTTCTCAATAAGCGGTTTAACTTAATAGAGACACTCTTTAACTCATCCTCTTCGCGTAACTCTATCGGCCCTGACTTTATCCCGGTGATCCTCTCGTGCAGCTCACGCTCAAGCCTCAAGACGGGCCCGGAGATCCTGTGCGATAAATTTAACGCATAGATCCAGATCAGAAACAGCGCTGCCGGAAGGACGATGATTATCACTGCAGTAACTTGTTTAAGCACCGGCATAAGATGGAAGGCGATCACCTCCGGTATAAAAAGTTGCCTCGCAAAAAGATTAAATATCATGTAATACATGCACATGGCCACTATCAGCGCCGGCACAGCCGACGAGACAAAAACCAGGATCAATAACCTTTTTTGAAAGGAAGTCCCCAGGTATTTCTTAGATCTTTTATTCGTTTTCATATCCCACCTCGATTTCGTCGTATTGCGCCTCAGCGCTGCTCTGCGTATTGTCTGCGTCGGTCATGATCGCGATCGCACCCGCCCTTCCAGGCATCCTCCCGAATGCCTTTTTAAAATCATCAAGCACGTTCCTCTCCTCATCGACCCACCTCCCCAGATGCTTCTTGCCGGACTCAACGACTATGATCTTCAAATTCTTGAAATCCGGATTGGTAATGATCTTTCCCTCCGGCAGGTCCTTTGCCCAGACATATTCCAGGGAATCCAGGCGGTAAAAAGGAAACTTTGGAAAGATGACATAAAATCTGGCCGCATAATCATCCACCTCGACCCAGCTGCCGTCACCCTTGGCTCCCAGCCTTGCCTTCGGAAACTGTGTTACCTTCCACTTCCACCTTACCATCGGTTTCTCAACCGGCTTAAACTTCATCCAGTACATGATCGCCGAGGCTGCCTTTTGACTGAAGGCATTGAGATACCCGCCCGGGCCTTGAGCCCTTACTGAGTAGATGACCCTCCCCTTGAATATCTTCTCCTCCCAG
>JBHPGR010000063.1:0-2574 GCA_042570405.1 Candidatus Omnitrophota bacterium
TTACTACTGCCAGTTCACCTACTTTTGATGCCAATGGCGGCACGATTACCTTTGACGGCGGCTATGGCGCCGATACCAGTATAGACGCTTCTGGGATTACCTTTAATAGCGTTATTCTCAATCGCTCATTCCTTAGATATGCTAATATCGGTCTTACCATTGCCAACGGGACTAATTTGCCTTTAGGCACGGTCACTCTGTTTAATACCTACCATAGCAATCTTTACTTTTTGACCAATAACGGTACTATTACGGTGAGTGATGCAAGTTGGTCTACTTCGGTTGAGGCTTTTACCAATAACGGCACAATCACTGCTCTTGATATTACCTCTTGGACAATGACCGGAGATTTTACCAATGGCGCGACCGGTATTATTAATATGCCCAGCTGCACTACTTTTGATTTTAATCTCTACGAAGAATGGAGTAGCAAAGGTAGCTTTACCAACAGCTCCGGAGCTAGTTTTACTGCCGATTCTAACCCCGTTTTCAATATAGAGGGAAATTTTATCGTTAGCGGCACATCTACTTTTCTTCCCGCTACCGATGTCACCCTACACCTGGATGGAGGTTCACGCATCGACGCTACCGTTAATGCTCCAAACATAACCTTTATCGATCCGGTGACGATTAACCGGACATGCAATTATGGTGCTCCTTATTCTGTCACCATTGCCAGCGGAACCACCCTGCCCTTGGACACAGTTACCCTCAGTAATAATAGTGAGGCATACAGTTTGATCAATGAGGGCGCCATCACCGTAAGTGATACCAGCTGGTCTCTTTCAATTGACGGGACCTTTACCAATAGCGGCACTATCACCGCTACCAGCCTTACCTCCTGGGATATGAACGGAAACTTTACCAATGCCGATGGCGGTGAAGTGGATATGTCAAGCTGCGCCAGTTTTGACTTTGATAGCTACGGTAACGGCAAAGGACACTTTACCAATAGCTCCGGAGCTAGTTTTACCGCCGACGCTAACCCAACCTTCAATTTAGGGGCAGGTTTTGTCATCGACAGTGAATCTACCTTGTCCCCCGACACAGATGTCATCCTGGCCATTGATGGGAGCTCAGGCGTTAGCAGTTCGATTGACGCTCCGGGTATAACCTTTGTTGATCCGGTGACGATTAATTGTACACCCGACGTTGGTGCTTATCTTACCCTGACCATTGCCAGCGGAACTACCCTGCCTTTGGGCACGGTCACGCTGAATAATATTTGGGGTAATCCTGCCTATAGTTTGATCAATGAGGGCGCCATCACCGTAAGTGATACCAGCTGGTCTGTTTCAGTTGACGGGACCTTTACCAATTACGGCACAATCACTGCAACCAGCCTCACCTCCTGGGATATGAATGGCAACTTTATCAATGCCGATGGCGGCGTTGTTAATATGTCAAGCTGCACCGCTTTTGATTTTGATACCTACGGCAATAGCAGCACAGTTGGCTTTACCAACAGCTCCGGCGCTAGTTTTACTGCCGCAGCTGACCCCTCTTTCGCTACATCAGGAAGTTTTATCGTCAGCGGCACATCTACTTTTCTCCCGCTCACAGGTATCACCCTAGCCCTTGGTGGGAGCGCAGGCGCTAGCAGTTCGGTTGACGCTTCGACTATCACCTTTTTTGATCCGGTTACTATTAACCGTGATTTCTATAAGGGGGCTTATCTTACCCTGACCATTGCCAGCGGAACTACCCTGCCTTTGGACACGGTCACGCTGAATAATACTTGGGGTAATCCTGCCTATAGTTTGACTAACAACGGCGAGATCACCGTGAGCGCTGCCGGAGACTGGTCTGTCTCAGTTGACGGAACCTTTACTAACAGCGGCACGATCACTTCCAGCAACCTTACTTCTTGGACTATGGGCGGAAGCTTTACCAATGCCGATGGCGGCAGCGTTGATATGCCAAGCTGCAGCGCCTTTGACTTCAATAACTATGGTAACAGCGCAGGAGATTTCACCAACAGTGCCGGTTCTTCTTTGGCTAGCGCCGCTACACCAAGTTTTAATGCTTTAGCTAATGTTACCGTAAGCAGCTCATCTACTTTCCCGGCTCTGGGTACCTTTACCCTTGATCGTACAAGCAGCACACAGACCCTCAATGCCCCAAGCCTGACATGCACCTCCTTTGTAAAGAATCAGGGATCAAGCTTAACACTCTCAAGCGGTTTTGCAGCAGGAGGCTTTACCTTCTCAGGGGGGACGATCTCAAATCCTGCTTCAGCTTATACCATCACTGTCTCAGATGCTTTCCTGCAATCCTCTGCCAATACCTTAGGCGGAGGGAATCTTACTTTAGAGTTTACCGGATCAGACCCACAAACAATAGAAAAGACTGCCGGCACCTTCTCCTCAATAGTAGATGTTGATAAGGCAGGTGATGCTGCTACCTTGCTCTCTGCCTTTGCCGCCGGTGATAACTTCACCATCACTCAAGGCACCGTAGCTACGGCTGGGTTTGCCCTCACTGTCTCAGGCACCTTCTCTAATTACGGGACACTTAAACTCTATGGTAATGAGGCACACTCTCCACCCACTAATTACCCAGGCTCATTAGTGC
>JBHPGR010000064.1:0-2464 GCA_042570405.1 Candidatus Omnitrophota bacterium
GTCGAGGCTCCTGACGAAGCGGGGCATAACGGGGATATGCGGGAGAAGATCACCGCGATCGAGCGCTTTGACCACTTTATCGTCGGTAAGATCCTTGGCGCCTTCAAAGAAAGGAAAGACTTCCGGATCCTGGTCCTCCCGGACCATGCCACACCGCTCTCTTTAAGGACACACACCAGTGACCCTGTGCTCTTCGGGATATTCGGCGAGGGAATCGAAGGGAGGGGCTTTGCTGGTTTTAGCGAAAAGGAGGCCAAAGATTCTGATCTTATCTTTGACCAGGGACATGAACTGATGGGGTACTTTACAAAGAGATGAGCTCCCTAGCGATCATAATCATAGCTGCAGTTCTCTTTTTTCTGGGTTATAAATTTTACGCTAAAAACTTAGAGCTGCTCTGGCAAATCGATCCAAAGCGCTCCACTCCGGCATTCAGAAAGTTTGACAGCGTTGATTTCGTCCCGGCCAAGAACTGGCTGGTCCTCTTCGGGCATCATTTTGCTTCCATCGCCGGAGCCGGACCGATCATCGGACCGGTGATCGCGGTGATGATCTGGGGATGGGCCCCGGCGGTCGTCTGGGTAGTCCTGGGTACGATATTTATCGGTGGAGTCCATGATTTCGGTTCCCTGGTCACTTCTCTGCGCGAGGGAGGTTCATCGATTGCCGATATTGCTGCTTCTGCTGTCTCACGCAAGGCTAAGGTGATCTTCGCGCTCTTTATCTGGTTGGCATTGATCCTGGTGATCGCTGTTTTTGCCTGGCTATGCGCCAATACTTTTGTAAAGGATCCGAAAGTGGTCGCGCCTTCCCTGGGACTGATACCCGTGGCGATGCTGACCGGATACCTGCTTTACAACCGCAGGGCTAATCTCACGCTGGTCACGGTATTAGGCCTTGCAATGTTGGCCGGCCTGATATTACTGGGTAATCAGTTTCCGATAACCGGCAATATAAAGATCTGGCTGCTTATACTATTCATATATGCCTATATTGCCTCGGTGATGCCGGTAAATATCCTCTTACAGCCAAGGGATTATCTGGCGAGTTTCCTTTTATTCATCGGCGTAGGAGCCGGGTATCTAAGTATCGTGCTCTTCCGGCCGGTAATAACTATGCCGGCCTACATCGGGTGGAGCGCAAAACAGGGGGCTCTCTGGCCGATGCTCTTTATTACAGTTGCCTGCGGAGCGGTTTCAGGATTTCATACCCTGATCGCCAGCGGCACCTCCTCCAAACAGATCGCTAATGAGGCTCACGCTAAAAGGATCGGCTACGGCGGGATGGTCGCAGAAGGGCTGGTAGCGATACTGGCGATAGTGGCGGTGGCGATACTCTTTCGTCCCGGGGACGACCTGGCAGGAATCTTAAAGCAAGCCGGGCCGATAGACCTTTTTGGCAGGGGCTATGGCAGGATAACTTCAGGGCTTTTGGGAGGATACGGGGGGGCGCTTGCGATAATCATACTTAATGCGTTTATCCTTACGACCCTCGATACCGCTACCAGGATCTCACGCTATATAACCGAGGAGCTCTTTAAGATCAAGAACCGTTTTATTTCTACTTTCTTTATAGTCGCCGTCAGCGGCTGGCTGGCTTTAAGCGGTAAGTGGAACAAGATCTGGCCGGCCTTCGGGGCCTCCAACCAGCTGGTGGCCGCACTTGCCCTGTTTGTCCTCAGCTGCTGGCTGATCACAAAGAAGAAGAATGCCAGGTTTACGCTCTGGCCTGCGTTTTTTATGCTCTCCACGACAATAGCGGCGCTGGTATTTCAGCTGGTAAATTACTTCAAGCAACAAGATTATGTACTCTTAGCCGTGGCGGTGATCCTGCTGGTATTATCCGGTTTCATGGTTTCGCAGGTATTGCCGGTAATCTTTCGCAAAAGGAGAAATAATGCATAAAGGGCTACTGGTGCAAAAATTCGGCGGCTCATCCGTGGCAAATGTCATGCGGATCCAACGCGTGGCAAGGCGGGTAGTTGCTTTCAGGAAAAGGGGATACGACCTGGTCGTAGTAGTCTCAGCGCTCGGGGACACTACCGATGAATTGGTCAGACTGGCCAGCTCAATCCACAGCCAGCCATCCGAGCGCGAGATGGATATGCTGCTTTCAACCGGCGAGCAGATCTCAGTGGCGCTGCTTGCCATGGCTATTCATAAGCTGGGTTATGAGGCGATCTCATTTACCGGCGCCCAGGTCGGGATCATCACAGATACCAGGCATACCATGGCCAGGATCAAGAGAATAAACACGACTAAGATAAAAGAGGAGTTGCGGCTCGGCAAGATCGTGATCGTCGCCGGATTCCAGGGGGTCACCTTAAACCAGGATATCACCACATTAGGCAGGGGAGGTTCGGACCTCTCCGCCGTAGCCCTGGCCAAGTCGCTTGGTGCCGGCGAATGCCAGATATACACTGATGTCGCAGGGATCTATACCGCCGACCCGCGCGTAGAGCCAA
>JBHPGR010000065.1:0-2452 GCA_042570405.1 Candidatus Omnitrophota bacterium
GAAAATTTAAGGCTGTTAAGCATCACTTTTTCCGTCTTAGCGCCCTTATTTGCCGCTCCCTTAAGGGCCTGATCCAGCAGGAGATCGGTGTTGCCGCCGATCCTCGGACTTGCGTTTATCCCTAATACATACATAATAACACTCTTATCTTAATAATTCTCACAAAGTATTTCGTAATAACTCTGCGGATGGGCGCAGGCCGGGCATTCATCAGGCGCTTCCTTCCCTTCATGGACGTATCCGCAATTGCGGCACTTCCATTTCACCGCTTTATCCTTCTTAAATACCTTGCCCTCTTTTATATTCTCAAGCAGCTTCCTGTAGCGCTTCTCATGCTCCTCCTCTACCTCTGCGATCTCCTTAAACTGATCGGCGATCTGGGCAAAACCCTCTTTCCTTGCCGTTTCTTCCGCATCCTTATAAAGCTTGGTCCACTCCATATTCTCCCCGGCAGCGGATGCCTCCAGATTAGCGGAAGTATCTCCTATGACCCCTGCCGGATAACTGGCAGTGATCTCTACCTCCCCGCCCTTTAACAGCTTAAAGAACCTTTTGGCGTGCTCCTTTTCATTATCCGCAGTCTCCAGGAATATCGCCGATATCTGCTCGAGGCCCGCCTTCTTAGCAACAGAAGCAAAATAGGTGTAGCGGTTCCTTGCCTGAGACTCCCCGGCAAAGGATGCTAAAAGATTCTGCTCTGTCTTTGTTCCCTTTAAACCTGCCATTTCCTACCTCCTATTTTAAATGATGCGGCGTCAGATCTACTATGCTTTCTACTTCCATCTCGATCAAATATTCCGGTTTGGGTAATAGCGCCTCCGGATGCCTGGGATGGCCCTTCTCTTCATGTATATTACGCAGCAGCCGCTGTGTCAGACGGCCGGTGATCCTCTCCTCCCAGGCGCGCAGAAGATGCGCGGGCAGCTCTGCCCCGGAAAACTCCTTTGCCCTGCCCTTTAGGCTATACCCACGAAACTTATGCTCATCCACCGCAGTAATACTTATCTGCGGGTTGATCTTCAGATTGCCCAGGGTCCTTTCTCTATACAGATCCAGCAGGTAAACTTTCCCGCCTTCATTGATCTCAACGATGCCTTTACAGGAGCTGTGTGGACTACCGTCCCTATCAACCGTAGAAACGATCACAAACCCCTGCCCATGAAAAAACTGGATTATCTCCGGCGTAATCTTCGCCATCAGATCTGGGCTTCAGCCACCCAGCGGCCATGGATGTTGCAATTCTCTAAGGCCAATAACTTTCCTGTCGCCCCTTTAATGTGTATCCCTAAGATCGGATTGAGCTTATCCGGCTCGATGTGGTAACGTGCGATGAAAGCATTATCCAGGTAGACATCAATGTACATTATATAATGCTTCGCTTCCGTCACATGCAGGATTTCACCGACCTTGATATGAGCATCAACGCATCCCGGCCCGGCTAAACCGCACTGCCTGACGATCTTAATCACCGGGATGTGTTTCTTATCCCCCTCAGTAAGATTATTAGGGTCGGCGGGTTTCTTTATCGCACCAGCATCAAGAGCAAATGCCTGTTTTGGCGCCCCGCATACCGGGCAACTATCAGGCGCCTGGCCAAAAGCAAGATAACCGCACTTTCCGCAGACAAAAGTATCCATCTCGACCTCCTACTTTAAACGGTTAGCAAAATCTCTTCCGAATTCATAACAGCGCTTGATCTCTTCTGTATCGGGAACGTATTGAACGGATAATGATTCTTGCGCAAGCGGGATCCCCGCTTCCTTAAACACGCCCTCGATCTCTTTTACCGCTCCCCCTGCCCAACCATAGGAGCCGAATGCAGAGGCGATCCTGCCTTTCGCTTTAAATCCTTTTAATAATTCCAGGAGTCCGGAGATATTAGGCAACATATCATTGTCGTGGGTGGAGGAACCGATAACAAACCCTTTGCAATCGAACATCTCGGTGACGATATCAGTACGGTCTGATTCATTTATATCAAAGATCTTTACCTCAGCCCCGCCGGCTTTTATGCCGCGGCAGATCTCCTGCGCCATCTTAGCGGTTGCGCCCCACATCGTCTCGTATGCCACCACCGCCTTAGGCTTAACCTCTCCCTTAGCCCACTCTGCGTAGGTCTTGACAATATCCAGCGGATCGCATCGCCAGATCAAACCGTGGCTGGGAGCGATCATCTTTATCGGGATATTCATCTTGACTACTTCCTCGATCTTCCTCAGGATCACCGGGCCCAGCGGCCAAAGGATATTGGCATAGTATTTCTTCGCCTCCTCCATCAACGCTTCCTGATCGACCTGATCGGCAAAACGTTCTTCTGTAGCGTAGTGCTGGCCAAAGGCATCATTAGGCATTAAAAGCTCTTCCTCCGGGCAATAGCTAAACATACTGTCCGGCCAATGCACCATCGGCGCTTCTACAAAAACCAGGCTCCTCTTACCCAACTTTAACTTAT
>JBHPGR010000066.1:0-2034 GCA_042570405.1 Candidatus Omnitrophota bacterium
GTAGACAGCGATTACGTATTCTTTTCCCCTACCAGGAGCATAGGCCAGGATAGCGCCTTACCGGTCATACTTGGGCTTGAAACGAAGGTCTTTGGTCCAAAGCCGGGTAGAAGATACAGGGTCAAAGAGCTGGAACTTGCCATGCGTATCATCGACGGATTTAAAGAGCGCAGAAGGTTAAGGAATTTCAGGCTGAAGTCTATTAAGGCCGCTTCCCCGGAGAAGACGGTTCTGGTATTGGCAGGAGGAATCCAGGTTAAGATCGCTGATCAGGAAATCGAAAAGAGATTGGATATCCTGGGGGATTGCTTAGCTTCCCTTAAGAACGAGATAGAGAATATCAGATACATCGACTTGAGGTTTAGCGAGCCGGTAATCAAACTAAAAAATGCTAAGTAGCCACATCTGCACAATAGATGTAGGGTCAAGTAAGATCGCCGCCACGCTGGTAGTTATGCGGGCAGGGAAGATCTTTCGCATTTACGCCGATAGCGTGATCTCCGGCGGAGTAAAGAAGGGCTCTGTAGTAGACTCCGGACAATTATCAAAAGCGGTAAGCCAGGTCCTGGAGAACTTAAGTGAAAAATCAAAAGTACGCATAAGATCAGTTTACGCCGCAGTCTCGGGTGATGAGATCTTTACCAGAAGAAGCAGCGCGGTGATCCCGCTTACAGAGCGGGGAAATAAGTTGATCGGCGCAGGGGATCTGCGCAAGGTCAACCGGCAGGCGCGGATATTAGGGGTTAAGCTCGAGGAGGAGTTGATGCATGAGATCCCCTTGAGCTACGGCATAGATTCCAAGAGAGGGGTCTTGAATCCTTTGGGGCTTTACAGCCACAGGCTGGAGGTCCAGCTTTACCTGGTCTCGGCGCGCCTGGCCAGCGTTCAGGCGCTAGAGCATTCTATCAATCAGGCAGGATTCGAATTAAGGGATGTTTATTTCAGCGGGATGGCTACTGAGAGGATCATCGCCGAAAGAGGCCCTTTGCCGGGGATAAACGTGATCTGTGATCTCGGCAGCGAGGTGAGCGAACTTTTGATCACAAGAGACGGCGTAACCGCGCATATCGAGGTTCTGCCGATAGGCGGCCAGATGGTCACTTCTGTGCTTTCGCATGCGCTTGAGATAACGCCTGAATTAGCTGAAGACGTGAAGAGGTCGCATGGTGTCGTAGGCGCTGATCATAAGCCATGCGCTAAATCTGAGATCCTGGTGAAGAAGGGCGGCCTTTACGCGCCGATAGATGTCAGCCCGGTGCCGGGAATAGTCACTGTAGAGGCCAAGAGGATCTGCGATGCTATAAAAAAGTCTATTGAGAAGGTAACTCCTTGCGGAAAGGTCCATAGCGTCACAGTTGCGGGAAGGGCGGCGCTATTGGAGGGATTCCTGGAGGCTTTAGAGAATACCCTTGGGGTCACCTGCAGGCTTGCCCGGATCCAGGATGCCGAGATGCTCGCCGTTGTCAATAAGGAGCAGGAGTTTACCGGCCACAAATACATTAACTATCTTACGTGTCTGGGAGCAGTGCTGCTTGCGCTTCGCCCTGAGGGGGCAAGTTCATGCGTTCCGATCCAAGCCAGCCGAAATCCTGTTCAGAGAGCGATAAACAAGGTTAAGGAGGTATACGAGGAATACTTTTAGCTTCTTGATTGAGCGCTTTTATTGTGTATAATAATTAATTTAAGAGCATGATCGATGGCAATATTGAAAAACTTAATGAACGCATCCTTATTGCCTGCTCAAGGGGCAAGAGGGATCCCGCAGGAATAAAGATCGTAGCTGTTAGTAAGGGTAGGAACGTCGGGGATATCAAAAGTGTTCTTTCCTTGGGAATGGCAGATTTTGGAGAGAGCAGGATCCAGGAGGCGCTTCCTAAGTTTTACGAGATACGAACAACGAACAACGAACAACGAATAAAGTGGCACATGGTCGGCCACCTGCAGACTAATAAGGTAAGGGATGCAGTAAGGATCTTTGACTTAATACATTCGGTGGACAGCCTGCGCTTAGCAAAAGAGATCGATAGGCAGGCA